>DATJIS010000084.1:0-17135 GCA_035493035.1 Casimicrobiaceae bacterium | reverse complement strand
GCAACGCCGAGGGTTGGATGCTCCGCCAATCGCTCCGCCGCATGCGCCCCATGCGTCACCGCTATCGCCGCGACGCCCGCGTTCGATGCCATCAACAGGTCATGCGTCGTGTCTCCGATCATCACCGTGGCCGATGCCGGTGTGGCGGTCGCGCGCATGAGATGGTGCAGCATGTCCGGATGGGGCTTGGGCATGCCTTCGTCGGCGCATCGCGTCGCGTCGAACGCTTCGGTGAGGCGGTGATATGCCAGCGCACGGTCGAGTCCCACGCGCGACTTGCCCGTCGCGACCGCGATGCGATGTCCGCGCGCGCGCAAGTCGGCGAGTAAATCGCGCGCGCCGTCGAACAGCGGTATCTCGGCCTCGCGCGCGAAATAGTGCTCGCGATAGCGCGCGGACAGCCGCGGATAGTCCTCCGCATCCAATGACGGCGCGACGTGCCGCAGTGCGTCGATGAGGCCGAGGCCGATCACGTAGCGGGCCGCCTCCTCATCGGGCACCTTGCAGCCGAGGTCGCGGCACGCGCCCTGCAGCGCGGCTGCGATGATGGACGTGGAGTCGGCGAGCGTGCCGTCCCAGTCGAACACCACGAGATCGAACCGGCGCTCGGTCATGGCGCGGTGCTCGCCGCATCAATGCGCGCGAGAAAGCCCGTGAGATCCGCGGGCAACGGCGATTCCAGCACGAGCTCGTCTCCTCCGATCGGGTGCCGGAATACCAATCGATGCGCGTGCAGGAACATGCGCCGCAGTCCTTCGGCGTGCAAAGCCTTGTTCCAGGCGAAATCGCCGTACTTGTCGTCACCCGCGAGCGCGAAGCCGATGTGCGCCAGGTGCACGCGTATCTGATGCGTGCGCCCGGTCATGAGCTCCGCCTCGAGCAGCGCAAGCGGCGGGTCGTGCGTCGGCCAGGTCCGCAAGCGCCGAAAGGCGGTCTCCGAGGCGCGCCCCGTTTCATCGACGCGCACGCGCCGCTCGCCGGCGACGGTCGAGTACTTGTGCAGCGGCGCGCGCACCACGCGCAGCGCGTCGCGCCAGCGGCCGCGCACCAGCACCTGGTAGCGCTTGTCGACCTCGCCGTCGCGCAAGGCCGCGTGAAGTGCGAGCAGCGCGGCGCGGGTCTTGGCGATGACCAACACGCCCGACGTATCGCGATCCAGCCGATGCGCGAGCTCGAGGAAGCGCGCCTGGGGGCGGGCCGCGCGCAACTGCTCGATCAGCCCGAGCGCGATGCCGGACCCGCCGTGAACCGCGACACCCGGCGGCTTGTCGACCACCAGCAGGGCGTCGTCTTCGTGCAGGATCGCGATGCGGAACGGCCGCACCGGCCTCGCCGCACCCATGGCCGCACCGGCGCGATCCGCGGTCCGAAGCGGCGGCAGTCGCAACACGTCGCCCGCGGCGAGGCGCCGCTCGGGGCCGGCGCGGCCTTTGTTGACCCGCACTTCGCCGCTGCGCAGGATGCGGTAGACGTGGCTCTTGGGCACGCCCTTGAGGATGCGGCAGAGGAAGTTGTCGATCCGCTGGCCCTCGGCGGTCTCGTCCACCGTGATCCAGCTGACCGCGTCCTTGCTCAAGCCATTCATTCGTTTATACTTATGCGGAACCACCCCGGGAGGGCCGCCCGTATGACGGCCGCCTTCGCCGATCCAACCACTGGTTGGGCCGGGTGTGCGGGTCCCGCATGGCGCGGGACTGCCGGTTAAGTCGCTCACCGGCCGGGAGATCCCGAAGAAGAGTAGCGATGTTAAAGGAAGAGCGCAGCCTCCGCACCCGGCAACGGCCGGTTCGACGCGGCGCGCTGCGCGGCGCCTGAAGCGAATATTTCGTTCCGGTCCCGGTCTTGCACAACGTGGCGCGTTTGGCGCGCCGGCCGCACCGTGACGACAACGCTTGTCCGCGAACAAGAAGACTGCACGCACACGACGAGAGCCAATGCCCCGACCGGTGTCGGGGCCGTATCATGACCCTGCACCAGCGCTCCCCTCTCGCCAATTGCCGGCTACGGCCGGCAGCATTCCCGTCTTCGCGCGGTAGCGCCGCGTAGCGAACGCCAGGGCGCGTATCGGCCGCGATGGCCGCCGCGCCCGCCGCTGCACCGCCCGCTTGCCCGCGGCCTCTGCGCCGGGGAAAGCCCATGAAGCGCATGTTGTTCAACGCCACCCAGGCCGAGGAGCTGAGGGTGGCCATCGTCGATGGCCAGAAGCTCATCGACCTCGACATCGAATCCGCATCCAAGGAGCAACGCAAGAGCAACATCTACAAGGCGATCATCACGCGCGTCGAGCCGTCGCTCGAAGCGTGCTTCGTCGACTACGGCACGGAGCGGCACGGCTTCCTGCCGTTCAAGGAAATCTCGCGCCAGTACCTGAAGTCGCGCCGCGGCGGCAATGCCGAGGCGGACGACGAAGGCGAGAGCCGCGGGCGCATCCAGGACCAGCTGCGCGAAGGCCAGGAGCTGATCGTCCAGGTCGACAAGGACGAGCGCGGCAACAAGGGTGCCGCGCTCACCACCTACATCTCGCTGGCCGGCCGCTACCTGGTGCTGATGCCGAACAATCCGCGCGGCGGCGGCGTGTCGCGACGCGTGGAAGGCGAAGAGCGCAACGAGCTGCGGGAGGCGATCTCCTCACTCGAAGTGCCGGGCGGCATGAGCGTCATCGCGCGCACCGCCGGTATCGGCCGGAGTCCCGAAGAGCTCCAATGGGACCTGAACTATCTTCTGCAGTTGTGGCGCGCCATCGAGGACGCCGCCAAGCTGCAGTCGGGCGCGTACCTGATCTACCAGGAATCGAGCCTCGTCATCCGCGCGATCCGCGACTACTTCCAGCCGGACATCGGCGAGATCCTCATCGACACCGAAGCGGTGCACGAGCAGGCCCAGCAGTTCATGGGCCACGTGATGCCCGGCAACGTATCGCGCGTCAAGCTGTACAAGGACGACGTCCCGCTGTTCTCGCGGTTCCAGATCGAGCACCAGATCGAGACCGCGTACGGCAGGCAGGTTCCGCTGCCGTCGGGCGGCGCGATCGTGATCGATCACACGGAGGCGCTGGTCGCCGTCGACGTGAACTCGGCGCGCGCGACCAAAGGCGGCGACATCGAGACCACCGCGTTCAACACGAACCTCGAGGCGGCCGACGAGATCGCACGCCAGCTGCGACTGCGCGACCTGGGCGGGCTCATCGTGATCGACTTCATCGACATGGAGAGCGCCAAGAACCAGCGCGAGGTGGAGAACCGATTGCGCGACGCGCTCAAGTACGATCGGGCACGCGTGCAACTGGGGAAGATCTCGCGCTTCGGGCTGATGGAGCTCTCGCGCCAGCGCCTGCGTCCCGCGCTCGCCGAGTCGGCGTACATACCGTGCCCGCGCTGCCACGGCATCGGACACATCCGCGGCACCGAGTCCACCGCCCTGCATATCCTGCGCATCGTCCAGGAAGAGGCGATGAAGGACAACACCGCCCAGGTGGTGGCACAGGTCCCGGTCGACGTGGCGACGTTCCTGCTGAACGAAAAGCGCAGCGACGTGCTGTCGATCGAGTCGCGGTTCAAGGTCAACGTGCTGCTTGTTCCGAACCGCCATCTCGAGACACCGAACTACACGATCGAGCGCCTGCGACACGACGATCTCAATCACAGCGAGCCGCTGCCCGTGTCGTTCCAGATGGTCGAGCAACCGGCCGAGACCGCCGCGCCGGGCATGCTGCGCGAGGAAGCGCGGGAGCCGCGCCAGGAAGCCGTGGTCAAGGGCATCACCCCGGCGCAACCTGCACCGATGCCGGTCGAACGGCCGGCCACGACGCAGGCGGAGCAGCGACCGGCCTACACGAACGCCGGGCCCGAGTCCTGGCTGTCGCGCATGCTGAGCTGGTTCAAGCCGCGTACCGAAGGCGCCGAGCCGAGCGCGGCGACCGGGCCTCGTGAAGCGCCCGTGCGCGAAGCGCGTGCGCGCGAAGAGACGCGCGGCCGAGGCGACGGGCGTCGCGAAGGCCATCGTCGCGACGAGCGTCGCGGAGAGCGACGTGACGGTCGCGGCTCGGGCGCGCGAGACGGAAGCGCGCGGGCCCACGGCGGCGAGCGACGCGAGGAAAGTCGCGGCGATGCCCGCCGCGACGCTCGCAAGCCGGAGCGCAAGGACGAGCGACGCGGTGAACCACGAGCGCCTCGCCGCAACGAGCAACGTCGCGACGAGCAACGCCGCGAAGAGCCGCGGCGCGAAGAGGCACGCGAGTCGCGTCGCGACGAATCACGTCGCGACGAATCACGTCGCGACGAATCACGTCGTGACGAATCACGTGGTAACGAATCACGTGGTAACGAATCACGTGGTAACGAACCACGTCGTGACGAACCACGTCGTGACGAATCACGTGGTGAGTCACGTCACGACGAGTCACGTGGTGGTGAGTCACGTCGCGACGAGTCACATGGTGATGAATCACGTCGCGACGAGTCTCACCGGGAGGAGCCACGTCGTGACGAATCGCGTCGAGACGAGCACCGCGCGCGCCAGCCCGGCGAGCGTCAGCAAGGCCGGCCGCCGCGCGAGCCGCGACCGCAAGCCGAAACGCTGTCGGAAGCGCCCAGCGCGTTGACCGAAGCCAACGCAGAGACGGCCGCAGCCCAGGAAGAGCGGCGCGAAGGCGGGCGCCGCCGTCGCGGACGCAGGGGCCGTGGCGGCGATCGCGCCGAGCGCGGCGCAGGCACCGAGGCGCCGTCGAGCGCAGCAAACGACGAGGCGCCGAGCGAGCCGACAACCCACGTGATGGTGTACGACTCGCTCGCCGCGCCGGCCCCTCAGGCACCGGCCGCCGACAGCGCTCCGGTCCGCAACGAAGCACAAGTCGAGGACCGTCGCGAGGCGAGCCACGAGCCCGCGCAGCACGCAGAGGAAGCACCGGCAACCGTCGCGGCAGCACCGCAGGCGCCATCCGTCGCGCCTCAGGACATCGAATTGCCGCCCATCTCGCTCACCCTGCCGGCAGGCTCCGATCTCGAGCTGGTGGAAACGACGCATCGCGTCGAGTCGCAGCCGGAGCAAGCGGAGGAGACGCCGCGGCCCCGGCGCACGCGCCCGCCGCGGCCGGAGATTCCGGTCGAGCCGCTGGAGCTGGTCGAGACGCGCAAGGACATGTCGCCGCCGCAGTGACCGGCGCATCGCTGCACGAAGGAAGGGGCTGGCGACAACCAGCCCCTTTTTTTCACGTCGGCGCGCGCAGGGCGCCGCTGGGGAACAGCTGCAGGATCAGCCCGTCGCTGGCCCGCTCGACGAGATCGAGGACGCGCTCGAAATGAAGCGCGGCGCCGTAGTACGGATCGGGCACGTCGCGAAGCCCGAGATGCGGGACGAAATCGAGGAACAGCCCGAGCCGCCCCGCAAACGACGGCGGCCGCAGCGCGCGAAGATCGCGAAGGTTCACCTGGTCCATTGCGAGGATCCAGTCGAACCGCTCGAAATCGTCCGCCACCACCTGCCGCGCGCGCAGGGCGGCGAGATCGTATCCACGCTTGGCCGCGTGCGCGATCGCGCGTGGATCAGGCGGCATCCCGACGTGCCAATCGCCCGTGCCGGCCGAGGCGACGGTCACGCGGTCACCGAGGCCGGCTCGCTCCGCCCGTGTGCGAAACACTACCTCTGCCGTCGGCGATCGGCAGATGTTGCCCATGCAAACGAACAGGATGCGATGCTCGCCCAGGGTGCCGCTCACTCCATGTGCCAGCCGTGGCTCACGATCAACGACTGCCCCGTGAGGGCGTTCGTCGGGAACGCGGCGAAGAGCAGCGCAACCTCCGCGACATCGTCGACGGTCGTGAATTGCCCGTCGACGGTATCCTTCAGCATCACCTTGTCGATGACGTCCTGTTCGGGAATACCGAGCTTCTTCGACTGATCGGCAATCTGCTTCTCGACGAGCGGCGTGCGCACGAAGCCCGGGCAGATGACATTGGCGCGCACGCCGCGGCGGCCCCCTTCCTTGGCGATCGTTCGTGCCAGCCCGATGAGGGCGTGCTTGGCGGCCACGTACGGCCCCTTGAAGACCGATGCTTCCTTGGAATGCACCGAGCCCATGTAGATGATCGAGCCGCTCTGCTGCGCGTACATATGCGGCAGGCACGCCTTGGTGGTGAGGAATGCGCCATCGGCGTGGATCGCCAGCATGCGCTTCCATTCGGCGTAGCTGAACTCCTCGAGTGGATGAACGATCTGGATGCCGGCGTTGCTGACCAGGACGTCGACGCGACCATACGCGTCGATCGTCGCCGCGACCCCTGCGTTCACCGCGGCTTCATCGGTCACGTCCATCGCCACGGCGAGCGCGCTGCCGCCGCTGTCGGCGATCTCGTCCACCACGCGCTGGGCGGCGTCCTGTTGCAGGTCCGCGACGACCACGCGCGCGCCTTCGCGGGCATAGCGCATCGCAATCGCGTGGCCGATGCCGCTGGCCGCGCCGGTTACGATGGCGACCTTGTTGTCGAGCTTCATCGTTCCTCCTCCCATCCCGGCCTGCCCGGGTCGCGTTGCCCTGATCATTGCCTCAAGTATAAAGTGCGCCCATGCGTCCATTCGCCCGCCTGCTCGCCTGCGTCATGCTGTGCGCCATCGCGCACCTCGCCATTGCAGCCGATCCGGCGAAGGTGCTTCGCGTCGCATCGCCGGACATCTCGAGCCTTGATCCGCAGCAAGGGACCGACCTGTATTCGACTCGCGTCACGCAGCAGATCTTCGAGGGGCTGTACCAATTCGACTACCTGTCGACGCGGGTGGTGCCGAACACCGCCGTCGCGATGCCGTCGATCACCGACGACGGCAGGGTATGGACGATCAAGGTTCGACCGGGCATCTATTTCACGCCCGATCCGGCCTTCAAGGGCAAGCGGCGCGAGCTGGTCGCGGAAGACTACGTGTACTCCATCGAGCGCGCGCTCGATCCGCAGCTGCGCAATGGCGGCGACCCGGCGCTGACCGATCTGATCGAAGGCGCGCGCCCGGTCGTCGACGGCGCCAAGAGCGGGCGCATGGACTATGACCGGCCGATCGGCGGCCTGCGCGCGCTCGACCGTTACACGCTGCAGATCCGCTTGACCTCGGTCGACTACACGATGCTGGAGCGCCTCGCGGGCCTGGCGTCGATGGCTGTCGCGCGCGAGGTCGTCGAGGCGGCGGGCAACGACATCATGTCCCATCCCGTCGGCACCGGTCCGTATCGCCTGGCCGAATGGCGACGCGCCTCGCGTGTGGTGCTGGAGGCGAATCCCGATTACCGCGGCCTGTCGTTTCCCGAAAGCGATGCCGAAAGCCAGCGCGCGCTCGTCGCGTCGATGCGCGGCCGCAAGCTGCCGCAGATCGGCCGCATCGAGATCAGCATCATCGAGGAGTCCCAGCCGCAAATCCTCGCGTTCCAGCAGGGCGACCTCGACTACCTCTCGCTCGGCGGCAATGACGTCGAGAAGGTCATGGACGGCGGCAAGCTGCGCGCCGAGCTTGCGCGCAAGGGCATACGCCACGTGCGCGCAGACTCGCCCTCGATCACGTTCACGTACTTCAATCTCAACGACCCCACCGTCGGCGGTTACACCCAGCAGCAGGTCGCGTTGCGGCGCGCCATCGCGATGGGCTTCAACACCGACGAGATGATCCGCGTGCTCTTCGCCGGTCAGGCGCTTCCGGCGAATCAGCTGCTTCCGCCGGGCTCGACTGCGTTCGACCGCTCGCTGCCGGCGCGCTCGCTGTACGACCCCGCGGGCGCACGCGCGCTGCTCGATCGCTTCGGCTTCAAGGATCGCAACGGCGACGGCTACCGCGAGACGCCGGACGGCAAGCCGCTGGTCGTGCGCCGCGGCACGCTGCCCGAGTCGTGGTATCGCGAGGCCGACACGCTGTTCAAGAAGAACATGGACGCGATCGGCATTCGCATGGAGGTCGAGCAGCACACATTCGCGGAGCTGGTGAACATGGCCCGCGCGGGTAGGCTGCCAATGTTCAACCTCGGCTACCGCTCCCTCGAGCCCTCGGGTTACGAGATCCTGCAGACGCTGTGGAGCAAGTCGCCCGACGACACCAATCCGTCGCGCTTTCGCCGTCCCGAGTACGACGCCGCGTACGAGGAATTCCTGCGCACGCCGGATGGCCCGCGGCGCATTGCCCTGGTCCGGCGCATGTCCGAGGTCACGCAGGCGTACATGCCGCTGATGCTGCACACGTTCGGCGTGAGCAACGTCCTCCTGTACCCCTGGATCGACGGCTACTGGCCTTCGGCGTTCGGCTTCGGGTTCAAATACCTCGACATCGACCTCGCCAAGCAGCGCGCCGCGCGCGTCGCCCAGCGCTGACGCGTCAGGTCTCGGTCGGCAGCGCCACGCCGAACAGCTGCTCGCGCAGCTTGTAGAGACGGTCGCGCAGCTCGGCGGCCTTCTCGAACTCGAGGTTCTTGGCAGCGTCGAGCATCTGCCTCTCGAGCTGCTTCAGCTCCTTCTCGAGGTCCTTCTCCGGCATCGCCTCGTACTTCGCCTTCGCCTGCGCGGCCTTGAGCGTGCGCCGCTCCTCGTCGATGTCGTACACGCCGTCGATCATGTCCTTGATGCGCTTCTCCACACCCCGCGGCGTGATGCCCATCTTCGCGTTCCACGCGACCTGCTTCGTGCGGCGGCGCTCCGTCTCGCCGATGGCGGCCTTCATCGAGTCGGTCATCGTATCGGCATACAGGATCGCCATGCCGTGGATGTGGCGCGCGGCGCGTCCGATGGTCTGGATGAGCGAGCGCTCCGCGCGCAGGAATCCTTCCTTGTCCGCGTCGAGCACCGCGACGAGCGAAACCTCCGGGATGTCCAGGCCCTCGCGCAGGAGGTTGATGCCCACCAGCACGTCGAATTCGCCGAGGCGCAGGTCGCGAATGATCTCGACCCGCTCGACGGTATCGATGTCCGAGTGCAGGTAGCGGACCTTGACGCCGTGCTCGCCGAGATAGTCGGTGAGGTCCTCGGCCATGCGCTTGGTGAGCGTGGTGACGAGCACGCGCTCGTTGCGCTCCACCCGCAGGTTGATCTCGGACAGCAGGTCGTCGACCTGCGTCGCCGCGGGCCGCACTTCGAGCACCGGATCGACCAGGCCCGTGGGACGCACCACCTGCTCCACGACCTGCCCGGAGTGCTTGCGCTCGTAGTCGGCGGGCGTCGCCGAGACGAAGATCGTCTGCGGCAGCAGCTTCTCGAACTCGTCGAACCGCAGCGGCCGATTGTCGAGCGCCGACGGCAGGCGAAAGCCGTAGTTGACGAGGTTCTCCTTGCGCGCGCGATCGCCCTTGTACATGCCGCCGACCTGCGGGATGGTGACGTGACTCTCGTCGACGAACATCAACGCGTTGCCGGGAAGATAGTCGATGAGCGTCGGCGGCGGCTCGCCGGGCTTGCGGCCGGACAAGTGCCGCGAATAGTTCTCGATGCCTTTGCAGAATCCGATCTCGGCCATCATCTCGAGGTCGAAGCGGGTGCGCTGCTCGATGCGCTGTGCCTCGATGAGCTTCATCTGCGAGACGAAGAAATCCTTCTGGATCACGAGCTCCTGCTTGATGCCCTCGATCGCGTCGAGCACCTTCTGCCGCCCGGTCACGTAGTGCGACGACGGAAAGACGGTGTAGCGCGCCATCTTCGTGCGCGGGTGCCCGGTCAACGGATCGAACAGCTGGAGCGACTCGACCTCGTCGTCGAACAGTGAGACGCGAATGGCATTCTCGGCGTTCTCGGCCGGGAAGATGTCGAGCACGTCGCCGCGCACGCGGAACGTGCCGCGCTTGAAGTCGAGATCCGATCGCGAATACTGCATCTCGGTCAGGCGCTTGATGGCGTCGCGCTGCGAGACGCGATCGCCCTGGCGCAGGTGCAGGATCATGCTGTGATACTCGTTCGGATCTCCGATGCCGTAGATCGCGGATACCGTCCCGACGATCACGCAATCGGGCCGCTCGAGGATCGCCTTGGTCGCCGACAGGCGCATCTGCTCGATGTGCTCGTTGATCGAGCTGTCCTTCTCGATGTAGAGGTCGCGCGACGGGACGTACGCCTCCGGCTGGTAGTAGTCGTAGTACGAGACGAAGTACTCGACTGCGTTGTTCGGGAAGAACTCGCGGAATTCCGAGTACAGCTGCGCGGCGAGCGTCTTGTTCGGCGCGAGCACGAGCGCGGGGCGGCCGACGCGCGCGATCACGTTCGCCATCGTGTAGGTCTTGCCCGAACCCGTCACGCCGAGCAGCGTCTGGAACGACAGGCCGTCCTCGAGACCTTCGGTCAACTTGTCGATCGCGGCGGGCTGGTCGCCCGAGGGCGGAAACGGCTGGTGCAGCTCGTACGGGCTGTCGGGAAAGCGAACGATCATGTGGGCAGGAGCGAGGCGGAACCCTCTAGTTTAGCGGTCCCGCCGAATTGGAGTGCGGCCAGCCGGGCGTACAGCGGGTTGTCGCGCACCAGCGCGTCGTGCGTGCCGATCGCGACCACGCGGCCCTGGTCCATGACCACGATGCGATCCGCGTGCCGGACCGTGGCGAGCCGATGGGCGATCATCAGCACCGTCCGGTGTGCCATCAGCCGCTCGAGGGCCCGCTGCACCATGCGCTCGCTCTCCGCGTCGAGCGCGCTCGTCGCCTCGTCGAGCAACAGGATCGGCCGATCCGCCAGGATGGCGCGGGCGATCGCGAGCCGTTGTCGCTGGCCACCGGACAAGCGCACGCCGCGCTCGCCCAGGAACGTCGCGTACCCCTGCGGCAGCCGCTCGATGAACTCGGTCGCGTAGGCGGCTTCGCACGCGGCGCGTATGTCGTCGGACGAAGCACCCGGCCGGCCGTAGCGCACGTTGTCCTCGACGCTGGCTGCAAAGATCACGGGATCCTGCGGGACCAGTGCAAGCCGCGTGCGCACGCTGCGCGGGTCGGCCTGCGCGAGGTCCACGCCGTCCACGCGCACAAGCCCCGACTGCGGGTCGTAGAACCGCAGCAGCAGCTGGAATACGGTGGTCTTGCCGGCTCCCGACGGCCCGACGAGCGCCACGCGCTCGCCCGGCTGAACCTCCAGCGTGAAGTCATCGAGGGCCGCGTGATCGGGCCGTGACGGATAGCGGAAGGAGACATCCTGGAACGCGACGGTGCCCCGCGAAGGCTCCGGCAGCGCGACGGGTCGCTCCGGTGCGCGAATCTCGGGCTCGACGGCGAGCAACTCGAACAGCCGCTCGGTCGCGCCGGCCGCACGCTGCAGGTCGCCGATCACTTCCGAGATCGTGCCCACGGCGCCTGCGACGATCACGGCGTAGAACACGAACGCGGACAGCTGGCCGGGACTGATGCGTCCGGCGACAACGTCGTGACCGCCGATCCAGAGAATCACGCCCACCGCACCGAAGACCAGAACGATGACGGCGGCCACGAGCGTCGCGCGCTGGCGAATGCGCTTCAGTGCCGTGTCGAACGCGGCCTCGACGCGCGCGCCGAAATTGCGGCGATCGAGCTCCTCATGACCGTAGGCCTGCACCGTGCGGATCTCGTGCAGCGATTCGTCGAGGTACGCGCCGACGTCGCCGATGCGGTCCTGCGTGGCGCGCGCAAAGCGCCGTACGCGCCGGCCGAAAAGCACGATCGGAACGATCACGACCGGCACGCCCGCGAGCACGAGGAGCGTCAGCTTCAGGCTGGTCAGTGCCAGCATGACGAGGCCGCCGATCAGCAACAGCAGGTTGCGAATGGCCATCGACGCGCTCGACCCGATCACGGTCTCGAGCATCGTCGTGTCGGTCGTGAGCCGCGAGATGACTTCACCGGTGCGCGTCAGCTCGAAGAACGACGGCGGCAGGCGCAGGAGATGGTCGAACACCGCGCTCCGCAGATCCGCCGTGACGCGCTCGCCGAGCCACGACACGAAATAGAAGCGCGTGTAGGTGGCCGCCGCCATCACCACGATGATCCCGAGCATCGCGGCCAGCATGCGGTCGAGCTCGGCGGCGTTGCCCGCCGCGAAGCCCCGGTCGATCACGAACTTCAGCCCCTGCCCTACCATGAGCACGGCCGCCGCCGCGACGACGAGGCCGATCGCGGCATAGATCACCTGGCGTCGATAGGGGCGCACGAACCGCCTGACGCGCGCGACGATGCGTAACGCCGTGGCCGGTGCGATGCGCGGTGCGGGTTCAAGACGGGTGTCGGCGCGTGCCATGGGAATCAGACGATGAAAAGCGGACGGCGAAGGCCTCGATGCAGATGGGGACGCCCGCGTCCGGAAGCAAGCAACAGCCGGCGACCGGTTACAATACCGTGTTTCCACCCCTTTCGAGCAGGCGCTGCAATGACCCCGACCCCGGACCGCCTCCTTCACGACATCGAGCTCGCTCCGCGCGACCCCATTCTCGGCGTGACCGAAGCCTTCGTCGCCGACACGAATGCGCGCAAGGTCAATCTCGGCGTGGGCGTCTATTGCGACGACAACGGCAAGGTGCCGCTGCTCGAATGCGTGCGCAAGGCGGAGCGCGATATCACCGAGCAGGCTGCGCCGCGCACGTATCTGCCGATCGACGGCATTCCCGCGTACGACAAGGCCGTGCAGACGCTGCTTTTCGGCGCCACGAGCGAGCTCGTCACCTCGGGGCGCACGATCACGCTGCAGGCGCTCGGTGGCACGGGGGGCCTGAAGCTCGGCGCCGACTTCCTGCATCGCTTCGCGACCGGCGCGGACGTGTACATCAGCGATCCGAGCTGGGAGAACCACCGCGCGCTGTTCGAGGGCGCGGGCTTCACGGTCAAAACCTACACGTACTATGACGCGACGACGCGCGGACTCGACATCGAGGGCATGGTCGCTTCGCTCGGCGGCATGCCGGCAGGCTCGATCGTCGTCCTGCACGCGTGCTGTCACAATCCCACGGGCGTCGACCCCACGCCGTCGCAATGGGATCGCATCATCGAAACGGTGCGCGCGCGCGGGCTCGTTCCGTTCCTCGATCTCGCCTACCAGGGCTTCGGCGAAGGGCTCGAGGCGGACGCGCACGTCGTGCGCCGCTTCGCCGCCACGCCGGGACCGCTCTTCATCTCCAACTCGTTCTCGAAGTCGTTCTCCATTTACGGCGAGCGCGTCGGCGCGCTGACGATCGTCGCAGCGGACCGGGATGAAGCCCTGCGCGTGCTCTCGCAGGTCAAGCGCGTGGCGCGCATGAACTATTCGACGCCGCCGACGCACGGCGCGAAGATCGTCGCGCAGGTGCTCGGAACGCCGGCGCTGCGCGAGCTCTGGGAGAAGGAGCTCGGCGACATGCGCGAGCGCATCCGCTCGATGCGTCGGTCGCTGCACGACAACCTTCGCGCGCGGCTGCCGAACGGCGAGTTCGATTACGTGATCGAGCAGCGCGGCATGTTCTCGTACTCCGGCCTCACCAAGGCGCAGGTGCAGCGGCTGCGTGATCAGTTCTCGATCTACGCCATCGACACCGGCCGCATCTGCGTCGCGGCGCTCAATTCCAGGAACGTCGACTACGTCGCCGACGCCATGGCGGCCGCGATGTCCGAGGCCCCGGATCCCAAGCGCCTTGAGGGCGCGATGGCGGGGTGATACAATTCAAGACCTTCTGCGGGAATAGCTCAGTTGGTAGAGCGCAACCTTGCCAAGGTTGAGGTCGCGAGTTCGAGACTCGTTTCCCGCTCCAGATCCATCGAGGGAGAGCCACCGCTCTCCCTTTTCGTTTGACGTCCTGCCGCGCTCGCGGCGGGCGCACCCCACGAGGCGGGGTGGCAGAGTGGTCATGCAGCGGCCTGCAAAGCCGTCTACGCCGGTTCGATTCCGACCTCCGCCTCCAGTCTTCTCCTCACCGACGCGATCCGAGCGGCACGGCAGGCTGGATCGCTGCCGTTAGTCGTTGACGTTGAACACGGCTGCGAAGTGCAGGACTCCGGTGCACCCTCCACCGAAGTTCGCCGTCAGCTTGCCTTCGATACCCTGTCCGGTCGGGTGAAGCGAATCGATCGTGGCGGTGCGCGGGTTGCCGTCGGTGCCCAAACCCGTGCAGGCGATCGTGCTCGCGCCGCCCATCTGATAGAGGCGACCATAGTGCGTGAGCGGCCCGTTGACCGTGCACACGAGCCCGGCATGATTCACGTCGACGAAGGTGAACACAAGCGTTGCCGCCGTGTCGGCCGTCTTCGTCACCTGCAGCACGTAGCGTGCCCGCAGGGCCGGATCGTTGGTCGCGGGATTGGCGCAGTCGGCGATCGAGCCGGCCATCGAGCCCGAGAATACGCCGTCCATCGTGTAACCGGTCAGTGTCTGGCGCTGCACCGACCGCACAACGGTTGCCGAGCCGGTCACGACGTATGTCAGCGTTGCGTGATAGTTGTCGACGGCCTGGAACGTCGCGCTTCCGGAAGCCGTGATGGTCAATTGCGCAGGGTTCCACGGCACGGAAAACGGAGATCCCGTCGTCGCATAGAGCGCCCCTGTGTAGGTGTTCGTACCGGTTCCGTCGTCGTTCAGCGTGGCGGTGTACCACGTCGGCTTCCCATCCGCGCCGTAGATGAAGAACGCGATGAACATCGTGGCGTCGCTTTGCACCAGGAAAACGCCCCAGCCGCTCTCCGCGGGGTCGTAATAGACGTCGGTGTATTCCTTCGCCGCGGCGCCGAACGGCGCGAGCGCGAGGAGCAGGATGACGAAGAGTTTGCGCATGGTCGAGTCCCTCCGTGAGTCGCAGCGCCATTGTTCGGGCCCGAAGGCGGGACGAGAAGACGGCGCGGGGTTTCAAGAGGGTTGCAACGACAGCCGTGCGGAGAGATCCGGCAGGCCGGCGCGTTGCAGCATGGATTTCCAGCGCGGGTCACCGTGCAATGGCGCGAACGTTGGATCGACCACCATGCAATGTGCACCGTTGGCCCGCCGCATGGCGTGGCGCTCCAGGCATGCGAGCGCCTGCCCGGCATCCCCGCGCGCGATGTGCAGCATGGCTTCCTCGTATTCGGTGATTGAGGGCCCGAAGCGCAACCGTGCCTGCGTCATTGCCGCGTCGGCCTCGTCGCCGCGTCCTACCAGCTGCAAGGCGCGCGCAAGGTAGACGTGGGAGTTGGCGTAGTCGGGTGCGACGTCCACCATGCGACGCGATGCCTCCAGGCTCTCGTCCGCGCGACCGGATTGCGCGTACGTGTCGGCGAGCAGCAGCCGCGCATAGACGTCGTGCGGGGCCATCTCGATGGCCTGCTCGAGAAAGGTCTCGGCACGCTCGTAGCGGCGCCAGTAGAAATAGAGCGCACCCTTTCCGCAGCGCGTCGCGGGATCCAGCGGATCGAGGGCCTGGACCACGTCGTATTCGCGCAGGGCCTCGTCGAAGCGCGCACTGAACATGAGGAAGGTCGCGAACGCGTGACGAACGGTCAGGTCGCGCGGCGCTGTGGCGAGCGCCTGCGCGAACAGGCGTTCGGCTTCGTTCCAGTCGAATTCCGCCACGTAGGCGAGGCCGCCCAGGATGGCGTACGCCGCGCCGGCATTCGCGTCGAGCTCGATGGCGTGGCGCGCCGCGCGCTGGGCGGGGCCCGCATCCCGCTGCGCGACGTCGACAAGGAGCTGCCGCCGGCGACCGTACGCGCCGGCGAGCTCAGCCCAGGCCGCGGCGAAGCGAGGATCGAGCGCCACGGCGGATTCGAGGAGCCCGATCGCCTTGTCGAGCATTGCGCGATCGCGCTGTTTCAAGAGATAACGGCCGCGTTGACAGAGGTCGAACGCTGCGAGGTCGTGCGTGGGCGCCGACGATCGCGCGTCCGCGCCTTGCCCGTGTGCGTCGTTCCGCACGCCCAACAACGTCGAGAAGCAATGCAGCAGCTCCGTGCGCACGTGCTGATGCAAGGCGAGCGCGTCTCCGCCGCTCGCGTCGATGCCCTTCGACAAGAGCACCTCGCTCGTCGCCGTGCTCACGACTTCGACCAGCAGCGTCGTTCCCGGCGGAAGCCAGCGCGCGCGCACGATCCACTCGACGTTGAGCCGCCTGCGCGCCTGCTCGGGCGCCGTGGCGGCTTCCGCCGCACGCGAGGACTCGGGACCGAGGACGCGTACCTGCGCGAGGCGCGTGAGCGTCTGGACGACTTCGTCGGTCAGCCCGGCCGCGCGCTCCACGTCCTCGGCCGATGGCGTGGCGGAGGGAACCTCGAGCACCGCCACGCAGGACTGCGACGCGCTCGCCACCGCCGCCGGCGCGCGCACCCGAAAGACCGGGAGATAGCTCCCCTTGTCGAGATGGATCTCGAATGCAGCCGCGGCCCCTTCCCCCTCGTAATAGCGATCGAGGCGCTGCCGCAGCCTGCCCGCTTCCACGCGCACGACGGCGTCCGTCTTGGGATCGTATGTGCCCGGCGGGCGGTGGAAGAACTCGATGCCGAGCGCGATCTCGCGCAGGGCGGTTAGCCGGCCCGAGAGCTTGCAGTCGACGAGATAGCCCAGGAACTGCCGATGGCGATGCGAGTGCCGAAACGCGGAGCTTTCGCAAATACGGCGCACTTCCGCTGCAACGGAGGCAGGCGTGATGTCGGCTTCGGTGTGCATCCGGCCGCGTTCGCTCCAAGCCGGCGTTGCAACCCTTTGGATACCCCGCGCCAGCTTACCGCCCGACGGGCAACGCACAACAATAGCACGAGGCCTTCTCGGTGGCACTGCACCTGGCCAGCCATCCATGTCGCCCCGAAATGCACCCTTCGAATCGTTGCCCTACGCGCACGCCTGCCGTCGCGTGGATTTCGATTTCATCGAGCTGCGCGGATCGACGCAGCCGCCGGGCCTGCTGCTCGTCGTGTCCGGAATCAGCCCATGGACGGATCTGCGCGTCTCCTTGGAGCCCCTCACCTACGAGGCGGTGCCGGAATTCTGGTCGATCGAAGTGGTCGGGCGCCTGACGGCGTCGGGATTGTCCGGCCCGGTCGACTTCTGCGCCGCTCTGCGGCTGGGCAACATGGTCGGGCGCCGCGGAATCGAGATCGTCGGGGCCAGTCGCTCCGAGCAAAAGGTGCTGAACGAATGCTCGAACGCCGGTCGTCACCGGCGCGTCACGGATAGATGATCGCCTTGATGATGCCGTCGCGGCGCGCGGCCTGCATCTCGAACGCCTTGCCGGCGTCCTCCAGGTCGAAG
>DATJIS010000083.1:0-31165 GCA_035493035.1 Casimicrobiaceae bacterium | reverse complement strand
TCGATCGAGGACCTCGCGCAGCTCATCCACGACCTGAAGAACGCGAACCCGCAGGCGTCGATCTCGGTGAAGCTCGTCTCCGAGGTGGGCGTCGGCACCGTGGCCGCAGGCGTGGCGAAGGCGAAGGCGGACCACGTCACGATCGCCGGCCACGATGGCGGCACGGGCGCATCGCCCGAGTCGTCGATCAAGCACGCCGGCACGCCGTGGGAGCTCGGCCTCGCGGAGACGCAGCAGACGCTCGTGCTCAACCGCCTGCGCGGGCGCATCGCGGTGCAGGTCGACGGTCAGATGAAGACGGGCCGGGACGTCGTCATCGGCGCGCTGCTCGGCGCCGACGAGTTCGGCTTCGCCACCGCGCCGCTGGTGGTCGAGGGCTGCATCATGATGCGCAAGTGCCACCTCAACACCTGCCCGGTCGGCATCGCGACGCAGGATCCGGTGCTGCGCCGCAAGTTCACCGGCTCGCCCGAGCACGTCGTCAACTATTTCTTCTTCGTCGCCGAGGAGGTGCGCGAGCTGATGGCGCAGCTCGGCTTCCGGCGTTTCGAGGACATGATCGGCCGCTCCGACCTGCTCGACATGCGCAAGGGCATCGAGCACTGGAAGGCGCGCGGGCTCGATTTCTCGCGCGTGTTCTATCAGCCCAAGATGCCGCCGGAGGTCGCGCGTCACAACCGCGAGGCGCAGGACCACGGCCTCGCGCGTGCGCTCGACCACGAGCTGATCGCCGCGGCCGCGCCGGCGCTGGAGCGGCGGCAGCCGGTGCGTCTGTCGTACAAGATCCGCAACGCGCATCGCTCGGTTGGCGCCATGCTGTCGGGCCGCGTCGCGCGCAGGTACGGTCACGACGGCCTGCCGGAAGACACGATCCACGTGGCATTCGTCGGCAACGCGGGCCAGAGCTTCGGGGCGTTCCTCGCGCGCGGCGTGACGTTCGAGCTGCAGGGCGCGACGAACGACTACGTCGGCAAGGGGCTGTCGGGCGGCCGCATCGTGGTCTACCCGGATCCCGAATGCCCCGCGAAGGCCGAGGAGAACATCGTCATCGGCAACACGGTGATGTACGGCGCGATCGACGGCGAGGCCTATTTCCGCGGCGTCGCGGGCGAGCGCTTCTGCGTGCGCAATTCAGGCGCGAGCGCGGTGGTCGAGGGCACCGGCGATCACGGCTGCGAGTACATGACCGGCGGCACGGTGGTCGTGCTCGGCCGCACGGGCCGCAACTTCGCGGCCGGTATGAGCGGCGGCCTCGCGTACGTGTACGACCCCGACGGAACGTTCGGCGCACGATGCAACACGTCGATGGTATCGCTGGAGACGCTGGCCTCGGAAGGCGAGCAGGCGCAGATGGAGCGCGAGCACGCCGCCGCGGGCAAGGGACGCAAGCTCCATCGCGACCGGCACGACGAGGCCATCGTGCGCGAGCTCGTCGAGCGCCACCTGCGCTTCACGGGCTCGACGGTCGCGCTGGCGCTGCTCGACAACTGGGAGAGCGCGCGCGGCCGCTTCGTGAAGGTCTTCCCGAACGAGTACAAGCGCGCGCTCACGGAAATGCACATGGCCGACGAGAAGGCCATGCCGGCGGTGCCGGAAAAGAAATCACGCGCCGCCGCGTGAGACGAGACCTCCGCCGATCGGCGCGGGCGACGGGCGCGTCGCCCGCATCGCCTCGCGGCGTCGTCACCGCCTACACCCTTTAGCCTATCGCCTGCATCCCCATGGGCAAGATCACCGGATTTCTCGAGCTCGAACGTATCCAGGAGGCGGCGCAACCCGTGCAGCAGCGGGTCCGTCACTATCAGGAGTTCATCCTCACGCTCACCGAGGATGCCGCGTCGAAGCAGGGCGCGCGGTGCATGGACTGCGGCATCCCGTTCTGCCAGAGCGGCTGTCCGGTCAACAACATCATTCCCGACTGGAACGATCTCGTTTATCGCCACCAGTGGAAGCAGGCGCTCGACGTCCTGCACTCGACCAACAACTTCCCCGAGTTCACCGGCCGCGTCTGTCCCGCCCCCTGCGAGGCCGCCTGCACGCTGAACATCAACGACGACCCGGTCGGGATCAAGTCGATCGAGCACTTCATCATCGACAAGGGGTACGAGGAAGGCTGGGTCGTTCCGCAGCCGCCCAGGCACAGGACGGGACGGCGCGTCGCCGTCATCGGCTCGGGTCCCGCCGGCATGGCATGCGCGCAGCAGCTCGCCCGCGCGGGCCACGACGTGGAGCTGTTCGAAAAGGCCGACCGTATCGGCGGCCTGCTGCGCTACGGCATTCCCGACTTCAAGCTCGAGAAGTCGCTGATCGACCGCCGCATGGCGCAGATGTCGGTCGAAGGCGTCACGTTCAGGCCCGGCGTCAACGTGGGCGTCGACGTGGATCCCGCCGCTTTGCTCGATCGCTTCGACGCCGTGGTGCTCACCGGCGGAGCCGAGCAGCCGCGCGACCTTCCCGTTCCGGGGCGCGAGCTTCGCGGCGTGCACTTCGCGATGGAGTTCCTGCCGCAGCAGAACCGCGCCGTTGCCGGCGACCGCGTCAGCGAGCAGATCGTCGCAACCGACAGGCACGTCGTGGTCATCGGCGGCGGCGACACCGGCTCGGACTGCGTCGGCACGTCGAATCGCCAGCGCGCCGCGTCGATCACGCAGTTCGAGCTGCTCCCTCAGCCGCCCGAAGTGGAGAACAAGCCGCTCGTGTGGCCGTACTGGCCGATCAAGCTGCGCACATCCACGTCGCACGAAGAGGGCTGCGACCGCGACTGGGCGGTGGCGACCAAGCGCTTCGAGGGCCGCGACGGCCGGGTTGAGAAGCTCGTGGCGGCGCGCGTCAAGTCGGAAAAGGACGGCACGGGTGCCACGCGCATGGTCGAGGTGCCCGGCAGCGAGTTCGAGCTCAAGGCCGATCTCGTGCTGCTCGCCATGGGCTTCACCGGCCCGGTGCGCGGCGGGCTGCTGGAACGGCTCGGGGTGGCGCACGACGCGCGGTCGAACGTCAAGGCGACCACCGACGACTACCGCACGTCGATCGACAGGGTTTTCGCAGCCGGTGACATGCGGCGCGGCCAGTCGCTCGTGGTATGGGCGATCCGCGAAGGTCGTCAATGCGCGCACGCCGTCGACGCGTTCCTGATGGGAAGCTCGTCGCTGCCGCGCTGACGGGCCCTGGGCGACAATGGCGCCCGTGACCGCGCTCGTACCCGTCGACATCGAAACGTGGCGGCCCGAGGTCGCCCCGTCGACGACCGAGCATCTCGCGCGGGCGCTCGAGGCGGGCGATGTCCTCGTGTTCGCGCGGCTCGCCTTCGCGCTCGCCGACGGCGAGCGGCGCTTCCTCGACGTGCGATGGTCGGACGGCCGCGCCAAGAACATCAGCCTCGAGGGTGACGCCATCAAAGGCGCGCGCGGCAGCCCCGAGGATCTCGCGGGGCTTTCCGCGATGGTCTCGCGCTTCGCACGCGACGCGAGCATGCTGGTGGCGACGCTCTTTCCTCGCTACGCCCCGCACGTGAAGACCGCGCGCACGAGCTTTCGTCCCCATCGCGCCACGGGACGCCCCGTGTCGTGGCGCAAGGACGATGCGCGGCTGCACGTCGACGCGTTTCCCTCGCGTCCCAATCGCGGCGAGCGCATCCTGCGCGTGTTCTGCAACGTGAATCCCGCAGGCGAGCCGCGGGTATGGCGCGTCGGCGAGCCCTTCGAGGCGATGGCCGAGCGCCTGCTGCCGCGCGTGCGCGCGCAATGGCCAGGCGAGGCCGCGCTCCTGAAGGCGCTGCACGTCACCAAGACGCGCCGCACAGGATACGATCACCTGATGCTCGGCCTGCACGACGCCGCCAAGGCGGATCTCGACTACCAGCGCAGCAGCCCGCAGCAGGAAGCGCGCTTCGCGCCCGGCACGACGTGGATCTGCTTCTCGGACCAGGTGATGCACGCGGCCATGGACGGCCAGTACATGCTCGAGCAGACGATCCACCTGCCCGTCACAGCGCTTTACGAGCCGCAACGCTCGCCGCTCGCGGTGCTGGAGCGGCTCACCGCGCGTGCCCTGACGTGAAGCCGCTTGCCAACGATACGCTGCTTCGCGCGCTGCGCCGCGAGCCGGTGGCGCACACGCCGGTGTGGCTCATGCGGCAGGCCGGACGGTACCTGCCCGAGTACAACGCGGTACGCGCGAAAGCCGGCTCGTTCATGGCGCTGGCGACGACACCGTCGCTCGCCACCGAAGTGACGCTGCAGCCGCTCGACCGATTCGCGCTCGATGCTGCGATCCTGTTCTCCGACATTCTCACCGTGCCCGACGCGATGGGGCTCGGCCTCACGTTCGCCGAAGGGGAAGGTCCGCGCTTCGCGCGGCCCCTGCGCGACGAAGTGGCGATCGATGCGCTCGCGGTGCCGGACATGGCGAAGCTGCGTTACGTGTTCGACACGGTGGGCGAGATCAAGCGCGCGCTCGACGGCCGCGTGCCGCTGATCGGATTCGCCGGCAGCCCCTTCACGCTCGCGTGCTACATGATCGAAGGCGGCGGCAGCGCGGACTTCACGACGGTACGGCGCATGGCGCACGCCCGTCCCGACCTGATGGACCGCATCGTCGACGTGAACGCGCGCGCGGTGCGCGCCTACGTCCGCGAGCAGGTCGCGGCCGGCGCGGACGTCGTCATGCTGTTCGACACCTGGGGCGGCATGCTGACCGCCGCCGCGTTCGAGCGCTGGTCGCTCGCGTCGATGCGGCACGTCCTCGACACGGTGCCGCGCGGGGTGCCGACGATCCTCTTCAGCCGCGGCGCGGGTGATCGCCTGCAGCGGCTCGCCGCCACGGGCGCCGTGTGCATAGGTCTCGACTGGAGCATGGACCTCGACGCCGCGCGACGCGCCGTGGGTGATCGCGTCGCGCTGCAGGGCAACCTCGACCCCGCGGCGCTTCTCACCGATGCCGCATCGGTCGAGCGCGCGGTCAGGGCGGTGCTAGCGGCGGCCGGAGGGGCGCCGGGTCACGTCTTCAACCTCGGCCACGGCATCCTGCCCTCCACGCCTCCGGACCACGTCGCGGTGCTCGTGGATACCGTTCATCGGCTGACTCGGGCGCCAAAGTCTCAGTGACGCGGGCCTTTCTGAGGCCTACAGCGAGCAGAAACCGCGTTCTTTTGCAACGGCTTGACAAGCGCCGCGAAACGAGACTCGGCTACCTCACTTATGCACACGACGGCGCGGCACGATACGTGCCAGGCCGCCATGACAGTGATCCCGGGGCATGCTCGTCAAGTCATTGATGCTGAAAGAGAAAAGGTCGACTTCCCTCTGGGCCGCGTGCAGGGTAAGCGATGGGTCGCCGCAGCGCCAAAGAGCGGGTAAAAAGTTACGCACAAAGTTATCCACACGGCCGGTGGATTTGCAGGATACGTGTCGAATGAAGGGCTTGGCAGCGAAAGCTCGAACGCAGCGCGAGTTTTTGGAACACTACAAATGTGACGCCGGCCGGCACATGAACGCTCGATGACCGTCGCGCGCGTTACGTTACCCGTGGGCGCGCCGCAGCCCTTCGACTACTGGGCCCCCGAAGGCCTGGCGCTCACGCCGGGCAGCGTCGTCCAGGTGCGGCTCGGGCCACGACGCGTGCACGGCGTCGTGATCGCACTCGATGCGGCGAGCGATGTCGCGCCCGAGCGGATGCGTGCGATCGACGCGGTGGCGGACGTCGCGGCGCTGCCGGCCGACGTCCTGGAGCTGTGCCGCTTCGTCGCGGCGTACTACCAGGCGCCGCTCGGGCAGGTTCATGCCCTGGCGCTGCCGCCGCTCGGCGCGCGCGGCACGCGACGCTCGGGCAAGGCCGACGTGGACCCCGCATTGCATCCGCAGCACGTGCGCAACAGCGCCCAGCGCGCGGCCGCGGATGCGATTTCCACGGCCTCGGGCGGCTTCGCGCCGTTCCTGCTCCGCGGCGTGACCGGCAGCGGCAAGACCGAGGTCTATCTCGATGCGGCCGCCCGTGCCGTCGCGGCGGGTGGGCAGGTCCTCATGCTGGTGCCGGAGATCAACCTCACGCCGCACCTCGTGGCGCGGGTTCGCGCGGCGTTGCCGCACGTGAAGGCGGTGGCGCTGCACAGCGGCCTCGCGGACGGCGCCCGGCGCGTGCACTGGGACGCCGCGGCACGCGGCGACGCGCAGCTCGTGCTCGGCACACGCCTCGCCGTCTTCACGCCGCTGCCGCGGCTGGCGCTCATCGTCGTCGACGAGGAGCACGATGCTTCGTACAAGCAGCAGGACGGCGTGCGCTATCACGCACGCGACGTCGCGGTGTTCCGCGCGCACCAGCGCGGCGTGCCGATCGTGCTCGGCTCCGCCACGCCGTCGCTGGAGACGTATGCGAATGCGCTCGAGGGCCGCTATCGGCGCATCGATCTCGCCGAGCGTGCCGACCCGCGCGCCCGCATGCCACGGATCGTGCTGGCACCCGATCGCGATGCGCGCCTGCACGAAGGCATCGGCGCAGTGCTCGCCGACGCGATACGCGCGGCGCTCGCGCGCGGCGAGCAGGCGCTGGTCTTCGTCAATCGCCGCGGCTTCGCGCCGTCGCTCAAGTGCGCCGCGTGCAACTGGGAGGCGGGTTGCACGCGCTGCAGCGCGCGTCTCGTGCTCCACCGTCATCCGCCGGCGCTCCAATGCCATCACTGCGGCCACGCCGAGCGCGTACCGTCGGCCTGCCCGCAATGCGGCAACGTCGACCTGCTGCCGCTCGGCTTCGGCACGCAGCGGCTGGAGCGCAGCCTGCGCGATGCCTTCCCGCAGGCGCGCATCGCGCGCATCGACCGCGATACCACGCGGGCGCGCGGCAGCTTCGAATCGGTGCGTGCGCGCATGGCCGAACGCACGCTCGACATCCTGATCGGCACGCAGATGCTCGCCAAGGGGCACGACTTTCCGCGCCTCACCACCGTCGGCGTGCTCGGCGCCGACAACGCGCTCTACAGCGCGGACTTTCGCGCGACCGAGCGGCTGTGCGCGCTGCTGATGCAGGTCGCAGGGCGTGCGGGCCGTGCCGAGCATGCCGGCGAAGTCGTCGTGCAAACCGACTTTCCCGAACACCCCGTCTACCAGGCGCTGGGCAATCACGACTACGAGCTCTTCGCCTCGCAGCTGCTGCAGGAGCGGCGGGCGGCCGAGTTGCCGCCGTTCACGCACGTCGCGCTGCTGGTGGCCGAGGCGCACGAGCGCAGCCATGTCGACCGCTTCCTCGAAGCCGCGCATGCGTTCGCGCGCGACGTGGTGCGCGGCGAATCCACGGAGGTCGGCATCTTTCCGCCCGTGCCCGCGTTGATGGCCCGGCGCGGCGGCTTCGAGCGCGCACAGATGCTCGTGCAGGCGCACCGCCGGGCGGAGCTGCAGCGGTTCCTGCCGCTGTGGAATCGCGCGCTCGCGGGCTTGCCGGGCAAGCGAGTGCGGTGGGCGATCGATGTGGATCCGGCGGGGTTCTGACGCGCGCCGTCGACTATAATTTCGTGTTTATCCAGAGCCGTTCATGAGCGACGCCCGTGCCACCCTCTCAGCCGCGTTGAAGGATGCGCTGGCGAGGCTCGTGCCCGACGCCGCCGACGTCGCGATCGTGGTCGAGCGCCCGAAGCAAAGCGATCACGGCGATTATGCGAGCAACGTCGCGTTGACGGCGGCCAAGCGCGCGAAGCGCAATCCGCGCGAGCTCGCCACGGCTATCGCGGCCGACGTCGGCATCGCATTGCGCGACACGGCCGCCTGCGAGATCGCCGGGCCCGGCTTCATCAATTTCCGCCTGAGCGCCGCAGCGCGCCAGGCCGTCGTGCGGGACATCCTCGCCGAGGGCGACCGCTATGGTCGAAGCAATGCCTGCGGCGGCGAGTGCGTCATGGTGGAATTCGTGTCCGCCAATCCCACCGGCCCGCTGCATGTCGGTCACGGCCGGCAGGCGGCGCTCGGCGACGCGCTCGCGAACCTCCTGCAGTGGCAGGGCTGCGACGTGACGCGCGAGTTCTACTACAACGACGCCGGCCAGCAGATCGAGAACCTCGCTGTCTCCGTGCGCGCGCGCGCCAAGGAGATCCTGGGTGAGTCCGGCGAATTCCCCGAGGACGGCTACCGCGGCGAGTACATCCGCGAGCTTGCGCAGCGCTATCTCGACGAGGTCGGTCACGACCTGTCCGACATCGAATCGATCCGCCGCTTCGCGGTCGCGGAGCTGCGCAAGGAGCAGGACCGCGACCTCGATGCGTTCGGGGTGAAGTTCGACAACTACTACCTCGAGAGCTCGCTCTATACCGACGGACGCGTCGAGCAGACGGTGCGAAGGCTCGTCGAGGGCGGGCACACGTACGAGCACGAGGGCGCGCTGTGGCTGCGCACCACCGACTACGGCGACGACAAGGACCGCGTGATGCGCAAGTCGGAGGGCGGGTACACCTACTTCGTGCCCGACGTCGCGTATCACGTGACCAAGTTCCAGCGCGGTTATCGCAAGGTGATCAACGTCCAGGGCTCCGACCACCACGGCACGGTGGCGCGCGTGCGCGCGGGGCTCCAGGCGATCGACATGGGCGTGCCCGCAGGCTATCCCGACTACGTCCTGCACAAGATGGTCACGGTGATGCGCGGCGGCGAGGAGGTGAAGATCAGCAAGCGCGCCGGCAGCTACGTGACGCTGCGCGACCTGATCGACGAGGTCGGGCGCGACGCGGTGCGATTCTTCCTCGCGTCGCGCAAGGCCGACTCGGAGTTCGTCTTCGACATCGACCTCGCGCGCTCGCAGTCCGAGGAGAATCCCGTCTATTACGTGCAGTACGCGCACGCGCGCGTCGTTTCGGTGCTGCGGCAGGCGGGCGTCGCGCTCGCCGATGCGCCGCGCGAACTCGAGGGCGCGGATCTGTCACCGCTCACGAGCAGCTACGAAGAGGCGCTGCTGCGCCGCGTCGCCGATTTCCCCAGCGAGGTCGCCGCGGCCGCCCGCGACCTCGCGCCGCACCAGATCACGTTCTATCTGAAGAGCCTCGCCGGCGAATTCCACAGTTACTATAATGCCGAGCGCTTTCTGGTCGACGACGCGCGGCTGCGGCGCGCACGCCTCGCTCTCGTCGTGGCCACGGGGCAGGTGCTGCGCAACGGCCTCGGCGTGCTCGGAATCGGCGCGCCCGAACAGATGTGACCCGCGATGGACCGCCGCCCACCTTCCCGCCGAACACCACGACCCACGCGCCGCAGCGGCGCGGGCGGAACGCTGTTCGGCATCTTCGTCGGCATCATCGTGGGCCTCGGCCTCGCCGCGGGCGTCGCGTTCTGGCTCCTGCGCAACAATCCGGCGGTGCAGTGGCCGTCGCTGACCAAGGAAGGCCGCGACGCGATCCGCGAAGCTGCGCGTGCACCGGCGCCGGGCACCGCGCCCGACAAGCCGCGCTTCGATTTCTACAAGATCCTTCCGGGCGTCGAGGAGCCGAAGGTCCAGGCGCGGCCGGCGGAGCGCAGCGACAGGGTCGATCGCGCGGTGGTGGAGCAATCGAAGGACCGCGCGCCGGTATCGGCGCCCGTACCCGGCACTCAACCAAATACGCAGGTCGCGACGGCGGAGGCACCGGCCAAATCCATTCGGCCCGGCGAGCGCTACTGGCTGCAGGCCGGCTCGTTTTCCGCGCAGGCCGATGCGGAGAACCTGAAGGCTCGACTCGCGCTCGCCGGCTGGGAGGCGAACGTCCAGGAAGGCACGTTGCCGGACAAGGGCGTGCGCTACCGGGTGCGCATGGGACCCTACGACAACGCCGACGAGCTCAACCGCATGAAAGCCGAGCTCGCGCGGCGCGGCTTCGACGTTGCCGTCATCAAGTATTGATCGTCACGTGCCGATCGATTCGCGACACCGGCCGCCGGTCCTGCGCCGTCGCCGGTCGGCGCCCCGGGAACTCGCGGGCTCTCGCGCCGGCCAAACCGCTCGCGTCGTTCGGCGCATACCAGGAGAATCCATGACCTTCGCTGCAAACCCCGTCCGGCGCAGGCTGCTCGCCGGCTTTGCGCTCGCTTCGACCGCACTGATGCTCGCGCCGTCGGCGTTCGCGGAGCTCGTCGAGGGCCGCAACTACGAGCGCCTGAAGAATCCGCAGCCGACCGAGATGGGCAGCAAGATCGAGGTCGTCGAGTTCTTCTCCTACGGCTGCCCGCATTGCGCGGAGCTCGAGCAGTACCTCGAGCCCTGGCTCGCCAAGCTGCCGCCCGACGTGGGCTTCCGTCGCGTGCCCGTCATGTTCCAGGATCGCTGGATCGCACTGGGCAAGATCTATTACACGCTGGACGCCCTCGGCGAGGAGCGTCGCCTGTCGCCCGATGTATTCAAGGCGATCCACGGACAGGGCCTTCCGCTGTGGAACGACAAGGCCTTCTTCGACTGGGCCGCGAGCAAGGGCCTCGATCGCAAGAAGGTCGAGGACGTGTACGGCTCGTTCGCGATCAACGGCAAGATGAACCGTGCCCGCCAGCAGGCGCAGCAGTACAACATCCAGTCGGTCCCCACCGTCGTGGTCGACGGCAAGTTCATCACGGGCTCCGAGCGCGTCGGCACGCATGCCAACCTCCCGGGCGCGATCGACGAGCTGATCGTCAAGGCGCGCGCCGAGCACAAGAAGTCGTAGCGCGAGCGGGTGAACGTCTTCCTCACCGGTGCTTCCTCGGGGCTCGGTGAGGCGCTGGCGCGCCACTACGCGTCGCGTGGCGCGGTCGTCGGCATGTTCGCTCGCCGCGCCGACGCGCTTTCGCGCATCGCGCACAGCCTTCCGGGCCGCACGCTCCCGACGTACGCAGGCGACGTGCGCGACGCCGATTCGCTCCGCGCGGCGGCCTCGGACTTCGTGCAGCGCCATGGCGCGCCCGACATCGTCATCGCGAACGCCGGCGTGTCGCGCGGCGTGCTGACGGATCATCCCGAGGACGTCGCCGTGTTTCGCGCGATCCTCGAGACCAACGTGCTCGGCATGGTGCACACCTTCGGGCCATTTCTCCCTGCGATGCGTGCCCGTCGCGCGGGCGCGCTCGTCGGCATCGCGAGCGTCGCAGGGCTTCGCGGTCTGCCGGGTTCCGGCGCGTATTCCGCGTCCAAGGCCGCGGCCATCGCCTACCTCGAGAGCCTGCGCGTCGAGCTGCGCGGCAGCGGTGTCGCGGTCGTCACGGTGTGCCCGGGATACATCGCCACGCCGATGACCGCGCGCAACCCGTATCGCATGCCGTTCATCATGCGCCCCGACGCGGCGGCGCGACGCATCGCGCGCGCGATCGCGCATCGCCGTCGCTTCTACGTGCTGCCCTGGCCGATGGCCATCGCCGCGCGCGCGCTGCGCGCGCTGCCGCGCGGCATGTACGACCGCGTCTTCGCGAAGGCGCCGCACAAGCCGCGCGATGCGGGCTGACGATGCCGTCGACTGGGCGGGCGCGCATCACGCGCCTGCGCGCCGCGCGCCGCGCATTGCCTCGCTCGTGCCGAGCCTCACCGAGCTCCTGTTCGCGCTCGAGCTCGGTGGCCATGTCGTCGCGCGCACCGGATTTTGCGTTCACCCCAAGCCCGCGGTGCGCGGCGTCCCGAAGATCGGCGGTACCAAGGACCCCGACCTCGCGCGACTGCGCGTGATCGCGCCGACGCACCTGATCGTCAACGTCGACGAGAACCGGCGCGAGGTGGTCGATGAGGCCCGGACGTTCGTGCCTCACATCGTTGTCACCGATCCGCGCGAGCCCGACGACAACCTGCGTCTTTACCGGCTGTTCGGCGCGGTGTTCGATCGCGAGCGCGAGGCCGAGGCACTGTGCGCGCGATATGTCGCAGCGCGCGATGCCGCGCGTGCAGCGGCGGGCCTGCTGGCGCGCGTGCGGGTGCTGTACCTCATCTGGAAGCGCCCGTGGATGACCGTGCGGCGCGACACCTATGTCGCCGCCACGCTCACGCTCGTTGGACTCGACACGGTTCCCGTGCACGCGGACAAGCGCTATCCGGAGCTCGCCGACGACGCGCCGGCGTGGCGCGACGCGCAGCGCATCCTGCTGTCGACCGAGCCGTACGCATTCCGCGCCCGCGACGCCGAGTCGCTCGCCCGCGCCCACGGCAAGCCTGTCGACCTCGTCGACGGTCAGTGGACGTCGTGGTACGGACCGCGCGCGATCGAAGGATTGCGCGCGCTCGTCGACTTCCGCTACAAGGGGACGCGCACGCCCACGGTGATGGCGTAGCCGTTGCCTTCGCTGCGGCTCGACGTGCCCTCGGCGCTCACGTATCCCGTGACGCGGCCGAAGTCGGACGCGACGCCGACCAGATAGCGCACGTAGTTGTCGTCGGGCTTCAGCGCCGGCATGCTGTAGCTCACCGGGCCACCGAGCGGCGTCGCGGTCACCTGCCGCTCGTCGTTCTTGCTCTCGAACTCCCACGTGATGCGGCCGAACGGCCGCACCATGCCGAGCTGTCCCGTGGCCTGCCACCCGGCGCTCGTCACGAGCGACTTGCGCGACTGCTCGTCGTACGACAGCGCCGTGCTGTCGCTGCCGTTCTCGCTGAACGCGTTCACCTTGATGTCCTGCCATGCGACGCGCACGAACGGTCCGTGCAGCAGCGTTCCGGCCGCGAACCAGTAGCCGCCCAGCACGCTCGCCATGATGTGCGAGCCGCCGGTCGACGCCGTCTCGACGCGCCGCAACGCGCCGAGCTGGATGTTGCGATGGATGTCGTCGTAGCGCAGGTCGCCCGCGCCGAGCGTGGCACCGAGCCACCACGGCCCGTTGCCCCAGCCGGCGTACACCGTCGCGGCCGTTTCCTTGAGCTTGAAGCCGCCGGTGTCGCCACCGAAGTCCTGCTTGTCCTCGGTGTAGTCGAACGCGACGCCAAGGAGGAATTGCGACGACAGGTTCATGTCGCCGCCCACGGCAATCGTGTTGGCGCGGCTGTCGCCCGACACGAAAGGTCCGGTCACGTCGCGGCTGCCGTAGTCGTAGCTGACCCAGGGGTTGAACTTGTTCGCCGGACGCTGGGATCCGATCCCGGCGAGCATTCGCGCATCGATGTTGCGGAATGCCGCGGCCTCGACGTTCAGGGGTGCCTCCGCGAGCGTCCCGATCTTGGCCGGCGCCTCGATCATCGAGGCGGCCTGCTGCGCCGCGATCAGCGCCAGTCCCGTGGTCGGGTGGATGCCGTCGGCGAACGCCCATGTCAGGTTGCCCGCCGGATCGCGCAGGGTCGACGGCGTGCAGTTCAGCGACGAATCCGTCGTGCACACGGGCAGGGTCACGTTGGTGAAGCCGAACGCCGCGGGATCCGCGACGATCTCGCGCAGGAGGGCCGCCTGGTTCACGCGAATCACCTGCACGTGCGCGGCCGCGAGCGTTGCGTCGAGCGTGGAGTTGAACAGGTTCGACAACGTGGTGAGGCTCGACTGCGCGTGCGCGGCCGCCGCTTCCGGCGTCAATCCCACGTCCGGCAGCCCGTAGACGACCAGGTAGCGCGCGCCAGCCGCCTGCAGCCGCGCGGCCAGCGTGCCGAGGTCGATCGCCGCCTGCGTCACGCCGGCCTGCACTTGCGCCTGCGTGATCTGACCGGAAAGCGCCGCCACGGCGAGCGCGCGCACGTCGTTGGCGCCGCCCTGCAGCTGGTACAGCGCGTTGGGATCGACCGCGCCCGCCGCGATGAAGTTGTTCACCTGCTGGGTGATGGTGAAATTCGGCGTGCCCGGCGGAAGAGCCGCCGGCGCGTTGAGGCGCGCGCCACCTTGCGCGAAATCGTTGCCGCCCGTGAACGATGGCGTCGCCGACAGTCCGTAGGTCGCGGCGAGGTACATCGGGAACGTCAGCCCGGGATTGGTCGTGAATCGCGCCCCGTACTGGCCTGCATCGCTCAGGCTGTCGCCGAAGATGAACGTGTTGGAGAATTGCGCCGAGGCGGCGCCCGACCCCAGCATCGATGCGATTGCAACGGCGGCGAGCGAGCGACGGATGGTGCGCATGAACGATCTCCGATGGGTGCGAGCCGGCCCGATTCTAATGCAAGCGCGCAATGCTCGCCGGTCAACGAGCGCGGGCAGTGCGGCGTTGTTGCTTTCATGCCACTGACGAAGTCGACGTGATCGCGCGCCTGCCCGTGCTGCAACGCACCAGCTCCGCTGCGCGCGTCGCGTTCGTGGCTCTTGTCGCCGCGCTCGCACAGTGGGCGATGGCGCAGGACGCGCCGCAACTCGACGACCAGACCGGTGCGCGCGTGGGTCGCGTCTCGATCTTCCAGGGCCAGCTGTTCGTCGCGCCGCAGGACAAGCCGAGCGAGTGGGCGGCGGTGTCGCTGAACTATCCGGTCGCCACCGGCGACAACCTGTGGATGTCGGGCGACGGACATGCCGAGATCGATTACGGCAGCGGCCAGCTGCGCCTCGGCGGCGACAGCAACGTTCATGTGTCGCGCCTCGACGATCGGCAATTCGCGCTGTTCATCGCGCAAGGCCGCGTGATCGTTCGCGTGCGCGCGCTCGACACGGGCGAGACCGCGGTGATCGACACGCCGAATGCGCAGATCGGCCTCGAACGTCCGGGCCTCTATCGCATCGACGTTTCACCCGATCCGGCGCAGACGTGGGTGCTCGTGCGCGAAGGCGAGGCCGCCATCTCGCTGCCGAGCGGGGCGCAACCCGTTCTCCCGGGGCAGACCGCGACGATCACGGGCCTCGACAACGCCGTCGCCGACGTGAAGGACGGCCTCACGGTCGATGCGCTCGACAGCTGGAGCGCGGATCGCGATCGCGTTCACGAAGGCGGGCGCCATGCCGCGGCGTACGTTTCGCCCGAGATGGTGGGCTCTTCCGATCTCGACGCGTACGGCCAGTGGTCGACCTATCCCGAATACGGGCCCGTGTGGTTCCCGTCGACGGTCGTCGCCGACTGGGCTCCGTACCGCTACGGGCATTGGGTCTGGCTCGCGGCGTACGGCTGGACGTGGGTCGACAACGCGCCGTGGGGCTACGCGCCGTTCCATTACGGTCGATGGGCGTACGTCGGCGGCCGGTGGGGCTGGTGTCCCGGCACGTTCGTGCGCCGGCCGGTGTGGGCGCCGGCACTCGTCGCATGGTACGGCGGCTCGGGCTGGAGCGTGTCGGTCGGCGCCGGAGCGCCCGTGTTCGGCTGGATTCCCCTCGGCTGGCGCGATCCCTTCGTGCCGTGGTGGGGCCGCTGCGGCTCGCGATGCTACGAGCGCTACAACCGGCCCTACGCGGTGAACGTTGCCGAGCGCGCGAATCGCCCGCCCACGTATTACGCGAACAACTCGATTCCTGGCGCGATCACGGCAGTGCCCGGTGCGGCGTTTCGCGGCGAGAAGCCGGTCGCGCCGAACCGCGTTCCCCTGTCGCCCCAGGCCTTCGCGTCGGCACCGCGCCTCGCGGGTGCGCCGCGAGTGAAGCCGCTCCCCGTGTCGGGCAACGTCGTGCGAGCGGGGCACGGCTCGCCGCTGCCGGCGGGCGAGATCGCAGCGCGCGTGAAGCCCATGGCGGTCTCGCCATCGATCCGCCCGGCGGGTGGAATGCCCGATCGCAATCCCGTCATGCGCGGTCCGAGCACGCGCGCGGTGGGTCCGGCGCAACAGCCCGTGACGAGCGCGCCGGGTGCGCGCTACGTGCAACCGGCGCAGCCGCTCGAGTCGCGACGCGGCACTGACATCGCACCCGCTCCGCCGGTCGGGAGACCGGCACCGGCCGCCGTTGCGCCGTCGACGATGACACGCAATGCGCCGCCTGCGAACTCGGCGCCGCCGGCCACGCAGCGTCATGCGCCCGCGCCGTCGATCAACGCCGCGCCGTCAGCGCCGAGCCCCGCTCAGCGCGAGCGTTTCGAGCGGCCCGTCCAGGCGCCGACGCTGCGCGTACCACAAGCTCCGCTCGTGCAACCGCTGCCGCGTCCTGCGCCGGGTCCGACGGCCGCGCCCTCCGCGCCCGCGCCGGTACGTGCGCCCGAGCACGGGGCGCCGGAGCGCGCACCGCCGCCGGGTCGACCGTCGCAGGATGCGGCGAAGCCCGCGCCGAAGCCGAACGACCGGTGAGACGAAAACGCCGGGCATGCCCGGCGTTCGTGCAACACGGGACCGATTTAGCGAGTGAGCAGCGCGAGCCGCTTGCCGCCGTCGACGAGCTTCACGCGCTCGCCTTCGTGCACAGCGGGCTTGCTGCCGTAGGTGAACGTGCGCGAATGGGCGTCGTCCATGCGCAGCGATACGGTCCAGTACGCCTTCTTCTTGCGGTTCTTCTCGATCTCGTTGCCGGCGTACGCGCCTGCGCCGGCGCCGGCGATCGTCGCCACGGTGTTGCCGCGGCCGCTGCCGATCTGGTGGCCGAGGAGACCGCCGACCACCCCGCCGGCGACGGCGCCCACGCCCGACGATTGACCCTTCTCTTCGACGTAGCGGATCGACTGCACGACCCCGCAGTCGCGGCACACGGCGTGCGCGGCGACCGGGACTCCAGCCACCGGGGCCGCTGCATTCGGCTCGCCGCCATGGGTTTGCTGCGCGCCCGCAGTCCCACCGATCGCGAGCGCGGCCGCGAACAGCACATGCGCCGCAGGGATGGTTCGCTTCGCCTTCATGAATGCCTCCATCGATCCGTTCGCCGCCGACCGCGGGCCGTCGCTCAGGCGTCCGCGCGAATGCGCGCGTACGAGCCGGGCGCGGCCTCGATCGCCTTCAGCTTTCCCTTGCCGGGAACGCGCGGCGCGACTTCCTTGCCGAGATAGCGGCCGATCCACTGGCGCCAGTCGGTCCACCAGGACCCTTCGTGCTGCGCGGCGCCCTTCAGCCATTCATCGGGCGAGTCGGGCAGGGCATCGTTGGTCCAGAAGCCGTACTTGTTCGCAGCCGGCGGATTCACGATGCCGGCGATGTGACCCGAGCCGGAGAGGACGAAGCGCGAGTCGCCGCGCAGGATGTGCGGCCCCGCATACGTGGTCTTCCACGGCGCGATGTGGTCCTCCATGGCGCTCACGAAGTACGCCGGGACCTGCACCTTGGACAGGTCGATCTTCGTGCCGGCGAGCGTCAGCGCGTTCGGCTTGCGCAGCAGGTTCCGCATGTACATGTTGCGAAGGTAGTAGCTGTGCATCTTCGCCGGCATGCGCGTGCTGTCGCAGTTCCAGTGCAGGAGGTCGAAGGGGAACGGGTCGCGGCCCATCAGGTAGTTGTTGATGACGAACGACAAGATGAGGTCGTTCGCGCGCAGCATGTTGAAGGTGTTCGCCATCTCGCTGCCGTGCAGGTAGCCGCGCTCGCTCATCTTGCGCTCGAGCGCCGCGACCTGCTGCTCGTCGATGAAGACCTCGAGCTCGCCGGCCGCGGTGAAGTCGATGAGCGACGTGAGGAACGTCGCGCTCGCCACGCGCTTGTGCTCGCGCTTCGCGGCGAGGTGCCCGAGCGTCGCCGCGAGGAGCGTGCCGCCGAGGCAGTAGCCGACGACGTTGGCGTCCTTCTCGCCGGTCGCCTTCTCGATCGCGTCGAGCGCCGCGAGCACGCCCTCGGTGATGTAGTCCTGGAAGTCCTTGTGCGCCAGGCGCTCGTCGGGGTTGACCCACGACAGCACGAACACGGTCATGCCTTCGTTCACCGCCCAGCGGATGAACGAGTTCTTCTCGCGCAGGTCGAGGATGTAGTACTTGTTGATCCAGGGCGGGATGATGAGCAGTGGCCGCTGCCATTGCTTCTTCGTCGCGGGCTCGTACTGGATGAGCTGCGCGAGGTCGGTCTGGTGGACCACCTGGCCGGGCGTGGTCGCGATGTTCACGCCGAGCTCGAACGCCTTGGCGTCCGTCATCGAGATGCGCAGCTGGCCGTTGCCGCGCTCGATGTCGTCGAGCAGGTTGTTCAGGCCGCGCACGAGGTTCTGCCCGCCCGTGGCGATCGTCTCCCTGAACACTTCGGGATTGGTCAGCGCGAAGTTCGAGGGCGCCATCGCGTCGATGTACTGACGCGTGAAGAAGTCGATCTTCTTGCGCGTCGGCTCCGGCAGGTCCTCGACGCTCGCGACCTGGTCGTGCAGCCAGCGCGCGGCGATGAGGTAGGACTGCTTCACGTAGTCGAACAGGAAGTGCTCCTGCCACGCCTCGTGCCGGAAGCGCTTGTCGCCCTTGGCGGGCTCGACCACGGGCTCCGCCGGCGCGCCGAGCATCTTCAGCACGGAGCTCTGCCACAGGCTCATGTAATCCCACCACAGGTTCATCTGCGCTTCGGCGAGCTTGGCGGGATTCGCCAGCATCTTCGCGGCGAGCTCCATGAACGCCTTGCCGACGCCGAGCTCGTCGTTGACCATCGTGCTGGGGCGCTCGGCGTTGCGTGCGACGAAGTCGCCGATCAGCTTCGCGCTCTTCTCGGCCGCGGAGGCGAGCGAGTCAGCGAGCGCGACGGGGTCGTATCCGGGCGGTGGTGCGGCCTCGGCCGTGCGAGGTGTCGTGGCGGGCGTGGACATCGGGATGCGCGGATCCGTGGCGGTTGAAAGGTGCGCGCATTCTACGCGGTGAAGCGCACCGCGCCGTCGTCGGTGACCACGCGGCGGGCGCGGCCGGCGTGCCATAGATGATTGAGGTGCGCGATCGCCTCGCCCATGGCGAAGAAGCGCTGCTGCACGTCGAGCGGGCGACGAAAGAGGGTGGGCAGGAGCGTGGCGGCCGACTGCGGCTCGGAGACGAGCGCCTGCTCGAGCTCCGCGAGGCGCGCATCGTGATGCGCGCGCAACGCGGCGACGCGAACGCCCGCGCCGCGAAACGGCAAACCGTGCGACGGGAGCACGAGCGTGTCGGCCGGCAGCCGTTCGAAGGGCGACAGCGACGCGAGGAATCGTGCGAGCGGATCGCCTTCCGCGTCCGCGGGGCCGACCGCGACGTTGGTGCTGATGCGCGGCAGCAGCATGTCGCCCGAGATGAGAAGCGGCTGCGGCTCGGCGGCGTAGAGCGCGGCGTGCTCGGGCGAGTGGCCATAGCCCGGAATCACGGTGAAGGTGCGCGTGCCGAGCGTGATGCGGTCGCCCGCGAGCAGCCGCCGGTAATGAAGCGGAAGCTCGGGGGCGCCCTTGCGATAGCGGTTGCCCCGCGCCGAGAGCGCGGCGACATCCGCCTCCGCCATGCCGTGCGCGCGGAAATGCGCGCAGAAGTCCTCGACACCGCTGCCCGCATGATTGCCATGCACCGCGTGGGCCTGGAGGAACTCCGTTTGCGTCATCTCGACGAGGTGTCCGAAACGCCGCGAAAGCCACGCCGCATTCCCGAGATGATCCGGGTGATAGTGCGTGGCGATGATGCGCGTGAGCGGCGCGTCGCGCAGTGCCGCGAAGTGCGCGTCCCACAGCGCGCGCGTCGCCGCGTCGCCGTAGCCCGTGTCGACGAGCGCGTGGCCTTCGCCGTCGCGCAGCAGCCACAGGTTGATGTGATCCAGCGCGAACGGCAGCGGCATGCGCACCCAGAGCACGCCGGGCGCGACTTCGAGCGACTCGCCGGGAGCGGGCGGCGTGGGGTGCGGGAACTGCAGTTCTGAAGGCATGATGACGGGGCGGTCGCGCGCCGGGCGCGTGGCGCACCATATGGTATCGTGGACCGCTCCGGGGCCATGGGCGCCTCACGCCAACCGCGGTGGTCCGATGCCGACTGCGCGCCGTCCGGACACTCCGGCCCGCGTCACGTACACGATCTCCGATCTCGCTCGCGAGTTCGCGCTGACCACGCGCGCGATCCGCTTCTACGAGGATTGCGGGCTCCTCCAGCCGGAGCGGCGCGGGCGCGCGCGCATCTACGGCGAGCGCGAGCGGGTGCGCGTGAAGCTGATCCTGCGCGGAAAGCGCCTCGGCCTGTCGCTGGCGGAGATCGGCGAGCTGCTCGACCTGTACGAGGTCGCGCGCAACGAGCGCGCGCAGCTCGCGAAATTCCTCAACCTGCTCGAGGACCGCCGCATGCGGCTCATCCAGCAGCGCGAGGACATCGATGCGGTCCTCGCCGAGATCGAGGGTGTCGAGCGCGAATGCCGCCGGCGCCTGAAGGATGAGCGCCCGGCGCGCACCGGGCGGGCGGGCGGCGGCGCGACGGCGCCCCGGCGCAGCGAGGCGGCAGATTGACGTTTACGTAAACGTCAATCACAATGATCCGCCCGGGGCAAGGCTGACGCAGCAGACGCGGACGGTGATGCACGGCAAAACGGACGGTGCGCCATGACGGATTTCGCGGGCCTGGACTTCGCGCTGGGCGAGACCATCGACATGCTGCGCGACAGCGTGCGCGCGTTCGCGCGCGACGAGATCGCGCCGCGCGCCGCGGAGATCGATCGCAGCAACCAGTTCCCGGCGGATCTGTGGCGCAAGCTCGGGGACCTCGGCGTGCTCGGCATCACCGTCGAGGAGGATTACGGCGGCGCCGGCCTCGGCTATCTCGCGCACGTCGTCGCGATGGAGGAGATCTCGCGCGCCTCGGCGTCGGTCGGACTGTCGTACGGCGCGCACTCGAACCTGTGCGTGAACCAGATCCGGCGTAACGGCAACGAGGCGCAGAAGCGCAGGTACCTGCCGAAGCTGGTCAGCGGCGACCACGTCGGCGCGCTGGCGATGAGCGAGCCGGGTGCCGGCTCCGACGTCGTGTCGATGCGCACGCGCGCCGAGCGCCGCGGCGATGGCTACGTGCTGAACGGCAGCAAGATGTGGATCACCAACGGTCCCGACGCCGACACGCTCGTCGTGTATGCCAAGACCGACGCCCGGGCGGGCGCGCGCGGCATCACGGCGTTCATCGTCGAGAAGGGCATGCGGGGATTCTCCACCGCGCAGAAGCTCGACAAGCTCGGCATGCGCGGCTCCAACACCTGCGAGCTCGTGTTCCAGGACTGCGTCGTGCCCGAGGCCAACGTGCTGGGCCAGGAAGGCCGCGGCGTGAATGTTCTGATGAGCGGGCTCGACTACGAGCGCGCGGTGCTCGCGGGCGGCTCGCTCGGCATCATGGCCGCGTGCCTCGACGTCGTGCTCCCGTACGTGCACGAGCGCCGACAGTTCGACCAGCCCATCGGCGAGTTCCAGCTGATGCAGGGCAAGATCGCCGACATGTACACGACCATGAACGCGTGCCGCGCGTACGTGTACGCCGTGGGAGCCGCGTGCGACCGCGGCCGCACCACGCGCAAGGACGCCGCCGGCGCGATCCTGTACGCGGCGGAGAAGGCCACGTGGATGGCGGGCGAGGCGATCCAGTGCCTCGGCGGCAACGGCTACATCAACGAGTTCCCGACCGGCCGGCTCTGGCGCGACGCCAAGCTGTACGAGATCGGCGCCGGGACGTCCGAGATCCGCCGCATGCTGATCGGGCGCGAGCTGTTCAACGAGACGAAGTGACGCCCGTGGCCGATTCATCAGAAACGTATCGCGGCGTCGTGTACCCGTGGCAGTGCGACCACATGGGCCACATGAACGTGATGTGGTACGTCGGCAAGTTCGACGAGGCGACATGGGTGTTCTTCGATCGCATCGGCCTCACGCGGGAATTCCTCGCGGCGCAGGCGCGCGGCATGGCGGCGGTCGACCAGCGGATCACATACCGGCGCGAGCTTCGCGCGGGCGACGTCGTCGCGGTCGACACGACGCTCCTCGAGGTGCGAGACAAGGCGCTGCGCTTCGTGCACCGCATGAAGCTGGCGGGTTCGGGTGAAGTGGCGGCGCTCACGATGCTGACGGCCGTGCATCTCGATACCGAGCGGCGCAAGGCAACCACCCTGCCGGTCGACATACGCTCACGCGCGGAGGCGTCCGTGGGCGCCCTGGATCTTCCGTGGGACGCCGCACGATGAGGACATGGGCATGGGCCTGATGATGAAATCCGAGTGCGAGAAGTGCGACACGCCGCTGCCGATGGAATCGCCCGACGCGCGTATCTGCAGCTACGAATGCACGTTCTGCGCGCGATGCTCGGCCGCGATGCGCGACCGCTGCCCGAATTGCGACGGCGAGCTCAAGACGCGGCCCCGCCGCGAGCACCGTCTCGAAGTGCCGCCGGCGTCGCCGGTGCCCGGGGAGTAGCGGGGCCGCTGCATCCCGGCGAGCGAACGTCCGAACCTGCAAGGAGCAACGACATGCTGAACGATCCCATCGTCATCGTCGGCGCCGCGCGGACGCCGATGGGCGGCTTCCAGGGCGACTTCGCGTCGCTCGCCGCCAGCGATCTCGGCGCCGTCGCCATCAAGGCGGCGGTCGAGCGAGCGGGCATCGCGCCCGCCGACGTCGAGGAAGTCATCATGGGCAATGTCCTTTCGGCGGGACAGGGCCAGGCGCCGGCGCGCCAGGCCTCGATCAAGGCCGGCATTCCCATGTCGGTGGGCGCGACGACGGTCAACAAGATGTGCGGCTCGGCGATGAAGGCCACGATGCTCGCGCACGACCTCATCGCCGCCGGCACCCATCGCGTGATGGTCGCCGGCGGCATGGAGAGCATGTCGAACGCGCCGTATCTGATGCCGAAGGCGCGCAGCGGCTACCGCATGGGACACCAGACGGTGTACGACCACATGTTCCTCGACGGCCTCGAGGACGCTTACGACAAGGGCCGCCTCATGGGCACGTTCGCCGAGGAATGCGCGAGCAAGTACGAGTTCTCGCGCGAAGCGCAGGACGCGTTCGCGCTGGCGTCGCTCACGCGCGCTCGCGAAGCCGGCGAGAACGGCGGCTTCGACTGGGAAATCGCGCCCGTGACGGTGAGCGGCAGAAAGGGCGATGCCGTCATCGCGCGCGACGAGCAGCCCGCCAAGGCATCGCCCGAGAAGATTCCCACGCTGAAGCCGGCCTTTCGCAAGGACGGCACCGTCACCGCGGCGAACTCGAGTTCGATCTCCGACGGTGCCGCCGCGCTCGTGCTCATGCCGCGCTCGCTCGCGCAGCAGCGCGGCCTCGTGCCCCTTGCGCGCATCGTCGCGCACGCGACGCACGCGCAGGAGCCCGGCTGGTTCACGACCGCGCCGGTCGGCGCGCTGCGCAAGCTGTTCGAGAAGACCGGCTGGAGCACGGACCAGGTCGATCTCTTCGAGGTGAACGAGGCGTTCGCCGTGGTCACGATGGCTGCCATGCGCGAGCTCGAGATCCCCCACGCGCGCATGAACGTGAACGGCGGCGCCTGCGCGCTCGGCCATCCCATCGGCGCGTCGGGCGCGCGCATCCTCGTGACGCTGATCGGCGCCCTGCGCAAGCGCGGCGGCCGGCGCGGCGTCGCGGCATTGTGCATCGGCGGCGGCGAGGCGACCGCCATGGCGATCGAGCTCGAGTGAACGACGTGATCGCGGACTTACCGTGCTCCTGACCGACGAGCAGCAGCAGATCCGCGACACGCTGCGCGCATTCGCGCGCGAGGAGCTCGCTCCGCACGCGGCGCGCTGGGATCGCGAGCACACGTTTCCGCGCGACGCGCTGCGCGCGCTCGGCGCGCTCGGCGCGATGGGCGTGGTCGTCCCCGAACGCGATGGCGGCGCGGGCCTCGATTACGTGTCGCTCGCGGTGGCGCTCGAGGAGATCGCCGCGGGAGACGGCGCCACGTCCACCATCGTCAGCGTGCAGAACTCCGTCGTCTGCGGACCGCTGAACGCATACGGCACCGAAGCGCAGAAGGCGCGCTGGCTTCCCGCGCTCGCGCGCGGCGAGCGCCTCGGTTGCTTCTGCCTCTCCGAGCCGGCGGCCGGCTCCGACGCGGCGGCCATCGCCACGCGCGCCGAGCGCCGCGGCGATCGCTATGTGCTGAACGGTGTCAAGCAGTTCATCACCAGCGGCAGGAATGCCGACGTCGCGCTGGTCTTCGCGGTTACCGACCGCAGCGCAGGCAAGCGCGGCATCAGCGCCTTCGTGGTCGAGACGCGGACGCCGGGCTACGTCGTCGCGCGCGTGGAGGACAAGCTCGGTCAGCGCGCCTCCGACACCGCGCAGATCGTGCTCGAGAACTGCGAGGTGCCGCTCGATGCGCGACTCGGTGCCGAGGGCGAAGGCTATCGCATCGCGCTGTCGAATCTCGAGGCGGGCCGCATCGGCATCGCCGCTCAGTCCTGCGGCATGGCGCGTGCGGCGTTCGAGGCGGCGCTCGCGTACGCGCGCGAGCGGCAGGCGTTCGGCAAGCCGATCGTGGATCATCAGGCGGTCAGCTTTCGGCTCGCCGACATGGCGACCCAGATCGAGGCCGCGCGCCAGCTGGTCTGGCACGCCGCGGCGCTGCGCGACGCGGAGCAGCCGTGCCTGAAGGAGGCATCGATGGCCAAGCTGTTCGCGTCGGAAATGGCCGAGCGCGTGTGCAGCGCCGCGATCCAGGTTCACGGCGGCTACGGCTATGTCAGCGATTTTCCGGTGGAGCGGATCTACCGCGACGTGCGCGTGTGCCAGATCTACGAAGGCACGAGCGACATCCAGCGCCTGGTGATCGGGCGCGCCCTGCTGTGATCCCTGAATCGCGAGGACTACCATGACGGCGCCGCTCGAGTTCTATTTCGACTTCTCGTCGCCCTACGGTTATTTCGCGGCGCAGCGCGTCGATGCGCTCGCCGCGAAGCACGGGCGCATCGTGGACTGGCGGCCGATGCTGCTCGGCGTCGCTTTCAAGCAGACCGGCGCGGCACCGCTGACGTCCATCCCGATCAAGGGCGACTACTCGAGGCACGACTTCGAGCGCACGGCGCGATTCGAAGGCATCGAGTTTCGCATGCCGTCGCGGTTCCCGATCCCGGCGCAGGCGCCGTCGCGCATCGTGATATGGCAGAAGCTCGTGCGCCCCGAGGGCGTGGTGCCCATTGCCAAGGCGCTGTACCGCGCTTATTTTGTCGAGGATCGCGACATCTCGGATCCCGACGTCGCGGCCGAGGTCGCGGTGCGAACCGGTGTCGATCGCGCGGCCGCGCGCGCGGCCATCGACGATCCGGCGATCAAGGACGCGTTCCGCCGCGACGTCGAGGCCGCGATCGCCCGCGGCGTGTTCGGCTCCCCGTTCGTGTTCGTCGACGGGGAGGGGTTCTGGGGCTTCGATCGCTTCGCGCAGATCGACCGGTGGCTCGCGACCGGCGGCTTTTGAGGAAGGCGTCACCGGATGGCCGAATACACGCTGTATTGCTTCGCCCAATCGGGCAACTGCTACAAGCCTGCGCTCATGCTCGAGCTCGCCGGGGCGGACTGGGCGCCACGGAAGGTCGATTACTTCAACGGCGAGACGCGCACGCCCGACTACCGCGCGGTCAACGTGATGGGCGAGGCGCCGGTGCTCGAGCACGCGGGCAAGCGGCTGTCGCAATCGGGCGTCATCCTCGACTATCTCGCCGAGCGCTATCCGCGGTTCGGCCCGCGCGACGCGGACGAGCGGCGCGACCTGCTGCGCTGGCTTCTCTTCGACAACCACAAGTTCACGAGCTACACCGCGACCTACCGCTTCCTGCGCGCGTTCGTGAAGGACGCGAACGCCGACGTGAAGGCCGAGTTTCGCAAGCGCGCCGAAGGCGCGTGGAGCGTGCTGAACGCGCATCTCGAGGGCCGGCGCTACGTCGTGGGCGATCGACTCACCTACGGCGATCTCTCGCTGTGCGGCTATGCATTCTTCGACGACGAGATCGGCGTGGACTGGGCCACGTATCCCCACATCCGCGCATGGCTCGATCGCATTCGCGGCGAGCCGGGCTGGCGTCACCCGTACGATCTGATGCCGGGGCACCCACTGCCCGCAGCGGCGGCATGACGGTGCAAAGCGGGCGATGACCTCGATCCACGACCTCGGCCTGTTCGTGGTCGCGGGGCTGCTCCTGAACCTCACGCCCGGACCGGACATGACGTACATCGCCGCACGCGCGGCGACCGGAGGGTTCCGCGATGGCCTGGCTGCCGCGTTCGGCATCGCGGCGGGCTGCGTCGTGCATACGCTCGCAGCAGCGGTCGGTCTCTCTGCGTTGATCGCCGCGTCGTCGACCGCATTCTCCGTCGTGAAGTGGTGTGGCGCGGCCTACCTGCTGTACGCCGGGGTGCGCCTGCTGGCTGGAAGCGCGCGGCGCGTGCCGGCCGCTGCCGCGGCCTCCGTGCTGGCACCCGCCTCGCCGCGTGCCATCCTGCGCGAGGCGTTCCTGATCAACGTGTTCAATCCCAAGGTGGCGCTCTTCTTCCTCGCCTTCCTGCCGCAGTTCATCGACACGGGCGCGCCGGGCAAGGCGCTCGCGTTCGTCGTGCTGGGCTGTGTGTTCAACGCGAACGGCGTGATCGTGAACGGCGCCGTGGCGTGGCTCGCGAGCCGCGCGGCGCGGCGACTGCGCTCGGGCCTCGGCCCGGCGCGCGCGCTCCGGGCGACCCTCGGCGCATTCTTCGTCGTGCTCGCGGCGCGCCTGGCGCTCGTCGACCGTTCCTGACATGCCGGCCATCGAGTCGAAGCTCAATCCGCGCGACCCGCTCTTCGCGCAGAATCGCGCCGCCATGACGGCGCTCGTCGATGACCTGCGCGCGCGTGTCGCCGACATCGAACAAGGCGGCGGCGAGTCGGCCCGTGCGCGCCACGTCGGACGGGGCAAGCTCCTGCCGCGCGAGCGCGTGCGCACGCTCATCGATCCGGCGAGCCCCTTCCTCGAGCTGTCGCAGCTCGCGGCATTCGGCATGTACGACGACAACATCGCGGCCGCCGGAATCATCACCGGGGTCGGCCGCGTGGCGGGACGCGAATGCGTCATCGTGTGCAACGACGCGACCGTGAAGGGCGGCACGTACTATCCGATCACCGTCAAGAAGCACCTGCGCGCGCAGGAGATCGCGCGCGAGAACGGGCTGCCGTGCATCTACCTCGTCGACTCGGGCGGCGCCAACCTGCCGAACCAGACCGAGGTGTTCCCGGATCGCGAGCATTTCGGGCGCATCTTCTACAACCAGGCGACGCTGTCGGCCGCCGGCGTCCCGCAGATCGCCGTCGTCATGGGGTCGTGCACCGCCGGCGGGGCCTACGTGCCCGCGATGGCGGACGAATCGATCATCGTGCGCGAGCAGGGAACGATCTTCCTCGGCGGCCCTCCGCTGGTGAAGGCCGCGACGGGCGAGATCGTCAGCGCCGAGGAACTCGGCGGGGCCGACGTGCACACGCGCATTTCGGGCGTGGCGGATCACTTCGCGCAGAACGACGCGCACGCGCTCGCGATCGCCCGCGGCATCGTCGGTCGCCTGAATCGCGTGAAGACGCCTTCGCTCGATGTGCGCGCGCCGGCCGAGCCGCGCTACCCGGCCGAGGAGCTCTACGGCGTCATCAACGCCGACATCCGCAAGCCTTACGACGTGCGCGAGGTCATCGCGCGCATCGTGGACGATTCGGCCCTGGATGAGTTCAAGGCGCGCTACGGCACGACGCTGGTGACCGGTTTCGCGCACCTGCACGGCTATCCCGTTGGCGTGGTGGCCAACAACGGCGTGCTGTTCTCGGAATCGGCGCAGAAGGGCGCGCACTTCATCGAGCTCTGCGCGCAGCGCGGCATCCCGCTCGTGTTCCTGCAGAACATCACCGGATTCATGGTGGGACAGAAATACGAAGCGGGCGGCATCGCCAAGGACGGCGCCAAGATGGTGACGGCGGTGTCGTGCGCGGCGGTGCCGAAGTTCACCGTGATCATCGGCGGCAGCTACGGCGCCGGCAATTACGGGATGTGCGGCCGCGCCTTCGGGCCGCGCTTCCTGTGGATGTGGCCCAATGCGCGCATCTCCGTCATGGGCGGCGAGCAGGCCGCCACGGTGCTGTCGACGATTCGCCGGGACGCGATCGAGGCCAAAGGCGGCGCCTGGTCCGACGAGGACGAGGAGGCGTTCAAGGCGCCGATCCGCGCGCAATACGAGCGCGAGGGCCATCCCTATTACGCGAGCGCACGCCTGTGGGACGACGGCGTCATCGACCCCGCCGACACGCGCCGCGTGCTCGGGCTCGCGATTTCGGCTGCCCTCAACCGGCCGATCGAGACCACGCGCTTCGGCGTTTTCCGGATGTAACGTCATGCCCACCGCCAAGAAGACGACACAAAAGACGGCCACGCGAAAGCGCGCCGCGCGCAGGACGCCCAAGGCATACCGCGCGCTCACGCTCGACCGCCGCGACGGCGTCGCGTGGATCGTGCTCGACCGTCCCGACGTCCACAACGCCTTCGACGAGACGCTCATTGCCGAGCTGACCGATGCCGTTGCCGCAGACGACGTCGACCCCGATGTGCGCGTGGTGGTGCTGTGCGGCAATGGGCGCAGTTTCTGCGCCGGCGCCGACCTCACGTGGATGCGCCGCATGGCGGCCTACGGCAAGTCCGAGAACCTCGCCGATGCACGCGCGCTCGCGCGCCTGCTGTCGACGCTCGCCCACCTGTCGAAGCCGACCGTCGCGCGTGTGCATGGCAACGCGTTCGGCGGCGGCGTCGGTCTCGTCGCATGCTGCGACATCGCCATCGCGGTGCAGGAGGCGATGTTCGCGTTCTCCGAAGTGAAGCTCGGCCTGATTCCCGCGACCATCGGTCCGTATGTCGTCGAGGCGGTCGGCGCGCGTCACGCGCGGCGCTACTTCCTCACCGGCGAGCGGTTCACGGCGGCCGAAGCGTGGCGCATCGGTCTCCTGCACGACATCGTGCCGACCGGCGACCTCGACGCGCGGGTGAGCGAGGTGATCGACCTGCTGATGCAGGCCGGCCCGAACGCGCAGGCGGAGGCGAAGGTGCTCGTGCGCGACATCGCCCATCGCCCGATCGACGCGCGCGTGATCGAGGCGACGGCGCGGCACATCGCGAAGGTCCGCGCGTCGCCCGAGGGCCGCGAAGGCGTCGCCGCGTTCCTCGGCAAGCGCCGCGCGGCCTGGGTGCCGCCGCCACCTCCCGAGGATGCCGGCACGGAGCCATGAGGGACTTGGATACCTGGCAGCTGATCGCGCTCGCCGCGGCCCTCGGGTGGGCGAGCGGCGTGCGGCTGTATGCCGTGCTGTTCGTGACGGGTGGCCTCGGCTATCTCGGCTGGGTCGACCTGCCGGGCGGGCTCACCGTGCTCTCCCATCCGCTCGTGCTCGCGGCATCGGGCTTCATGTGCTTCATCGAGTTCTTCGCGGACAAGATCCCCGCCGTCGACTCGCTGTGGGACTTCGTGCACACGTTCATTCGCATCCCGGCCGGCGCAGCACTCGCCGCGAGCGTGTTCGGCAACGCGAGCGGCGCGTTGACGCTCGCCGCGGCGATCCTCGGTGGAAGCCTCGCCGCGGGCAGTCATTTCACCAAGGCCGGAACGCGTGCCGCGATCAACGTCTCGCCGGAGCCTTTTTCGAACTGGACGGCGTCGTTCGCGGAGGATCTCGGCATCGGCGTGCTGCTGTGGCTCGCTTTCACGCATCCTTTCGCCGCGGCGGCGATCGTCGTCGTGCTGATCGCGCTCGCCGCCTGGCTGCTGCCGAAGGCGTGGCGGGGGCTGCGGCGACTCTTCTCGCGCGGCGGCGTGCGCGCCAACGGCACGTGAGGTTCCGTCACGCTGGCCGCCTGCCGCGCCTCGCCGCGGGTCTCGGCGTCACGCCCGATTACGCCGACCCGGGCGGCCGTTCGGCGCCTCGATGACGATGTTCGACAGGCTGCTCATTGCCAATCGCGGCGAGATCGCCGTGCGCGTGGCCCGCACCGCGCGGCGGATGGGCATACGCACCGTCGGCGTCTACAGCGATGCCGATGCGCACGCGCTGCACGTGGAAGCGTGCGATGAGGCATACCGGATCGGGCCGCCGGCGCCGCGCGAGAGCTATCTGAACGGCGAGGCCATCATCGCGACGGCGCGGCGCAGCGGCGCCCAGGCGATCCATCCGGGCTACGGCTTTCTTTCCGAGAACGAGGATTTCGCCGCGGCCTGCGCGCGCGCGGGTCTCGTGTTCGTCGGTCCGCCGCCGGCGGCCATCGCCGCGATGGGCTCCAAGTCGGCAGCCAAGACGATCATGTCGCGCGCCGGTGTTCCCCTCGTGCCCGGTTACCACGGCGACGACCAGGATCCGGCGCGCCTCGCGCGCGAGGCCGAAGCGATCGGCTATCCGGTCCTGATCAAGGCGACGGCCGGCGGCGGCGGCAAAGGCATGAAGATCGTCGAGCGCGCCGCGGACTTCGCCGCTGCGCTTGCCTCGGCGCGGCGCGAGGCGCGCGCAAGCTTCGGCGACGATCGAGTGCTGCTGGAGAAATATCTGGTCGCGCCGCGGCACATCGAGATCCAGGTTTTCGCCGATACGCACGGCAACGCGGTGCATCTGTTCGAGCGCGACTGCTCGGTCCAGCGACGCCATCAGAAGGTGCTCGAGGAGGCGACGGCGCCCGGCATGACGCAAGCGACGCGTGCCGCGATGGGCGACGCCGCGGTCGCCTCCGCGCGCGCCATCGGCTATGTCGGCGCCGGCACGGTGGAGTTCATCGTCCCCGCCACGTTCCAGCGAGACGGCGCGTTCTACTTCATGGAGATGAACACGCGCCTGCAGGTCGAGCATCCGGTCACCGAGATGGTGACGGGGCTCGATCTCGTCGAATGGCAGCTGCGGGTCGCCGCCGGCGAGCCGCTGCCTCTGGCGCAAAGCGACATACGCGCGCGCGGGCACGCCATCGAGGCGCGCATCTACGCGGAGGATCCCTCACGCGGCTTCCTGCCCTCGATCGGACGCATCGCGTACTGGCGCATGCCGCCGCCGTCCATGCATGTGCGCGTCGACACCGGGTTTCGCGCCGGCGACGACGTGAGCCCGTATTACGACCCGATGCTCGCCAAGCTCATTGTGTGGGGCGAGGACCGCGACCGCGCACGCGAGCGCCTCGTCGAGGCCCTCGGCGGCTGCCAGGTGGTCGGCGTGTCGACCAACCTGGACCTGCTCGAGCGCATTGCGGCACATCCGGCGTTTGCGTCGGGCGGCGTGGATACCGGCCTCATCGAGCGTCATCGCGAGGCGCTGTTGTCACCGCTGCCGACGCCGGCAATCGCGTTCCATGCCGCCGCGCTCGCGGAGTACGCGACGCGGCGCGACGAGCGCGCGGTCGAGGCCGCGCGCTCGCACGATCGATGGTCACCGTGGCACGCAGCCGATGCCTGGTGGAACAATGCGGCCACGCACGCGATGGTGCTGTCGTACGCCGATGGCGGCGCGGCGCGCACGCTGGCGGTTCAGCCGCAGCGCGATGCAAGCCTGGT
>DATJIS010000082.1:0-18199 GCA_035493035.1 Casimicrobiaceae bacterium | reverse complement strand
GGCGCCGCTCACCGTGCCCGGGAGCTTCGAGCCGACGCGCGCACGCGACGCGCGCGCCGACGCCGATCAGCTCGCCGGCGCGTTGTCCGAGCGATGGATCACACGCGACGCGTTGTCGCGCCAGCGCGATACCGTCCGATGCATGCGGTCGCGCGCATCGTGGAGCGCGGCGTTGGCGGCGTCGCGGTCGTCGAGCACCTGCAGCGCCGGTGTCGCAAAGTTGCTCTGGTGTGCCTGCAGCGCGGCCCACGAATCGCCGTAGAACGGCGTCATGGAGTTGTCGCCGCCGTCGCCGTCGGCATGTGCAATGCCGGACGCGAGCGCGAACGATGCAGTGATCATGATGGACCTGAGAGGAATGCGCATTGCCAATTTCCTTTCGATGTTCTTGCGACATGCAGTCGTTTGCACGCGAGGCGCGCGAAGAGCATTGCGTGCCTCGTGACGACGCGCACGAATTTGCGCGTCGCGGCAATACGACTCGCGTGTGCATGCGTCGGTTCATCGCGCGGGCGTCTGGGATGTAACGCAATCGTGACGAGATGTTTCGCGACGCGCGGATCATCGGCGAGCGCGATGATCGCGATTGGAAATGCCGATCGCGCTACGCGCGCGTGGTCGCGATGCGCGTCAATCCGAGCAATGCGTCGCGCACGGATGCCGCGCGCACGTCGGCGCGCGTGCCGGCGTATCGATGCGTGTGCGCCGTCGCGGCGTGGCCGCGTTGCACGAGCGCGATGCACACCATGCCGACCGGCTTGCCGGGCGTTGCGCCGCCGGGTCCCGCGATGCCGGTAATGGCGACCGCCGCATCGGCGCGGCTGTGCGCGAGCGCGCCTTCCGCCATCGCGCGCGCGACCTGCTCGGACACCGCGCCGTATTGATCGATCAGCGCAGGGGGGACGCCGAGCAGCGCGACCTTCGCATCGTTCGAGTACGTGACGAAGCCCCGGTCGAACCATTCGGAGCTGCCGGCGACCTCGGTGATCGCGCCGGCAACGAGGCCGCCCGTGCACGACTCCGCGGTGGCCACGGTCCATCCGCGTGCGCGCAGCGCATCGCCGAGCGCGGTCGCGAGCGCCGGGATGTCGCTCATCGGCAGTCTCCCGGCCGTCCGCGGTAGTGGTATTCGTACGCCGTCGAGAATCCGAACTTGCGGTATACCGCGAGCGCAGCCGCGTTGTCGCCGGTGACCTGCAGGTAGGCGTACGCCGCGCCGTGCTCCCATGCCCACGTCAGCAGGCGCGCAACGACGCGCGTACCGACGGCCTTGTTGCGCGCGCGCTCGTCGGTCACGATGTCGTACAGGCCGGCGAGGTGCTCGTCGAGCGCGACCTGGCCTGCGGCCACCGGCTTTCCGTCGATGGACGCAAGCACGGCATGCGTGGTGAGCGGCGTGTGCAGCAGGCGCTCGAGATGCGCGTCGCGCTGGGTTCGCGTCGACCCGCGCAGCGCGCCCACCGCCTCGACGAAGTCGCGCACGGGAGGGCTGGACAGCTGCACGTCGGCCGCGTCGATCTCCGGCGGCCGCTCGAGCGGCGCGGTCTGGACCAGCGTCGAGTCGAATGTGACATAGCCGCGCGCTGCGAGCTCGCGATCGAGATCCGCCGGTTGGCAGAAGGGCGTCATGCGAAACAGTACGGGCAGGTCGCGCGCCGCGTACAGGCGCTCGCAATACGCGATCTTCTGCCCGACGGGACGCGTCGAGCCGAAGTGCGCGTTGACGCTGCGCGCGCGCTTGGCCGCTCCGGGCGACAGCCGGAGCAGCCACCCGTCGTAGAACAGCTGCCGCCGCGTCTGCAGCGCGTTGAGCGCGGCTTCCTCGACACGCGCGAGGTCGCCCGAGCTCACGTCGAGCCGCCGAGCAGGCGCTGGCCGACCGCCATCACCAGCAGCGTGTAGCCCGCCGCCAGGACGTCGTCGGCCATCACGCCGATGCCGTTCTTGAGCGCGGTGTCCACCGCGCGTATCGGCGGCGGTTTCAGGATATCGAACACGCGGAACAACACGAATGCGAGCGCCTGGCGGCGCACGTCCGGTCCGACGAAGAACAGCACGAGCAGGAACGCCGCGATCTCGTCGATCACGATACCGCCGTGATCGCGCGCGCCGAGTGCGTGCCCCGTGACCTGCGACGCCCACGCGCCGCCCGCCAGCGCGGCGCATATCGCGAGCACGAAGCCGGTGTCGCCGACGTAGGTGTGCAAAAGCCACGCGATCGGCAGCGCGACGAGCGTGCCGACGGTGCCCGGCGCATAGCGCGACAGGCCGGCGCCCGCGCCGAGCGCAATGAAGTGCGCCGGATGCGCGAACAGGAAGCTCGCGCTCGGATGGGTCTCGGCGTCGCTCATCGCGTCACGATGCGAAATGGTCGAATGCGGCGGGCAGCGCATCGAGCGCGCGACCCGTGGCGTCCTGCACGACGAGCCCGGTCTCGCGGCGGATATGCCCGATGCGCGCGCACGGCACTCCGGCGCTGCGCACGGCCGACTCGACGCGCGCGCGCGCATCGGACGGCGCGGTGAAGCAGAGCTCGTAGTCGTCCCCGCCGGCGAGGAGGCAGCGCAACGCGAGCGCGCGCTGCGGGCCCTCGAGCTGCGCCGCAACGCCTGCATCAGAGGGGATGCGCTCCAGATCGACGACCGCGCCGCAGGCGGAACGCTCCAGGATGTGTCCGAGGTCGCCGGTCAGTCCGTCCGACACGTCGATGGCAGCCGTCGCGACGCCCCGCAACGCCATTCCGAGCGCGAGGCGCGGCGTGGGGCGCTCGAGCCGTGCGCGCGCATGCGCGAGCGTCGCGTCGTCGAGCGCAACGTTACCGCGCAGCGCTGCCACGGCGAGCGCAGCGCCGCCGAGCGCCCCCGATACGTACACGTCGTCGCCGGCGCGTGCACCGCTCCGCGTCAGCGCTGCGCCGGGCGGCACCTCGCCGATCGCGGTGACGCACACATTGCGCGGTCCGCGCGTGGTGTCGCCCCCGATGAGCTCGACGTCGTGAAGATCGGCAAGCGCGCGGAACCCGTGCATGAAACGCTCGATCCACGCCTCGTCCGAATCGGGCAGCGCCCCTGCGAGGAGCACGTAGCGTGCGCGCGCGCCCATGGCGGCGAGGTCGGACAGATTGACGGCGAGCGATTTGTGCCCGAGGGCATCGGCATCGGTTCCGGCGAAGAAGTGGCGGCCTTCGACCAGCATGTCAACCGTGATGGCGAGCTCCATGCCGGGTGTCGGAGCGACGACCGCCGCGTCGTCGCCAACGCCGAGGCGCACGTCGGCGTGACGCGGAGATCGGCTGAAATGCCGTTCGATCAGAGCGAATTCGGACGCGGGGCTCTCCACGCGCCGATTATAGGGGCTTGCTAGCCCCCGTCGCGGGACGCGCGCTCCCGCGCGCGCGCAGCGATTTCGTCGGCACGCACCCGCGCGGCGAGCTTGTCGAGCACGCCGTTGACGAAGCGATGCCCGTCGATCCCGCCGTACGCCTTGGCGAGTTCGACCGCCTCGTTGATCACGACGCGGTACGGCGTCTCCAGCCGGTGGGTGAGCTCCCACGCGCCGATGATGAGAATCGCGCGCTCGATCGGCGAGACGTCCCGCGCCGGGCGATCGAGGTGCGGCGACAGCTCGCCCAGCATCGCGTCCTGCTCGGTGTTGACGCCGCGCCACAGCTCGTCGAGGAATGCGCGGTCGACGTGTGCGTTGCCCGGGTCGGTCTCCCAGTGCGCGCGGATCGCGGAGGGGTCTTCGCCGCCGACTTGCCGCTGATACAGGCCCTGCAACGCAAGCTCGCGCGCGCGCCGGCGCGGCGCGGCGCCGCGGCCGCGGTTCATCGCGCGTCCAGCCGCGAGAGCAGATTGGCGAGCTCCAGCGCCGCCTGCGTGGCTTCGTAGCCCTTGCGCTCCGCGCGCGCCATCGCCTGCGCATCGGTGTCGCATGTGAGGATGCCGTTACCGACCGGAATGCCGAGGTCGAGCTGAACCGTGGACACGCCGGACGCGGACTCGTTGGCGACGATCTCGAAGTGATACGTCTCGCCGCGGATCACCGCCCCGAGCGCGACGAGCGCGTCGTACTGCCGCGTCTGCGCGAGGCGCTGCAGCGCGAGCGGCGTCTCCAGCGCGCCGGGCACGGTGGCGATCGTCACGTCGCTCTCGGCGACGCCGGCGTCGCGCAGCGCGTGCAGGGCACCCGCAAGCAGCGTTTCGCCGATCTTCGCATTGAAGCGCGACAGCACGATGCCGACCCGGCGGCCGGCGCCGTCGGTGGACGAAGCGATGCGCTCGATGGGCATGGTGCCTCCCCGCTACGATGCCGCGCGCGCCTGCGGCTGTTCCTCGTAGCCGGTCACTTCGAGGTCGAACCCTGCCATGCTGGGCATCTTGCGCGGCTTGGCGAGGAGCCGCATCTTGCCGACGTTGAGGTCGCGCAGGATCTGCGCGCCAATGCCGTAATTGCGCAGGTCCATCTTGGCCTGCGGGGGCGGACCGCCCTCGAGCGCGCGTCGGCGCACCTCGTCGGCGGACTCCGGGCGGTGCAGCAGCACGATCACACCGCGTCCCGCCGCGACGATCGAGCGCTGGGCTTGCGCGATGCTCCATGAATGCGTCGCGCTGTCCGCATCGAGGAGGTCGATCACGGACAGCGGCTCGTGCACCCGCACGAGCGTTTCGCTCTCGGGTGCGATCGGGCCGCGCACGAGCGCGAGGTGCGTGGCATCGGTGAGCTTGTCGCGATAGACCACGAGGCGGAACGTCCCGACCGAGGTGGTGATCGGCCGCTCCGCGATGCGCTCGATCAGCTTTTCGGTGCGACTGCGATATTGAATGAGGTCGGCGATGGCACCGATGCGCAGCCCATGCGTCGCCGCGAATCGCTCGAGGTCGGGGCGCCGCGCCATGGTGCCGTCGTCGTTCATGATCTCGCACAGCACGCCCACGGGCGTGACTCCGGCGAGCCGCGCGAGGTCGCAGCACGCTTCGGTGTGACCCGCGCGGGCGAGCACGCCGCCCGGTTGCGCGATGAGCGGGAACACGTGGCCGGGCTGCACGATGTCGTCGGGCTTGGCGTCGGGGCGCGACGCGACCCGGATCGTGTGCGCGCGATCGGCGGCGGAGATGCCGGTCGAGATGCCGCGCGCGGCTTCGATGGAGGCGGTGAAATTGGTTCCGTGCACCGACCGATTGCGCGGCGTCATCGGCGACAGGTTGAGCTGGCGCGCGTGCTCCGCGGTGATCGGCATGCACACCAGGCCCCGGCCGTAACGAGCGAGGAAATTGACCTTCTCGGGTGTCACGAAGTCGGCGGCGAAGATCAGGTCGCCCTCGTTCTCGCGATCCTCGTCGTCCACCAGCACGGCGATGCGGCCGGCCTTGAAGTCCTCGATGATGTCGGTGATCGGGGCAATGGGCATGGGAGCAGTTTACCTCTGGAACAGCGCGAGCGTGCCGCGGGTGAGCGCGCTGTGCGGATCGGCGTAATCGAACACCACGCTGTAATGATGTCGATCGGCGATGCGCATCGGGCCGCTGGCGCCGCGCGGCCGGTTGCCCGGCCATGCGTGCCACAGGAGATCCGTCTGGCGCACGAACTCGCCCGTCTCGTCGGCGCCCACGGCGAGCAGCAGCGGCGCGTCGCTGCGCGCCTGCATGTGCACCGGCGACAGCTCGCGCGCGCGGACGTCGTCGAGCCTGAAGTCACTGTTGAGCGAAAAATGCACGAGCGGCGTGAGGTCGTGCACGCCGGACAGCGATACCGCGCCGTGCACGGGATGCGCGGGCAGACCGAGATCCGCCGCAGGAGTGGCGTGCAGCATCGCGGTGAGGTGGCCGCCCGCGGAATGACCGGCAACGACCAGGGGTGCCGCCGGAATGCCGAGGCGCGGCGCTTCGCGAACGAGGAATGCAAGCGCCCGGCGCATCTCGGCGCTGATCTCACCGATGGACGCTTGCGGACAGAGATCGTAGTTGACCACGGCCACGGCCATGCCCTGCGCGAGGAAGGGCGGCACGACGAAGGCGTGGTCGGACTTGTCGAGCGCGCGCCACCAGCCGCCGTGGATGAACATCAGCGTGCCGCACGGCGTGCCGGAAGGCAGGTAGAGGTCGAGGGTCTCCTGCACCCCACGGCCGTATCGCACGTCGCGGCGCGGCGCGAACGCAGCAATCACGTCGCGCGACGTCGCCGTCCACCGCTCGAGCCATACGGGATGCTCGGGCACCGCGGCCCGGTTGTTGTATCCGCGCTCGACGAACTCCGGCGTGTAGACCGGCGTTTGAATCGCGCTCATTCCAGCGGCGGCGCGATGCGGACCGCCAGCGGTGTGAGGCCTTCGATCGTCCCCTGCAGCTGATCGCCCGCGACGACGGGACCCACGCCCGCCGGCGTGCCGGTGAACACGAGGTCGCCCGGCAGCAGCTCGTACATCTGCGTGAGGAAGGCGATCATGTGCGGGACGTCCCAGATCATGTCGGACAGATCGCCCTGCTGCTTCACCTGGCCGTTGACGGTCAGCCTCATCGCGCCGTGCGTCAGGAGGCCCGTTTCGCCGACGCGGTGGATCGGCGCAATGGGCGCGGCTTCCGCGAACGACTTGCCGATGTCCCACGGGCGCTTCTTCTCGCGCATCTCGGCCTGGAGATCACGGCGTGTCATGTCGAGGCCCACGGCGTAGCCGAACAGGATGTCGTTCGCCTTCTCGGCCGGCAACCGCACCCCGGGATGGCCGATCGCGACGACGAGCTCGAGCTCGTAGTGGAAGTTCTTGGTCGCGAGCGGGTAGTGCACCGTGCCCACGTTCGGCGCGACCACGGGCACGATCGCGTCGGCCGACTTGGTGAAGAAGAACGGCGGCTCCTTGCTGGCGTCGCCGCCCATCTCCTTCGCGTGATCGGCATAGTTGCGGCCCACGCAGAAGATGCGTCGAACCGGAAAATGGCCCTCGCCGCCGGCGACCGGCACGGAGGGAATGTCCCACGGCGACAAGACGTATTGCATGCGTTGTCCTTGCAGAGGTGATTGAAGTCATTCGGCGTCGGGCTGCCGCTCGGGCGCTGCGGCCGCGAACGCGGGCAGCGCGTTGCACGCGGCCTCGATGCGGACCAGCGTCGGGTACGGCGACACGTCGATGCCGAAGCGGCGCGCGTTGGCGAGCTGCGGCACGAGGCAGATGTCCGCGAGGGTGGGCGAGTCGGCGTGACAGAAGCGTCCGGTGTCCGACTCGCGGGAGAGCCGGGTCTCGAGCGCCTCGAAGCCGACGTCGATCCAGTACTTGTACCAGCCGTCCTTCTGCTCCTTCGACACGCCGAGCGTGTTCAGCAGGTAGTTCAGCACGCGAAGGTTGTTGATCGGGTGGATCTCGCACGCGATCGACAGCGCGATGGAGCGCACGCGCGCTCGGCCCGCCGCATCGGGCGGCAGGAGCGGGGGCTGGGGATGCGTCTCGTCGAGGTACTCGATGATCGCGAGCGATTGCGTGAGCACGTGCCCGTCGTCGAGGGCCAGCGCCGGAACGAGGCCCTGCGGATTGAGCTCGAGATAGTCCTGCGCGCGCTGGTTGCCCATGCGCAGGTGAACCGACGTGCGCTCGTCGGGCGTCACGCCCTTGAGGTTGAGCGCGATGCGCACGCGATACGCGGCGGAGGAGCGGAAATAGTCGTAGAGCTTCATGGGATCGGTGGGCGCAGGGCCTAGAACGCTGAGATGCCGGTCTGCGCGCGGCCGAGGATCAGCGCGTGGATGTCGTGCGTGCCCTCGTACGTGTTCACCGTCTCGAGGTTCAGCATGTGGCGGATGACGTGGAACTCGTCGACGATGCCGTTGCCGCCGTGCATGTCGCGGGCCGCGCGCGCGATCTCGAGCGCCTTGCCGCAGCTGTTGCGCTTCAGGATCGACGTGATCTCCGGCGCCGCCCTGCCCTCGTCCTTGAGTCGACCGAGCCGCAGGCAGGCTTGCAGCCCCAGCGTGATCTCGGTCTGCATGTCGGCGAGCTTCTTCTGCACGAGCTGGTTGGCGGCGAGCGGCTTGCCGAACTGCTTGCGGTCGAGGACGTATTGTCGCGCGGCGTGCCAGCAATATTCCGCCGCGCCGAGCGCACCCCACGCGATGCCGTAGCGCGCGCTGTTGAGGCAGGCCATCGGACCCTTCAACCCCTGCACGTCCGGCAGCATGTTCTCGGGGGGCACCTCGACGTCGTCCATGACGATCTCACCGGTCACCGACGCGCGGAGCGAGAACTTGCCTTCGATCTTCGGTGCGGACAAGCCCTTCATCCCCTTCTCGAGGATGAAGCCGCGGATGACGCCGCCGTCGTCCTTCGCCCACACGAGGAACACGTCGGCGATGGGCGCGTTGGAGATCCACGTCTTCGCGCCGGAGAGGCGGTAGCCGCCGGCGGCGGCGCGCGCGCGTGTCTCCATCGATGAGGGATCCGAGCCGTGATTGGGCTCGGTCAGGCCGAAGCAGCCGATCCATTCGCCCTTGGCGAGCTTGGGCAGGTAGCGTCGCCGCTGCGCCTCGCTGCCGAAGGTGTGGATCGGGAACATCACGAGCGAGCTCTGCACGCTCATCATCGAGCGATACCCCGAATCGACGCGCTCGATCTCGCGCGCGATCAGCCCGTACGCGACATAGTTGAGGCCCGCGCCGCCATACTCCTGGGGGATCGTCGCGCCGAGGAGCCCGAGCGCGCCCATCTCCGGAAAGACGCTCGCGTCGACCGTTTCGTGGCGGAACGCATCGCGCACGCGCGGCATGAGGCGCTCCTGCGCGTACGCGTGAGCCGCGTCGCGCACCATCCTCTCGTCCTCGGCGAGCTGCTCGTCGAGCAGCAGGGGATCGTCCCACTTGAACACGGGCTTGTGCGAGACGGGACGATCGGGGGCATTCATGGGGAAGGGCTCCCGAACACGCGCGGGGACTGCGATTATCGCCCGTGGCGGCGGGCGCGGCCTCGGCCCGGTTTACTCGGGGACGACCGCCGTCGCCTCGACCTCCACGCGCGCGCCGTCCTCGATGAGCGCGGCGACCTGCACCGCCGTCATCGCGGGGTAATGGCGACCCATGATGGCGCGGTAGCGCTCGCCGAGCGCGCGCAGGCTGGCGACGTATTCCTGGCGATCGACCACGTACCACGTGAGGCGCACGACGTGCTCGGGCCGCGCACCCGCTTCGCGCAATACCGCCACGACGTTCGCGAGCGCCTGCGCGGCCTGCGCCACGAAGCCGCCGGGGACGAGCTTGCGCTGCGCATCCCATCCGATCTGCCCGGCCACGAACACCATGCGTCCGCGCGCCTCGATGCCATTCGCGTATCCCGACGGCTGGTCCCATCCCGGCGGCTGCAGCGTCCGGCTCATTTGGCACCCGCCAGGCTGCGCAGCGCGAATCGCTGCAGCTTGCCGGTCTCGGTGCGCGGCAGGCGCTCGAGGTACTCGATCGCGCGCGGGTACTTGTAAGGCGCTATGGTGTTCTTGACGAAGTCCTGCAGCGCCCGCGTAGTCGCCGCGTCCGGCGCATGCCCCGGCTTCAGCACCACGTACGCCTTGACGATGGATCCGCGCTCCGCATCCGGTGCCGCCACCACGCCGCATTCGGCCACGGCCGGATGGAGCAACAGCGCGCCCTCGACCTCCGGCCCGGCGATCTTGTAGCCGGCCGTGACGATGATGTCGTCGGTGCGCGCGTGGTAGACGAAGTAGCCGTCCTGGTCGACGTGGTAGGCATCGCCCGGATAGTTCCAGCCATCCTGCACGTACTGGGTCTGCCGCTCGTCGTCGAGATAACGGCAGCCCGTCGGGCCCTTCACCGCCAGCCGTCCCGGTGTGCCCGGCGCGGCGGGACGTCCCTCGTCGTCCATGACGCACGCGGTGTAGCCCGGCACGGGCACGCCCGTCGCCCCGGGACGCGCGTTCGCTTCATCGTGCGAGATGAAGATGTGGAACATCTCCGTTGCGCCGATCCCGTCGATGATCTCGATGCCGGTCGATTCCTTCCACAGGGCGCGCGTCGCAGCCGGCAGTGCCTCACCGGCGGACACGCATTTGCGCAGGCGCGACAGGTCGAGATCCCTTGCCGCACCGCTCATCGCGCGATACGACGTCGGCGCCGTGAAGAGGATGGTCGCGCCATGCGCGGCCGCCGCCGTCAGCAGCACGTCCGGCGAAGCCTTTTCGACCAGGAGCGTCGCCGCGCCGATGCGCAGCGGAAACACGAGCAGCCCGCCGAGCCCGAACGTGAACGCCAGCGGCGGGCTGCCGGTGAACAGATCATCGGGCGTCGCGCGAAGCACGTGCCTCGGCCAGCAATCGCACGCCGCGACGATGTCGCGGTGGAAGTGCATCGTGCCTTTGGGGCGTCCCGTCGTGCCCGACGTGAAGGCGATCAGGGCGGTGTCCTCCGCGGACGTCCCGACGTCGGTGAACGTTGCGGCCTTGCGCCGCGCCAGCGCGTCGAGCCCGTCGGCCGCATCGGTGTTGAAGTACGCGACGGCACGAAGCGTCGGACAGACGCCGCGCGCGGCGTCGAGCTCCGCCGCGAGGCGTGCATCGCACAGCGCGTGCGAGATCTCGGCCTTGTTCACGATCGTCGCGAGCTCGCGCGCCCGCAGGAGCGGCATGGTCGCGACGACGATGCCGCCCGCCTTCATCACCGCGAGCCAGCAAGCCGCCATCCACGGCGAGTTCGGCGCGCGCAGCAAGACGCGATTGCCCGGCACGAGGCCGAGCTCTTCGGTCAGCACGTTGGCAATGCGATTGGACTGCGCGAGGAGGTCGGCGTACGTCCAGCGCTCGCCCTCCGGCGTGACGATCGCGAGGCGTCCGCCGTGTCCTTTCACGACGTGATCGGTGAGGAGCGCGCTCGCGCAGTTGAGCTGTGCCGGATAGCGAAGCTCCGGCAGGTCGAACCGCAGCTCGGGCCATTGTGCGCGTGGCGGGAGGTTGTCGCGCGCGAACGTGTCGACGTGCGCGGTGTGGCTCATGAGGTTCCTCGCTTCAGCACGCCCTTGCCGATCACCAGCTGCTGCACTTCGGTCGCGCCTTCGTAGATGCGCAACGCGCGGATCTCGCGGTACAGGCGCTCGATCGTCTGGCCCACGGTGACGCCGAGGCCGCCATGCAACTGCAGCGCGCCGTCGACGATCTCCTGGCCCCATTCGGTGGCGCTCAGCTTGGCCATCGCCGACTCGATCGTCGTGCGCGCGCACCCGGTGTCGTGCAGCCATGCCGCGCGGTAGACCAGCAGCGCCGCCGCGTCGAGGCGCGTCGCGAGGTCGCCGAGCTTCGCGCGCGCGAGATCGCGATGGCCGAGCGTCGCGCCGAACATCGCGCGCGCCCGGCAGTGCGCGACCGCGAGATCCAGCGCCTTGCGCGCGAAGCCGAGCGCCGCGGCACCCACGGACGCGCGAAAGATGTCGAGCGTTCGCATCGCCAGGCGAAAACCTTCGCCTTCGCCGCCAACGCGCGCAGCGGCCGGCACGAAGGCGTCCTCGAATGCCAGGCGCGCCAGCGGATGCGGAGCCATCACCTCGATGCGCTCGGCGACACGCAGTCCGCGCGTGGTCGCCGGCACGACGAACGCGGTGACACCGTCCGCGCCCGGGCCGCCCGTGCGCGCGAACGTCACGTAGAAGTCGGCGATGCCGCCGTTGGAGATCCACGTCTTGTCGCCCGACAGCACGTAGCCGTCGCGGTGCGGCACCGCGCGCATCGCGAGCGCGGCGGCATCCGATCCCGCGCCGGGCTCGGAGAGCGCAAACGCGGCGATCGCCTCGCCGCGCGCCACGCGGGGGAGCCAGGTGCGCGCCAGCGCGTCGTCGCCGGTCGCGGCCAGCGCGAGCGGCGCGCCACCCAGCCCCTGCATCGCGAACGCGAAGTCGGCGAGGCCGTCGCGGTACGCGAGCGTTTCGCGCACGAGGCACAGCGCGCGCAGGTCGAGCGCCTCGGTCGCACCGCCGAACCGCGCCGGCACGCAATGCCGAAGGTACCGCGCGTCGCCCAGCCGCGCGACCCATGCGCGGCAGGCGGCGTCGACGTCTTCGTGACGCTGCGAATCGGGCAGGCGCGCGAGCCACGCGTCCAGGTCGCCGACGAGCGCGCGATGCGTGTCGGCGAAGAAAGGCCAGTCGAGGTGCGCGCGGTCCATGGCGTCTAGCTGCCCTCGAAACGCGGCGGGCGCCTGGCGACGAAAGCCTCGTAGGCGCGATGGAAGTCGCGCGTCTCCATGCAACGGGCCTGCGCGCGCGCCTCGGCTTCGATCGCGCTGTCGAGGTCCATCGACCATTCGCGATGGAGCAGCGACTTGGTCATGCCGTGCGCGAACGTCGGGCCTTCGGCGAGCGCGTGCGCGAGCGCCTGCGCCTCGGCCAGCACCGCTTCGGAGGCCACGAGCCGGTTGAAGAAGCCCCACGCGAGTGCCTCGTCGGCCGTCATCACGCGCCCGGTGTAGAGCAGCTCGGCCGCCCTTCCCTGCCCGATCACGCGCGGCAGCAGCGTGCAGGCGCCCATGTCGCAGCCCGCGAGTCCGACCCGCACGAACAGGAACGCCGTGCGCGCCGCCGTCGTGCCGATGCGCAGGTCGCTCGCGAGCGCGAGCATGGCCCCTGCGCCCGCGCACACGCCGTCCACCGCGGCGACGATCGGTTGCGGGCAGTGACGCATGGCCTTCACCACGTCGCCCGTCATGGTCGTGAACTCGAGCAGGCCCGCCGGATCGCGCCGGGTGAGCGGCGCGATGATGTCGTGCACGTCGCCGCCGGAGCTGAAATTGCCGCCCGCCCCGGTGATCACGACGGCCTTGACGTCGGTCGCGTCGACGAGCGCGCGAAAGAGATCGCGCAGCTCGGCGTAGGAGTCGAACGTGAGCGGGTTCTTGCGCTCGGGGCGGTCGAGGGTCAGCGTCGCGACCTTGCCGTCCGCAGAGGCCTCGTAGCGGAAATGTCGCGCCTGGTACGTCGCGGCCAGCGTCATGCGCGCGCTCCTCCGTCGCCCGCCGCGATGCGCGCGGCGACGACGTGCTTCAGCCGCCCGAGCAGCGCGTGCAGGCGCTCGCGTTCGCCGGCGTCGAGGCCTTCGAACAGGTCGACGACCCAGCGCTCGTGCACCGTCGCCATGGCGTCGAACATCCTGCGGCCCTTTGCGGTCAGACGCACGACCTGCACGCGCCGGTCGCTGTCCTGCGCCCGGCGCTCGACGAGGCCTTCGGCCGCGAGCTCGCGCGTGAGGCCGGTCACGTTGCCGCCCGTAACCATGAGGCGTTGCGAGAGCGTGCGCATGCGCAGACCCTCGGGGCTCCGCGCGAGCTGCGCGAGATAGTCGAAGCGCGCGAGGGTGATGCCGAAGCCTTCGCGCAGTCGCGCGCGAATGCTGCGCTCGACCATCAGGCTGCACGTGAAAAGCCGCAGCCACAGGCGCAGCGCCTCGTGGTCGGCGTGCGAGGCGCGTGATTCGAAGTCGAGCGTCGTGTCGGTCATGCCGTCTCCCCGCCGTCGATCGGGAGCGCCTGACCCGTGATCGACTGCGACTGCGGCAGGCAGAGCCATCCCACGGCCTGCGCGACTTCGCGCGGCTGTATGAGCCGCCGCTGCGGATTGCGCGACGTCAGCGCGGCACGCGCGTCGGCTTCCGTCTTGCCGGTGCGTGCGACGATGTTGGTCACCGCGTCGCGCGTGAGATCGGTGTCGGTGTAGCCGGGACACACGGCGTTCACGGTGACGCGCGACGTCGCGAGCTCCAGCGCGAGCGCGCGCGTGAGCCCGATCACGCCGTGCTTGGCGGCGCAGTACGCCGTGACGTAGGGGTAGCCGGTGACGCCGGCGGTGCTCGCGATATTGACGATGCGCCCTGCCGGCGCCTCCATCAGCGCGGGCAGCGCCGCGCGCGTGCACCGGTAGACGCCACCGAGGTTCACGTCGACCATCGCGGTCCACAGCGTCTCGTCGGTGGCGCCGAAACGCGCGCTCGCCGCACGGCCCGCGTTGTTGACCAGGATGCCGACGCGATGCCCCGCGCGCGCGATCGCCTCGAACGCCTGCGTGACGCTCCTGGCATCGCGCACGTCGCACGCGTGCGCATCGCACAGTGTCGCGCCGCCGAGCGCTTGCACCGCGTCGTACAGGCGCGCACGATCGCGCCCGAGCAGCGTGAGCGACGCGCCGAGCTCCGCGAGGTGCTCGGCGATGGCGCGGCCGATGCCGCGGCCGCCGCCGGTGACGACCGCGTGCACGCCGGCGAGGGGCCTACGCTCATCCATTGGCTTCCGCCGCTTCCTGCGCGAGCTGCGCCGCGCGCGCGAGATTGCGCTCGAGCTGCGCCTTGCCCTGGAGGTATTGCACGGGCCACGGCATGTCGTGATAGCCGAGCGCGGCGGCGGCGTGCAGGGTCCAGTACGGGTCCGCCAGATGCGGGCGCGCGAGCGCGCACAGATCGGCGCGGCCCGCCATGATGATGCTGTTCACGTGATCGGGCTCGAAGATCGCGCCCACCGCCATCGTCGCGATGCCGACCTCGTTGCGGATGCGGTCGGAGAACGGCGTCTGGTACATGCGGCCGTAGATGGGGCGCGCCTCGCGCGTCGTCTGGCCGGACGACACGTCGATGAGATCGCAACCGGCTTCCTTGAAGAGCTGCGCGATGACGACGGCGTCTTCCGGCACGTTGCCCCCCGGCGCCCAGTCGTGCGCGGAGATGCGCACCGAGATGGGCCGCTCCTGCGGCCAGACGTCGCGCAGGGCGCGGAACACCTCCAGCGGAAACCGGCAGCGGTTCTCGAGCGAGCCGCCGTACGCGTCGGTGCGCCGGTTGGTGAGCGGGCAGATGAATGCGGACAGCAGGTAGCCGTGCGCGCAATGCAGCTCGAGCCAGTCGAAGCCGCACTCGGCGCCCCACCGAGCGGCGCGCACGAAATCCTCTTTCACGCGCGCGAAGTCGCCGGCGTTCATCTCGCGCGGAACCTGGTTGGACAGGCCGTACGCGATGGGAGACGGCGCAATGAGCGGCCAGTTGCCGTCGGGAAGTGGCGCGTCGCCCTCCTGCCAGCCGAGCTGCGTCGAGCCCTTCGGTCCCGCATGGCCGAGCTGCAGGCCGATCTTGGCCGGCGTGCGCGCGTGCACGTAGTCGACGATGCGCGTCCATGCCGCGCGATGCTCTTCGCGATAGAGCCCTGCGCAGCCGGGGCTGATGCGAGCGTCGGCCGACACGCAGACCATCTCGGTGAAGACGAGCCCTGCGCCGCCGTGCGCGCGGCTGCCGAGATGCACGAGGTAATAGTCGTCGGGCGTGCCGTCGATGCACGAATACTGGGCCATCGGCGACACGACGACGCGATTGGCCAGCGTGGCGCCGCGCAGCGCGAACGGCGTGAACATCGGCGGGATGGCGCGCGGCGCCCGCTCGGCGCGCTGCGCGAACCAGCGCTCGAGGCCCAATACGAAGTCCGCGTCCCGCACGCGCAGGTTCTCGTGCGAGATGCGCTGGCTGCGCGTGAGCAGGCTGTAGGCGAACTGCGGCAGCGGCAGCCGCGTGTAGCGCGCGACGTGCTCGAACCATTCGGTGGAGTTGCGCGCCGCGTTCTGGATCTTCATCACCTCGACGCTGCGCGCGGCTTCATAGCGTGCCAGGCCCTGCGCGAGGTCGCGCTCGTCGAGCGCGTCGGCGAGCGCGATCGCGTCCTCGAGCGCGAGCTTGGTGCCGGAGCCGACGGAGAAATGCGCGCTATGCGCGGCGTCGCCGATGAGCACGATCGGCACGCGGCGTCCGGCGGTCGCCTCGCGCCAGTGCACCCAGCTGCGACACACGACGCGTGGGAACCGGATCCAGATGGCCGAGCCGCGCAGGTGCGCCGCGTTGGACATGAGACGCTCGCCGTCGAGATGGCGCGCGAACAAGCGCTCGCAGAACGCGATGCCCTCGTCCTGCGACATCCGGTCGAGACCTGCGGCACGCCACGTTTGCTCCGGCGTCTCGACGATGAACGTCGAGGTGTCGCCGTCGTACTGGTAGGCGTGCGCCTGGAACCAGCCCCACGGCGTTTCCTCGAATGCGAACGTGAACGCGTCGAAGCGCTTGCGCGTGCCGAGCCATACGAAGCGGCACTGGCGTAAGTCGACGTCGGGCTCGAACGTGTCGGCGTAGCGCGCGCGGATGCGGCTGTTGATGCCATCGGCCGCGATGACCACGTCGGCGGCATATGCATCGGCGACCGCTACGTCGTCGGTCACCTCGTCGGCGAAGCGAAGCTCGACGCCGAGCGTCTCACATCGCCGCTGCAGGATGTCGAGCAGGCGGCGGCGGCCGATGCCGCAGAAGCCATGGCCGCCCGAGCGCACCACGTCTCCGCCGATGCGGACGTCGATATCGTCCCAGTGATTGAACGCACCGGTGATCTCGCGTGCGCTCTCCGGATCGGCGCGCTCGAGATTGCCGAGCGTCTGGTCCGAGAAGACCACACCCCAGCCGAACGTGTCGCCGGCGCGATTGCGCTCGATCACGCGCACGGCACGCCGCGCGTTGCGGCGCTTCAGCAGCAGCGCGGCGTACAGCCCCGCCGGTCCTCCGCCGATGCAGACGATGCGCATGCCTCGATGGCCGCGAGAATAGTTTAGTTCTAAAGTAACCCAATCCGCCGGCATGCGCAAGCGGTCCGCGGGCGTCATCCGAACGGCCGATCGCGCACGTCGATGCCGCTGCCTACGATCGACGCCATCGTTGCTGCACGGCGTTCATCCCATGAAGGTCACGGCAAAGTCGGCATCGGGCGGCCGTCACGGCGCAGGCTTCAGCCTGGCGGAGCTGCTGATCGCGCTCGGCATCGCGTCCTCGTTGATCGGCCTCTACGGCGCAACCGTCCAGAGCTGGCTGCCGCGATATCACCAGCGCAACCACGCCGCAGCGCTGGCGCAGGCCATGCATCTGGCACGCGGGGAGGCGATCAAGAGCGGCCACCGCGTGAACCTGTGCCCGAGCCTCGATCGCGCCACGTGCGACCCGGGCGGTCGCTGGGAACAAGGCTGGATCGTCTACACCGACGAGAACCACGACGGCGAGCGCGATCCCGACGAGGACATCGTGCGCGTCGAAGGCGCGGCCGGGCACGGCATCACGGTGCGCGGCAACCGGCCGGTGGCGCAATACGTCTCCTACGTGCCCTATGGTCACACGCGCCTCGTCAGCGGTGCGCTGCAGATGGGCACGTTCACGGTTTGCATGCCCGGCCAGGACGTGATCGAGGTGGTGCTCGCCAACGGCGGGCGTCCCCGCATCCAGGAAATGCCCGCCCGCTGCCCCTAGCGTCCGCGCGCGCTTCTTGCACCCCCCGCGCATTTCTACCCGCCAAATGGACCTCGCCGGCGGATGCACGCGCTCGCAAATCGCCTCGGCACGCCGTAATCCCGATAAGAGGTCGGGAACGCGTCATAAGCGGCAGAAAAGCGGGCGAGCCGTCCGTTCCCTCGCTCGCGCCTCCGGTCGGGGCTTCCAACGGCCGCGCCACGCGGCCCTTACCATGCTCGTCGCCTGAGAAGGAGAGCGGAAATGTCGATGGAGCGACGAATTCGGCGAAGCGCACGCGGCTTCACGCTGCTGGAGGTCATGATCACGGTCGCGATCGTGGGCATCCTCGCGGCGATCGCGCTGCCGAGCTACAGCTACTTCATCACGCGCAGCCGGATCATCGAGGCGACGTCCGCCCTCGGCGACATCCGCAGCCAGATGGAGAAGTACTACATGGACAACCGCCAGTACCTCGACGTCGGCGGCAGCGGCAAGTGCGGCGTGGAGGCGCTCACCGCGGATCCGATCGCCGCGTTCAACGCCAACGCGTCACGCACGTTCGATGTCTCGTGCGACAACGTGTCGGCCACCGCCTACGTCCTGCACGCGATCGGCAACGGTCCCATGACCGGCTTCGAGTTCCGCGTCAACGAATTGAACGCCAAGACCACGTTCCAGGTGCCGAGCGGCTGGACCAAGCCGAGCCCGAACGACTGCTGGGCCGTTCGCAAGGACGGCACCTGCGGATGACCGCCATGCGTGCGCGCGGCTTCACGCTGATCGAGCTCATGATCGCGCTGGTGATCGTGTCGCTGCTGCTCGTCCTCGCGGGACCGCAGTACGCCAAGTGGATGGCCGACAACCAGATCATCAACGGCGCCGACTCGGTGGCCAACGGCCTGCGCACCGCCATGGCCGAGGCGGTGAAGCAGAACGCA
>DATJIS010000081.1:0-28981 GCA_035493035.1 Casimicrobiaceae bacterium | reverse complement strand
GGCGCGCTCGATCGACCACTTGCGGTCGGCGTCGAACTTGATGAACTTCCACGCCTCCTCGGGATGCGTGCACGACGCGCTGATGCTCGACGCCGTCACGGTCGCGAGCGTCGGCGCATTGGGCACGTTCGCCGGAATCGGCGCGACGAACGACTTGCCGTTCATCGACGGGTTGTCGCCCACCACCTTGGCGATCGCCCAGTAGGCGTTGCGCATCGTCGCGATCTTGCCCTGCGCGTAGAGGTTGGTCTGCTCGAGGTAGTTGGTGGTCGTCGGCGCGGGCGCGGCAAGCCCGTTCTTCGCGAGCGACAGGTACGCCTTGATGGCCGCGAGGCTCTTCGGGTTCTTCGCGAACGTCGCTTCGGTCATGTCGGCGTTGAACGCTTCGCCGCCGTTCGCCCAGATCCACGTGAGCAGCACGCGCGTCGTCGTGTCGGTCTTGCCGCCGAGCACCGCGGTCGCCCAGTGATCGTCGCCGGTGAGCTTCTTCGCCCACGTCATGTAATCGTCGAAAGTCTTCGGCGGCTTGCTCGGGTCGAGCCCGGCCTTGGTGACGAGATCGCGGTTGTAGATCTCCGCGTACGTGCCGCCCCAGATCGGCAGGCCGTAGAGGCGACCCTTCCAGCGCATGGCCTTGAGCATGTCCTCCGACCACGCCTTGCGAAACGATGCCGGCTCGGCGTTCCAGTAGGTGTCGAGCGGCATCAGATAACCGTTGTACGCGGCCGTCGTGAGGTCGACCGAAACGATGCACGGCGCCTTGCGGGCCTGCGCGGCCGCGACGAACTTGGTCCAGTGGTCCTTGCGCGCGACGAGCACCGGCTCGATCTTGATCCCGGGGTGCGCGGCCTCGAATTCGGCGATCGTCTTCCTCCAGATCGGCTCGTACTGGCTCTCGGTGAGATTCGCCGTCTGCCACTGCAGCACGATCTGCGGATCGGCGAGGGCGGTGCCCGATGCCGCTGCCGCAACGATCGCCGCGAGCACGCGGCGTACGCCAAGCCTGGTCCTCATGCGTCTCCTCCTAGTAGTACAACGCGCCGGCGCGCTCCGTGCGCGGCTGCGGGCGATAGCTCATGTCCTCGAGCGCCTCGAGGTTGGGCTCGACACCGAGCCCCGGTCCCTCGGGCAGCAGGAATGCACCGTTCTCGAACCGGATCGGCACGGTCGACGCGCGATCGCGCATCGCGCGCTGCGGCTCCATCTGCTCGAGCACGTAGAAGTTCGGCACCGCGGCCGCGAGGTGCATCGCGGCAGCCGTGCAGATCATCGACCCCGGGTTGTGCGGCGCCACCGGCACGTAATACGTGTCCGCGAGCGCGGCGATCTTGCGCACCTCCGTGAAGCCGCCGGCGTGCATGAGGTCCGGTTGCACGATGCGGCATCCCGCATTCTCGAGCAGCTCGCGGTACTCGAACCGCGACAGCAGCCGCTCCCCGGTCGCGATCGGCGTCGCGATGTCGCGCTGCAGCTGCGCCATCGCCTTGCCGTTCTCGAAGGGAATCGGCTCCTCGAACCACGCCGGCCGGTAGGGCGCAAGCGCGCGGTCGAGCAGGACCGCGCTGCGCGGGCTCAGGAATTCGCTGCACTCGATGAAGATCTCGACGTCGGGACCGGCGCCGTCACGGGCCGCCTCGATGAGCGCCGCCGCCTTGCGCATCTCCGCGGCTTCGTTCGCACGCAGGCCCTCGTACGAGAACGGCCGGCACTTGAAGCCGCCGAAGCCCCGGCGCACCGCTTCCTTCGCGCCGGCGTGCGCCTTGTCCGGCGTGTCGGCGCCCTGGAGCCAATGGCTCGCGTACGCCTTGAGCGCGGTGCGCTGCGCACCGCCGAGCAGTCGCGCGACCGGCACGCCGAGGCGCTTGCCTTCGAGATCCCACAGCGCGATGTCGAGCGCCGCGAGCGCGGTCTGGAACACGGCGCCACCGCGCCATCGCCACGCGTTGTACAGCCGCTGCCAGTGACGCTCGGGTCCCGCGGGATCGTGCCCGACGAGATGCGGCGCGAACTCGCGTATCGCGGCCTCGACGGACTCCAGCGCGCCGTGCAGCGAGCCCTCGCCCCACCCGCAGAGCCCCTCGTCGGTTTCGACGCGCACGAACAGCCAGTTGCACCAGTCGACCCAGTACTTGAACGTGGTGACGGCGGTGACCTTCATCGGCTATTGAAACCTTTCATCGGCTGAACGATACTCCGCCCGAGCCTTCCCCGGCAAGTGCCGACCATGCCCGCCACGCGAACGCGCACCCGCCCGACCATCCTCGACGTCGCGCGCCGCGCCGGTGTCTCGCTCGGCACGGTGTCCAACGTCCTCAACGGGCGGGGCAACGTGAGCGCCCGCCGCCGCGCGAGCGTGGAGGGCGCGATCGCGGCGCTTGGCTACGTTCCGAACGGGCTCGCGCAGAGCCTGCGGCGGCAGAGCTCGCGCGTCGTGGGCTTGTGCCTGCCGGGCAGCGCCAACGCGTACTTCGCGGCGCTCCTCGACGCGTTCGAGAACGTCGCGGCGGCGCAGGGCTACGAGATCATGCAGGTGCTGTCGCGGCACGATCCGGAGCTCGAGCTGCGGCGCGTGCGCGCGCTCATCGCCCGGCAGGTCGACGGCCTGATCGTCGTCCCCTGCGCCGATTCGGCGAGCACCTTCGATCTCATCGCGCAATCGCGGCTGCCCGCGGTGATGGTCGACCGCGCGTCGGCGGACGCACGCTTCGACTACGTGACGCAGAACGATCGCGGCGCGATGGCGCAGGCGACGCGCGCGCTGCTCGACGCGGGGCACCGTCATCTCCTGCTGCTGGTTCGCCAGCCGCGTCTCGTCACCACGCAGGACCGCATACGCGGATTCCGCGAAGCCGCCGGCGCGGTCGCCGGCGCGACGGCCAATCTCCTCGTTCGCGATCCCGACGACGCCGTCTTCGCCGGGCAGCTGCGCGAGCGCCTTCGCGCGCCGGATCGCCCCACTGCGCTCGTCGCGAGCAACAGCGACCTCGCCGTTGCGATCCTGCGCGTGCTGCGCGAGGTCGGCCTGCGCTGCCCGGACGACGTGTCGCTCCTGTCGTTCGACGCGCCCGCATGGGCCGAGGTGCTGACGCCGCCGCTCTCCGTCATCAAGCCGCCGACGGCCGCCCTCGCGCAGCGCGCGTTCGAGGTGCTGCAGCAGCGCATGCGCGCGCGCAACGCCAGAGCCCAGCGCATCGTGCTCGACGCGACGCTCGAGATGCGCGGCTCGGTCGGTCCGCCGCCGTCGGCGACGCGACGCCGGCCGCGCGCGCGCTGATGCGCCCGGCGCACGTCCCCATACGCGCGGTGTCGCTCATTCTCGCGTCGGTATTCTGCTTCGCGCTGCTCGACACCACCACGAAGTACACCGCGCGGCTGTACCCCGTGCCGGTGCTCGTGTGGTCGCGCTACGCGGTCCAGCTCGTCGCGATGCTGATATGGCTCGGCCCGTCGATGGGCTACGGGCTCGTGCGCACGCGTCGACCGCGCATGCAGCTCATGCGCGGCGGGCTGCTGCTCCTGTCGTCGATCTTCTTCACCAGCGCGTTGCGCTTCCTGCCGCTCGCCGACGCGACCGCGGTGGTGTTCTGCACGCCGGTCGTGGTCGTCCTGCTCGCCATGCTGTTCCTGCACGAGCGCCTTACGCCGGCGCGGTCGGCGTTCGTCGTCGCCGGCATCACGGGCATGCTGCTCATCGTGCGGCCCGGCCTCGGCGTGTTCCACGGCGGTTCGCTGTTCGCGCTGGGATCGGCCGCGTCGTTCGCGGTGTACCAGATCCTGACACGCGTGCTCGCCGGCGAGAATCCGCGCGTGATGCTGTTCTATCCCGTCATGACGGGCGCCGTCGTCATGTCGCTGCTCTCGCCGACGTTCGACTGGCCCGCGCACATGCCGTGGCAGCACGTCGGGCTGATCGTCCTCGGCGCGTTGCTCGGAACGCTTGGCCACTTCCTCTTCATCCTGGCGTTCCGTCATGCGCAGGCGTCTGCGCTGACACCGTTCACGTACATGCAGCTCGTGTGGGCGACCCTGTTCGGCTGGGTCGTCTACGATCATTGGCCGGGTGCGCTGACGTGGGCCGGCATGGCCATCATTGCCTGTTCCGGGCTTGCGATCGCGCTCCACGAGCGCCGCAGGGCGCAAATCGCCTGAGCCCGGCCGGCCGCATGCGAGAATCGGCGCTCAGCGAGTGAAGGGAGATCCGCATGGACAAGCCGCGCATCGGTTTCGTGGGCATCGGGCTCATGGGTCACGGCATCGCGAAGAACCTGGTGGCGAAGGGCTATCCGCTGACGCTGCGCCTGCATCGCAACCGCAAGCCCGCCGAGGACCTCTTTGCCGCCGGCGCCCGCGAGGCGGCTTCGTACGCGGAGCTCGCCCGCGCATCGGACATCGTCTTCCTGTGCGTGACCGGTGCGCCGCAGGTGGAGGAGGTCGTGTTCGGCAACGACGGCCTCGCGAGCGCCGCCGCGAGCGGCCTCGTGATCGTCGACACGTCGACGAGCGAGCCCGCGACCACCACGCGCACGCGCGAGGCGCTCGCGCCCAAGGGCGTGACCTTCGTCGACGCGCCGCTCGCGCGCACGCCGGTCGAAGCCGAGGCGGGCCGCCTCAACATCATGGTGGGCGCCGACGACGCGACGTTCGCCGCGCTGAAGCCCGTTCTCTCCGCGTTCTGCGAGAACGTCATCCACGCTGGCCCGCCCGGGCACGGCCACGTGCTCAAGCTCATCAACAACTTCATCGCGCAGGCGATATGCACCGCCACCGCGGAGGCGTGCGCGGCGGCCGCGAAATCGGGGTTGTCGCTGCGCAAGCTGCACGAGGTCATCTCGGCAGGCGCCGTCAACTCGGGCCTGTTCCAGCTGATCGTCGGCAGGATCCTCGAGAGCGGCGACCTGACGGGCCTCAAGTTCACGCTTGCCAACGCGGCGAAGGACCTTCGGTACTACACGCATTTCACCGAATCGATGATGCTGCCGTCGCTGGTCGGCGAGGCGGTGCACCAGAGCCTCGTCACGGCCAACGCGCTCGGGTTCGGCGACAAGTACGTGCCGTCGCTCGTCGAGGCGCAGGAAAAGCTCGCGGGCGTGAACATCGTGCCGCGCTGACGTCCGTGCCGACGCTGGACGAGTTCGTCGAGTTCGCCTGCCATGCGGCGCATGCCGCCGGCGCGGCGATCCTGCCCCACTTCCGCGCCGCCATCACCGTCGACGACAAAGGGGGGCATCGCGGCTACGACCCGGTGACCGAGGCCGATCGCGCCGCCGAAGCGGTGATCCGCCGGGCCATCGCCGCGCGTTATCCCGGCCACGGCATCCGCGGCGAGGAGCACGGGGCGCAGCGCGGGCGCGAGGCCTGGACGTGGGTGATCGATCCCATCGACGGCACGCGCAGCTTCATCCTCGGGCATCTGCACTGGGCGACGCTCATCGCGCTCAACGACGGCTCGCGGCCGGTCGTCGGCGTAACGCACCAGCCGTTCGTCGGCGAGACGTTCGTCGGTGTCGCGGGCGCGCAAGCGCAGTGGCGTCGCGGTGACGAGCGGCGCAGTCTGCGCACCCGCGCATGCGCGCGCCTCGAGGATGCGATGGTGGCGACGACCGATCCGCGGCTCTTCGTGTCCGCGCGCGAGCGCACGGCGTTCGCGATCGCAACCGACGGCGCCAGGCTCGTGCGCTACGGCGGCGACTGCTACTGCTACACGCAGGTGGCGATGGGGTTGATCGATGTCGTCGTCGAGACCGGGCTCAAGGCCTGGGACATCCAGTCGCTCGTCCCGCTGATCGAGTCCGCCGGCGGGGTCGTGACGAGCTGGACCGGCGAGCGTTGCGACGAAGGCGGCGACGTGCTCGTGTGCGGTGATCCGCGCCTGCACGCCAAGTTGATCGAGCGCCTGCGCTCGCTATGAAGATACTCGTCCTCGGCGGCACGCGCTTCCTCGGGCGGCATTTCGTCGACGCGGCGCTGGAACGCGGCCATGCGATCACGGTATTCACGCGGGGTCGAACCTCCGTTCCGTGGGCTTCGCGCGTCGATTCGCGCACCGGCGATCGCGATCCGTTTCGCGAGCCCGGCCTCGCGTCGCTGGAGAGCGGCGACTGGGATGCCGTGGTCGATACGTCGGGCTACGTGCCTCGCGTGGTCGGCGCGGGCGCCGACCTGCTGCGCGGCCGGGTGGGACGTTATCTCTTCGTCTCGTCGCTGTCGGTGTATGCCAAGAGCGACCGGCCCGGCCTCGACGAGCATGCGGAAGTTGCACAACTCGAGGACCCCGCGACCGAGGAGGTGCTCGCGCACTACGGTGCGTTGAAGGCGGCGTGCGAGGCAGCCGTGCGCGCCCGCTTCGGTCTCGCCACGACGATCGTGCGGCCCGGGCTCATCGTCGGCCCGTACGACGCCACCGACCGCTTCGGCTACTGGGTCGCGCGCTTCCGGCATCCCGCGCTGCTCGGTGATCGCGGGCCCGAGGCGATCGTCCCGGCGCCGCCGGATCGCCCGATCCAGATCATCGATGCGCGCGACCTCGCGTCGTGGATGCTCGCGCTGCTCGAGGCCGACCGCGAAGGCACCTTCAATGCGTGCAGCGACAACGGCTACTGGACGATGCGCGACCTCGTCGACGCGCTGCGCAGCGCGGGCTCGCCCGCGGCACCCACGCCGGTGTGGATCGACGACGACACGCTGCTCGGACACGGTATCGCGCCCTGGGTCGGCCTGCCGCTGTGGATTCCGCGCACCGACCCGGACAGCGGCGGCTTCCTGTCCTTCGATTGCAGCCGGGCCGCAGCGACGGGCCTCGTGCCGCGCCCGCTCACGTCGACCATCGCCGATACGGCTGCGTGGCTTGCCGCGCGCGACAACACCGACGCATGGAAGAACGTCGTCGGCGCGGAGCGCGAGCGCGAGATCGTGGCGGCGTGGAACGCCGCCGGCGGCACGCGACGCGCCTGACCCGGTCTTGGCGCGCCGCGGCGGGTGCGGGCGGGCCCACGAAAATGACGGATGCGCGGGATTCCCGGAAGCAACCCTATCCCGCGAGCAGGGTCGAACAGATCCAAAACGCCCTCGCAACGCGGCCCGCTCGCCCTAATATGCGGGATTCCATCCCGCTCGAATCCCCATGGCCACGTCGCAACTCTCCGATCTCTGGGACAACCCGCTCGGCACCGACGGATTCGAGTTCATCGAATACGCGTCGACCGACCCGGCGGCGCTGGGCCGGCTCTTCGAGAGCATGGGCTTCACCGCCATTGCCCGCCATCGCTCGAAGAACGTGCTCCTGTACCGGCAGGGCGAGATCAACTTCATCGTGAACGCCGAGCCGCACAGCTTCGCGCAATCGTTCGCGCGCGTGCACGGCCCGAGCATTTGCGCGATCGCGTTCCGCGTGAAGGACGCCGCGTACGCGTACGCCAAGTGCGTCGAGAACGGCGCGTGGGGCGTGGAGGCGCATCCCGGACCGATGGAGCTCAACATCCCCGCCATCAAGGGCATCGGCGATTCGCTCATCTACCTCGTCGATCGCTACGCCGGGAACGGCAGCGGGGTGTCGATCTACGACATCGACTTCGTGCCGCTGCCCGGGGCGGACCAGCACCCGCGCGGCGCGGGGCTCACCTACATCGACCATCTGACGCACAACGTGCACCGCGGGCGCATGGGCGAGTGGGCGTCGTTCTACGAGCGCCTGTTCAACTTCCGCGAGATCCGCTACTTCGACATCGAGGGCAAGGTGACCGGCTTGCGCAGCAAGGCCATGACGAGCCCGGACGGCAAGATCCGCATCCCGATCAACGAGAGCGCGGACGACAAGAGCCAGATCCAGGAATACCTCGTGGATTACCGCGGCGAGGGCATCCAGCACGTCGCGCTCGGCACCGACGACATCTACGCCACGGTGGAATCGCTCCGAAGCCGCCAGGTCGCTTTCCAGGACACCCCGGACACGTATTACGAGGCGCTCGCGACGCGCCTGCCGGGGCACCGCGAGGATGTCGAGCGCCTGCGGGGGAACCGCATCCTGATCGACGGTGCGCCCGCCAAGGACGAGATGCTGCTGCAGATCTTCACGCGCACCGTGATCGGCCCGATCTTCTTCGAGATCATCCAGCGCAAGGGCAACCAGGGCTTCGGGGAAGGCAATTTCCGCGCGCTGTTCGAGTCGATCGAGCTGGACCAGATTCGCCGCGGAGTGGTGTGACGCGCCCGGTCCGGAAAAAATTTCCGCAGGTCTTGCGAACGCAACGGACGCCCGCACATCCAATGGGCGTTGCCCGGCAACGTTGCACTGCAAAAAAACAGGTGCAACAACCGGCGCAATCCGCTACAATTCGAAGCTTGCCAGGAGTTGATGGTTAGTGCTTACTCCTCTTAGTTTCTCGCTCTTGCGCCAGCTTTCCGACGGTGCCTTCCATTCCGGCGAGGACCTCGCCGCGTCGGTGGGCCTGACGCGTGCACGCGTTTCACAGCTGCTCAAGCAGGCCGAGACCGCCGGTCTCGCGCTCGAGCGCGTGCGTGGCCGCGGCTACCGCCTGCTCGCGACGCCGGACTTCCTCGAGGCCGAGCCGTTGCGCCAGGCGCTGCGGGAGCTGGACGTCGAGGTCATGCCGGGCGACGCCAAGGCGCCGCTGCTGCCCGCCGCCAACGACGACGATCTCGCGCTGCCGGCCGCCCAGATCCCGCTGATCCCGACGCGCCCCGCGCTGTCGGTCGAGGTGGTCGACCAGGTCGATTCCACGTCGTCCGAGCTCCTGCGCCGCGCGTCGCGCCGCGACATCCACGGCGCGCTGCTCGCCGCCGAATGGCAGACCGCCGGGCGCGGCCGCCGCGGCCGCATCTGGACCGCCGTCGCGGGCGGAAGCCTCACGTTCTCGCTCGGCTGGCGCTACGAGCATGGCGCCGGCTACCTCGCCGGGCTGTCTCTCGCCGTCGGGGTTGCCGTGATTCGCGCGCTCGAGGCCGAAGGCCTCGACGGCGTCGAGCTCAAGTGGCCCAACGATCTCATCTACCGCCACCTCAAGGTCGGCGGCATCCTGGTCGAGCTCAACGGCGACTCGCTCGGTCCGTCCACCGTCGTGGTGGGCGTCGGCCTCAACGTGCGCCTGCCCGCCAGCATGAAGCGCGACATCGCGCAGCCGATCAGCGACCTCACCGCCGTGGCGGGTCGCGGCGCGCCGCCGATCGATCGCAATCAGCTGCTCGCGCGCCTCGTCGCCGAGCTCGCGGAGACGCTCGCCACCTACGGCGAGCATGGCTTCGCGCCGTTCGCCGCCGAATGGCAGCGCCGGCATGCGTACCAGGGCAAGCAGGTTCGACTGCTGCTGCCCGACGGCGCCAGCGTGAAGGGCACGGTCGCCGGTGTGGACAGCACGGGCGCGCTCGTGCTCGCCGACGGTCCGCGCCGCGCCCGCTTCCTCGCCGGCGAGATCTCGCTGCGCCGCGCCTGACGGTTTGCGGTACGCCGTAGCGGCCGCGGGGTCCGTTCGCTCGCAGGCGCCGCGCGACGTAGCGCCGTGATCCTCGTCATCGACGTCGGCAACAGCCGCATGAAGTGGGCGTTGCACGACCCGCGCGGCTGGCTCGCGCAAGGCGCACTGCCCAACCAGGAGATCGGCACCCTTTCGCTGCGCGACTGGCAGAACCTGCCGCGTCCGGTGCGCGCGATCGGCGTCAACGTGGCCGGCGAGGCCGCGCGCGTGCGCGTCGAGGGCCAGCTCACCCGCTGGCGCCTGCCGATGGAATGGCTGTATGCCACCTCGTCGGCATGCGGGGTGACCAACCGCTACGACAAGGCGTCGCAGCTCGGCCCCGACCGGTGGGCTTCACTGATCGCCGCGCGTCATCGCGCGCTCGACGATCCGCGCGCCGCGTCGCCCTGCATCGTCGTCAACGCGGGCACCGCCGTGACCATCGACGCGCTGGACATCGACGGCGTGTTCCAGGGCGGCCTGATCCTCCCGGGAATCCGGCTGATGATCGAGGCGCTGGCGGAGAAGACCGCCGCGCTCAAGGTGCCGCTCGGCACCTATGCGCATTTCCCGACCTCCACCTCCGACGCGATCTATGCCGGTGCGATCCATGCCATCTGCGGCGCCATCGAGCTGCTGCGCCTGAAGGTGCGCCACGACGACGCGCTCGTGCGCGTCTTCCTCTCCGGCGGCGCCGCGCGCGAGGTGGCCCCGTACGTGTCCGACCCGCTGGAGGTCGTGGATAATCTCGTGCTCGAAGGCGTCCTGCTGCTCGCCGCGGAAGACTGACGTATCGGCGCGCCGCGAGCGGCGCCCAGGGGAATCGCTCGCCAGATGCGCACCGTCGTTCTTTTGCTGCTGCTCGCGAACATCACGCTGTTCGCGTACATCAAGCTCGACAGCGTGGGCTCGGGCGAGGCCGTGCGGCTCAAGGAGCAGGTCCGTCCCGACAAGATCTCGATCCTCACGCCGCAGCAGGTGGCCGCGCTGGGGCCCGCCAAGGTGGCATCGCTCGCCGACGTCTGCGTCGAGTGGGGTCCCTTCAACGATCCGGATCGCACCCGCGCGCTCGCCGACCTCGACAACCTCCAGCTCGGCCGGCTGCTCAGCCAGCGTCGGGTCGACGTTGACGGAACGTACTGGGTCTATCTCGCGCCGTTCGCGACCCGCGCCGCCGCGGATCGCCGCGCCGGCGAGCTGAGGCAGCAGGGGATCGGCGACGTTTCGGTGGTCGATACCGGCGGCGGCCGCTTCGCGGTGTCGCTCGGGATCTTCCGCACCGAGCAGTCCGCGCGCACGCGTGCCGACGCGCTCGGCGCGCAGGGCATCGCCAACGCGCGCGTCGAGCCGCGCAACCAGTCGGTCGCGCAAACCATGCTGGTCGTGCGCGATCCGCAGGCGCCGGTCGTCGCCCGGCTGAAGGAGCTGCAGGCGCAATACGCGGGCAGCGACATCCGGGTCGGCTCGTGCCCGGCGACCTGATCCGCCGCGCGTCGAGCGCCAGCGAGATCGCTCAGGCGCGCTCACTCTTCCGGCAATACGCGGCGGAGCTCGGCGTTTCGCTGTGCTTCCAGGGCTTCGACGAGGAGCTCGCCTCGCTGCCGGGCGCGTACGCACCGCCGCGCGGCGGCCTGTGGCTCGCCGGCCCGCGCGACGCGCCGTGCGCGTGCGTCGCGTTGCGTCCGCTGCCGTATGGCGACGACCGCGACGTAGCGGAGCTGAAGCGCCTGTACGTCGGGCGCGCGTCGCGAAGCAGCGGCCTCGGCCGTCGATTGACCGAGACGGCGATCGCCTATGCGCGTGCTGCAGGCTACCGGGCCGTGCGCCTCGACACGCTCGCGCAGATGCACGCCGCGCGCGCGCTCTATGCCGACCTCGGCTTTCGTCCGTGCGCGGCCTACTACGACAATCCGCTCGACGGCACGCTGTACATGGAGCTCGCGCTGTAGAGTTTCGCATCGCACGGCGTTTGGGAGGACGCGCGTTGCTCACCTCGTCCGACAAGGAAGCAGTGACCGCGCGCGTCGCGGCGCTCGAGGCGCGCACGGGCGTGCAGGTCGTCACCGCGGTCGTCGACAAGGCCGATCACTATCCCGAGCTCCCGTGGAAGGCTTTTGCGCTCGCGGCGTCTCTGGCCGGGCTCGTCGTCGTCACGCTCGATCTGATGCGACCCGACTGGACCGGCGAGTACGTCGCGTTCGCGCACGTGCTGCCCGTGCTCGGCGCAGCCGGCGCGAGCGCGCTCGCTGCCATCCTCTTCCCGGCGTATGCGCGAGTCTTCCTTCGGCCCGAGCGCCGCGACCAGCGTGCGCGTCATTACGCGCACGCGCTCTTCCTCGACCATGATCTGTGCGCCACGCGAACGCGGCGTGCGGTGCTGCTGCTGGTCGCGCGCTTCGAGCGCAAGGTCGAGCTCGTCGCCGATCGCGGATTGCACGACGACGTTCACGCCGACGACTGGCGCAGCGTCGTCGCAGCGACGACGTCGGCGCTGTCGCGCGGCGGATGCGCTGCAGCGCTGTTCGCGGGTCTCGACCGCCTCGAGAAGGTGCTGACCGAGCGCGGCCTGCGGCCGCATGGACCAATCGACGAGCTTCCGGACGAGCCGCTCGAGGCGGCGCGCGCATGACAGCCGACCGGCCGCGACAAGCCGCTCGCCCGCCGGAAACGGGCGGCCGAGCGCCGCTGTGGGAGAAACCCGTGAGATGCGTCGTGCTCGCATGCGTGACGGCGCTCTGCGCGATCGGCGCGCGCGCCGCCGATGTGCCGTATCTCACCGGGCGCGTGGTCGACGAGGCCGAGATCCTCAAGCCCGCGACGCGCAGCGCGCTCGCCGACAAGCTCAAGGCGCACGAGGAGAGCACGACCGACCAGGTGGTCGTGCTCACGACGCGCACGCTGGGCGGCGAATCGGTCGAGGAGTACGCGAACGCGGTGTTCAACGCGTGGAAGCTCGGGCAGAAGGGCAAGGACAACGGCGTGCTGATCGTCGTCGTGCCGGGCGACCACAAGATGCGCATCGAGGTCGGATATGGACTCGAAGGCATGCTGACCGACGTTCAGGCGAGCCGCATCATTCGCAACGTGATGACGCCCGCGTTCAAGGCCAACGACTACGACGGCGGCATTTCAGGCGGCGTCGACGCGGTGCTCGACGTGCTGGAAGGACGCGCTGCCGCGGCTGCCGGGGCGTCGCCGCCGGCGGAGCGCCATGCGCCGAGCAAGTTCATGAGCGATCCGGACCTGCCGCCGTGGCCCGTGCGGATCCTGCTCGGCGCGTTCGTGTTCACCATCATCGGCATCTTCACGTTCTTCGGTGTGATGACGCCGGGCATGGGGTGGTTCCTCTACGTGTTCCTGATCCCGTTCTGGGCCATGTTTCCCATCTTCATCGTCGGCGTGCACGGCGCACTGATCCTGCTCGCGACCTATGTCATCGCGTTTCCGATCGCCAAGATCGTCGTGTCGCGCCAGTCGTGGTACCGGAAGGTCGGAACGGACCTGCGCAGCAAAGGCACCGCCAGCATCGGCGGGTTCACCTTCTCCACCGCGAGCGGCGGAGGCGGCGGCTGGTCGTCCGGCGGCGGCGGCGGCTTTTCCGGTGGCGGCGGAAGCTCGGGCGGTGGCGGCAGCTCGGGGAGCTGGTAGCGCCGCGGACGCGGCGCGCTACATGCGCGCGACGATGGCGAAGCTGTCGACCCCGTCGATCGCACGCGGCGCGGTATCGATCTTCACGTCGTCGAACCCTGTGTCGGCGACGAGGCTCGCGATGTCGTCCGGCTCGTACCACGTGAACGCCGTCGACTCGCTCTCCTCGGCGAGTCGCGCCGCACCGCGACGATGCACGTAGCGATTGTGCGTGTGCGCGATGCGCGTCTCGGAATGCGTCGTCGTCTCCGAGCGCAGCGCGATGCGCGTGCCGTCGGGCAACCGCGCGGTGCGCACTTCCACGAGCGTGGCGCCGAGGCGCTGGCTGCTGGCGGGCGGCACGAACAGGTCGAGCAGGAGAATGCCCGGCGGCACCAGATGCGCGCGCACGCGCGCCAGCGTGTTGCGCGCCTCCGCGGGGTCGGTCAGGCGCTGGAAGGCGCCCGCGGCGACGAACGCGGCGGTGTACCGGAACGGCAGGTTGAGCGCATGCATCTCCTGGCGCACGAGGGTGGCGCGAAGCCCGCCCGCCGCCACGCGCGCCCCACACGCCTCGATGAGCGCGGCCGACGAGTCGATCCCGTGAATCGCGTAGCCCGCGCGCAGGAGTGGAACGAGCAGTCGCCCCGACCCGCACATGAGCTCGAGCACGTTGCCGTGCTCGCGCGGCAATCGCTGCGCGTACCAGTCGAGCTCGCCGTCGCGGACGGGTGGTCGCTCTGCGTCGTAGAAGAGCGCCGCAAGCGTCGGCGGCGATGAGCCGCTCCTAGCCACGAAGTGCCGCCCCGACGTCCGTTGCTGGACCGTTGAACGCTTCGTGTGTCTCGACGCGCTTCATATCGATATGACGGGCGGGTACGGGGCCTCGATCGACCCCGATGCTAGAATTTGGGACCTCGACGCTTCGAATGCAAGACCGCCCATGCAATCCGATCGCACTACCGAGCTGACCGCGCTGCTGCGCCGGCGCATCCTCGTGCTCGACGGCGCGATGGGCACCATGATCCAGCAGTGCCGCTTGAGCGAGGACGATTTTCGTGGCTCGTTCGAAGGCCACACGCACGAGCTTCGCGGCGACAACGACCTCTTGTCCCTCACCAAGCCGGACGTCGTGCGCGCGATCCACGATGCTTACCTCGAGGCCGGCGCCGACATCATCGAGACGAACACGTTCAGCGCGACGCGTGTCGCCCAGGCGGATTACCGCATGGAGCGCGAGGCGCGCGCGATCAACGAAGCCGCCGCGCGCATCGCGCGCGCCTGCGCGGATGCGCACACCGCGCTCACGCCCGACAGGCCTCGCTTCGTCGCGGGCGCGCTCGGCCCCACCAATCGCACGGCGTCGATCTCGCCGGACGTCAACGATCCGGGCGCGCGCAACATCACCTTCGATGCACTGGTCGACGCGTATCGCGAGGCGGCCGACGGGCTGATCGACGGCGGCGCCGATCTCCTGCTGGTCGAGACGGTGTTCGACACGCTCAACGCGAAGGCTGCCCTCTTCGCCATCGAGTCGACGTTCGACGATCGCGGCGCGCGGCTGCCGATCATCGTGTCGGGCACGATCACCGACGCATCGGGTCGCACGCTGTCGGGCCAGACGCCCGAGGCGTTCTGGAACTCCGTGCGTCACGTGCATCCGCTCGCGGTGGGCCTCAATTGCGCGCTCGGCGCGGCGCTGATGCGGCCCTACATCGAGGAGCTCGCGCGCGTCGCGCAGGGCACGTTCATTTCCTGTTATCCCAACGCCGGGCTGCCCAACCCCATGTCCGACACGGGGTACGACGAGCGTCCGGAGCAGACGTCGCGGCTGCTCGGCGAGTTCGCGCGAAGCGGCTTCGTCAACATCGTCGGCGGCTGCTGCGGCACCACGCCCGAGCACATTCGCGCGATCGTCGCCGCGGTGCGTGACCTGCCGCCGCGCCGCGTCGAACCGCCCGTTGCCGCGGACGCGCGCGCGTCCGTGGCGATGGCGGCATGACGCGCAGCAAACCCGCCCTTCCCCTTCGCCTCGCCGGTCTCGAGCCGCTCAACATCGGCGACGACACGCTGTTCGTCAACGTCGGCGAGCGTACCAACGTCACCGGCTCCAAGGCCTTCGCCCGCCTGATCCTCGCCGGCGATTTCGCAGGCGCGGTCGAGGTCGCGCGCCAGCAGGTCGGCAACGGCGCGCAGATCCTCGACGTCAACATGGACGAGGCGATGCTCGACTCGCGCGCGGCCATGGTGCGCTTCCTGAACCTGATCGCCAGCGAGCCCGACATCGCGCGCGTGCCGGTGATGATCGACTCGTCGAAGTGGGACGTGATCGAGGCCGGCCTGCGCTGCGTGCAGGGCCGGCCGATCGTCAACTCGCTGTCGATGAAGGAGGGCGAGGCCGAGTTCCTGCGCCAGGCGAAGCTCGTGCAGCGCTACGGCGCGGCCGCGGTGGTGATGTGCTTCGACGAGAAAGGGCAGGCCGATTCGTACGAGCGCCGCATCGAGATCGCGCGGCGCGCGTTTGCGCTCCTCACCGAGCGCGTCGGCTTCGCGCCCGAGGACATCGTGATCGATCCGAACGTGTTCGCGATCGCGACCGGCATCGAGGAGCACGCCAACTACGCCGTCGACTTCATTCGCGCGACCGCGTGGATCCGCGACAACCTGCCGCACGTCAAGGTGTCGGGGGGCATCTCGAACGTATCGTTCAGCTTCCGCGGCAACGATCCCATACGCGAGGCGATCCACACGGTCTTCCTGTACCACGCCATCCGCGCCGGCCTCACCATGGGCATCGTCAACGCCGGCCAGCTCGGCGTGTACGACCAGCTCGATCCCGAGTTGCGCGAGCGCGTCGAGGACGCCGTGCTCAACCGGCGGCCGGACGCGACCGAGCGCCTCGTGACCTTCGCCGAGTCGTACAAGTCGCAGGGACGCAAGGTCGAGGAGGAGCTCGCGTGGCGCAACGCGCCGGTGGAGTCGCGCCTCACCCACGCGCTGGTCAAGGGCATCACGACCTTCATCGTCGACGACACCGAGGAGGCGCGCCTCGCAGTGGCTGCGCGCGGCGGTCGGCCGATCGAGGTCATCGAAGGACCGCTGATGGACGGCATGAACGTCGTCGGCGATCTCTTCGGCGCCGGCAAGATGTTCCTGCCGCAGGTGGTGAAGAGCGCGCGCGTGATGAAGCAGGCGGTCGCGCACCTCATCCCGTTCATCGAGGCCGAGAAGGCCGCGTCGGGCATCGAGTCGCGCAGCAAGGGCCGCATCGTCATGGCGACGGTGAAGGGCGACGTTCACGACATCGGCAAGAACATCGTGGGCGTGGTGCTCCAGTGCAACAACTTCGACGTCGTCGACCTGGGCGTCATGGTGCCGGCGCAGAAGATCCTCGCCACCGCGCGCGACATCGGCGCGGACGCGGTGGGCCTGTCCGGGCTGATCACGCCCTCGCTCGAGGAGATGGCGCACGTCGCCGCCGAGATGGAGCGCGAGGGTTTCACGCTGCCGTTGCTGATCGGCGGCGCGACCACGTCGCGCGTCCACACCGCGGTGAAGATCGCGCCCCACTACCGGCGCGGCGCGACGGTGTACGTGCCCGACGCGTCGCGCGCCGTCGGCGTCACGACCAGCCTGCTGTCCGAGCAGCGCGGCGAATACGTGAAGCAGGTCGCCGCGGACTACGAGAAGATCCGCGCGCAGCATGCGGGCAAGGCAGGCCCGAAGCTCATCCCGCTCGCGGCTGCGCGCGCGAACGCCTTTCGCGCCGATTGGCCGGCGTACACGCCGACGACACCGTCCTTCCTCGGACCGCGTCCGTTCCGCAATGTCGATCTCGCAGCCATCGCGCGGTGCATCGACTGGGCGCCGTTCTTCCAGGCATGGGAGCTCGCAGGGCCGTTCCCGGCGATCCTCGATGACCCGGTGGTGGGCGAGGCCGCGCGCACCGTGTACGCGGAAGGGCAGGCGATGCTTGCGCGCATCGTCGACGGGCGCTGGCTGACGGCGAACGGCGTCGCCGGGGTGTGGCCCGCCAACGCGCGCGGCGACGACATCGTGCTGTGGACCGACGAGCGCCGCGCCAAGCCCGCGCTCGTGTGGCAGAACCTGCGGCAGCAGAACGAGCGGCCGCCCGGCAAGCCGAACTATTGTCTCGCGGACTTCGTCGCGCCCGAAGGATCCGCGATCGGCGACTACGTCGGGGCGTTCGCCGTCACCGCTGGGCTCGGCGTGGAGCAGAAGGTCGCCGAGTTCAAGGGCAAGAACGACGACTACTCCGCGCTGATGGTGCAGGCGCTGGGCGACCGGCTCGCCGAAGCGTTCGCTGAATGGCTGCACCGGCTCGTGCGCCGCGAGCTGTGGGCCTACGCGCCCGGCGAGACGCTCGACAACGCGGCGCTGATTCGCGAGGAGTATCGCGGGATCCGTCCGGCGCCCGGCTATCCCGCGTGTCCCGATCACGCCGTGAAGGCGCCCCTGTTCGCTCTGCTGCAGGCGGACAGGCTCGGCATGTCGGTGACCGAGAGCTACGCGATGTGGCCGGCCGCGTCGGTGGCGGGATTCTATGTCGCGCATCCGGATGCCCGGTATTTCGCCGTCGGACGCATTGCGCAGGATCAGCTGGACGATTTCGCGCGCCGCGCCGGGATATCGGTCGACGATGCGCGGCGGCGCCTGGCGCCCAATCTCGGATGAGCGTCGGGGCGCCCGCAATGGCGCGACCGTCGAAGCTAGGGCTCGAGGCCGAAGCGTCGCGGTAACAGCTCGTCGAGCGCATAGCGGGCGGTGGCGCCCCCGTCCGCGTCGCAGCGCACGTCCGCCGCCCCGAACTGCGCAATCACCTGCCGGCACGCCCCGCACGGCGTGGTCGGCTGCGGCGTCGGCGTGTACACCGCAACCGCGACGATGTCGCGCGCGCCCGCCGCGACCGCCTGGAAGATCGCGTTGCGCTCGGCGCAGATCGTGAGTCCGAACGACGCATTCTCGACGTTGCAGCCCGTGAAGACACGTCCATCCGCCGATCGCACCGCGGCACCGACGGCGAACCGGCTGTAGGGACAGTACGCGTGCGCGGCGGCCTCGCGCGCCGCGTGCGCCAGCGCGTCCCAGTCCGCGGCGCTCAGCACGAACGCCTCGCGGCCGTGGAACCAACGGCGCGGCCCGCCGATCGAACTCCGGCGCGGGACAGCACGCCATGCTCGCTTATCATCTCAATCCGGAAACCGGCATCGTCGAGCTGCGGCCGCGCGGCCCGCTCGAGGCGCAGGACTTCACGTCGCTGTGGCTGACGATGAAGTCGTACATCGAGGATCACGGCAGGCTGCGCGGCCTGCTGCTCGAGCTGGACCGCTTCCCCGGGTTCGATGACTGGGACGCGATTGCCGCGCAGATCCGCTTCGTGCGGCGCAACCTGCCCAAGGTCGACCGAATCGCGCTGCTCACCGACAATCCCTGGCTCGAGCCGCTGCCCGACGTGCTGCGACTGCTGACGCCGCTCGAGGTGAAGCGCTTCCCGCTCGAGCGGCGCGGCGACGCGTTCGCCTGGATCGTCTCGCAGCGCGCGCACTGAGCCGCCGAAGGCCCCGATCAATCCATGCGGCCGAGGTAGTCGTACTTGCCGACCTCCACGCCGATCTGGCGCAGCAGCGCGTACGCCATCGTCGTGTGGAAGTAGAGGTTGGGCATCACCACCTGCTGCACGTAGCTCAATCCCGTGAAGGTGTGCGGCTGGCCGCGCACGGGTCGCGTCAGCGAGCGCTCCTCGGCGCCGTCGAACGCCTTGCGGTCGAGCGATTCCAGGTAGGCGATCGTGCGATCGATGCGGTCGACGAGCTGCGCGACGGTCGTCTCGTTGTCGTCGTACTTCGGCGGCTCCTCTCCCGCGAGCCGCGCCGCACCGCCCTTCGCCATGTCGGTGGCGACCTGGATCTGGAACGAGAACGGCTGCATGTCCGGATAGAGGCGAAGGCCGAGCAGCACGGGGTCCTCGATCTTGCGCGCGGCGGCGAAGGCCGCGCCCTTCTCGACGATGGCGCGCAGATTGCGCAGCGTCTTCACGAACACCGGGACGGACAGCTGATACATGGACAGCGGCATGGCGGTCTCCTCCTGTGGGACCGCGATTCTAGCGCGCCGGGCTCAAAGGTCGCGCTCGAATGTCTGCCCCACGAGGTCGTGGCCGAAGCTGTGATGACGCTCCTCGCCGACGAGCTCGAATCCGCGCGACTCGTAGATACCCCGCGCGGCGTCGAGGCCGCCGTTGGTCCACAGCATCATGCGCCGATAGCCGGCGCTGCGCGCGAAGGCGATGCACTCGTCGACCAGCCGCTTGCCGATGCCGAGGCCGCGCGCGCCCGGCTCCACGAGCAACAGGCGCAGCTGCGCCACGCGCGGCGATCGCTTGACGACGAACACCGAGCCGACGCGCGCGCCATCGCGCTCGGCGATCCAGCAGCGCTCGCGCTTCGGGTCGAGGTTGCGCAGGAACTTCGCGCCGATCTCCGCGACCAGCGCCTCGAACGAGCCGTCCCAGTCGTACTCCTGCGCGTAGAGCGCGCCGTGGCGTTCGATGACCCAGCCGATGTCGCCAGGTCGATGCGGCCTCAGGACGAACGCCTCGGGCAGCGCGGTCGCGGTCGGCGCGAGGAGCTTCTCGATGAGCGCCATGCCGTCGACGAGCGCCGCCGCATCGCGCTCGGCCAGCGGCGCGAGCATCTGCGCGACCTGGTCGTGCGACTCGCGGTCGAGCGGGGCGAACGCCTTGCGGCCTGCCGCCGTCAAGGCGACGTGCGCCGCGCGCGCATCGTCGTCGCTGCGCGCGCGGCGTATCCAGCCGTCGCGCTCGAAGGCCCGCAGGATGCGGCTCAGGTAGCCGGTGTCAAGGTCGAGATCGCGTGCCAGCGCGGCGGCGGTGGGCGCGTCGCGATGCGCGAGCTCGTAGAGCACGCGCACTTCGGTGAGCGACAGCGGGCTGTGATACATCCGCCGGCGCAGCGCGCCGATGCGCTGCGTGTAGAAGCGGTTGAAGCGCCGCACCGCGGCGATGCGGGCCTCGCGGGCGGGCACGGGCTCGGGCATATGCTTGACAATGTCAACCATATGCCTGACTTTGTCAACTATCCCGCGCCGCCTCGCCCCCGCGCCCCCGCTACGGCTCGAAGCGGCCCGTGCCCTCGCGATCGCGCTGGTAGTGCCGCGCGAGCGGGAAGGGCGGCAGCCACGACTCGCGACGCACGATCCAGCCCTCGTACGTGGGCATCAGCTGGTCGGGCGCATCGAGCGCGCCGAGGTGGACCTCGATCTCGTCGGCGGTGCGCGCGAACACGGAGGAGCCGCAGTGCGGGCAGAAGAACCGCCCCGCGTAGTCGCGCGTCTCCCCGTGGACCGCCACCGCCTGCTGCGGGAACACCGCCGATGCGCTGAAGAGCGCGCCATGATGCTTGCGACAGTCGAGGCAATGGCACAGGCCGACGCGGTACGGCGCCCCCGACGCGACGATCCGTACGTTGCCGCACAGGCATCCGCCCGTGTATCGCTGCACGATGCGCTCCCGCCGAACGCGCTAGTAGCCGAGCGCGAGGCCGGTTCCGCGGCGCGGGTCGTTCGCCCCGTAGTATTTGTAATTGCCGCGCGGCTGGCCGCCGAGCGACGGCGCGCCGACGAGAATCGCGGCGACGTGATTGCCCGGCTGCGGTCCCGCGAACTTGTGCCCCATGCTTTCCAGGATCTTGCGCGTGTCGGGGCTCAGACCGAAGCTCTCCACGTTCGTCGTCTCGGGCAGCCATTGCTGGTGGAAACGCGGCGCGTCGACTGCCTCCTGGATGTCCATGCCGTAGTCGATCACGTTGAGGATGGTGTGCACGACGACCGTGATGATGCGGCTGCCGCCGGGCGTGCCGACCACCAGCACCGGCTTGCCATCCTTCGAAACGATGGTCGGGCTCATCGACGACAGCGGCGTCTTGCGCGGCGCGATCGAGTTCGCCTCGCCTTGCACGAGACCGTAGAGATTCGGCACGCCGGCCTTCACCGTGAAGTCGTCCATCTCGTCGTTGAGCAGCACGCCGGTGCCGGCCGCCGTCACGCGCGCACCGAACCAGTCGTTCAGCGTGTACGTCACCGCGACCGCGTTGCCCTGCCCGTCGACGATCGAGTAGTGCGTCGTGTTGGTGCCTTCGTGCGGCGGCGTGCCGGGCTTCAGGTCGCGCGATACGCCTGCCTTGTTCGGGTCGATGGCGGCGCGAATCTCGCCCGCGTACTTCTTGTCGAGGAGGCGATCGAGCGGGTTCTTCACGAAGTCCGGATCGCCGAGGTACGTGTTGCGATCGAGATACGCATGGCGCATCGCCTCGATCTGGTAGTGCACCGCCTGCGCGGAGCGGAAGCCGAGGTCCTTGAGCGGATAGCCTTCGAGGACGTCCAGGATCTCGCACACCACCACGCCGCCCGAGGAAGGCGGTGGCGCCGACACGACGTGATAGCCGCGATAGTCGCACTCGACCGGCGCGAGCTCGCGCACGCGATACTGCGCGAGGTCCTCCTTGGTGATGATGCCGTTGCCCGCGGCGCTGGATGCCGCGATGGCGTCCGCCACGCGGCCGCCGTAGAAACCATCGGGCCCGCGTTGCGCGATCAGGCGCAAGGTTCTCGCAAGGTCCCTCTGCACGAATCGGTCGCCGGTCTTGTACGGCTGGCCCTTGTTGAGGAAGATCGCCGCGGTGGCGGGGTCCGCGCGGAAGTCGTCGGTCGCGGTGGAGAACATCGCGATGTCGCCCTCGTCGAGCGCGAAGCCGCGCTCGGCAAACGCGATGGCCGGCGCCATGAGCACCCCGCGCGGCCGGGTTCCGTATTTCTCGCGCGCGTATTCCATGCCCGCGACGCTGCCCGGCACGCCGACCGCGAGATGCCCCTTCGTGCTCGCGTTCTTGATCACGTTGCCCGCGCTGTCGAGGTACATGTTCGCCGTCGCGGCGAGCGGCGCCTTCTCGCGGAAGTCGATGAAGGTCTTGCGGCCGTCCGCCATCTCGATGGTCATGAAGCCGCCGCCTCCGAGATTGCCTGCCGCGGGATATACGACCGCGAGCGTGTAGCCGACCGCGACGGCCGCATCGACCGCATTGCCGCCGCGCTTCAGCACGTCCACGCCGACCCGGGTCGCGAGCTGGTGCGCGGTCACGACCATGCCGTGCTCGGCACCCACGGGCCAGACGGACGCGGCGCTCGCGAGCGTGCATGCGAACGCGGTGATGCCCGCGGCAAGCGCGCGCAACAGCGAAAGCATCGGCGATGTCATGGCGCTTCCTCCAGGCACTGGGACTTCCAAGCTTGTTCGCGCCCGGGCGCGGCGTCAACGCTTGTCGCATGTTGCGAAGCGATGGAACGGCGCTGCGGCTATCCTGACCAACTCATCGCCGCGCGTTCGCCTGCCTCACGCGCATGCCGAGCTTGCCCGCGGTGCGCGCTCAATGCACTGGACCGATCCCCCGGATAGGCGCCACGACGTCGTAGAGATCCCGATCCTGTGGATCGCGATCCTGCTGTCGCTGCTCCTGCACGTCGCCGCCATGTGGTTCGCATGGCCGCACCTGCACCTGCTGGCGCCGGACATGACCAATCCCGATCAGTCCAGCAGCCTCGCCGTTCAGCTCACGCCGCGCAGCCAGGAGACGCCGCAGAGCGCGGCGGCTGCGCCGAGCCCGCCGGAGATCGCGAAGGCGGAGCCGCGACAGCGCGTCGCGCCGCCGCGTCCACGACAACAGCCGAGCGTTCCCAGGCGCAGCCCGCCGCCGATGGTCGCGCAGCAGCGCGAGTCGCCCATCACGGTTCCCCCCGTGCCGCCGGTCGCCACACCGCCGCAGCCGGCGCCGCCCACACCCGAGCCGACGCCGGCCCCGCCGGTGCAGCCGGCCCCGCCGCCGGCCGAGACGGATCTCGCCGCGTACGTGGAGGCACGCCGGCGCGCGCGCGGCGAAGCGCCGGCCGACAGCGCCGCAAGCCCGTCGTCAGCCGAGAGCGACAAGGAGCGGCTCAACCGCATCGTGGCGGAGAACCTCGGTCTCAATCGCACGCCGACCTTCGGTCACGATCCCAACAGCGCCGGCGGCATCTTCCAGATCACGCACGTGGGATACGACGAGGCGCAATTCTGGTTCTTCGGCATGGATCGCGACATCGGTCGCAAGGCGAAGCAGCTGATCGACGTGCGCAAGGGCGCGAATCCCGACATACGCGTCGCGGTCGTGCGCAAGATGATCGAGATCATTCGCCAGAACGTGACCGGCGACTTCGTGTGGCAGTCCGAGCGGCAGGGCAGGAACGTGCGCCTGTCCGCGCGCCCCGAGGACAACGCCGGCCTCGAGGACTTCATCATGCGCGACGTGTTTCCCGAGGGCCGCGCGGGCGTGCCCTAGGCGCTGGTCGTGATGCGCCAAGACGTTGTTGTCGTTGATCCGGACGGATTTTGCGAGACGGGTCGGGTGGACGCCGCGTCGTGGCCAGGCGAATTGGTATGGAGCTTGCATCGTACGTCGAATGAGCCCGAAGCCGACAGACGGTAAGCCTCTCACGCTGCAGCTCGTCGACGACAACCCGGGCGCCGCCCCGGTTTCCAAGGCGCCCGATGGCGCGGCGCCTGCGGAAAAGGGCAAGACGGGCCGCGACCTGCGCATCACCACGGCCGACGAGTTCCTCACCGCGGCAGCCCAGGAGTACGAAAAAGGGCAGGTCGACGACGCGCTGTGGGCGCGCAGCACCGCTCAGGCCGGCGGCGACGAGTCGCTCGCCATCGCGGCCTATCTGCGCGCTCGCGCGACGTCGCTCCAGCTCGCTCGCCGCGAGCAGCAGCAGCGCGACAAGCCTGCGCGGCCGGCGACAGGCGGCGTCACGCCGTCGGACGACGTCCATGCGGCCAAGCCCGAGTCGCCGGCCCCCGTTCGCGCGGAACCCGCGCGACTGCGCATCGACTCGAAGCTCCTCTACGCGGGCGCCGCCGCCGCAGCGCTGGCGATCGTGCTCGTGACCTGGCTGCTGCTGTCCTCGCGGCATGGCGACACGGCCAACGCGATGGCCGCGGCATCCTCCGCGCCGCCTCCTGCGGTGAAGCGTGTCGCCGCCGCGCCGGCAGCCGTGGTCACCGCGCAGCCGAGCGAACCTTCCCTCGAGGCGCGGGTTACGGAGCTGCGCAAGGCCAAGAACTGGAACGTGCTGGTGCTCTACGCGGTGGAGTGGACGCGCAAGGAGCCGTCCAACGCCGCGGCGTGGGATGCGCTCAGCACCGGCTACAGCAACCTGCGTCAGCATGCCGAAGCGCTCGACGCCGCCAACAAGGCCGTCGCGCTCGCGCCCTCGGACGCGGCGTATCTGCGCACGCTCGGAAACGCGAACCTCGCGCTCGACCGCTTCCCCGAGGCGGGCGCGGCGTTCGACCGCGCGCTTGCGGTCACGGCGGACGACGTCGACGCGTTGTGCGGCGCCGCCGAGGTCGCGCAGAAGGAGGGCCGCTCGCGCGATGCCGACGCCTTCGCGCGTCGCGTGTCGGCGGCGAATGGTCAGTGCGCGGCGTCGCTCGAGCGCCCCGCGTTCGCGCCCGCGACGATCACGCGCAGATCGGCCCGCTGAAATTCTTCGCCGGTGCCGTCAGCGCGTGGCCAACGCGCGAGGTCGCACCGCATCCTTCACGATCGGCGCAGGCAGGCAGCGGGCGCCGCAGGGCGCCCGCTCTTTTGAGGATCAGCGGAAGATGAGATACAGCACCCCGCCGATCAGGAGCCACTTCAGCGTGTAGTGCGCGAACCGGCTCTTCTTCTTGATCCACTTGCCGATCCGGCGTACGCGATACGCGCCGTTGAAGACGTGGTTCAGCACGCCGACGTGATCGCCCGGCATGTTCTCGGTCTGGCTCGCGCGGATCACCGTCATCTCGACCAGGTGATTGACCCACTTCATCACGCGGAAGCGCAGCGGCCGCTCGACGTCGCAGAACAGGATGAGGCGCGTGACGTCGCTGCGGTTCTCGGCGGTGTGGATGAACGTCTCGTCGAACATCACCGGCTCGCCGTCGCGCCAGAAGTACGGCTCGCCGTCGACCACGATGCGGCACGTGTCGTTGTTCGGCGTCACGAGACCGAGGTGATAGCGCAGCGAGCCGGCGAAGGGATCCCGGTGCGCGCCGAGCTTGCTGCCGGGAGGCAGCAACGCGAACATCGCGGCGTTGATGGTCGGGATCGACTGCACGAGCGCGACGGTGTTCGGGCACAGGCCGCGCGCCGAGGGCAGGGGCTCGTCGTACCACTTGACGTAGAACCGCTTCCAGCCGGTCTTGAAGAACGAGTTGAAGCCGAGGTCGTTGTACGTCGCCGCCGCGCGGATGTGCCCTTCGTCGAACAGCGACAATGCCTCGTCACGAATCGTCTTCCAGTTGTCCTGCAGCGGCGCGAGCTCGGGAAATTCGGCGACGTCGACGTACGGCTTGTTCGGAACGGCGGAGAACAGGTACATCAGCGCGTTGTAGGGCGCCATCAGCGTCGAATGATCGGTGATCTGGCGCAGCGCGCTGTGGCGCACGCGGCCGCGGTAGTGCACGTACACCGCGGACACGATGAACAGGTACAGGACGATGAACTTCGGGGCGAGCAGGGTCTCGACCATGGCCGCTATCGTAACTCCGCCGCTCCGCCGCCGCGCTGCGCCTCCGGTGAAAGCGGGCGCGACGCGGACTGCGCACCGGCCCGGCGTCGTGCGCGCCCGGCGCGACGGAACCGCCGATGCACCCACCACCACTGCTCGGGGTGGCGCAGGATCAGCGTCTCCAGCGCGGCGTTGTACGCGCGGGTGTTGCGGCGGATCGCCTCGTTGGTGTCCTCATGGTCGAGCGGGGGAAGCGGCGCCTCGAAGCGCAGGACGTGCGAGCCGTCGGGCTCGCGCCAGCTGGCCGCCGGCATCACCGGCGCGCCGGTCGCGAGCGCGAGGATGGCGAGGCTCCGGAACGTGCCCACGGGCCTGCCGAAGAGCTCGACGTCGATGCCGTCGGGCCGCGCGGCAAACTGATCGAAAGGAAACACCACGACGTCGCCGGCTTCGAGGCGCTCGACGATGGCGTCGAGCGAGCCGCGCTTGCCGATGACGCCGAAGCCCGCGCGATCGAAGCGGCGCGTCACCCAGGCGTCGAGCCAGCGCGGCTTGATCGGCCGGCGCACGAAGTGGAAGCGACCGCGCACCTCGGGATAGCTCTGGATACCCGCGACCGTTGCCACTTCCCAGTTGCCGAAATGGCCGGTCAGTACGAGAACGCCCTTCCCGGCGCGAAAGGCCTGGACGAGCGTGTCGACGTTCTCCACGCGCACCAGCGCGCGCTTGCGGCGCGCGCTCATGAAGCGGAATCGAACCAGCTCGACCGCGAGGCGCCAGAGATGCGCGTAATGCGCCTGTGCGAGACGCACGATGGCCGCGGCGGGCGCACGCTCGCCGAACACGTGGCGCAGGTTCTCGTGCACGATGCGCCGACGGATCGGGAGCAACGCGTGCAGCAGGCGACCGGACAGCGGCGCTTCGGTGGCGAGCGGCACGGCGAGCGCGATCGCTGCAGCGCGCGACCCGTCGTGCGTGAGCGAGACGTTGATGCCGGACAACCGGTGACGCGCGAGCAGCGCTGCAAGCTTCGCCGTGACGACGATCTGCGGTGCGCCGTAGCGGTCGCGCTCGACGGCGAAGTCCCCGGGCTCCACTGCGCCGAGCGCGAGTTCGCGGGCGAAAAGCTTGGCGCACGCTTCCTTGGCCGCGTAGCGCGCCGCGAGATGCGCGATGCGCGCGGGACCTTCGCCGCTGTCCTCGATCTCGGTCGCCGAGAAGAGCCGCAGGAGCTCGTCGCGATCCGCGCCGGCGACGAGCCGCTCCATGCGGGCGAGCTCCACGCTGTCGATGCCGCAGCGCGACGGCGCAAGCTCGTCCAGCGCGGGGCTCACTTTCGCGCGCGCACGAGCAGCGCGGTGTCGGTGCTGGCGAAGCCGCGGCACACGATCAGCGCGATGTCGCTTCGCGGCGCCTGCGGTTCGGCGGACACGCGCATGCCGCTGCACGCCGGATCGAGCGACTGCAGCGTCGCGATCCCCGGAACGACGCCCGCGCGCAGCGCTTGCAGCGCGACGACCGTCTCGACGATCCCGGCGGCCGCGATGAGATGCCCGAACGCCCATTTGAATGCCGTCGCCGGCGGCATGCGGTCGCCGAACACGCGCGTGAGCGCAGCCGCCTCGCTCGAGTCGGAAAGGCGCGTGCCGTTTCCGTGGGTGACGATCATGCCGACTTCGTCGGCCGAGAGGCGCGCGTCGGCGAGTGCCGCGCGCACCGCGCGCTCGACACCATCGCCGTCCTCGCGAATGGCGAGCAGCCCCGCGGCTTCCGCGGCGTGGCCACCGCCGAGCACTTCGCCGATCACCGTCGCGCCGCGCGATTCGGCGGCCGAGGCGGTCTCGAGCGCGAGCGCGCCGGCGCCTTCACCGAAGAGGCTGCCGTCGCGCCGCGCGTCGAACGGCCGGATCGCGTCGCTGCCGAGGAGACCGCACTCGTTGTAGTAGAGGACGTTCTGCGGCTCGATGGGCGTGTCGTGGCCGATCGCGACGGCGCGGTCCGCCTCGCCGTTGCGCAGTCCCTCCGACGCCTCGATCACCGCCATCGTGCCGCCGCAGCTGTGATTCGTGATGCAGGCGTTGGCGCCCTTCAGGTTGTTGCGGATGCCGACGTGGCACAGCACGTTGTTCGGCAGCGTGCGCAGCAGCCACATCGGGTTCACGACGTTGCCGAGCTCGGCGCCGAAGCTGCGGAGGTCCTCGCGCGCCTCCGTCATGAGCGGGAAGTAGTCGTACTGGTTCTCGAACGCGCCGCCGCCCGAGCCCACGTACACGCCGGTGCGATCGCTGAACTGCGCGGCGGCCTCCGGAGCGAGCGCTTCGCGATGCGCGCCGAAGCCGGCATTCGCGACCGCGCGGTCACCCGCGTAGATGCCGAAGAAATCGGTGCGCCGGATGAACTTGTGCAGCTTGCGGTCGTCGACCAGCGCGCGGGCGTTGAACTGCGGCAGCTCGGCAGCGCGAAACGGCGGCCAGCCCGTCGTATCCCAGCCGCTGATCGGGCGGATTGCGCTCGCGCCGCTTTGCACGGCTGCGAAGATCGCCTGCGGCGTGTCGCCCGACGCGCACACGGCGCCGGTGCCGGTGATGACGATTGCTTCGCGTGTCATCGCACGAGCTCCGGATGGCGCAGCGCGACGCAGCTGTTCGAGCCGCCGAAGCCGAACGAGTTCGACACCGCCATGCGCACCGCGCGCCCGCGTGCCTCGCCGACGACGAGGTTGAGATCGCAGTCGGGATCGAAATCCCTGTAGTTCGCGTTCACCGGCATCTCGCCGTGATGGATCGCCAGCGCGCAGATGACGACCTCGACCGCGCCGGCGGCGGCGATGAGGTGGCCCATCGTGCTCTTCGTCGAGCTCACCGCGACGTCCTTCACGCGCTCGCCGAACACCGCGTGGATCGCCGCGCTCTCGCTGCGGTCGTTCATGGGCGTCGACGTGCCGTGCGCGTTGATGTAGTCGATGTCCGCGGCCGTTGCGCCGGCATCCTTGAGGGCGGCGCGCATCGCCTGGATGGGACCGTCGCCATCCGGGGGTGAATCGGTGATGCGATACGACGAGAGCGAGTTGCCGTCACCGGCGAGCTCCGCGTAGATGCGAGCACCGCGCGCGCGAGCGGCGTTCCATTCCTCGAGCACGAGGAATCCCGCCCCTTCGCCCAGCACGAAGCCGTTGCGCGTCGCGTCGAACGGGCGACTCGCGTGCTGCGGATCGTGGTTGTCGGCGGACACCGCGGACAGCAGGCAGAAGCCGGCGAGGCCGA
>DATJIS010000080.1:0-4561 GCA_035493035.1 Casimicrobiaceae bacterium | reverse complement strand
CGCGAGCACGAAGAACGGGATGGTCAACATGGCGACCTTGCTCACGCCGTCGGAGATCTTGAGCATCACCGCCTCGAGCGGGATGCCGATCCACATTGCGCCGACGATGGCGGCGAGGCCGAGCGAGTAGGCGATCGGCACGCCGAGCGCGAAGAGCACGAACAGCGTGCCGAGCAGGACTGCGATGTCCATCGGTCGCGTCTCCGTTGTTCTATTCGAACGCGGCCGCGCTGTGCGCGTCGCCGCCGAGGTCCGTGGGCGCCCCGAGCGTGAGCCGCTCGATGACGAACAGCAGCAGGATCACGCCGCCGACGGGAATGGGCAGGTACGTGATGCCGACCGACAGTCCCGGGAAGTCGGAGATCGAGTTGCCCCACGTCGCCTCGACCAGCCCCGTGCCGTACCACGCCATGAACACCGCGATCACGCCCATCAGGAGCTCGACCAGCACGCGAATCGCGGGCCTGAATCGCTCCGGCAGGCTGTTCACCATCAGGTTGACGTTCATGTGCAACCCGAGGCGGTAGCACGCCGCGGCGCCGAAGAACGTGAGCACGATGGTGAGCAGCACCGCCATGGGCTCGGGCCACGAGGCGGCGCTGTTCAGGACATAGCGCGTGAACACCGCCCACGGGATGACGGCCGAGATCAGCACCAGCGCGACGCCGGCAATGGACACGCACGCGTAGTACAGCGCGTTCATCGCGCTGCGGTAGAGCTGCGGCATGAGACCAACCTCCACGATGAGAAGCAGGACCATCACGCGCCGCCGCGAGTGCGGCGGCGCGGGCGTTGCACGCGGCTCAGGCCGGCGTCACTGCACTGCCTGGATGCGCTTCACCATGTCGGCGTACTTCGGGCCGTACTTGTCCCACACGGGCTTGACCGCGTTCTGGAACGGCTTCTTGTCGGCGACCGGGATCACCTGGATGCCGGCGGCCTTGGCCTTGGCCATGGCGTCGGACTCGTACTTGTCCCAGAGCTTGCGCTCCTCGAGCTGCGCCTCGCGCGAGTACTTCTTGATGAGCGCCTGGTCGTCCTTGGAGAGCGCGTCCCACGTCTTCTTCGACATCACCACGATCTCCGGCACGATCAGGTGCTCGTCGAGCGTGTAGTACTTCGCGACCGTGTAGTGATTGTCGAACACGAACGAGGGCGGGTTGTTCTCCGCGCCGTCCACCACGCCGGTCTGCAGCGCGTTGAACACCTGGTCGTAGCCCATCGACACGCCGTTGCCCCCGAGCGCGTTCATCATGTCGACGAACATCGGGTTGCCCATCACGCGAAACTTCATGCCCTTCAGGTCTTCGATGGTGTGGATCGGCTTCTTGGTGTCGTAGAGGCTGCGCGCGCCGGCGTCCATCCACAGCAGGCCGACGAGCCCGGCCTTGGGATTGTTCGTGACCTTGTCGAGCAGCTCCTGGCCGATCGGACCGTCGATCACCTTGCGCATGTGCTCGGTGTCGCGGAAGAGGTAGGGCAGGTTGAAGACGTTGAGATCGTCGACCACCGGCCCGAGCGCGCCGACGCTCACGCGCGCGAGCTGCAGCGCGCCGACCTGCGCCTGCTCGATGGCTTCCTTCTCGCCGCCGAGCTGCATCGAGGGGAACATCTGCACGCTGATGCGGCCGTTGGTGGCGGCCTCGAGCTTCTTGCCCATGCTCTCGAGCGCGGCGACGGTGGGATAGCCCTCGGGATGCACGTCCGAGGCCTTGAGCACGAGCTTCTGCTGCGCGATTGCGAGCGCCGGTGCGAGCGCGCCGGTGAGGGCAATGCACGCCGCGGCGATGCCGAGGCGCAGTGCGTGACGTCTGCGATTCATGACTCCTCCTTCGCGTTGGGCTTACGCCTGTTGGACGCGCGAGTCGCGCGCCGTCTACGTCGATCGGTTCATCGGGAGAGCCAGCCGCCGTCCACCGGCAGCGTGATGCCATGCACGTAATCGGATGCGGCCGACGCGAGGAACACGGCGGCGCCGCCGAGCTCCTCGGGCTTGCCCCAGTGCCCCGCCGGTATGCGCGCGACGATCGCGGCGTTGCGCTCGCGATCGGCGCGCAGCGCGGCGGTGTTGTTGGTCTCGAAGTAGCCGGGCGCGATGGCGTTGACGTTGATGCCCTTGCTCGCCCATTCGTTGGCGAGGAGGCGTGTCAAGCCCGCGAGCGCGCTCTTGGCGGAGGTGTACGACGCGACCCGGATGCCGCCCTGGAAGGACAGCACGGAGGCCACGTTGACGATCTTGCCGCCGCGCCGGTGCTCGACCATGTGGCGCGCCGCCGCCTGCGCCAGGAAGAACACCGACTTCAGGTTGGTGCTCATCACGTCGTCCCAGTCGGCCTCGGTGAACTCCAGCGCGTCGGCACGCCGGATGATTCCCGCGTTGTTGACCAGGATGTCCAGCCGGCCGCGCCAGTCGTCGACGCGCCGCACGATGTCGGCGATGGGCGCGGTCGTCGACAGGTCGGCCTTGATGGCGAGCGACTCGCGGCCCGTCGCGGCGATGCGCGCCGCGGTCTCGTCCATCGGCGAGCGGCCGACGAGCGCGACGTCGGCACCGGCCTGCGCCAGCGCAACGGCGATGGCCTGCCCGAGACCCGTGTTCGCACCCGTGACGACGGCGACGCGTCCCGCGAGGTCGAAGGGATTCGCCACTAGCGCAGCTCGGACATGGCGATCGCGTCCATGTCTGCGTAGTCCTGGTTGTCGCCGGCCATCGCCCACACGAACGAATAGGCGCTGGTGCCGACGCCGCTGTGCATCGACCACACGGGCGACAGCACGGCCTGCTCGTTCGCCACGACGATGTGGCGCGTCTCGCTCGGCCGTCCCATCAGATGGAACACGCGCGCCTCGGCCGTCAGGTCGAAATAGAAGTAGATCTCGCAGCGACGGTCGTGGCGATGCGCCGGCATGGTGTTCCACACGCTGCCTGCCTCGAGCACCGTGAAGCCCATGGCGAGCTGCGCCGAGGGGCAGACGTCGGGCTGGATCACCTGGTGGATCGTGCGCACGTTGGCGGTCTCGCGCGTGCCGACGTGCATCGTGCGTGTTTGCGCGAGGCCGATCTTGCGCGTCGGATACGTCGCGTGCGCCGGCGCGCTCACGAGATAGAAGCGCGCGGGATCGTGCGGCTTGGCGCTGGCGAAAGCCACCTCGCTTGCGCCTTTGCCGACGTACAGCGACTCGAGCTTCGCCAGCTCGTGCGTCGCGCCGTCGACGCTCACGCGGCCGGCTCCGCCGACGTTGATGATGGCGAGCTCGCGCCGCGCGAGGAACGTCGGCGCGCCGATCGGCTTCAGCGCTTCGAGCGGCAGCGTGCGCGTCACCGGCATGGCGCCGCCGATCACCATGCGCTCGACGTGACTGTAGGTGAGCGCCACCTCGTCGGGACGGAACATCGACTCCACGAGGAAGTGCCGGCGCAGCGTCTCGGTGTCGAAGCGCTCGACCGCGTCGGCGTGCGCCGCGTGGCGGATCTCGAGCGACGTGCGACCGTCGAGCGACACGTGGCGCTCGGTGGCGGTGATGGGGACTGCGGCAGTCATTTCAGGAGATCCTCGGTGCCATGGATGTCCTCGTAGAAGAAGTCCGGGTTCATGCGCCGGATGTCGTCCATGCTGATGCGCAACCCGTCGAGATGCGACGCCATTGCGGCGGCCGCGCGCGCGGCATCGTGCCGCTCGACGGCGGCGACGACCGCGGCGTGCTCCTTGATGACGCGCGCCATGCGTCCCGGTTGCGGCAGGGTGAGCAGTCGATACCGGTCGATCTGCGTCTTGACGCCCTGAATGAGCGTCCAGATGCCGGGGTAGCCGGCGACCGTCGCAAGCGCGGCGTGAAACGCTTCGTCGGCACGGTGGAAAGCCGCGCGATCGCCAGAGGCTTCCGCCTCGCGCTGCCGCTCGAGCGTGGCTCGCAGCAGCGCGACGTCGCTGCGCCGCGCGCGCTCGGCCGCGGCTTTCGCGTTGACCTCCTCGAGCGCCTTGCGCACCACGATCGCTTCGGGCAACGCCGTGGCGGGAATGCGCGCGACGAACGTGCCGGATTTCGCCACGGTGTCGACGAGGCCTTCGCTCGCAAGCCGCAGCAGCGCCTCGCGCACGGGCGTGCGGCTGACGCCGCGCGCCTGCGCGATGTCCATCTCGACGATCGCCTCGCCGGGCTTGCGCTTCAGCCAGACGATCTCGTCGCGCAGCACGCGGTAGACGCTTGCGGACGCCGTCTCGGCTCGCCGTGCGTTTGGCGCGCGCGGCACGACCGCGAGACGTCGAGAGGGGGCGGAAGGTCTGGACGAGCGGGTCATCGGCGGTCGTGTCGCTTGTGGCAAGCTAGTATATCTAATATATTAGACGAGGCAAGTGCGCCCGGGAAAGGCTTCATCGATGAACTTCTCCTCTCCTTCGGACTATCGCGCGTTGTTCGATCTGAACGGCCGTGTCGCGCTCGTGGTGGGCGGTGGATCGGGCATCGGCCAGGCCGGCGCCGAGGCGCTCGCCGCGATGGGCGCAACGGTCATCGTGGCCGACGTGGCCAGCGCCAGCGCGCAATCGGTCGCCGAGCACAT
>DATJIS010000079.1:0-2061 GCA_035493035.1 Casimicrobiaceae bacterium | reverse complement strand
GCCGATCTCCTCGACGCCCGCGTCGCGCATTTCGCGGGTGACCCGCTTGAACAGCGCGAAATCCATATCCCACCGCGGCTGGACCTCGCGCGTTCGCAGTGCGCAGAAGCCGCAGCGGTAGTTGCAGCGTGGGGAAATCTCGATCTTGACGCTGCGCGGTGCGGGCAGCGTCGCGTGGCGATATTCGGGTGGAATGCGGGTGACGGCGTCGATGCGTTCGGTGATCAGTGCCAATGGATGCCCCATCGAAATGCAACGTGTTCGGGACAAACTGGTGCGTCGGAAGCGTGGGCGTTTTGATCGAGATCAATCGATGCGCGCTACGCGCATGATGCCCGGTCGTTCTCCGAATGCGCCGCGGCCGCCCGCGAGGCGGCCGCTTGCATTCCGCTCCGCGGTCTCGCGTTTCAGGCTTCCGCCGCCCGCGGGTGCCGGCCGGCGCGTTGCGGCAGCAGCGCCACGCAGGCGACGATGAATAGCGCGATGACCAGCGAGGCGATCGGCCGGCTCAGCGCGAGGCCGCCGTCATGCACAGGCTTGTCGAGGAAGTCGCCGACCGTGGCGCCGAGAGGACGCGTCAGGATGAATGCGGCCCAGAACAGCAGCACGCGCGACACGCTAGTCCAGTGGTAAAGCATCGCCACAACCGCGATCGCGGCGGAGAAGAGAACGGCGCCGCCTGCATAGCCGAGGCCGCCTGTGTCCGCGCTCCAATCGCCGAGCGCGGTGCCGAGCGTCTGCGAGAACGTGATCGCCGCCCAATAAAACGCTTCGACGCGCGGCGTGCTCACCGTGTTCACGGACACGCTGCCTTCCGACCAATACCAGGCTGCCAGTGTCAGGACCAGGAGAACGAAGAGAAGCGTCGATCCTCCCGTATAACCGATCCCGAGCGAGCGATCGGCGAAATCGGCCATCGTCGTCCCGAAGGTGGTCGAGGCGACGATAGTCGCCCAGTAGAGCACTGGATGGAATCGCGTGGCCAGGATTTGCGCGATCACGAGGACGACGAGGACTGAGAGAAACAGCAGTGTGCCGGTGAGGTAGCCCCAGTTCAGCGTCATGGTGACTGAATCGCCGCCGGTCTCGCCAAACGTCGTGGCGGAGATCTTGATGATCCAGAAGACCAGAGTGACCTCAGGCACCTTGCTGAGGGCATAGCTGCGCGCTGTCTCGTGCATGTTAGCGACGTCTCACGTTTCGAGCCGCCCCGGCATACGTGAACGTGTTCGACCCATCGAAGTTCGCCCTCACGCCCCGTGCGTGCGCGGATAAGCGCTCGGTTCGGGCCGCTTCCAGCCGGCCAGCGCGCCCGCGGCCGGCTTGAAGATCTCGACCTTGAGCGGATGGCACGCGGCGGCGTCGCTCGAATGCGTCGCGCCGCAGTCGCCGCCGGGGCAGGCCGACAGCGCGCCCAGGAGATCGATCTCGGCGAAGAGCTCGATGAAGTCGCCCGGTCGCACCGGGCTCGCCTTCATGAAGTACTGGTGCGTGTCGCGGGTGAAGCCTGTGCACATGAAGACGTTGAGCACGTCGTGCACGTGCATCTCTGCCTCGCGCACGGGCAGAGCCCGCGCAGAGGCGAGCGCCCGCGTCAGGTTCGAATGACAGCAATGGTGGTAATCGCCGCCAGACAGGAGCCGGTTGGTGTAGGGGTCGCAGCGCGTGCCGATGACGTCGTGGACGCCGCCACCGTCGGCGTCGAAGCCATACCAGCCGAGCGTGTCGTGCGTGATCGTCGCCATCGGCCGCAGATAGGGCAGCGTGCTCCACAGCCGGTCGCTCGTGCTCACGTGCGTGCCATGCAGCGCGCGCGTCTTGCCGCTGAAGAAGCGTTCCGCGAGGTTGGCGGCGCTCCATAAATTCAGGTCGCCAACCTGAGCGCCCTCGATGCTGACGATGCGGAAGAAGTGCCCGGCCTGCACGTCGAAGGTGCGGGCGTCGCGCGGCGGCACGATCACCTCGCCGATCTTGCTCAAGGTCTGCCGCGCCCGCGCGAGCGCGCCCATGTCGGGCTTCGGCAGCGTGTCGGTCGGGTAGCAGACGACGGCTGGCTTGGCC
>DATJIS010000078.1:0-10639 GCA_035493035.1 Casimicrobiaceae bacterium | reverse complement strand
TGCGGCGAACACCGTGTAGACCGGACGCGCCGCGAACATGGTGTACAGGCCGTAGGTGAGGGCGACTGCCTGGAGGAACGCAATGGTGGCGAGATCGAACGGCAAGCTTTTTTTGCCGGTTTTGAAAACGATCAAGGTCAGCAGCGGGCCAAGAACCACATCGCACCCTGCGATCAACACAACCAGCATGGTCCCGCCCATCAGCAGGAAATAGGGCGGCGGGTACCACAGTAGCAGCATTGCAACGATCAAGAACGTTGCAACGGCAACGCTGATGCAAAGATGGATGGCTGCGGCCCTCCAGCGGCTCATGGTGACCTCACTCGTCAGATTTTTCGTCTATGACCTCTAGCGGATAGACGAAGAACACGAATGAGCAAACCACGTGCCGAGCGAATGACCAGATGGATCGATGAGTATCCACCTGGCTCACAAAGCCGGCATGCAACACGGTCGATCAGGGGACGGCACGAGATCCAGCGCGCCTCGCAATCTCGCCCACCAACCTCCGCGCCAGCTGCACCTTCTCCATCCGCGGCAACCGATGCCACCCCGCGTCATCGATCAGCGTCACCTCGTTGTCATCGCGCCCGAACGCGTCCTGCGCCTTGTTGGCTATGATCAAAGGGACCCCCTTCCGCTTGCGCTTGGCCTCGGCGTTCTCGTCGACGTCGTCGGTCTCGGCCGCGAAGCCCACGCAGTAGGGCCCATCCGGCCGCGCCGCCACTGCTGCGAGGATATCGGTCGTGGGCTTCAGGGTCAGGGCCAGGTCCCTGTCCGATTTCTTGATCTTGTGCGCCGCCGGCTGGGCCACCGTGTAGTCGGCTACGGCGGCGACGGCGATGAACACGTCGCAGGCGTCGATCCCGTGCATGACCGCTGCCGCCATCTGGGCGGCGCTCTCCACGTCGATGCGTCGCACGCCGGCCGGTGTCGCAAGCGAAGTAGGTCCGGCAACCACCGTCACCGTGGCCCCCGCCTCAGCGGCCGCCCGCGCGATCGCAAACCCCATCTTCCCCGTGCTCAGGTTCGTGATGCCACGCACCGGATCGATCGCCTCGAACGTCGGCCCGGCAGTCACGATCACGCGCCTGCCCTGGAGAACCTTGGGTTGAACGAAGGCGTGCAATGCCGCGTGCAACTCTTCGGCTTCGAGCATGCGGCCGTCGCCGTATTCCATGCACGCGAGCTCACCCGACCCGGGTCCGAGGACGGTGACGCCGTCCGCGGCGAGCTGGGCCACGTTGCGGCGCGTCGCCGCGTTCGACCACATCTGCACGTTCATGGCCGGCGCAACCAGCAACGGACACTCGCGCGCGAGGCACAGCGTGGAGAGCAGATCATCGGCGCGGCCGTGCGCGAGCTTGGCGAGGAAATCCGCCGTCGCCGGGGCGACGAGAATCAGGTCGGCGTCGCGCGTGAGGCCGATGTGCCCCATGGCGTTGTCTGCGCCCGACTGCCACAGCGAGGAGCCGACTGGCCGTCCCGACAGCGCTTGGAACGTCGTTGGCGTGACGAAGCGCGCACCGGCCTCGGTCAGCACGACGTCCACCTGGATGCCGTCCTTGACCAGAAGACGAACGAGCTCCGCCGACTTGTAGGCCGCGATGCCACCCGTGACGCCCAATACGACGCGTTTCAGCAGCGGTGCGGCAGGCGTGGGAACGTCGTCCATGAGCGTCTCGGCAAGCTGCGCGGGAGTTTACACTCGACCTCGCGGCGCTCGTCCATTCGACCGATCGCGCGGGCTCGACGTGCCGCCCTAGCATCGCGCCATGACGATCAGCCAATGGTGCCTCTCCGACCGCCCGCGCGAACGCCTGGTGGCGCACGGCGCCGCGGCGCTGTCGGACGCCGAGCTCTTAAGCATTCTCCTTCGCACCGGCGTGGCCGGCCGCTCAGCGGTCGACCTCGCGCGCGATTCGATCCACGCATGCGATGGCATCGCCGGCCTCGTCGGCTCACCCATCCCGCGATTGTCGGCATTGCGCGGATGGGGTGTCGCGAAGGCGGTCGTGGTGAAGGCCGCCGTGGAGCTCGCGCGCCGTCTCGCACGTGACGAGCTGCGTCGCGGCAACGCGCTCACGTCACCCGAGTCGGTGCGCGATTACCTGCGGCTCTCACTGTCGACGCTGCCGCACGAGGCGTTCATGGCGCTGTTCCTGGACAGCCAGCATCGGCTGCTCGCGGCGGAAGAGCTGTTTCGCGGCACGCTGGCGCAAACAAGCGTCTATCCGCGCGAGGTCGTGAAGAGCGCGCTCGCCCACAACGCCGCCGCGGTGATCTTCGCGCACAACCATCCGTCTGGTGTTGCCGAACCCTCGCGCGCCGACGAATTGCTCACCCAGGCCCTCAAGCAGGCGCTGGCTCTCGTGGATATCCGCACGCTCGACCACTTCGTCGTCGCCGGGTCGCAGGTCGTGTCGTTCGCAGAACGCGGGCTGCTGTGATGTCTGTGCGTCGGGCCGCGCGCTTGCGCTGCCTCGAGGATCGGTGCGCTCCCTGCATGCGCTAGTTGCCCATCGCTACGACTTGCCGATCCTCGTCCTCACCAGCCCATCGGTGAGCCACACCTGATCGGATTTCGCCTCGATCGCACCCACCACGCCGGCCCGCTCGCGGCCCTGAGCCAGGACGGCCGAGTGCCAGTACGCCTTCGCGCGCGCGAGATCGGTCGCCTCCATCACGACGATCACGGTATCGCGCTCGTCGGCGGCGACGAATTGGCCGAGATCGACCAATCCCGCGGCGCGCCGCTCCGCGGCGAGGCCGTCGAACGCCTTCTGGAAGGTGGCGAGGTCGCGGACCTTTTGCTTCACGATCATGTAGTTCGTCACGGCTGCCTCCTCGAGTCCTTCATGAGGCGACCCGTGCCCGGCGGCAATGGTTCCGGGCGGCGACACGTCGGCTTGCCGCGGACCCGATTCTTTGGCATAATCAATGGCTTTCCAGCGCTCGGCGGCAATGAAACCGCGGCCGCTCGCGGGCACCCCGGAATTCGAAGGAGCGAGCCATGGCTCGAGTGTGTCAAGTCACAGGCAAGGCGCCGATGGTGGGTCACCATGTGTCCCACGCCAACAACAAGACCAAGCGCCGTTTCATGCCCAACCTGCAGTCGAGGCGATTCTTCGTCGAGAGCGAGAACCGCTGGGTCAGCCTGCGCCTCACCAACGCGGCGCTGCGCACCATCGACAAGAAGGGCATCGACGTCGTGCTCGCCGAGCTTCGTGCGCGCGGCGAGCGCGTCTAAGGCAGGAGAGCGACCATGCGCGAGAAGATCAAGCTCGAGTCGTCGGCCGGCACCGGCCACTTCTACACCACGACCAAGAACAAGAAGAACACGCCGGACAAGATGGAAATGAAGAAATTCGATCCGGTGGCACGCAAGCACGTCATCTACAAGGAAACCAAGCTCAAATAAAACGCTCGGGGAAGCCGCTTCGGCGGCAACAAGAACAACGTCCCGATGACTTCGAAGCCCGCGCAAGCGGGCTTTTCTTTTGCGCCCTCAGAAACGAAAAAGCCCGCTCGAGGCGGGCCTTTTCGCTGAAGCGAGACCGTCAAGCCACGCTGATCCGCTTCAGCTGCAGCGAGAACTGCGCGAGCTGCGCGATGCCGGACGCCTCGGCGCGATGGCACCAGTCCTGCAGGCGTGCGAGCAGCTGCTCCGACGACTCGGTCGAGCGTCCCCACAGCAGGGCGAGCTCCTGGCGCATCGCGTAGATCTGCTGGAGCACGGTGCTGTGCTGCAGCGTGTGCGCGAGGCCTGCGCGATCGCTGTCGGTGAGCGCCGACGGATCGGCGGACAGCCAGCGCTTCAGGCGGCGCAGCGTGGGAACGTCCGAACGCCCGCGATGGCGCTGGCGCAATGCGGCGATCTCCGAGGCGCACGCGGCCTTGAGCGACCCCGCGTAGGCGGTGGCGACCGCGTAGCGGTGCGTGATCACGGCCTGGAGCGTGGCGAGATCCACCGCGGCCTTGCTGCGATCGACCTTGATCTTCGGCGCGACCTTGCGCACGGTCGCGAGCTTCAGCATCGACAGCAGGCGGATGTAGCCCCAGCCCAGGTCGAGCTCGTACCAGCGCGACGAGAACTTCGCCGACGAGCCGTACGCGTGATGGTTGTTGTGCAGCTCCTCGCCGCCGATGAGGAAGCCCCACGGCACGATGTTCGTGGAGCTGTCGTTGCAGGCGAAGTTGCGGTAGCCCCAGTAGTGCCCGATGCCGTTGATGATGCCCGCGGCGTTCACCGGGATCCACAGCATCTGCACTGCCCAGATGGAAAGGCCGACCGCGCCGAACAGCACGAGGTCGATGACCATCATGAGGCCTACGCCCTGCCACAGCAGGTGCGCGTAGACGTTGCGCTCCATCCAGTCGTCGGGCGTGCCATGGCCGTACTTCTCGAGCGTCTCGGCGCACTTCGCCTCGGTACGATAAAGCTCCGCGCCTTCCAGGAGCACCTTGCGGATGCCGCGGGTCTGCGGGCTGTGCGGGTCTTCGTCGGTTTCCACCTTGGCGTGGTGCTTGCGGTGGATGGCGACCCATTCCTTGGTCACCATGCCGGTGGTGAGCCAGAGCCAGAACCGGAAGAAGTGCGAGACCGCCGGATGCAGGTCGAGCCCGCGGTGCGCCTGGCCGCGGTGAAGGAAGATGGTGACTGCGGCGATGGTCACATGGGTGAGGCCCAGAGCGACGATCACATAGCCCCACCAGGGCAGGTCGATCAGTCCATGTGCGGCGAAAGAGAGGACGGCCTGCGGTACCAAATCGTAAGACATTGATTATCCAGAGTTGAAAAGACCGTGACGATGCCTTGCAGGCTCCCGTCGCGGGTCCCGCATTCTACGCGACCGCGGCCTTCAAATATATGGCGGTTCGCGACCTTTGTCGCAAGGCCTTGAGCCGGGTCAATCCTTCGGGTCGGCCGGGTTCGCCGACGGCGCGGCGCTTTCCGCCTCGATGCCCGTTACGTGAACCTCCCGACGCGGGTAGGCGAGGGCAATGCCGTTGGCGTTGAGCGTCCGCAGCACCTCGCGCTGGATCGCGCCCCGCAGGTCGAGCAGGTCGACGTTGGCGTCGGGCACGAACACGCCGAGCTCGATGGTCACGCCGGTATCGCCGAAGCTCGCGATGCGTGCGAGCGGCGCGTGGGGCGGCTTGCGCAGCACGCGCGAGTCGACGCGCGCCGCCTCCTCGAGGAGCTTCATCGCACGGTCGAGGTCGGCCTTCGGCGAGATCGGCACCGCGATGGTGACGCGCACTTCCGGCGCGGTGGACGGGACGTGCGAATGGTTGAGGACCGTCGTGGTGACGAGCGTCTCGTTCGGCACGATCACGTGGACGCCGTCGGCCATCTGCAGCAGCACGTAGCGCGACGTGACCTTGGTCACGGTGCCGCGGCGATTGTCGACCGTGATCGAGTCGCCAAGCCGCACGGAGCGGTCGAGAAGGATGGTGAAGCCCGAGATGTAGTTCGCGGCCAGCCGCTGCAGGCCGAGGCCGACGCCGACGCCGACCGCGCCACCGAAGACCGTGAGCACGGTGAGGTCGAAGCCGACAGCCTCGAGCGCGATGAGGCCTCCGGCGACCAGCAGCACCGCGCGGATCAGCCGCGAAAGCACCGCCCGCAGGTTGGAATCGAGCGTGGTCGCGCGATCGAGGCGCCGCTCGATGGTGCTGGAGATCCACAGCGTGACGATCAGCGAGCCGATCAGCACGAAGACGCCGATGACGATGGACAGCAGCGTCGGATGCGTCTTGCCGATCGGCACCTCGATCGAATCGAGCGTGGCCACGATGTCGTCGAGCACGCCGAGGTAATAGAGCGCGACCAGCACCCACACGATGCCGCCGACCGCGCGCTCCCACGGCACGAGCCATTGCTGGCGGGCGAAGATGCGACGCAGCCCGTACACCAGCGCGCGGATCGCGGCGAGCGCGGCCATGAGCGGGAAGGCGACGAACGGCAGGAACGGCTCCTGGTTGAAGAGCCGGCGATAGATCCACGCCCCGAAGAAGAGCAGCAGCATCGCGAGCAGCGGAAACGCGACGCCGATCGCCGTGCGCGGATGCTCGCCGCTGCGCGCGAGCCGCGCCTCGCGCAAGCGGCGATCGACGGCCCACGCGATGCCGATCGCAAAGCCGGTCACCGCGATGTCCGCCCAGCCTGCGGGCCAGGCGAGCATGGTCTCGACGCGGGAGTAGTCGATCGTGTCGAAGCGCATCGCGGCGAAAGGTTAGCGCATTGCCGGACGCGGACGCCGCGCTTTGCTCACGATCCCGCCGGCTTGCGTCGCATCACTGCCGCGAAGAAGCCGTCGCAGCCGTGCACGTGCGGCAGCAGGCGCAGGCGCGGGCCCGTGTCGAGCGGAATGGTGATGCGCGCGAGCTCGGCGGCGGCGTCGAGCGCTTCGAAGTCGCGGTGCTCGGCGAGGAAGGCGTCGACGATCGCATCGTTCTCCTCGGGCAGCACGCTGCACGTCGCGTACACCAGACGGCCGCCCGGCTTCAGCAGCGTGGCGGCCGATGCCACGATGCGCGCCTGCTTGGCGGTGAGCTCGGCAAGATCCTCGGGCGTCTGGCGCCACTTGAGGTCGGGATTGCGGCGCAGCGTCCCGAAGCCCGTGCACGGCGCGTCGACCAGCACGCGGTCGATCTTGCCGGCGAGCCGCTTCACTTTCGCGTCGCGCTCGCTCGCGAGCAGCTGCGGGTGCACGTTGGACAGCCCCGAGCGTGCGAGGCGCGGGCCGAGGCGCGCGAGCCGGCGCTCCGCGACGTCGAATGCATAGAGGCGGCCCTGCGAGCGCATCAGCGCGCCGAGCAGCAGCGTCTTGCCGCCGGCGCCGGCGCAGAAATCCACCACCATGTCGCTGCGGCGCGGGGCGACGAGATGCGCGACGAGCTGGCTGCCTTCGTCCTGCACTTCGAGGCGGCCGTCGGCGAGCCACGGATGCTGCGCGAGCGCGGGCCGGCCGCGCACGCGCAGCCCGAGCGGCGCGTAGGGCGTGGGCGCGACGTCGAGGCCGTCGCTGCGAAGCGCCGCGATCGCGTCTTCGCGCCGCGCCTTCGACGGATTGACGCGCAGGTCGAGCGGCGCCGGCGACTGCCATGCGCGCGTGAGCGCGGCGCGCGTCTCCTCGTCGAACACTTCCCCGAGGCGCGCCCACAGCCAGTCCGGCACGTCGGCCGCAACGGCCGGCGGCAGCGGCTCGCGCATGCGCGCCTTGACCGTGGCGAGCCATTGCGCATCGGCGTCGTTGATCCATGCGAGGTCGCGCACCGACGCGAGCCCTTCGCGCACCGTCGCCGCGAGCGCGAGGTGACGCGCATCGGTGGCTTGCGCGATCGCCTCGAGCGAGCGCTTGCGCCGCAGGTACGCGAAGACGCCTTCGGCGACGAACGCGCGGTCGCGCGCACCCATGGCGCCGTGCTCGCGAAAGAACGCGGACAGCGTCGCATCCGCGGGGCCGTGCAGGGGCGCGATGCGCTCGATCGCCGCGGCGAGCGCGGCGACCTGGTTGGCGTGGATCACGAGCCGTGCTCGACGAACGGATTCGTGCGCTCGACCGTCGAGGGCAGGGGCGGGATGTCGTCGGAGGTTTCGCTCGCGGGCGTGGCGTCGGTGCGGATCGCATCGAGCAGCGCCTCGAGCGTGCCGCGCGACGTTTGCGTGACACGGATCTTGATCGGGATGTAGTGCATCGACGGCGCCAGCCAGAACCACGCCTCGGTCTTCGAGTCGTCGCTCACCCGGTGCCACCGCTCGGTGTCGACCTCGCCCTCGCGCCACGCGATGCGCTCCTCGCCTTCGCGCGTCACGGTGTAGTGATAGATGCGCCGCGTGGTGGCGACGCTGAAGGAATAGCGGCTCGCGTCGGGCGGCGTGAAATACGTCTGCCACAGCACGGTGAGGGGATCGAAGGTGAGGCCGTCGAGCGCCTCGGTCTTGTGGTCGTTCAGCGTGATGACGTTGTTCGACCAGTCGAACACCGCGACTTCGCGCTTGTCGGGGCTGCCGCGCTCGACCTCGAACGCGAGCGGCTGCAGGCCGTTTTGCGTGATGCGTCCGCGGCTCTCGATCCGGCCGCGTCCATGCACCAGGAGCGCAGCAAGCCCGCGCGCCTGCGCGACGGTGGCGATGCGATAGTTGTAGTCGTCGTGCTCGAAGCGATACGTCGCGTCGCCGATGACGAAGCCCTGCGTGCCGAGGAACACCTTGTACGCGAGGTCGAGACGCGGCGGCAGCGTCTTCCCGGGAGGCGGCGGCCCGATCACGACCGCCGGCGGCGCGGCGGCGACCGGCGCGGGCGGCGCGGGCTCGACCGGGGCCGTCGCGGTTGTCACAGGACCCTCGCCCGCGGTGTCCGGCTCCGCCGCGGGCTCGGGCTCGGTGCGATGCGTGACCAGCGGGCTGGTCGGCCGCTTGCGGTGCGGCTTTGCCTGGGGAGGCGGCGGCGTGACCGCCGTCGGCGGCGCAGGCATCTCGGTCAGCGTTGCCTGGAGCGGCTGCTGCTCGGGCGGCGCCGGCGGCTCGATCGGCAGCAGCGTCCAGGCCAGGTGCAGCAGCAGCGACACGACGAGCGCGACGCCGAGCGCGCGCGTCGAGCGGCGCGTTGCGGCGAGGCTCATGCGCACCGGGTATTGCAGGCCGAGCGGCGGTGTGGCCATCGTGGGAAGACCCGTTCGCACGCGCCTAAGTTCGCGCCGGCGGCGGCGAGAGCAGCGCCGCGCGCGCGTCCGCGTCGACACCCCGGAACCGCACGCGGCCGCTCACGAGCGTTGCGTCGCCGCGGCAAACGCGATCCACCGCGGCCGGAAACACGCGATGCTCCACGGCGAGCACGCGCGCGGCCAGGCGCTGCGCGTCGTCATCGGGCAGCACGGGCACCACGCCCTGCGCGATGATCGGACCGGCATCGACGGTCGGTGTCACGAAGTGCACCGTGCAACCGTGCACGCGCACCCCGTCAGCGAGCGCGCGCGCGTGCGTGTCGAGCCCCGGATACAGTGGCAGCAGCGAAGGATGGATGTTGACGAGGCGGCCCTCGTACTTGCGCACGAAGGCCTCGCCCAGCACGCGCATGAAACCCGCGAGCACGACGAAATCGGGCTCGGCGGCACGCAGGGCTGCGTCGAGCGCGTCGTCGAATCGCGCGCGCTCGGCGTGCGACCGATGATCGACCACCGCCGTCGCGATGCCATGCTCGCGCGCGATGTCGAGACCCGGCGCATCCGCGCGGTTGCTCACGACCTGCGTGATGGCGCCTTCGATCGCGCCGCGCGCGGCGGCGCCGATGAGCGCGCTCAGGTTCGAGCCGCGTCCGGAGATGAGGACGCTGATGCGCGCGAGGGCCATCGCGGCGGATCGCTCAGGCGACGACCGCGCCCGGCGCGCCCGCGGGCCGCGCGACGACCGAGCCGATGAGCTCGGCATCCTCTCCCGCCGCACGCAGAAGCGCGAGCGCGCGCGCCGCGTCGCCGGGCGCAACGCACACGACCATGCCGATGCCGCAGTTCAGCACGCGATGCATCTCGTCGTCGCGCACGTTGCCGTGCGCCTGGAGCCAATCGAAGATCGCCGGACGCGTCCAGCGATCGCGCTCGATGCGCGCCTGGAGATCGTCGCGCAGCATCCGCGGCACGTTCTCGACAAGGCCGCCGCCGGTGATGTGCGCCATGCCTTTCACGGGCGTCGTCTTCATCAGCGCCAGCAGCGGCTTCACGTAGATGCGCGTGGGCGCGAGCAGCGCTTCGCCGAGCGTGTGTTGGCTCGCATCGTTGTACGGCGCGCGAAGGTCCGCGCCCGATCGGTCGACGATGCGGCGAATGAGCGAGAAGCCGTTGGAATGCGGGCCGCTCGACGCGAGGCCGATCAGCGCGTCACCCGCTTCGATCGCGCGGCCGTCGACGATGCGGTCCTTCTCCACCACGCCGACCGCGAAGCCGGCAAGGTCGTACTCGCCGGGCTGGTACATGCCGGGCATCTCGGCCGTCTCGCCCCCGATCAACGCGCAGCCCGCCTGCACGCAGCCTTCGGCGATGCCGCGCACGACGGCCGCGGCGACGTCGACGTCGAGCTTGCCGCATGCGTAGTAGTCGAGGAAGAACAGCGGCTCGGCGCCCTGCACGAGAACGTCGTTCACGCTCATGGCGACGAGGTCGATGCCGACCGTGTCGTGGCGATCGAGCGCGAATGCCAGCTTGAGCTTGGTGCCGACGCCGTCGGTGCCCGCGACCAGGACGGGCTCGCGGTAGTTCCTGCCGATTTCGACCAGGCCGCCGAAGCCGCCGATGCCGGCCAGCACTTCGGGACGCAGGGTCCGCCTGGCGTACGGCTTGATCCGCTCGACGAGCGCGTCGCCGGCGTCGATGTCCACGCCGGATTCACGGTACGACAGGGGCTTCTGCGGCGGGCTGGGAGGGGCTGACATGGCGCGGGCGTTGGGTAACCGGGCGGCCGGCGTACCGCGCCGAGGCCGCGGCACGGTAAAGTGCGGTGATTTAGCGGGCTGCTGATTCTAAACGAATTTCGCAGCACGCCGCGTAGAACCTTCTACGCTTTGCGCCTCTTCACCGGCTCAACCGTCACCACTTCACGTCCGCGGAGATAGATCCGCGTGGTCTGCGGCGTAGCGTG
>DATJIS010000077.1:0-4294 GCA_035493035.1 Casimicrobiaceae bacterium | reverse complement strand
GCCCGACTCGCTCACCACGAGCTTCGATGTCTCCGGCGTCCACGTCATCCTGCGACGCTACGCCGCCAACGACGTCGTCGCCGTCAACCTCTACCTGCTCGGCGGCACGCGCGGCCTAACGGGCTCCACGGTCGGCATCGCGCCCATGATGCTGTGGGTCTCCGAGCGCGGCACCCAGCACTACTCGCGCGAGGCCCTCCGCCTCAAGACCGCGGAGCTCGGCAGCAGCATCGTCGTCGAGCCGCAGCCCGACTGGACGATGTTCGGCTTTCGCGGCATCCGCTCCACGTTCGACAGCACGTGGATGGTGTTCGCCGACCGCCTCATGCACCCCACACTCGACTCCGCCGACGTCGAGCTCACGCGCGCGCAGGTCGCGAGCGGCGTGAGCGAACGCCGCGATTCGCCCGACGACTGGGTGGAGTATCTGGCCGACAGCGTCGCGTTCCCGGGCACACCGTACGGACTGGCCGCATCCGGCACGGAGCGCTCGATCGCATCGATCTCGGCCGCCGACCTGCGCCACTTCCGCGACACCGCGCTCGTCACGTCGCGCATGCTCGTGGTGGTGGTGGGCAACGTCGACAGCGCGCAGGTTGCGCGCGACGTGCAGCGAACGTTAGGCACCCTGCCCGCCGGGACGTACCGGTGGACGGCGATCCCGGCCGGCATGGCGGCGGACACGTCCGGCGATCCGGCGGTCCCGGGCACTCCTTCGCCGGTCGTGCTCGAGCAACGATCGCTGCCCACGAATTACATCCTCGGCTACTACAACGGTCCGGCCGCCGCGAGCCCCGACTATCAGGCGCTGCGCGTTGCCACCGCCGTGTTGAGCGGCCGGCTGTTCGCCGAGGTGCGCTCGCGCCGCAACCTCACGTATGCGGTGGAAGCGCCGTTCCTCGAGCGCGCCGTGGCCGCCGGCGGTCTCTACGTGACCACCGTCTATCCCGATTCGGTGCTCACGATCATGCGCGAGCAAGTGCGCGAGCTGCAACACGGCCTGGTCGACACCGACAACCTGCATGTCATCGTCGCGCAATTTCTCACCGAGTATTTCCTGAACAACGAAACCAACGACCAGCAGGCCAATTTCCTCGCGCGCGCACAACTCTATCGCGGCGACTGGCACGCGGCCGACGACTTCGCCGACGAGCTCCAGCGCGTGACACCGCAGGACGTCCAGCGCGCCGCGCGGCGCTACATGCACGACGTCAAGTTCGCCTATCTCGGCGACACGACGCACGTGTCGCGCGCGCTGCTCACGGGATTCTGACCGCGCCGCCCGCTCGCATGCCACCGTTGCGTTAGGCGCACCGCGATGCCGACCGGCGCCGATTCCATCGTACGCGCGCTCGAGGACGAGGACATCCCGTTCGCCTTCGGCATTCCGGGAACGCACACCATCGAGTTGTATGACGCGCTGGCTCGCTCGGCGAGCGTCAGCCCCGTCCTGGTCACGGATGAACAGAGCGCGCCGTTCATGGCCGACGGCGTGTGGCGTGCGTCGGGACGCCTGGGCTGCATTGCCCTCGTGCCCGGCGCCGGCCTCACGCACGCGCTGAGCGGCATCGCCGAGGCGTTCTTGGACACGGTGCCGATGCTCGTCCTGGGCTGCGGCGTGCGGCACGACACGGGCATGGCGTTCCAGCTCCACGACATCGACCAGGTGGCGCTCGCCCGTCCCGTCACCAAGAGCGTGATGCGGCCGGAACGGGGCGCCGACCTCTATCGCACCGTTCGCGAGGCGTGCCGCATCGCACGCGCCGGTGTGCCAGGCCCGGTGTTCGTCGAGGTGCCGGCCGAGTTGTACCTGCTGGCGCACGAAGGCGACGCCGCGCCGCCGTTGTCGTTAGGCACGCAGCCGCCGCAGCCGCCGGTCGAGCTGGTGGAGCGCGCCGCGGCCCTGCTCGCGCGCGCGCGGCGGCCGCTGCTCTATGTGGGGTTTGGTGCGCGCGGCGCCGACGTCGTCGCGCTCGCCGAGACGCTCGAGGCGCCCGTCGCGAGCACGATTCACGGCAAAGGCGTGTTCCCCGAATCGCATCCGCTCGCGCTGTGGCCCGGATTCGGCGACGCCGCGCCGCCGTTCGCGCGCGCCGTGGCGCACGAATGCGACGCGACGCTCGCCATCGGATGCCGGTTCGGCGAAGTCGCCACCGGCAGCTACGGCGCCCACCCGCGCCGGCCGCTTATCCACGTCGACATCGGTCATGCGGCGCTCGAGCGCAATGTCGAAACGGACCTCGCGATCGTGTCCGATGCGCGGGCATTCGTCGACGCGCTCCTCGCTCGCCTCACGCATCGCCCGATCGACGTCGCCATGCGCGCGGCCATCCGCGACGGCCACGCCGCCGTCGAGCGCGAGTGGCGCGAGAACGCCAGCACCAGCGGCGTCACGCCGCACACGCTCGTCGACGGCCTGCAGCGCCGCTTTGGCCCCGCCACGATCTACACCGCCGACAGCGGCAACGGCACCTTCCTCGCCATGGAATGCCTGCGACTCGAGCGCGCCGGCCACTTCCTCGCGCCCACCGATTACGCTTGCATGGGCTATAGCGTGCCCGCGGCCATCGGCGCGAAGCTCGCCCGCCCCGAGACGCCTTGCGTCGCGCTCGCCGGCGACGGCGCGTTCCTCATGACCGGTCTCGAGCTGCTCACGGCCGCGCACCTGGAGGTGGCCATCGCCGTCGTCGTGCTGCGCGACCACGAGCTGGCGCAGATCGCGCAGTTCCAGTCCATTGCGTTAGGCAGAAAGAGCGCGAGCGAGCTGCCCAACTACGGCCTCGAGCAGCTGTGCGCCGGTGTGGGCGTGCAATACCTGCGGCTCGACCGCGACGTCGAGATCGCCGATGTGGTCGATCAGGCGGCCGGCATCGCCGAGCGCGGCGGCCCCGTCGTGATCGACGTCGCGATCGACTATTCGCACAGGACCTACTTCACCCGCGGCGTCGTCCGCACCAACTTCGGCCGCTTGCCGTGGGCCGACCGCCTCCGCTTCGTGCTCCGCGCCCTCGGCCGGCGCGTGGCCGCCGCGCGCCGTCCACAGCCCGTCCGTTAGGCAGCCGGTCCGAACGGTTGTTCGAGCGATGGACTGCGCGGCGTCAGCAGCTCGGCCCCGTCGGCGGTGATGTGCATGTCATCCTCGATGCGCACGCCGAACTTGCCCGGCATGTAAATACCCGGCTCATCGCTGAACATCATGTTGGGCTGCATCGCCAGCGTGTTCCCGCGCACGAGGTACGGCCACTCGTGTCCGTCCATGCCCATGCCGTGGCCGAGCCGGTGCGCGAAGTACGTGTAGTCGGGACCATAGCCCGCATCCACGATCACCTTGCGCGCCGCAGCGTCGACCGCCTGACACTCGAGGCCCGGCCGCGCGGTCTGTAAGGCAGCCGTCTGCGCGCGGTACACGATGTCGAACACCTTCCGCATCTCGTCGGTCGGCGTGCCGAGCACGAATGTGCGCGTGATGTCGGAAGTGTAGCCTTCGACTTTGCATCCGCCGTCGATCATCACGATCGTGCCGTCTCTAATCGTCTGCGGCGTGCGCGATCCGTGCGGCAGCGCCGAGTACTCGCCCACCTGCACCGTCGCCTCGCCGTCGAAACCCTGCCGCCGGTGTCCGGCCGCGACCATGGCGCTCACGTCCTCTTGCGTCATGCCCTCTTTGATCGACTGCCACGTGGCGTGATATGCCCGCAGGGTGATCGCGGCGGCGAGCCGCATGAGCGCCACTTCGTGATCCGTCTTCACCATGCGGCATCCCGCGGTCACCGGCGTCGCGCTGGCGAGCGACATGGCCGGCAACGCGTGCGCGGCGCCGTCGCTGAACACGTAGCGCACGGTCTCCTCGATGCCTAACCGGCCGGTCGCGAGGCCGCGCGATTGCAATCCCTGCGCCACCAGCGCGTACGGACTCTCGTGCTCCTGCCAGATCATTACGTCGGTGCCGGTGTCGAGCGGGCCCTCGGCCACTTGCTCCATCGCGCGCGCGCGCTCGAACGCCGGCGTCACGAGGAAGGGCGCGCCGCGCACCGGAATCACGACCGCGAGCAGCCGCTCGCTCAATCCCCACTGAATGCCGGTGAAGTAGTCGAGCGACGTGCCGCCCGTCAGCATCATCGCGCTGAGGTCGTTGTCGTGCATCAACGCACGCGCGCGCTCGATCCGCGCGCGTCGTTCGTCCACGGTGATCGGTTCCGCTTGCCCTTTCGCCGACGTCAGCTTGGCGATCGCCGGCGGAAGCGAACCCTCTTCGTTGGCCGGCTCGGGACCGGTGCGCGCAGCCGACGCGTGA
>DATJIS010000076.1:0-15237 GCA_035493035.1 Casimicrobiaceae bacterium | reverse complement strand
CGCCCCGCTTCGCTGTGCGCCATGGACGATGACCATGCCCCTCTGCCACGACCGATGGTCCGCTGCCTCACGAGGACGGAGGCCGCGGAATACCTCGGCATCGGCCTCACCCTCTTCGATGGGCTCCGTATCCCCCCGATCCGCCTTGGCCGCCGCTGCGTTTACGACCGCGTTGACCTCGACGCCTGGCTGGACGACTATAAGCAACGAGGGCGGGCCGGAAAGGAGGATCAATGGCCCGTAAGCAAGGGATCTACCGGCGCCCGGACTCTGGCGTCTGGTGGATTGCAACAACGCTTCCGAACGGAGAGCGCATACGCGAAAGCACTGGGACTGAAGACCGGAAAGACGCCGAAGCCCTCCTCGCCAAGCTAAAGGTCGAGGCGTTTCGCGAGGCGCACTTCGGGATCAAGCCCGAGCGCTCCTGGAAGGATGCGGTAGTCCGGTATCTCGCAAGCAAGCAGCACCTGCGAAGCTTTGCCGATGTCCAGCTGATCTGTCGCAAGCTCGACCCGTACCTGGCCGAGCTGAAGCTGCATCACATCAACGGCGACGTCATCTGGAACATCACGCAAGCGGAGCTGAAGCGCGGAATCCGACCGGCGACGGTGAATCTGCGGCTGGCCTTGATTCGCAGCCTCCTGCGCATGGCGCGGGACGAATGGCAGTGGATCGAGGGCGTGCCGCGCATCAAGCTGCTACCGGTCAACAACGCGCGCGATCGCTGGTTGACGCCGCACGAGGCCGATCGCTTGATTGCGGTCGCGCCTCCGCACCTGAAGGCGTTGATCCGCTTCGCGCTGGCGACCGGATGCCGCGCACGCGAGATCACGGGCCTGGAATGGGACCGGGTGGATTTGAAGCGCAGCACGGCCTGGCTCAACCAGACCAAGAACGGATCGCCGCGAGGCGTCCCGCTGAACATCGATGCAGTGGAAGTGTTGGAAGCTGAGCGGGGCAAGCATCCCGTGTTCTGCTTCACGTACCGTGGCCAGCCGATTGCGTGGGAATGCACCAACAGCGCATGGCACAGCGCGTGTCGTAAAGCAGGCATTACGGATTTCCGGTTTCACGACCTCCGACATACCTGGGCGTCGTGGCATCGACAGGCCGGCACGAGCTGCGATGAGCTGAAGGACCTGGGCGGCTGGAAGTCCCGCGTGATGGTGGACCGCTATGCGAAGTTCGCGACCGAGCATCTCGCGGTCGCGGCAGCACGGATCGAGCGCGTCAGCGGTGGAAACGTGACAGATTTGTCACGTTTTCGTCACGTTGCAAACAAGCGGAAGCTTGGAAGCTGACGTAACTCGTTGTTTTTGTGGTAGGCCGTGCTGGATTCGAACCAGCGACCAACGGATTAAAAGTCCGCTGCTCTACCAGGCTGAGCTAACGGCCCCTGGAAGTCGAAATTATAGCGAGCCGTCTCGAAGGCGCTGGCGACGAAAATCGTCACATTGGCCGCCCCGCGTCGGCCCACGCGGTCAAGCGACGCGGATTTCCACCCGGCACAAGTTGTGCATCCCCTGCCGTTCGTTGATCGGACTCGACGAATGAGCAAGCCGTGGAGATGCGCACGTACGCTTCACTGCCGGGATGTTGCACCGCAATCGCGGTGGCCATTGCATTGCGTGCAACGCCTGCGCTGAGCGCGTCGCTGAGCCAGGATCTCACGAGTCTTTCGCTCGAGCAGCTGGCCAGCATCGAGATCACGTCGGTGTCGGGACGCGCGGAGCAGCTTTCCGACGCGCCCGCGTCGGTCTACGTCATCACCAACGACGACATCCGCAGGTCCGGCGCGCGCACGCTGCCGGAAGCGTTGCGGCTCGCACCCAACCTCCAGGTCGCCCGCGTCTCGGCAAGCTCCTACGCGATCAGCGCACGCGGCATGAACGCCGCTGACAACAAGCTCCTCGTGCTGCTCGACGGCCGAATCCTCTACACGCCGCTGTACTCCGGCGTGCTGTGGTACGCGCAGGATGTCATGCTCGAGGACGTCGAGCGCATCGAGGTCATCAGCGGACCGGGCAGCACGGTGTGGGGGTCGAACGCGGTCAACGGCGTGATCAATGTGATCACCAAGCCTGCGGCAGCCACGCAAGGCGCGCTTCTAGCCGGCGGCGCGGGCAACACGGATCGCGGTGCCGAAGGCCGCTACGGGGCTGACCTGGGCAACGGCAAGCTTCGGGTGTACGCGAAGACCATCGCGGACGACCGGACTGATCGAAGCAACGGCACGGAGCTGCGCGACGCGCGCGACCGCTCGCAAGCCGGCTTCCGTGTCGATTGGGATTTCGGTGTCACGCTGCAGGGCGACGTCTACAGCGGCAAGGTGGACCAGCCGAATCGCGATCGCTCGAGCATGTCCGGGGGGAATCTGCTCTCGACCTGGAATCGCGCACTGGCGGACGGCGGCAACGTCCGCGCGCAGGCGTACTTCGATCGCAGCGAGCTCGAGATTCCCGCGGTGCCCATCCCTCAGGTGTTCAAGGAACGCCTGGACATCCTCGACGCGAGCTTCCAGCACGATCTGCCCACCTGGCACGATCAGAGCATCTCGTGGGGCGGCGAATATCGCCACGCATCCGACCGCCTGCAGAACGTGAGCTCGATCGCATACCTGCCGGACGATCGTGATTTGCACTGGGCGAGCCTCTTCGCGCAGGACCGCGCGACGCTGGGTCCTTCACTCGATCTCACCGCGGGCGTTCGGCTCGAGCACAACTCCTACACCGGCCTCGAGGCGATGCCGTCGTTGCGCCTGTCGTGGAAATCGCAGCCGCGCGCCCTTGTATGGGGCGAGGTCTCGCGGGCGGTGCGGACGCCGTCGCGCCTCGATCGCGATCTGTACGCGCCAGCGAACCCGCCTTTCATCATCGCGGGCGGCCCGAACTTCCGCTCGGAAACCGCAGACGTCGTCGAGCTGGGCTATCGCGCGCAACCGACCGACACGCTGTCCTACTCCGCCACGGCGTTCGCGCATCGATATCGGCATCTCCGCAGCGTCGAGATCATCGATGGGCACTTCATCCAGGTCGCCAATCAGATGTATGGAACCGCAACCGGCGTCGAAGGCTGGGCGACCTGGCAGGTCATGCCGAACTGGCGCCTGTTCGCGGGTGGCGTGTACCTGCGTCAGCGGCTGCACCTTCGCGCGGACAGCACCGACCCGACCGGCACCGCTGCGGCAGGCGACGATCCGCCGGCGCAGTGGCAGGTGCGCTCGTCGTTCGATCTGCCGCGCAACGTCGAGCTCGACTTCTCCGTGCGTCACGTGGGCGCACTGCCCTCGCCTGAAGTTCCCGCGTACACGGCGGTCGACGCCCGCATCGGCTGGCGCGTGCAGCCGGGGCTGGAATTATCCGTGGTCGGGGAAAACCTGTTCGATCCCGCGCACGTCGAGTTCGGCTCGATCGCGAATGGCAGCGCCATCCCGCGCACGGTGTTCTTCAAAGTGGTGTGGACCCTGTGACGCGCGCGCTGGCACGGTTCGTTGCGTGCATGACCCTTCTCGCGGGCCTGCTCATCGCGCTGCCGGTCATCGCCGCCGACACCGAGGCGGCAGCTGAGCGGCGCATCAAGGCGGCGTTCCTGGTGAAGTTCGTCGAGTACGTCGAATGGCCGCCGGGCGCATTCACCGGGGCCGATGCACCGCTCGTGATCGGCGTCGCGGGCGACGATGCAATGGTGCGCGAGCTTCAATCGATGGTGGTCGATCGTCGCTTCGGCGAGCGCCGCTTCGAGGCGCGCGCGGTGGTCGGCGATGACCTCGCCACGCATCCGGTGCAGGTGCTGTTCGTCGCGCACGGCCCGTACGCGCCGAGCGACCACGGGCCGCCCATGCTCGTCGTTACCGATGTGCCGAGCGGCCTCGGACCGGGCGCGACGCTGAACTTCGTGGTCAAGGATGGGCGTGTACAGTTCGAGGCTTCACTGGAGGACGCCGAGCGGCGTCATCTCAAGCTCGGCTCCGGGTTGCTCAGCGTCGCGCGCAATCTGCGTCGAGGTCCGGGATGATCCGCATTCCCGGACGTTCCATCAGCGCGAAACTGCTGGTCGTGGTCCTCGCCACCACCATCGCGGCGCTGCTCGTGACCGCCGCCGCGATGGTCGTGTACGACGTGCGGACCTACGAGCGCGCTGCGATGCGCGATCTCGTTACGCAGGCCGATATCCTCGGCCGCGCGAGCACGCCGGCGCTCACGTTCGATGATCCCCGCGCCGCAAGCGAAACTCTCGAGCTGCTCAAGGCGGAGCCGGACATCGTTTCGGCGGCCATCTATACGCCGCGCGGCGCGGCCTTCGCGACCTATCCACCGGGCACTCATGCCGTTCCCGCGCTGCCCGAGCCTGACGGCGCGCGCGTCGAAGGGCGCGAGCTCGTCGTGTTCAAGCGCGTCGTCGACCGCAACCAGATCCTCGGCACCGTCTTCGTGCGCGCTCACTATGGCCTGCTCGATCGCATGACGGCATATCTCGCGATCCTGGGCACGGTCATGATCGTCAGCCTCGCCATCGCGGTCGGCATGTCGATCTGGCTCAATCGTGCCGTGACGCGTCCGATCATCGCGATAAGCGATGTCGCGCGCAGGATTTCCGAGACGCGCGACTACTCGCTGCGCGCGCAGAAGACGACCACGGACGAGGTCGGCAACCTGGTAGACGGCTTCAACGACATGCTGGCCGAGATCACGCGACGCGCCGCGACGCTGGAGGACTCCAACGAGTCGCTGGCGCGCGCCGAACAGGCGCTGCAGCAGCTCAACACGGAGCTCGAGCAGCGGGTGGCAAGGCGCACCGCCGAGCTCGAGGCGGCCAACAGGGAGATGGAGACGTTCAGCTACTCGGTGTCGCACGACCTGCGCGCACCGGTACGCGCGATCGTCGGCTTTTCGCAGATCCTGGGCGAGGACCACGGCGAGCAGCTCGACGCGGAGGGCCGGCGCAAGCTCGGCATCATCTCCGACGAGGCGAAACGCATGGGACGCCTGATCGACGACCTGCTCACGTTCTCGCGCCTCGGACGCCAGGCCGTGGACCCGATCGAGCTCGACATGACCGACATGGCGCGGCGCATGTTCGAGCGGCTCAAGATGCAGAACTGCGAGACGCGCGTCGAGCTGAAGCTGACACCGCTGCCGAGCGTCGTGGGCGATCGTGCGCTGCTCGATCAGGTGTGGGCCAACCTGGTGGCGAACGCCATCAAGTATTCGGCCAAGCGCGACCAGCCCGTGGTGGAGATCGGCGCCATCAGCGACGAGCGCGAGCACATCTATTACGTGCGGGACAACGGCGCCGGGTTCGATCCGCGCTACAAGCACAAGCTGTTCGGCGTGTTCCAGCGCCTGCACGACGCATCGGAATTCACCGGCACGGGCGTGGGACTTGCTTTGGTCCAACGCATCGTCCTGCGGCACCATGGCCGCGTCTGGGCCGAGGGCAAGCCCGACCAGGGCGCGTCGTTCTACTTCGCATTGCCACGAGAGGCACCGCATGCAGCAAGTTGAGGAAATCGAGATCCTGCTGGTCGAGGACAGCCCGCTCGATGCCGAGCTCACGATGCGCGGGCTGCGCACCGAGAAGCTCGCCAACAACATCGTGTGGCTGCGCGACGGCCAGCAGGCGCTGGACTACCTGTTCCGCCAGGGCGAGTACTCCACGCGGGGCGCGACGACGCCGCGACTGGTGCTGCTCGATCTCAAGATGCCGCGCGTGGACGGCATCGAGGTGCTGCGCGCGATCAAGGCCCGCGAGGAGACGCGGCGCATTCCCGTGGTGATCATGACCTCGTCGCAGGAAGAGACCGACATCGCCGTGAGCTACGACCTCGGCGTCAACAGCTACGTGGTGAAGCCCATCGAGTTCGAAGCGCTCGCCGCGGTGGCCCGAAACGCCGGGTTCTACTGGCTGGCGATCAATCGTCCGCCTGGGTGAGCGAAGCCTGCTCGGCCGCACGCTCGAGCAGCGCCGCGATGTCGGTCGCGGGCCTGGGCTTGCTGAAGAGGTAGCCTTGCATGCGGTCGCAGCCCATCGCGCGCAGCAGGTCGCGCTGCGTGACGGTCTCGACGCCTTCCGCGATGACCGACAGGTTCAGCAGGTGGGCGAGCGAGATGATCGCCGAGATGATCGTACGGTCGCCGCTCGTCTGCGTCATCGCGGTGACGAACGAGCGGTCGATCTTGAGCGCTGTGGCGGGCAGCTTGCCGAGGTACGAGAGCGACGAGTAGCCCGTGCCAAAGTCGTCGATCTCGACACCCATGCCGACGGCGCGCAGCTCGCGCAGCTTGGGAATGGACTGCTCGATGTTCTGCATGATGACGCTTTCGGTAATCTCGACGTCGAGGCTCGCGGGATCGCCGCCCGCCTCGCGCACGGCCAATAGCGCATCCTCGACGAAGCGGCGCTGGCGCAACTGCAGCGCGGAGACGTTCACCGAGACGCGCACGCCAGGCGCGATGTCGCGCCAGCGACGCTGATCGCACGCGGCCTGCCGCATGACCCACAGCCCGAGGTCGAGGATCATGCCGGTTTCCTCCACGATCGGCAGGAATACCGCCGGCGCCACGAGGCCACGCTCCTCGCTGTCCCAGCGCACGAGCGCTTCGAGCCCGCACAGTCGGTTGCTCGCGAGGTCGACCTTCGGCTGGTAGTGCAGTACGAAGCGCTGCTCCGCGAGCGCGCGCCGCAGCGCGTTCTCGAGCGTGAGGATCTCGGCCACGCGCGCGTTCATCGGCGTTGCGTAGAACAGATATCGCTCCGCGCTCACCTTCGCGTTCTTGAGCGCGGTTTCGGCGTTGCGCAGAAGGGCGTCCGCGTCGCGGCCATCGTCGGGATAGAGCGCGACGCCGCACTTGAACGCCACGCGCAGCTCCTGGCCGTTCACGTCGAACGGCTCGCTCATGCGCGCGGCAACGCGCTCCTCGACCAGGCGCGCCACGTCCGCGTCTTCGCGCAAGTCCGTGAAAACCAGCGCGAACGCGTCGTCGGCGACCCGAGCTACGGTTCCGCTCGGCGCCACCACTTCTTGCAGTCGGCGGCCGACCTGTCGCAGCAACTCGTCACCCGCCTGCCGCCCGAAGGAATCGTTGACGAACGAAAAGCGCTCGAGGTCGAGCACCAGCACGGCGGCCTTGAAATCGTGCGCCGCGTGCGCCTGCACCGCCTGGTTGATACGGTCGGTGCACAGCGCGCGGTTGGCGAGACCCGTGAGCGGGTCGTAGTAAGCGAAATAGTCCAGCTGCGCCTTGCGCGCCAGATATTCGAGCGCGAAGGAGATGTCGCCGGCAAGCTCGGCCAGCAGCTTCATCTCGTCCTGCTCGAAGAACCCGCGCTCGCTGGCGTAGAGCGCGAGCACCGCGGTGACTGCGTCGGCGCGGTTGATCGGCAGCCCCGCGAGCGCATGAGCATCCACGCCTTCCGTCTCGGTCCCCGGGGCGTCGAGCACGACGGCGCGAGCCTGCCTCGTGACGTCGGCGACGATCTTCGCCTCGCGTGGCTTGGACAGCACGACGCCGAGCGCGTCACCGTGCGACGCGGCCACGATACGGGGCTGCACGCCTTGGCGCACCTCGGCGATCCACGCCATGCGGAAGCCGCCATGCTCCACCGCGATGCGACACGCCTCGCGCAGGAGCTCTTCCGGCGCCTGCGCGCGCACGATGGCGGAGTTGATGCCGCTCATGAAGGCGTGAATGCGCCCCAGGCGCGCAAGCTTCTCCTCGGCGAGCAATCGGGCCGTGAGGTCCACCGCGACACCGCCGATCAGTCCGTCGCCCCCCGGCTGCGGTATGGGAAATTTATTCACCAGGTACGTATGGACCCCGCGGTCGCCGGGTACCGACTCGAATGTCTCGAGCGCGCGCCCGTTCTGCACAACCCAGCGGTCGTTGGCGACGTACGAGTCCGCCTGCTCGGGCCACAGCTCGTGATCCGTCTTGCCGACCAGCGCGCTCGCGTCCATCTTCGCGAGGCGGGCGAACGCGGCGTTGACGAACTGCAGGCGGCCCGCCCCGTCCTTGATGAATGCCGGACCGGGCAGGTGCTGCATGAACAGCGCGAAGCGCTCCTGTGCCTCGCGCAGGGCCTGCTCCGCGCGATCCTTGAAGGCACGATCGCGCGCGTCCTGCAGCGCCCGGTGCACGGCCGCCGGCAGGCGCGACATGTTGCTCTTGATGATGTAGTCCGTCGCGCCGCGCTTCAGCGACTCGATCGCGACCTCCTCGCCGATCGTGCCCGACACGAACACGAAAGGCGTGCTCGGCGCGTGCTGTTGCGCGAGCGCGAGCGCGCGCGAGCCGTCCATGTGCGGCATCGAATGGTCGGACAGGATGATGTCCGGGCCGAACGCATCGAGCGCCGCGAGGAACTCGCCCTCGCTGTCGACGCGCTGCGCGACGTGCTCGATCCCCGCCTTCTTCAGGACGCGAGACACGAGCTCCGCGTCGATCAACGCGTCCTCGACCATCAGGATGCGAATGGGGGCGCTCATTGGCGGGCTTCCGTCACGCCGCCACACGCGGGTCGATGTACTGCTCGACCTTTTGCTGAAGCGACTGTGGCGTGAACGGCTTCACGAGGAAGTCCGCCGCGCCGGCGGCGAGACTCTGCATGACGATCTCCCGCTCGCTGCGCCCCGTGATCATCACCACCGGCACGCCGGCCAGGGTGTCGCTGCTCTTGAGCCGTCGCGTGACTTCCACGCCGGTCAGGTCGGGCAGCATGACGTCCATGAGGATCAGCGCGGGCGGCCTGCGCGTCGCGAGCTTAAGTGCCTCGGTGCCTGAGGAGGCGAAGGCAAGGTTGTAGCGAGTGCGGTCGAGCAAATGGCTGTAGATCCGACGCTGCGTCTCCTCGTCCTCGACGATCAGGATGGTTGGCGGCTCCGAGGCGACCTCGCCCGCCAGCTTGCGTGCGGCGTCGAGCTTCGGCCGCACCGCGGCAGCCGCGGCGGCAAGGCTTTCGCGTGCGGGCCCGATGGCGTTCGCGGCTTCGCGCACCTGCGGCAGCACTTTTTCCTCAGCCAGCATTCCGAGATGCCGCTTCACTTCGCGAATCACCCCACTGCCGGCTTTCATCGCGACCAGGCGGTCGCCGAGTCCCGATGCGGCGTCCTGCATCGCGGAGCCGATGCCGTCCGCGAGGTAACGCACCGCATCATCGGCGGCGATCAGGCAGCGATCGCTGTGCGACAGCCCGCGATCGAAGATCGGTTGTACTTGCTCGACCGCGCGCGCCATCTCGCCCAGACGCGGATCGTTGCCACCATTCCGGCACGCCGCGAGCTCGCGAGCAGCGAGCCGGACCGACATCGCGAGGCGCGGCTGATCGAACGTGACGGGCCAGTACTGCACGTAATCGTCGAAGCAGCCGCCGCGGCACAGTGCGTACGCCGCGCGCACCTCGTCCTTGTTGCACAGCAGGATCGTGCGATGCTGCACCTTCGCGATCGACCGCGCATTGCGGAACAGAGCAAGGTAATACTGCTCGGACGTTTCGACCTTGTGAAAGGCGAGAATCACGATGCTGGGCTGGTGGCGGTCGAAGTCGTCGGCCGCGTGGTCCGGCTCCCACGAGCATGCGATGGCGGGAAACTCGACCTCCAGCGCTTTGCGAATGACGTCGGCGTCCGCGGCCGCCGCCGCGAAGACCAATACCTTTTCGGATTCGCCGGTCGTCGTCATGCCGGCACCTGCCGCCTCGCGACGTCGATGTGCAGTTTCACTGCGCGGATCGTACGCGCCAGTACCGGCTCGAAGCTCGGCGCGACGGCGTCGAGGCGTGGCCAGTCCGCCGCGCGGGCGGCTTCCTCGAGCGCGCCGCACAGCTGGCCCAGCAAGAGCGCGCCGACGCAGAGCGACGGTGACTTCATGACATGGGCCGCGCGACAGACGCCGTGGCTGTCGCGCATGGCAAGCGCAGATATGAGCTGCGGTGCCGATTGCCCCAATGTGTTCAGATAGGTCGACAAAAGTCCGGCCACGACCGCAGGCTCCTCTCCAACGAGCGCATGGAGCACTGCAACCTCGAGCTCGACCGCGTTGTGGTCCGACATGCGACGCCCTGAAGCCCATCGCCGCCGAGGGGCAGGAGTTGCCCCGCAGCGTCAGTCGGCCTTGATATGACGCAATAGGAAATGCCCAACAGCAGGGACGCGCACGTCCCGTGCCATGGCGGGGCAGAGCTATTTGTAGAAGTTACACCGTGATCGAAGCGGCGTCACCGCGAGATAGATAAGCAGGGCGACGACTCCGGCGGCGCACGGCAGCGCCACGGACAACGCCGCGCCGGGCAAGTGGCCGATCACCACCTGCGACACGAGCCACGCATTGCACGCAATGACCAGCACCGCCGCCACGATTCCGGCAGTGAGCAGCGTGCGCCGGCTGACGTGCGCGCCCATGATGCATCGATCCGACGTGAATCGCAGCAGCGGCACGATCGCGAACGGCAGCTGCAGCGAGAGCACGACCTGCGTCGCGACGAGCAGCCCGACCGTCGCATCGTCGCCGAACGCGCCGAACGCCAGCAGCGCGGGAATGATCGCGATGGCGCGCGTGATGAGCCTTATGCGCGCCGGCGATCCAGTGATGCGCAGGAAGCCCTGCATGACCACTTGCCCTGCGAGCGTGCCCGTCACGGTGGAGCTCTGCCCGGCACAGAGCAGCGCGACCGCGAACACGACACCCGCCGCGGTGGTGCCGAGCAACGGCTCGAGGAGTCGATGCGCTTCGCGCAAGTCGGTCACTGCGACGCCCGCGGGATGGAACACCGTCGCGGCCACGACCAGGATCGCGATATTGATCAGGAGCGCCACGTTGAGGCCGACGCACGTGTCGAGCACGTTGTAGCGCAACGCGCGCCGCAGCGCGTCGGCTGTGCGCGGCGCGGCGCGGCTCTGCACGAGCCAGGAATGCAGATACAGGTTGTGCGGCATGACGGTCGCGCCGAGCATCGCGACCGCCACGTACAGGCTGTCGCGGTCGACGCGCGGCACGAGGCCCTTCGCCACGTCGCGCCACGCGGGCGCCGCGAAGAGCCATTCGATCGCGAGGCACACGCCGACGGTCGCCATGAGCACGATGGTGAGCGCCTCGAGCTTGCGCATGCCGAATCGCTGCAAGGCGAGCAGCGCCAGGACGTCGAGCACGGTCACCACCGCGCCCACCATCAGCGGCAATCCGAACAGGAGGTTCAGCGCGACCGCGCTGCCGATCACCTCGGCGAGATCGCACGCGACGATCGCGATCTCGCAGAGTACGAACAGGATGGCGTTGACGGCGCGCGGATAGCAAAGCCGGCACGCCTGGGCGAGATCGAGCCGCGCGACCACGCCCAGCCGCGCGGCCAGCGTCTGCATGACGAGCGCGATCGCGTTCGATGCGAGCAGCACCCACAGCAGCTGATGGCCGAAGCGGGCGCCACCTTCGATGTCGCTCGCCCAGTTGCCCGGGTCGACGTAACCCACACTGACCAGCGTTGCCGGGCCGAGGTACGTCAGCAGGCGGCGACCTGGTGTCGCCGCCTGCTCCGGTGCGAGCGTGCCCGCGAGCTGCTGCGGCGACATCGATCAGCGGCCGCGGCTCCTCGACCTGCCACGCCCCGCACTGCTCTCGCCGCGTGAGGTCGGCGGCGGCAGCTCCTCGGGCAATTCGTCGGATTGCCCATCGGCCGACTCGCCGGTGATCGCGCCCGCGCCGGGACCCGCACCGAGATCGGCGCCGGTCGTGGGATTCGCGGTCGGCTGCGACATCGTTCGCTGCGTCATCTGCTCGAACAGCGCCGCGTCGTCGTCGTCGAGCTCGACCGAGGCATCGCCGTCGCCGCCGCCGTCCACCGGACGCACGGCCTGGTCGCCGTCGACGAACTCCCACTGCGAGCCCTGGTTCCACGAGCCGCGCATGTCACCGGGACCCGTAGACAGGTTGAAGTACTTGTTGACGAACTGCGGAACGCCGGGCAGCTTGCCGGGCGGGAAGTTCGGCTCGATGGAATACAACGCTTTCTCGAATGACTTCTGATGCGCGATTTCGCGCGTCATCAGGAACCCGAGCGCTTCGCGCACGCCGGCGTCGTCGGTGCAGTTGATCAGCCGTTCATAGATGATCTTGGCGCGCGCCTCGGCAGCGATATTCGAGCGCAGGTCGCACGTCGGATCGCCGATTGTGTCGATGTACGCCGCGGTCCACGGCACGCCCGCGGAGTTCACGAGCGGCGCGCCGCCGCCATAGAGCAGCGACGTAACGTGGCTGTCGCTGCCCGAGTTCATGCGGCGGAAGAGCTCGCCCTGCTCCGTCAGGCCTTCGGCGACGGCACCTTTGATGCCCTTGTTCAACATGCACACGATGGAGCCGATCACTTCGAGGTGGCTCAACTCCTCCGTGGCGATGTCGTAGAGCATGTCCTTGCGGCCGGGATCATCGTCGGCCACCGCTTGCGTGAAATAGCGCATGGCGGCGGCGAGCTCACCCTGGGGACCGCCGAACTGCTCCAGCATGAGATTGGCGAGCGCGGGATTCGGGTCCGATACGCGGACGGTGTACTGCAGGCGCTTGTTGTGCGCGAACATGAGGCGACTCCTCTCGAGCGTTGACATCGACGACCGATCGTCGAAGCTCTCGAGATAGCAAGCCGCATTCCGCGCGTGCATCTGCGCGTAGAGCGTTGATTGCAGGCAAATCTGCTGGCCGCTGCGCCCGTGAACCGACGCCTCGTTACCGGTAAGGCTTACGGCATTGCCCCGATAACAGCGCGGAGGCGCGTCGAGCGGCCGCGAAAGACGCGCGTGCGCGCTCATGACAAGACCGCGCGTGGGCGCTCACGACGCGCGCGTGAGTTTCGGCGGCGTGTAGCGGCGCATGCCCTCGACAACCGGCGCCTCGATGCGTTCCCCGAACGCGCGTCGGATGCCGAGCGCGTGGCGGATCAGCACGTTCATGTACAGGCCGGGACCGCTGGAATAGACGCGCCATCCGCCCTCGACTTCGATGGTCGCATCCTTCACGCGCGGCCACGCTTCGCTCGCCGCGTAACGATCGTCGAATGCCGCGTCGCTGCTGCTGAAATAGGCATTGCGCTGCCGTGCCGCGGCGTTGCGCACGCGCTGCGTCACGCTGACCGGATTCGCGACGTGGAGCGCATTCCAGAGCGCGTCGGCCTCTCCGAGCACCGCCATGGCCTCGGCGTAACGCAGGTGCGCGTGGGTGTACATGAGACCGATCTCGCGCCCGAAGAACGCCGCGGATTCGGCGCGGCGAAACGTGCGCTCGATGCCGCCGTGATACGCGACCGGCCGGTCGATCAGACGGGCGCCGTCCGGGAACAGCAGGTGCTCGCGGATGATGCGTAGATGGTGTCGCGCCTGCTGCGGCGTGAACAGACCGGCGAGGATGCTGCGGGTCATCGGCAGAAGCGAGTACGCGAGTCCCGTGCGAACGTCGCTGGGGTGGATCACGAGCTCCGGCGTGTCGCGGCCCGGTTCGAAGATCGCATATCCCGCGACCGTGCCATCGCGAACGAGGAGGCGGTTGAAGTCCCCGCGCATGGCATGGGCGAGCTCGACGAGCTCGGCATCGCGGCGCCCGGCGCGTCGCAGGATGTGCGCATAGCGCACGATCTGCTGATAGAGCAATGCTACCGTCCAGCTGCTGACCATCACGTCGCGCAGGCGCGGATCGGCCGGCTGCAGCGAGTCGTTCCAGTCGCCTTCGCCGTAGCGGATGAGGTGCGTGCCCGGAATGAACCGCGCGCGCACGGTCGCGAGCAGCTTGTCGACGTGCGCAGCAACTGAGTCGGCCGATGCGGTGCGCTGCAGGCGCTCGTCGTCCCACCACGCGACCGATTCGTCGAGGAACGCAAGGTCGTTCGTGGCCTCGACGTAGTCGTTCAACGCCTTCAACGGCCACACGATCACGTCGCCGTGACTGTGAGGATCCTGAATGGCGCCGTACGGCTCGAGCATGAACCATTGCGGCCAGTCACCCCGGCTCGCGTATTGCCGCGCGAACACGATCCTCAGGATGTCGCGCACCGGCTCGTCGTGCTCCAGCGTGAGCAGGAGCTCGACCGGGCCCTGGCACACGTCGCGCGTGCCCCACGCAGCCGCCGTGTATTGCTCGAGGCCGCGCGGCACGGTGAGATGGATCATCGCGTCGTGCGCGAGCCATGGCAGCGAGGCGTCGAGCGCCGCGGCGTCCTCATCGTCGCCGGTGATGCGGTAGCCGCGCGTGACGTGGGTCCAGAAGCGCTTCGCGCCGGCCATCAGGGCGGCATCGTCGATCGGCTGCTCGTATCTGCGTGCCAGGCGCGCCGCTTCCGCGGCATCGTTCAGCGAGCCGGTGACGGCGAAGCAGAGCGCGCGAGTCGGCACGCTCCGGATGACGACATGCGAGCCGGTTGCGCCTGACTCGTCCGCATGAAGGAGCTCGTCGCCGCCGACCGCCTCGATGACCTCCGGCGTGCTCGTCACCAGGTGATAGACGGCGTCAGGGTAATGTTCGGCCCAGCGTGAATCCGGATCGGGCTGGAACGTGAAGCGGCGCTTCGCCGCATCGACCGTCACGACGCCGCGGTGCGCGAGCTCGCGCTCGCCGAGCACCAGGTGGCCCGTGACGAGCAAGCGACACGCTTCGCCCTCGACCGAGACGCGCCATTGCATCGCCGGATCGCCGCCGGATACCGTCGCGTGCACGGTGACCACACGATTGCTCATCGCGTAGATCCACCGACAATCGGCGAGACCCATCTCGAACGCCGACGGAACGCCAAGCAGGCGCCACGCGTCGTCGACTTCGATCCAAACGCGCAGCCCGCTCGTGCGCGTGACGTTGTACGGGTCGCGGGAGACCGAGAAGAGCTTGTGAAACGAGGTGTTGCCGATCGTGAGCTGCGCGGCGAAGACGCCGTGCATCCAGCAGGTGACCGACAGCGTCGAGTCGTCCGGCAGCAGCGCCGAGCCGGACCGAAGCACCGCGCCGTGACGCCGGGTGATCGCGAGCTCCTTGCCGCGCAGCACGACGTGGCGGTTGTGCGGTGCATCGGGCGTGAAGAACGACCTCGGCTCGCCGCCTTCGAGCTCCTCGAGCAGGCGATCGGGATAACGCTTTGAAATTTCGTCGCGGTGGAGCGCCCGCGTCGGGGCGATGACGGCCGGTTGCAGCACATTGCGAAGGACCGGGCGCGCCTCGGCGGCTGCACCGGCGTCATTCCAGGACAGCGAGTCGAGGCGCGCGAGATCCCCCTCGC
>DATJIS010000075.1:0-11289 GCA_035493035.1 Casimicrobiaceae bacterium | reverse complement strand
TTCTGGGCCAGGTGCTGTCGCATTGAATGCCGCTGCCGAATGCGTGCGGGCGCTCGTGTTCTCCGACGTCGAGAACAGCACCGCGCAGGTTGCCCGGCTCGGCGCGACGGGTGCCGTGGAGCTGTGGGCCGCGCACGACCGCAAGGGCGATGATCGAGCGCGACGTGCCCGACTCCGCGCGCGTGCAGCGACGCCAAAGCCGCTCGCCGCGGCGCTCGACGACGCCGAAGACCTCGCACGTCGCATGGCCCAGCCGAACGACCCGAATCACGACCGTATCGCCGCGTTGAAGTCGCGTCTGCCCGCATAGCCGCGGGCCAGACGGCTCGATCACCGAATACATGGAGGCAGCATGCGCGCAATCCCGAACGGCACCGAAGGCTCGTTCGCCATGGTCGTGTCGGCCGACCACCTCGCCAACCGGTTCAAGGATGCCACGCTGCCGGCCGTGCTCTCCACCCCCGTCATGATCATGGCGATGGAGAACGCCGCGCTCGAGGCGATGAAGCCGTACTTCGATCCGGGCGAGAGTGCCGTGGGCACCCGCGTGGACGTCAGGCATCTCGCCGCCACCCCGGTGGGCCGGCGTATCGTTGCGCTCGCGCACGTCGTCGGCACGCAAGGTCGTGAGGTCGAATTCGAGGTCAAGGCGATGGACGGCGACGAGGAAATCGGCCGCGGCACGCACGCGCGCGTCGTGGTGGACCTGGCACGCTTCGCCGAGAGCCTTGCCGCGAAATTCGCGGACAAGCGGTAGCTCGGCGTTGCGGTCGCCGTCGTTGCGCAGCATCCCGGTGGCGTCGCAGCGGCTGTCGCGCGCACGGCACGCCACGCGGCTGCAGTTCCTCGTATTGGGCGTCATCGCGGGCACGTGGGGCACGCACATTCCTTCGGTGAGCGTGCGCTATTCGCTCAGCGCGGCCAGCCTGTCGCTCGTCCTGCTCGCGGTCGCGCTCGGCACGGTCGCGGCCCTGCTGTTCGCCGGGCGGATCATCGCCCGCCTGGGCGCGCGCAACACCGTCGCGCTGTTCGGGTTGTCCATGAGCGCGTCGCTCGCGTTCGTGCTCGAGTATCCGGGCTTCGCGTCGCTCCTGGCCGCGATGGCGGTGTTCGGCGCCTCCATGAGCCTGTTCGACGTCGCGATGAACACCGAAGGCTCCGAGATCGAAAGCCTCGGCAAACGCCCCGTGATGAGCAATCTGCATGGAATGTTCAGCGTCGGCGGCATGGCGGGCGCCGCGGTCACGTCGGCCTTGCTCGACCTGCATGTCGCGCCCGCCACGCAGCTCCTCGTCGTCTGTAGCGGCCTCGCTGCGATCGCGCTCGTCGCATCGCGCGCGATGCTGGACACGCACGCGAGCGGCGACGGCGGCGCCGTCGCGCACTTCGCGTGGCCTCGCGGCGCGCTGCTGCTGATCGGGACGCTCGCCTTCGCGGGCATGACGGCGGAAGGCATCCTCTACGACTGGAGCGTGCTGTATCTGAAGCAGGAGCTCGGTCTCGCTCAGGCGCACGCGGCACTGGGATATGCGACCTTCACGGGGTCGATGGCGCTCGCGCGATTCGGCGGCGATCGCCTGCGCGCGCGGTTTCGCGAGCGCGCCGTGCTCGGCTGGAGCGCTGCGGTCGCTGCGCTCGCGATGGCCATTGCGCTGATCGCGGCGCGTGGCTGGGTCGCTTACCTCGGGCTTGCGCTCGCCGGTGCCGGCCTTGCGCCGGTCGCACCGATCCTGTTCAACGCGTCGACACGCGTGCCGGGCGTGAGCCGCGCGGCCGCCATCGCATCCGTGACGACACTCGGCTACAGCGGATTCCTGGTCGGACCACCGATCATCGGGGGCATCACCACGGCAACCTCGCTGACCGCGGCGCTGTTCGTCGTCGTGCTGGCCGCCGGCATCGTCGCGTATGGAGCGCGTTTCGTGCCGGACAAACCGGGCTGACGGCGCGCAAGCGCGAGCCCCGACGCCGCCGCGATAGACTATGAGCCGCTACACCGCACTTCCAGCCGGTCCGATCAAGCGGCCCGTCGATCGCCGCGGAGCCTCATGACCCTTCCCGACAAAGGCAGCATCCTCGCCGAGGCGCTGCCGTACCTGCGCGCATTCCACGACAAGACACTGGTCGTGCGATTCGGCGGCCAGGCCATGGCCGATCGCTCGCTGCGCGCCGGGTTCGCGCGCGACGTCGCGCTGCTTCGCCTCGTCGGGATGAACGTCATCGTCGTGCACGGCGGCGGCTGGGGCATCGACGACCTCATGCGCAAGATGGGGCTCGAATCGCGGCGCTATCGCGGGCATCGCATCACCGACGAGCGAACCCTCACCGTGGTGGAGATGGCCCTGAGCGAGCTCAACCAGGACCTCACCTCTCTCATCAATCGCGAAGGCGGCCGCGCGGTTGGCCTCGACGGACAGGATGGCCGCTTCATTCGTGCCCGGCCGATCGGCACCCCCGCCGACGATCCCGCCGCGCCCGACCTCGGATTCGTCGGCGACGTCGAGAGTATCGACACGGCGCTGATCGAGCTCCTGCTGTCGCGCGCGTTCGTTCCCGTGGTGATGCCGATCGGCGTATCGGCGGACAACGTCGCGTACCACATCAATTCTGATCGCCTGGCGGGGCAGCTCGCTCGCGCGCTCAAGGCGGAAAAGCTCGTCCTCATGACCAACATCGCCGGCGTGCTGGGTCGCGACGGCGCGGTCGTCCCGATCCTGACCGCGTCGGAAGCCGATGCGCTGCTGCGTGATCACGTCGTATCCGGGGGCATGGAGCCGCGACTCGCCACGGCCGTCGGCGCGGTGCGCGAAGGCGTCCGCTCCGTGCACATCGTCGACGGGAGCGTGCCCCATGCGCTCCTGCTCGAGGTGCTCACGGCCGAGGGCGTCGGCACCGCGGTGCGCTCCGACGCGCAGGCAAATTTCTTCGCGGACAGCAAGGCCTACCTGCTCGGACCCGCCTAGCGCCGCGTGGCGGGCGACTCGGTGCCTCGTTTCCACGGCGCAACTTCGGTAAGCTTCGGCCGGCGGCACGCGATGGGAGCCTTGCGATGATCCGAGTCCTTCACGAATCCCGTGACCATACGTCGACGCGCGCGACGGCGGTCGGCGACGCGCTCTGGATGGATCGCGCGGACATCGAGGATGCGACCGGCTGGACATGGAAGCCGGAAGGCCTTTGCCGAGGCGACACCTGCATGCCGTTGCCGATGCATGCGACGCCACCGATGGTCGCCGGCGAGCGGCTCGACGTCGCGGCATTCTGGCGGCACGCCGGCCGGCCGGTCGTGCACGACGCAGCGTCGCGACTGTGGGTGCTCGGCGAAGGTGCCGATCACCGTGCCGCCGCGCTCAGGTCGCCGAACGCGCCCGATTTCGAGCTGCCCGATCTCGACGGTCACCTCCACCGGCTCTCGGACTACCGCGGCCGACGCGTCTTGCTGGCGACGTGGGCCTCCTGGTGAGGCTGCCGAGCCGACCTGCCCGTGTGGCAGTCACTCTACGAATCGACCCGGACGCACGACTTCACCGTCCTCGCGGTCGCGCTCGATGAATCCGTCGCCGCGCGGCCGTGGATCGAGGCCGCTTCGCCGGGCTATCCATGCCTGATCGACCCCGACCATCGCGTGGCGGAGCTGTACAACCTCGTCAACGTGCCGCAGGCGGTGTGGATCGACGAGCACGGCTGCATCGTTCGACCCGCCGAAACGGCCGGATCGAGTGACGCATTTCGCGCGATGGATCCGGTGACGCGTACCGTGCCGGACGCCGTGCTGGCGGAGAGCAAGCGCATCAAGGCCGCGTATATCGATGCCGTCCGGGACTGGGCCGTGCGCGGCGCGGCAAGCCGGTACGCGCTCGACGCGCGCGCCGTCGTCGCGCGGCTTCGCCTGCCCGACGCGTTCATTGCCGAAGCGCACGCGCGCTTTCGTCTCGCACAGGCGCTGGCGCGTGAAGGCCGGGCCGAAGAGGCCGATGCGCACTATGCCGAAGCGACGCGGCTGCACCCGGAATCGTGGGCCATGTGGCGGCAGAGCCATCCCAAGGACGCGCGCGGTCTCGCGAGCGGCCCGGAGTTCTGGAAGCGCGTCGAGGCGCTCGGCGAGCGGCCGTACTATCCGCTCGCCGACCTCAAGGCGTCGAAGCGTCGTTGACGCACATGGCACGCGCCGGCGCGAACGCGCCCTCCGATCATTATCGCCGCGGCCTCGAGGCGAGCCATGCCGGTGACCCTGCGGCGCAGCAGCTGCTGTCGACGGCACTCGCGCACGGGAAGGCGCGCAATGACGCACGCGCCGTCGCGCTGGCCGCCGCCGCGCTGCTGATCGACGGCCAGCTGCGCTCCACCTTCCGGCGCTTTCCCGAGCACATCGGCGACGCGGCGCCTGCGCGCGACGCCTCGTTCCCGTGGGAATCACGCGACGACGAGCTGCTCGCGCTGAGCGGCCTCCTCGCGGGCCTGTGCTACTTCGGCAACGACGATCCGTTCCTCGAGACGTGCGTCGACCGCATCATGGCGCTCCTCGAGCTCGATCTCGACGTCAACGTGCGCTTCGCCGCGGGCCGCATCGTGCTCTTCTACTGCGATCCGCGCGAGCTGCGCGCGCTCGGCCAGCGCGTCTACAGCGTGCTGCGTCCGTGGATGAGCCGCGCCGGCCTCGCGCCCCACCGGCTCGCGCACTGGCTCATCTTCTGGTCGCGCGTCGCGCGCTACGCGAAGGAGCCGCGCCAGGCGGAGGCGGCGGAGGCGGAGGCTCGTCGCCTCGCCGAGGCGCACGATCTCCGCGCAATCAAGCTGTGGCTCGCATTCATCGATGTCGATCGAAGCCTGCCGGCGCGGAACCTCGCCCTCGCCGAGCGCGGCCTCGCTGCAGTCGAAGCGCTGGCCGATCCGGCCGATCTCAACGAGATGCAGCGGCTGGAGTTCCTCAAGACCAAGGTCGCGCGGATGAGGGGACAGTTCGACCGCGCGGTGTTCCACGCGACGCGCGCATCGAGCTATTCGCTCGAGCTGGGTCAGCCGCCGCCGTCGCGTGCGGTGTATCTCGTGAACGAGGCGCAGGCGAGGCTGCGCGTGGGCGAGGTGACCACGTCGCTGCGGCTCTTTCGCGACGCCGCGGCGCTCGTGCCGGCGCGCTTCGCCGACGAGATCCGCGACATGGTGGCGCTGGTCGAAGCGTACGAGGCGATGAGCGCCGGCCGCAAGGAGGGCCGTCCGCTGCTCGCGCAGGCGTGGGCCGCGATCCGCGCGCGCCAGTTCTACGATACTTTCGACGGCGATCCCGACTTCGGCGCGAAAATGTGCGCGCTCGCGCTCACCGAGGGCGTGGAAACGGAGTTCGTGCGCACGCTGATCGAAACGCGCAACATCGCGCCGCCCCCCGATGCGCCGGACAACTGGCCGTGGCCGATCCAGGTCCATGCGCTCGGCGAATTCCGGCTGCTTCGCCGCGGTGAGACGGTCACGTTCGAGGGCAAGGCGCAGAAGCGGCCGATCGAGTTCCTGAAGATGCTCGTCGCGCTGGGCGGCCGCGCCGTGCCCAAGCAAAGGCTGTGCGACCTGCTGTGGCCGGATGCGTCACCCGACACGGCGATGGCGTCGCTCGACGTGCTCGTGTCGCGCGCGCGCAAGCTGCTCGGCGATCAGGCGGCGATCCGCGTCGACGAGGGCCGGATCGGCTTCGAGGCCTCGCGCGTGTGGGTCGACGTATGGGCGTTCGATCGCGATGTCGAGGCGCTGCAACAGGCGCTCGAATCGCCGGATGCGGGACCGGTCGACGCGCTGGCCGCGCGGATCCTTGCGCGCTATCGCGGGCCGTTCATTGGCAACGAGGATCCGCAGCGCTGGTCGCTCCCCGCGCGCGACCGCTGGCAGAACCGGTTCCGGCGCTCGCTCGCCGATGCCGGGCGGCATGCGGAAGCGCGCGGCGACACCGTGCGCGCCATCTCACTGTACGAGCGCGCCGTCGAGGAAGACAGCCTCGCCGAGGACCTCTACCGACGGCTGATGCGGGCGCACCTCGCGCGCGGCGAGCCGGCTCTCGCCGCGCGCGTCTACCGGCGCTGCCGCGACATGCTGTCGGTGCAGTTGGGAATCGCGCCCTCGGCCGACACCGAAGCGCTGTTCCGGTCGATCTACTCGGCCTGACGTCGCCGGTTCGGCGATCCGTTAGGTATCGGATAGGTGCCGTCGCCGATACTGCGCGGGCGCCGCGGCTTCGAACAGCGTACCGCGCGCGCCTGCTCATCGACTCTGCGAGGGAACCATGAAGACGAACATGCTGCTCGGCAGTCGGCGGGTCGCGCTTGGATGCATCCCGGCGCTCATGGGCGCGGCCTCGATCGCGCTGGCCGCGCAGACCATCAAGGGCGCGGCGATTCTCGACCATCCCTGCGGCAAGACGGCCGCGCGGCAAATGGGGCTGCTGCACGAGGGCAAGGTCGAAGACGCGAACCGCCTGTCGACCCGGGCGCTCCAGGCGCAATGGCAATCGATGCCCGAGAAGGATCGCAAGATGATGGCCGACATGTCGAAGACGATGTCGCCGAGCGCCGAGGAGTACTCCGACGCGATTCGCAAGACTGGCGTGCTCACCGTCGACGGCGCAAGCGCACTGCTGACCGTGTCTCAGACCAAGCGCGATGCCAACGGCAGCAGCACGTCGACCATGACGCAGAAGCTGGCGATGGAGGGCGGACAGTGCCTGGTCAGCCGTTGACACCGCGACGCGATGCGTTCGCGCGCGCGGCCGCGCTCGCAACCTTCGCCATCGTCGCACCCGCCGCGTCGGCGCAGTACTCGATCTCGGCCGCCGGCACGCCGAGCGGACCGGGCACCTGCGGTCCCGGCACCGCGACGGTGCCGATGAACGGCGGCACGCTGACGCTCGTGCTGCCGCCGCCACCCAACAACGTCTACTTCAGCTCGAGCGTCAACGGCGGAGCGGCCGTAACCGCATCGACGACGAACGCGAGCAGCGTCGTTCCCGAGCCGTCGTTCGGCTTCGAGATATCGCCTCCGACGCTGCCGCCGTACACCGCGGTCCAGTCGTTCTTCCCGGCCGTCGCCGGCGTGCCGAGTGGAACCGGTGTCATCTTCACGATCAGCTGCACGGCAGGCGGCGCAGCATCGGTGAGCTGGGTGAACGGTGCGGCTCCGCCCGGCGCGGGTGGCGGCTCGTCCGGCAGCGCGTCGACGGCTGCCGTACCGGCGCTCTCGTGGCCGGGGCTGGCGGCATCGATCGCCGCGATCGCCTGGATCGCTGCCGTCAGCTTCCGTCGACGTCGCTCGAACGCGTGCGCGAACCGGTGACGTCGATGGTCGGCAGGCGATAGAGCGGCAGGCCGTCGACGAACTCGCCGGTGAAGACGCCGACGTAGGCCGGCTTCGCGGCCGGGATGGCGCAGCCGGCGATGGCGATCATCATCAGGCAAAGTGCTGTCACACGGCGGGCGACGCGCGGGTCGAGGCAGGGCCCGCGGTTCGCCTTCACGCGCTGCAGCGTCCGCGCCGGGTCGCGCTTCGTCAGGGGGCCGTAGCCGGGCACGTCGGCTGCAAGAAGGACCGTGAGCGGGCGTTGCATGCGTCCATCGATGCGCAAGCGCATGGCGCCGTGGAAGCGATCCGCCATTATGTCGGCAAACGCGCTGGAGCGCCCAGCGCGCCGGTCGATCATTGACCGCTGCCGGCGAAAGCCCAATACTCGGCCGTGCGCCGCGCGATGTCGCGGCGCGTGCCATTGGATCGTGCGCCGCACCCTGCTCGCGCGGGTGGCGCGCTGGAGAGTCAGCCATGAGCGTCACCATCCCGCAGAAGCGCGCCGCGTTTCGCGCGCTCCATCGTCAGGGCTGCTTCGTGATCCCGAACCCGTGGGACATCGGCAGCGCGCGGCTCCTCGAAGGCATGGGCTTCAAGGCGCTCGCCTCGACGAGCTCGGGCTTTGCGTGGTCGCAAGGCCTCGCCGACAACGGCGTCGCGCGCGCGGCGGTGCTCGAGCATCTTCGCGCGATGGCGGCTGCCACCGACCTGCCGTTGAATGCCGATTTCGAAGGCGGGTTCGCCGACGACCCCGCAGGCGTGGCCGAGAGCGTCCGCATGGCGGTCGCGACGGGTGTTGCGGGACTCTCCATCGAGGATTCGACCGGTGATCGCGAGCGCCCCTTGCGCGACGTCGACGATGCGGTCGCGCGCATCCGCGCGGCGCGCGTCGCCATCGACGAGACGGGTGGCGACACCTTGCTCGTGGGTCGGGCCGAGAACTTCATCGTCGGCAGGCCCGATCTCGAGGACACGTTGATGCGCCTGCGCGCATACGCCGACGCGGGCGCCGATTGCCTCTATGCGCCGGGCATCCGCACGCGCGATCAGATCATGGCCGTCGTCGCTGCAGTCGCGCCCAAGCCGGTGAATCTGCTCATCGGGTTCGGCAGCGACCTCAGCGTCGCCGACGTCGCCGCGCTCGGCGTGCGGCGCATCAGCGTCGGGGGCGCGCTCGCGCGTGCCGCGTGGAGCGGCTTCCTGCACGCGGCACGCGGCATCGCCGAGCAGGGACGCTTCGACGCGTTCGCCGATGCTGCGTCCGGCGCGGACCTCAATGCGTTCTTCACGGGCGCATCGCGCACGATCGTCGGACGCTGAAGGCCGCGGGGGGTCGATGAAGCCGCACGACGGCCGCCACCGACGCGTTTCGCCCAAGGCGCAGGCCATCGGCTCGCCACGCGCACGCCGGCCAATTGCGACGGCCGCGCTACAATCGGCGTCATGAGCGCTGACGAAACCGTCTTCACCCGCAACAACGTCAACATCAGCGGACCGCGCGAAGGTCCGACCATCGTCTTCGCGCATGGGTTCGGGTGCGACCAGAACATGTGGCGCTTCATCACGCCGGCGTACGAGGAGACGCACCGCATCGTGCTGTTCGACTACGTCGGCTGCGGCAAGTCGGACGCAGGCGCGTTCAACCCATCGCGCTACGCGTCGCTCGACGGCTACGCGCGCGACCTGCTCGACGTCTGCGAGGCCGCGGACGTGCACGATGCCCTGTTCGTGGGACATTCGGTCAGCGGGATGATCGGCCTCCTGGCGTCGGTGAAGCAGCCGGCGCGCTTCTCGCGGCTCGCGATGATCGCGCCCTCCCCGCGCTATATCAACGATCCGCCCTATGTCGGCGGATTCGAGCGCGGCGACCTCGAGGAGCTGCTGTCGCTCATGGACCACAACTACATCGGGTGGGCGACTTACCTTGCGCCCGTCGTCATGGGCAATGCCGAGCGTCCCGAGTTGACCGACGAGCTGCAGGAGAGCTTCTGCTCGACCGATCCGGTCGCCGCGAAGGCGTTCGCCCGCGCGACATTCTTCGCCGACAACAGGGCGGACCTTCCCAAGGCTCCCGTGCCCAGCCTCATCGTGCAGGTGCGCGACGACGCGATCGCGCCGATGGCCGTGGGCAACTACATGCACGCGCACATGCCACGCAGCGACATCACCGTCATCGACGCGACCGGCCATTGCCCGCACATGAGCCATCCCGACCTCACGCTCGCCGCGATGCACGGCTTCGTCGCGCAAGGGCGACGCGCGGCCTGATCCGGTGAGCATCGAGGCTCGCGTGCACTCGCACGCGCCATGCGGCCTCCTGTGCTTCACCGACGACGGCGTCGTGCGCTACGCCAACGAGACGCTGCACGGCTGGTTGCAGCAGGCGCCGGGCACGCTCGCCGGCACGCGGTTCGACGCGATGCTGTCGCCGGCCTCGCGCGTGTTCCACAGCACGCACTTCTTTCCCCTGCTCAAGCTGCACGGCAGCGCCGAGGAGCTTCACTTCACGCTGCGCGCGGCCGACGGCTCCGACGTCCCGGTGCTTGCGAGCGCCGCGCGGGACATCGACGGCGAGGAGCCGCTCAACTACTGCGGCATGATCACGATGCGGCGGCGCAAGGAGTTCGAGAGCGCGCTGCTCGATGCGCGCCGCGCCGCCGAAGCCGCCACCGCAGCGAAGGACCAGTTCCTCGCGATCGTCTCGCACGAGCTTCGCACGCCGCTCAGCGCCATCGCCGGCTGGATCCGCATCGCGCGCTCGGGGAAGGCCGACCCGGCGATGATGCAGCGCGCCCTCGAGGCGATCGATCGCAACGCGCAGACGCAGGCGCAGCTGATCGAGGACCTGCTCGACGTGACGCGCATCGTCAGCGGCAAGATGCGCATCAGTCCGCGCCCGTTGAACCTCGCCCCGGTCGTCGAAGCGGCGCTGGATTCGGCGCGCGCCGCGGCGCTCGCGAAGGACATCGCGCTCGCCATCACGCTCGACAGCGACGCGGGCATCGTCCAGGCCGACCGCGTGCGCATGCAGCAGATCGTGTGGAACCTCGTCTCCAATGCGATCAAGTTCACGCCGAAGGGCGGCCGCGTGCAGGTCGTCCTCGGCCGTGTCGGCTCGCGCGTGCAGATCTTGGTGGCCGACACCGGCATCGGCATCGCGCCGGACAAGCTGCCCTACGTGTTCGAGCGATTCTGGCAGGAAACCATCGGCGGCTCGCGCGAGACGACCGGCCTTGGCCTCGGCCTTTCGATCTGCCGCAGCCTCGTCGAGTTGCACGGCGGATCGATTCGCGCGCAGAGTCCGGGTATCGGCATGGGCGCCGTCTTCATCGCCGAGTTCCCGATCGCCGTGACGGCGACGGCCGACCCGCAGGCCGGCGCGGGCGACAGCGTCGTGCGCGAGGCGCCTTCGCTCGACGGCGTGCACGTGGTCGTCGTGGACGACGACGCCGACGCGCGCGGCCTCCTGCGCATGCTCCTGGAGGGCGTCGGCGCGCGTGTCGACACGGCGGGCTCGGCAGACGAGGCGCTGACGTTCATGTCGCGCGAAAAGCCCGACGTCCTGGTGTCGGACGTCGGCATGCCCGGCAAGGACGGCTATGCACTCATTCGCGAGCTGCGCGCGCGCCATGTCCACGACAGCATCGCGGCCATCGCGATCACCGGTCTCGGACGGCCGCAGGACCGCATCGACCTGCTGCGCGCAGGCTTTCAGGCGCACGTGGTGAAGCCCGTCGAGCCGGACGAGCTGCTCGCGGTGGTCCACGCGCTGGCGAGGCGCTGAGCACGACGCGGCGCGTGTTTGTGCGCCGCCGGGATACGACGCGGCGCGTGCTGTTCGTCGCGGCATTGCCCGCCGACCTGCATGCGATCACCGAGGCGGCGCGCACGTTCCGGTTCTGCTGCTTCCCACAGCGCTTGCCCTTTGCTGCACGCCGGCGGGCGCTGCATCGACCGTGCCGGTCGTCGAGT
>DATJIS010000074.1:0-34043 GCA_035493035.1 Casimicrobiaceae bacterium | reverse complement strand
CCGGAAGCGATGAACAGGCACGTGTTGTGACTGGCGCCGATGTTCAGGTTGTTGCACGCATCGTTGCCGATGTAGCTTGTGCCCTTGGACTGACCGGCGCCCGCGCAGGCGGCCTCGCCTCCGTTGCATGAACCGTCTCCGATCACGCTGAAGCCCTGCGTGCCCGCCTGCGTGCATGCTTCCAAGCCATTGCACGACCGGTTGCCGATGATGCTGAAGCCGGAGGCACCCGCGACGCCGTTCAGCGTTCCGAGTATGGTGCACGCCACCTCCGCATTGCAGGAGTCGTGCCCGATGCGCGCGCCGTTGCCGATCAGCAGGCAAGCGCCTTCGACATTGCACGAATTCTGCGCGATGACGACACCCTCCCCGGTACCCTCGAAACTGCAGAACGCGTTTCCGGATGGTGGGACCGGGCTGCCGCCGCAGGACGACGCGGCGATCTGCGGTCCCGGCGATGGCTTGGCCACCGCAGCTGCTCCGGCAAGCGACAAGGCGACGAGCGCAACGATGCAAGCCAACGTCCGTGACGTGGTGCTCATGGGACCTCCCTTTCGTGAGCCGGCGCCCAGCCGGCGACCCGGGGGCTGCGTGACTTGTTGTTCGAGGAAGAACGCCGTGAGGCGAGACACTGCACCGGCGCGGCGAGTGCCGTGCGGCCAGGGGACCGGTTCAGCGAACCGGCGGCCGCGAATAGATCAGGTGGTTATACCTTCGGCCAGGGAATGTCAACTGTCTGAAAGATTGACCTCACAGCACGCGGTGCATCAAGGCCGGCAGCCGCGTTCGCACGTCCTTCATGCGCCCGTAGTCGATGTCGCCGACCACCACGCCCGGTCCCGAGGTGAGCGAGGTGACGATCTCGCCCCACGGATCGACGAGCATCGAATGTCCGTACGTGCGTCGCCCGCCCTCGTGCTCGCCGCCTTGCGCGGCCGCGAGCACGTAGCACTGGTTCTCGATCGCGCGTGCGCGGAGCAGCACTTCCCAGTGCGCCATGCCCGTGCGCTCGGTGAACGCGGCGGGCACGACGATCAGCGTGAGGTCGCCGAGCGCGCGGTACAGCTCGGGAAAGCGCACGTCGTAGCAGATCGAGAGTCCCACCTTGCCGAGCGGCGCGTCGAGCACCTGCGGTGCATTGCCCGGGCGGATCGTGCGCGCCTCGTCGTAGTCCTCGCTGCCGTGCGTGAAACGGAACAGGTGCATCTTGTCGTAGCGCGCGACACGCTGCCCGCCCGGCGCGTACACGAGCAGCGACTGGTACGCGCGTTGCGGATCGCCCGACTCGAGCGGCACGCTGCCGCCGATGACGTGGATGCCGTGCACGGCGGCGAGGCGCGAGAGGAACGCCTGCTGGGGACCGTCGCCGTCGGGCTCGCGCGCCGCGATCTTGTCGGCCGCGCGCGTGCTCATGATGCCGAAGTTCTCGGGCAGCAGAACGAGCGATGCGCCGCGTGACACCGCTTCGCCCACGAGCGTTGCGGCCTCGGCAAGGTTGGTCTCGACATCGGGGCTGGAGACCATCTGCACCGCCGCCACCCGGTTCACGATCGAAGTCATTTGCCATTCTCCGGCGTGCCCGCGGCCGTGCGCGACGAGAGCCGCTGCACCACGGGATCGTCCCAGCTTCCCGAGACGCCGTACTCGTAGCTGAAGATGTGCTCGATGGGATTGTTCAGCATCTTCTGCGCGAGAAGGGTCCCCGCACCGACCGCGGCGCCGACCAGCGGGTTCGCGATGAAGAGCGCCGCCGCGCCCGCCGACACGCTCGACGACAGCGACGGCTGGACGCGCACGCGCAACTGCTGCGTCTCGCGCGCGAGGTCGATGTCGCCGGCGATGTCGACGTTCGCGGCCGGACCACTCAGCCTGAACAGGTCCGTGTGCATGACGCCGCTCTGGATGCGCACTGCACCGACCACGTTGTCGAACGCGAAGCCTTCGCTGAAGACGTCGTGGAAGTCGAGGGTGATGCGCCGTGGGAGCGCCTGCAGCGACAGCACGCCGAGAAGGCGTCCGACGCCCGGGTCCGCCTTCAGGAACTGTCCGGCGCCGGAGCGCACGTCGAACGTGCCCGACAGCGTCGGGTAGTCGAAGTCGCTCGGCGCGCCGGTCCAGGCGAGCTTGCCTTCGATCGTCGTGGGCGCGCCGCGGATGGCGTCGGGCATGGCGAAGCGCTTGAGGAAGGCGCCCGACTCCTTCACATCCACCTTGACGTCCAGATCGGTCCGCGGATCGCGCCCGCCGTGCCACGTGCCGTGCGCATCGATGCGGCCGGCGTCGTTGACGACGCTGAGCTTCTGGATCTGCCAGTCGATGCCCATGGGCTGCGCCATCACCTCGACCCGGCCGACGTTGCTGCCGCGCGTGAAGAAGGCGTCTGACGTGATGTCGATGGCCGGCCAGGGATTGGCTGCGTTGGCGGCACGTGCGGGTTCCGCACCGCCGGCCCACGGCGGCAGTTCGCCCGGTGCTGGGCGAGCCAGGCGTGCGAGCCGCGCGACGACGCGCCCGTTGGGCCGCGCCGGCGTCGGACCCTGCCACGTCGCCGTGCCCGCGATGTCCTTGCCGTCGAGCGTCAGTCGCCAGTCGTCGCCCGCGCGCAGTCCGCTCACTTTCATGTCGTCGAAACGGCGGCCGATCGCCTGCAGCATGTCGGCGCGCACGTCGAAGCCCTCGAAGGTGAGCGCGGGCGCAGAGGCCGCGCCGGCGGCAGGCGTCGTGTCCATCTTGCGTTCGAACGCGAGCCAGTCGTCGACGTTCACGCGTGGCAGCTCGGCGCGGATCCAGAGCCCGTTGCGATCGGGCTCTGCCGGGCGCTCCATCGCTTTGCCCACCAGCACGAGCGCCCGGTCGACGCGCGCCTCTCCGGCGCCGAGCTGCCGATGCAGCAGGACGCGCGCGGAGCGCCCGTAGTCGATGGTGAGGGAGTCCTCGCGGCCCGCGCGCGCTTCGCGCCGCACGATCCGCAGGGGCACTGTCTCCTCCGCCGACTTGCCGAGGGGCGTCGGCAGGTCCACCGCAACGCCCTTCAGCGACGACTCGACCACCCATGACACCGCGTCCGAACGGCTGTCCACGGCGAGCTGCCAGTCCGCATTGCCGGTCATGCGGTCGATCAGCGGCACGTCGAACGTCGGGTGCAGCTGCGCCGTGCTCGCCGTGCCCGAAGCCGTCACGCGCACGCGTCCCTCGCTGGTGGTGAAACTGACCTTGGCCGGTCCGCCGAGCACCTCGCCCGCGATATCGCGCGCGTGCATCTCGTGCTCGGTGAACGCGAGCTTGCCGTTGACATGCGTCAATCCAGGCGCGCCAGCCCAGTGCACCGCGTTGTCGACGAATTCGTACTCGCCCGCGAGCGCGTCCACGCGCCCGCCAGTGAGCGGTATCTGGAAGCTCAGCGCGAGCTTGCCGTTGCCGCCGACCTTGGCGTTCTCCTGCGCATTGCCGATCCATCCGCCGACGGGGCTGCGCGCCACGAAGTCGAGGAACTCCGACGTCGGGCCGTCGGCAGCGCCGTCGACCTTCACCGCGGCGGGATGCTGGCGCATGTCCGCGACCTCGATCCGCGCGCGACTGAGGTTCGCGCCGAGCACGCGACCGCGCGCCACGTCGATGACCACGCGAGCGCCCTCGAATCGCACGTCGGCATCGAGCCCGGTGATCGGCGGCCAGCCGTCAGCGTAGTCGAGCGTCGCGTCGCGCCCCTTGATGGCGAGCGCGAACTGGCCGTTGCGGCCCTGCGCGAAGGGGAAGTCCTCGAGATTGCCCTTCAGCGTGAGGCGCACGTCGTTCGAGGTGCCCTTGCGCAGCGCACGCACGAGCCACTCCCGCGCCGCGGGCGCGAGCTGCAACGGCAGATAGCGGGCGAGCGGCTCGACGCGCGCGCGGGTGAGTTGTGCGCGCAGATCGACGCTGCCCGGACCCTTGGCAGCCGAATGCCAGGTTCCCGACACGGCGCCGGCGACATCGGCGTTGGCGAACGACGCGCTGTCGACGCGCACGCCGACGGCGTCGGCGGCGTGCGTCCACGTCACGCGTGCGACGGCGGTATCGAAGGCGAGCGGCGATGCGAACAGGTGCGGCAGCGCGACCACCACGTCGCGGCTGTCGAGCGCGAGCGTGCCTTTCGCTTCGGTGGTGTCGACGCGACCGGTCAGCCCGCGCACGCCCGGCAATGCGTCCTGGGCCGCGATGCCGAACTGCGCGAATTGCACCGACGCGGTGTAGCGCGTCGGCGCATCCGCAGGCCCGTCCCATGTGACCTTGCCGTCCTTCAGCGTGCCGCGCGGCGCGAAGCGCGCGAGATCGTCGCGCCAGCGCTGCGGAAGCGGCAGCACCGCGGCGAGCGCACCGAGCGGCCCGAGAGCGAGATGATCGAACGTGAGATCGCCGTGGGCCGGCGTGCTGCCCGAAGCCTCCTCGTAGCGCAAGCGGAAATCGGTGTCGGGAAAGCGGCTGCCGTCGCGCTCGACGAACGTGAGGCCCTTGGTGTAGATCTCGCGCCGGCCGCCGTCCTGGCGTCCCGCGACGCGGCCGGCGACGTGCTGCAGGTCCGCGGCCGGCAGGTCGTCGGCGAGACGCGCCTTGACATCGACGAGCTCGACATCGGCCGTGATGGCGCGCGGCTCGCCATCCGCGAACTCGAACCACAAGCGCACCGCGCCCTTGCCGCTCTCGATCGCCACGGGAAGCGGCAACCACTCGCGCCACGCCGCGAGGTCCGCATAGTCCAGTCGCAGATACGCCCGACCCTTGGTGCGCTGCCATTCGCGCAGCGACGCGGCGTCGAACTCGCCGCGCAGCTCGATGGGCGCCGCGATCTCCGCAGGCGGCACGCCGGTGAGCCCGAAGCGATGCTGGCCGAAGCTCTGCTCGACGCGCAGATCGACATGATCGAGCACGAGCTGCGGCGTGCCGCGCCGCTCGTCGGTCCACTCGACCAGCGCATCGTGCACGACGATGCGCCGCTGCCGCAGCAGCCAGTCGCTCACGCCGTTGTCGTCGCGGCTCGCCTCGGGATCGATCTCGATGCCCGCGACGTGGATCACGCCGTGCGGGTCGCGACGCACCGACAGCTTCGGCGACTCGATCGCGAGCTCACGCAGCCGCAGGTCCATGAGTGGAAGCGAAGTCCACGAGACGACGAGATCCACCCGCGGGAGCTCGAGCACGGGCGCGACAGCATCGTGGTCGGCAACGGTGAACCCGCGGATCGACAGGCGAGGATTCCAGCCGTCCCAGCCCGTGACGATTCCGCCGATCGCCACCGGCTGGCCGATGCGCTTCGACAGGGCTGCCGCGATGTCGTCGCGATGCGCCTCGATGCGCGGAAACGCGACGAAGCGGACGACGAGCAGGGCAATGCACAACGCCGCCACGAGCGCCACGATGGTGTTCGCGGCGATCCGCAGCAACCGGATCCCGATCGGGACGCCAGCGCGTTCGTGGGGCGCCTCGGGTTGCACGGAAGGCATAATGGAAGGCCCGCGCGCTTCACGGCACGAGCCTGCGCCGATTCTAACGGAAGCCGCGTCTGTCTCTCGTACCGCCGTGGACTTCGATCAGGCCCTCGCCTTCAGCCGCTACGCCGATCGCGCGCTCACCGCGGTCCCGGGATTGCGCGAAATGCTCGCCGCAACCGTCGCAGCGCGCTTCGATTGGCCCGCGGCGCAGCGCGAGATCGACGCCGCGCGGTCTTCACCCGACGAGCTCGATCGCACGCTGCGGGTGCTGCGCCGCCGGCTGTTCCTGCACACGATGCTGAGAGACCTCACCGGGGCGGCCGATCTCGACGAGGTGGTCGGCGCGGTCACGACGCTGGCGGAACGGTCGATCGAAGCGGCCGTCGCCTGCCATGCGTCGGCGCTTGCCGACGCTCATGGCGCACCCCGCGGCGCAGCGGGCGGCGACGCGCAGTCGCTCATCGTCATCGGCATGGGCAAGCTGGGCGGTGGCGAGCTCAACGTGTCGTCCGATGTCGATCTCGTGTTCGTGTATCCCGAGGAAGGCGAGACCGACGGATCGCGACCGATGCCGAACGCCGAATTCTTCGCGAAGGTCGGCCGTGCGGTGATCTCCACACTCGGGAAGCCCACGGTCGACGGCTACGTGTTCCGCGTCGACATGCGGCTGCGGCCCTATGGCGACAGCGGCCCGCTGTGCGCGTCGTTCGCCGCGCTCGAGCGTTACCTCGTGACCCAGGGCCGCACGTGGGAACAGTACGCCTGGCTCAAGGCGCGCGCGCTGACTGGCGAGCGGCATGCGGAGCTCTCGGCCATCGTGCAGCCGTTCGTGTTTCGCAAGTACCTCGACTACGACGCGTACGAAGGCCTGCGCGACGTGCATCGCCAGATCCGCGCGCAGGAGCGTCGCGGCGACTACGACCGCGACATCAAGCTGGGACGCGGCGGGATCCGCGAGATCGAGTTCGTGGTGCAGGCGCTGCAGATCGTGCGAGGCGGTCGCGAGCCCTCGCTGCGGGTGCCCGGCACGCGCGCGGCGCTTGCGGCGCTGCGCACGCGCGGCGTGCTCACCACGCAAACATGCGCCGAGCTCGCGTCCGCGTACGCGTTCCTGCGCGACGTGGAGCACCGGCTGCAGTATCGCGACGACCAGCAGACGCAGCGCCTGCCCGATTCACCGGCGGAGCTCGCGCTGCTCGCCGCCGCGCTCGACTGCGCCGACGTGGCCGCGTTCCAGCAGCGGCTCGCCCGCGAGCGGCGCGCCGTCGAATCGCAGTTCGACGCGCTGTTCGGCCCGACGCAATCGAGCGGCGACGACGTCGAGCTGTACGCGATGGCATGGGAAGAGCCCGAGCCGGCGCCGCCGACGCTCGATGCGCTGCGCGGCGCCGGATTCGACGATCCGGCTGCGCTTCTCGCCCTTCTCAAGCAGACGCACGGCGGCTCGCGTTATGCGCAGCTTCCGGCGCTGTCGCGGCAGCGCTTCGATGCGCTGGTGCCGCGCCTCCTGTCGATCGTCACGAAGGAGCGCGTGCCCGGCGTCGAGCCCCAGGCGGTGTTCGTGCGCCTGTTGTCGCTGCTCGAGGCCGTCAGCCGCCGCAGCGCGTACCTCGCACTGCTGGTGGAGCATCCGCCGCTGCTGCCGCGCCTGACGCAGCTCATGGGCGCCTCCGCGTGGGCCGCGAGCTACCTCACCCAGCATCCGGTACTGCTCGACGAGCTGCTCGACGCGCGCGTGCTCCTCGAGGAGCCGAGCTGGCCCGCGTGGCGCGACGAGCTTGCGCGTCTCATGCGCGCCCACGAGGACGACACCGAGCGGCAGATGGATGCGCTGCGGCATTTCCGCCATGCGCAGACGCTGCGGCTGCTCGCCCAGGATCTCGCCGGCAGGCTCACCGTCGAGCGCCTGGCCGATCACCTTTCGGCGCTCGCGGACGCGATCCTCCAGACGGTGCTGGACGAATGCTGGCGACAGCTCGGGCGCGTGCAGGGTACGCTGACCGATGCGCCGAGGTTCGCCGTCATCGCCTACGGCCGCCTGGGCGGCAAGGAGCTCGGTTACGCGTCGGATCTCGACATCGTGTTTCTCTACGATGTCGACGAGGACGACCCGCGCGCGGATGCGCTGCGCGACCGCTATGCGCGCCTCGCGCAGCGCATCAACACCTGGCTCACGAGCACCACGGCCGCCGGACAGCTCTACGACACCGACCTGCGCCTGCGCCCGGACGGCGCCGCGGGCCTGATGGTGTCGAGCCTTGCTGGCTTCGAGCGTTATCAGCGCGAGCATGCCTGGACGTGGGAGCACCAGGCGCTCACGCGCGCTCGCTATGCGGCCGGCGACGCGGCGCTCGGGGCGGCATTCGAGACCGAGCGCGCGACGATCCTCCGCATGCCGCGCGACCCCGCGAAGCTCGCGGCGGACATCGTCACGATGCGAAGTCGCATGGCAGCGGGACATCCCAATCCGACGCCGCTGTTCGATCTCAAGCACGACCCCGGCGGCATGGTGGACATCGAGTTCCTCGTGCAGTACCTGGTGCTCGCGCACGCACACGTCCACGCCGGCCTTACCGACAATCTCGGCAACATCGCGCTCATCCGGCGCGCCGGCGAGCTTGGGCTCGTCCCCGCGCAATTGGCGCAGGCGGCCGCCGATGCCTACCGCGACTATCGGCGGCAGCAGCATCAGGTGCGCCTCACGGGCGCGCGCGAGGCGCGCGTCGATCCCGCGCCGCACGTCGAGCGCCGCCGCGTCGTCGGCGCGCTGTGGCGCGCCGTCTTCGGCGCCCCGTGGACCGAGGCGCCTCGCCCCATCGGCTAGAATTCGCGCTGGCTCATCAAGCGAAACGAGGCCGCCATGTCGATGGCCGACCGCGACGGATGGATCTGGTACGACGGGAAGATGGTCCCGTGGCGCGACGCGACCACGCACGTGCTGACGCACACCCTGCACTACAGCATGGGCGTGTTCGAGGGCGTGCGCTGCTACAAGACACCACAGGGCCCGGCGATCTTCCGCCTCGGCGATCACACGGATCGCCTGCTCAATTCCGCGCGCATCTTCGGCATGAAGATCCCGTTCGAGCGTCAGCAGCTGATCGAGGCGCAGATCGATTGCGTGCGGCGCAACGGCCTCGACTCCTGCTACATCCGGCCGATCGCCTTCTACGGCAGCAACGCGATGGGCGTGGCCGCGCGCACGAATCCGGTCCGCGTGGCGATTGCCGCGTGGCCGTGGGGCGCCTATCTCGGCGCGGAAGGCCTCGAGAAGGGCATCCGCGTGCGCACCTCGTCGTTCACGCACCACCATCCGAACATCGCGATGTGCAACGCCAAGGCCGTGTCCAACTACTCGGTCTCCATCCTCGCCAACCAGGAAGCGACGCACGACGGCTACGAGGAAGCGATGCTGCTCGATCCGCAGGGCTACGTGTGCCAGGGATCGGGGGAGAACGTGTTCATGGTGCGTAACGGCAAGCTGCACACGCCCGACCTGTCCGGCGGCGCGCTCAACGGCATCACGCGCGATACCATCATGACGTTCGCGCGGGAGCTCGGCATCGACGTGCTCGAGCGGCGCATCTCGCGCGACGAGTTCTACATCGCGGACGAGGCGTTCTTCACCGGCACGGCCGCGGAGGTGACGCCGATCCGCGAGTACGACAACCGTCCGGTCGGCAACGGCGCGCGCGGGCCGATCACGACCCGGCTGCAATCGATGTTCTTCGACACGGTGAACGGCCGCAACGAGTCGAAGCTGTCCTGGCTCACGCGCGTGTAGCCATGGCGACTCCGAACCCCACCGAGCCGGTCAGCGTGGACCCGAAGAACCTGCCGGTGTTCTGCCCCAATCCGGACATGCCGCTGTGGAGCTCGCACCCGCGCGTGTTCCTCGATATCGCCGAGACGGGTGAGACGATGTGTCCCTATTGCGGCACGCGTTACCGCCTGAAGGGCGGACCGCTCACCAGCGGTCACTAGCCGGGCGAGGCCGCGGCGGCCACCATGGCGGAACGATTCCTGGTGGTCGCGCCGTCCTGGGTGGGCGACGCGATCCTGTCCGAGCCGCTGCTCGCGCTGCTGCGCGAGCCGAACGAGGAGCCGATCGTCGACGTGCTGGCGCCCCCGTGGTGCGCGCCGGTCTACGCCCGCATGCGCGGCATCCGGCGCATCGTCGAGACACCCTTCGCGCACGGCGAGCTGGCGCTCGCGAGCCGCAAACGTGTTGCCAGGGAGCTCGCGCGCGAAGGCTACACGCGCGCGTTCGTGCTGCCGAACTCGTGGAAGTCGGCGCTCGTGCCGTTCCTCGCGCGCATCCCGCGGCGCACCGGCTACATCGGCGAGGGACGCTGGGGACTGCTGAACGACGCGCGCGTGCTCGACCGCAAGGCGCTTCCACGTCTCGTCAATCGCTACGCTGCGCTCGCCGGCGCGCCGCGCACGCTCATTCCGACGCCGCCCGCGCCGGTGCTGGTGCCCAACGCAGCCAACCGCGCGGCGGCGATGCGCTCGTTGCGTCTGCGCGCTGACAAGCCGATCGCGATCCTCTGCCCGGGCGCGGAATTCGGGCCGTCCAAGCGCTGGCCGCCCAATTATTTCGCCGACCTCGGCGGGCAACTGATGCGCGACGGATTGCAGGTCTGGCTCGTGGGCTCGCCCAACGACAAGCTCGCGGCGAATACCGTGGTGCAGGCCGCGGGCGAGCCGGGGCAGAAGTTTCGCGACCTCACCGGGCGCACCGATCTCGGCACGGCGATCGACCTGCTCGCGATCGCGACCGTCGTCATCAGCAACGACTCGGGCCTCATGCATGCCGCCGCAGCGGTCAGTGCCCCGCTCGTGGCGCTGTTCGGCTCGTCGTCGCCGTCGTACACGCCGCCGCTGTCTCCACTCGCGCACGTGGCGCGGATCGACATCGCGTGCAGTCCCTGCTTCAAGCGCGAATGCCCGCTCGGGCACTTCAAATGCATGCGCGATCTGTCGCCGACCATCGTCTACAATCTGACGCGGGTCGCGCTGCCCGCGCGCGACGACGCGCCTCCCGGCTGAAGGCCCATGTCCAAGCCCCGCACGCTGCCCATCTACACGTCGCCCCAGGACGTCGCGCTCGCGTTCTACCAGGCGTTCGAGAACCGGGACCTCGACGCGATGATGGCGGCATGGGCGGACGACGAGGAGATCGTCTGCGTGCATCCCGGCGGCACGCGCCACGTGGGCTACGAAGCCGTGCGCACGGGGTTCGAGCAGATCTTCGCCGGCGACTCCAAGCTGCGCTTCCGGCTCGACGACGTCGTGATGCTCGAGACCGTCGGCCTCGCGCTGCAGAGCGCGGTCGAGCACGTGTATGCCGGCGACGCGACGCTGCGCGGCGTGGTCGTGGCGACCAACGTGTTCATGCGCACGCCGTCGGGATGGCGGCTCGTGTGCCATCACGCGTCGCCCTCGCCGGCACAGGCGTCGCCGACACCGTCGGGGCCGTTGCACTAGACGCCGTCGCGGGCGGCGCTGCCGCGCGCGCGACGGCGCGGGCCTGCGCTAGCTCGTACCGCCGACCGTCAAGCCGTCGATCCGCAGCGTCGGCTGGCCGACGCCGACCGGCACGCTCTGGCCATCCTTGCCGCAGGTGCCGATGCCGCTGTCGAGCGCGAGGTCGTTGCCGACCATCGACACGCGCGTGAGCGCGTCCGGACCGTTGCCGATGAGCGTGGCGCCCTTCACCGGGTATGTCAGCTTGCCGTCCTCGATCATCCAGGCCTCGGCCGCCGAGAACACGAACTTGCCGCTCGTGATGTCGACCTGGCCGCCGCCGAAGTTGACCGCGTAGAGGCCCCGCTTCACCGACTCGATGATCTCCGCCGGGTCGCGCTCGCCGGCGAGCATGATGGTGTTGGTCATGCGCGGCATCGGCATGTGCGCGAACGACTCGCGCCGGCCGTTGCCGGTGGACGTCGTCTGCGACAGCCCTGCATTCAGGCGATCGTGCATGTACCCGCACAGGATGCCGTCCTCGATCAGCACCGTGCGCTGCGTCGGGTTGCCTTCGTCATCGAGGTTGAGCGAGCCGCGGCGATCGCCGAGCGTACCGTCGTCGACCACCGTGACGCCCGGTGCGGCCACGCGCTCGCCCACGCGTCCGGAGAATGCGCTCGTGCCCTTGCGGTTGAAGTCGCCCTCGAGGCCATGCCCGATCGCCTCGTGCAGCAGGATGCCGGGCCAGCCGTTGCCCAGCACGACCGTCATCGTCCCGGCCGGCGCCTCGCGCGCGCCGAGATTCACGAGCGCCTGGTCGACCGCACGACGCGCGTAGTCGTCGAGCATCGAATCGTCGAAATACGCGTAGTCGAAACGGCCGCCGCCGCCCGCGTAGCCCTGCTCGCGCCGGCCGTTCTCCTCGACGATCACGGTGATCGACACGCGCACCAGAGGACGCACGTCCGCGGCCATCAGCCCGTCGCTTCGCGCGATGAGCACCGTGTCGTGCTCGCCGGCGAGCGAGGCCATGACCTGCACCACGCGCGGATCGCGTGCGCGCGCCTTCGCTTCGAGCCGCTCGAGGAGCGCCACCTTGTGCGCATCGGCGAGGCTCATGACCGGGTCGCCCGGCAGATACAGCGCATGGGCGCGGCCACGCCGACCGAGCGGCGCGACGGCGCTCTGGCCCTGGCGGCCGATCGCGCGGACCGCATGCGCCGCCTGCTCGAGCGCGGGAAGCGCGAGATCGTCCGAATACGCGAACGCCTGCTTCTCGCCGCTCACCGCGCGCACGCCGACACCGCGGTCGATGCTGAAGGTGCCGGCCTTCACGATGCCTTCCTCGAGACTCCAGCTCTCGAAGCGCGAGTGCTGGAAATACAGATCGGCGAAATCCACGTCGTGCGCGTGGATGTCGGCGAGCACACGGGAGAGCTGCGGTACGTCGAGGCCCGCGGGCGCGAGCAGGAGGCGCTCGGCGTCGGACAGGAGCTTGGGCGCGACTTCGGGTGCTGCGATGGCGTTCACGGAATTCCTTGGCGACGCTGGAACAGGGCTCATTGTCCCATGGTCGGGTCGCCGGCCCGGGATTCAATGCGCCGGCGGCGCCGCGCCGTGTCCGAGGTACGTCGCCGCGACGCGCGGATTCGCGATCAGGTCCCGGCTCGGGCCTTCGAGCGCGAGCTCCCCGGTTTCCAGCACGTAGCCGTAATCCGCCACCTGCAGGGCAGCGCGGGCGTTCTGCTCGACGAGCAGGATCGAAACCCCGGTCGCGCGCAAAGCGGCGATGATGGAGAAGATCTCGCGCACCACGAGCGGCGCGAGCCCGAGCGACGGCTCGTCGAGCATCAGGAGCTTGGGGCCCGACATGAGCGCGCGGCCGAGCGCGAGCATCTGGCGCTCGCCGCCCGACAGCGTGCCGGCGAATTGGCTGCGCCGATCGGCGAGTCGCGGAAAGCGCTGATACACCTCGGCGAGGCGCGATCGCACGCGCGGATCGCGCCGGCATGCGAACGCGCCAAGCTCCAGGTTGTCGGCGACGCTCATCGCGGCGAACAGCTCGCGCTTCTCGGGCACCAGCACGAGGCCGCGCGCGACGCGCTGCTCGACCGAAAGCAGCTGCGCATCGGCACCGGCGTACGCGATCGCGCCGCGTGCGGGCAGCAGGCCCATGATGGCCGCCAGCAGCGTCGTCTTGCCGGCGCCGTTCGGCCCGATGACCGTGACGATCGATCCCGGCGCCACGCGCAGCGACACGTCGTGCACGGCCTCCACCTTGCCGTACGCGACGAACACATTGCGCACGTCGAGGAGTGGCGGTCGGCCCTGCATCACGCGCCGCCGAGATACGCTTCGAGCACCGCGGGATTGCGCTGGATGTCGGCGGGCAAGCCCTCGGCGAGCTTGACGCCGAAATCCATCACCACGAGCCGGTCGGTCACGCCCATCACGAATTCCATGTCGTGCTCGACGAGCAGCACCGTCATGCCCTGCGCCTTCAGCGCACGGATCAACTGCGCGAGCGCCTGCTTCTCGAGATAGCGCAGTCCCGCCGCGGGCTCGTCGAGAAGCAACAGGACCGGGTCTGCCGCCAGCGCTCGCGCGATCTCGGCGATGCGCTGCTGGCCGAGCGGGAGGCTGCCGGCCGCGTCGAACATGTGCGCGCCGAGCCCCACGCGCTCGATGGCGCGTGCCGCCTCGGCGCGCGTGCGCGCTTCCTCGGCGCGATCGAGGCGCAGCGCCGCTTTCGTGACGCCCGCCCTGCCGCGCAGGTAGGCGCCGAGCGCCACGTTGTCGAGCAGCGTCATCTGGGGAATCAGGCGCACGTGCTGGAACGTGCGGCCGATGCCGAGCGCGGCGATGCGATACGGCGCGCGACTGCCGATCGGCACGCCGGCGAAGCGGATCTCGCCCGACGTCAGCGGCAGCGCTCCGCTGATGAGCGCGAACGTCGTGCTCTTGCCCGCGCCGTTGGGACCGATGAGCCCGACGACGTCGCCGGGCGCGATCGCGAAGCTCAGATCGTTGACCGCCACGAGGCCGCCGAATGCCTTGCGCGCGCCGCGTACCTCGAGCAGCGGTCCGTCGCCCCGCGCACGCTCTCGCGCGGCCAGTGGCGCGGCCTCGGGCACCGGCGCAGGCTTGCGCGCCGGCACGATGCGGCCGATCCACGGCCACAACCCGTCGCGGGCGAACTGCAGCAGCAGCACCATCAGCACGCCGAACACGACGATCTCGAAGTTGCCCGCGCGCCCCAGGATGCGCGGCAGGACGTCCTGCAGGACCTGCTTGGCGAGGGTGATCACGCTCGCGCCCACGACCGCGCCCCACACGCTCCCAGCCCCGCCGACCACCGCCATGAACAGGTACTCGATGCCCTGGTTGATACCGAACGGCGTCGGGTTCACGAAGCGCTGCAGATGCGCGTACAGCCAACCCGACACGCAGGCGAGCAGCGCGGCGTACACGAAGGCCACGATCTTCAGCCGCGCGCCATCGACGCCGAACGACTCCGCCATCTCCAGGCCGCCTTTCAGCGCGCGCAGCGCGCGTCCCGGACGCGAGTCGAGCAGGTTGTCGGTCGCGAGCAATGCAGCGAGCGCGACCGCCCAGATCAGCACGAAGAAGTGACGCTCGTCGCGCAGGTCGAAGCCGAAGAGCGACAGCGACGGTATGCCCGTTTGACCGGTATGGCCGCCGAGGAAATCCAGATTGCCGAACAGGAAGTAGAGGCTGATCCCCCAGGCGATCGTCGCGAGCGGCAGATAATGGCCCTTCATGCGCAGCGTGATGAACCCCAGCGCGAGCGCGACGACGGCGGTGATGCCGAGCCCGACCGCGAGGGCGAGCCACGGCGAGCTCCACAGTGCATCACCGGAATGCGTCGTGAGAAAGGCGGTGGTGTAGGCGCCGAGCCCCACGAACGCCGCCTGCCCGAACGATGTCTGGCCCGCGATGCCCGTCAGCAGCACCAGGCCCAGCGCGACGATGCTGTAGAGGCCGATGTAGTTGCCGAGCGTCACCCAGAACTGCGGCGCCGCGAGCGGCACGAGCGCCAGTGCAATCGCAAAGAGGACGAAGCCGGCGCCGCGCGCGGTCACCCGCATGATGCGCCGCCCGCGCTATTCGTCTTCTTCATGGTGATGCGTCGTGAGGCTGCGCCACAGCAGCACCGGAATGATCAGCGTGAACACGATCACTTCCTTGAACGCGCTCGCCCAGAACGACGAGAACGACTCGAGCAGGCCGACGAGCAGCGCGCCGGCCGCGGCCAGCGGATAGCTCACCAGGCCGCCGATGATCGCGCCGACGAATCCCTTGAGACTGACGAGGAAGCCCGAGTCGTAATAGACGGTGGTGATCGGGCCGATCAGCACGCCGGAGAACGCGCACAACAGCGCCGCGAGCAGGAACGTGAGGGTGCCGGCGAAGCGCGGCGAGATGCCCGAAAGCCGCGCGCCGATGCGATTCACCGCCGTGGCGCGCAGCGCCTTGCCGTACAGCGTACGCTCGAAGAACAGGTACAGCGCGACGATCACGAGGCCGCTGAACGCGACCACCAGCAGGCTTTGCACGCTGAACGTCATCTGGCCGACGTCGAGCGACGCCGACGCGAAGGCGGGGGTGCGCGAGCCTTCTGCTCCGAAGAACCACAGGCCCAGCCCCGTGAGCGCGAAATGCACCGCGACCGACACGATCAGCAGCACGAGCACGGACGCATCGGCGAGCGGCCGGTACGCGATGCGGTAGAGCAGCGGGCCGAGCGCGGTGACGGCCGCGAGCGTCAGCGAGATCTGCACCGGGAGCGGCCAGTTGCGCGGCGCCGCCCACCACACCAGCGCCGCGATGGCGCATGGCAGCAGCGTCCAGGCCGCGAGCCTTCGCGGCAGGCCGCGCAGGTCGCGGTGTCGCAGGCTCGACGCGCACTCCATCACGCCTGCCAGCACGGCCATGCCGACCAGCAAGCCGACGGTCCCCGGCGGCTTGCCGAGCTGCAGTCCGGCGAGGGTCAGCGTGCCGTACGACACGAGCTCGCCGGACGGAACGAAGATCACGCGCGTGACCGCGAAGACCAGCACGATCGCGAGCGCGAGCAGCGCGTAGATCGCGCCGTTGGTGACGCCGTCCTGGACCAGCAGCGCGGCGATGGACAGATCCATCGCCCGCGCCCTACTTCACCAGGACCCAGCGACCATCCTCGATGCGGATCATCACGCGCGCCCGGTTGTCGAGCCCGTTGTGGTCCTGGGGAGACATCACGAACACGCCGTGGCTCGCGACCACGTTGTCGGTCTCGAGCGCATCGCGCAGCGCGGCGCGAAATTCACGCGTGCCGGGCTTCGCCTTCTGCAGCGCCTTGGGAACCGCCTGCGACAGCAGCATGTACGCGTCGAAGGCGTGGCCGCCGAACGTCGTGCGCGAGTCCTTGCCGTACTTCGCTTCGTACTTGGTGATGTAGTCGGCGGCGACCTTCTTGATCGGGTTCGTGTCGGGAAGCTGCTCGTAGACGAGCATGGGGCCGATGGGCAGGTACGTGCCGTTGCCGTCCTTGCCGACGACGCGCAGGAAGTCCGGATTGGCGACACCGTGCGTCTGGTAGATCTTGCCCTTGTATCCGCGGGCGACAAGCTCCTTCTGCGGCGTAGCGCCCGGCGTGCCCGAGGCGCCGATGAGGATCGCGTCGGGCTTCGCGGCGATGAGCTTCAGCACCTGGCCGGTCACCGAGGCGTCGTTGCGGTTGTACTTCTCTTCGGCCACGACGCTGATGCCCGCCGTCTTGCCCGACTGCTTGATCTCGGAGAGCCAGCTGTCGCCGTAGGCGTCGTTGAAGCCGATATAGCCGATCGTCCTCACACCGTTGGCCTTCATGTGCACGGCGATCGCGTCGGCCATGAGCGAATCGCTCTGCGGTGTCTTGAACACCCAGCGGGTTTTCGGGTTCGCCGGATCGACGATGCGCGCCGACGCCGCCATCGAGATCATCGGCGTCTCGGACTCCGCGACGATGTCGACCATGGCCAGCGAGTTCGGCGTGACCGTGGAGCCGATGACGACATCGACCTTGTCCTCGCTGATGAACTTGCGCGTGTTCGTGACCGCGCGCGTGGTGTCGGAGCCGTCGTCGAGGACGAACCAGTTGATCTTCTGCCCACCGAGGGTCGCCGGCAGCAGCTCGATGGTGTTCTTTTCGGGAATGCCGAGCGAGGCGGCGGGTCCGGTTGCCGAAAGCGTGACGCCGATGTTGATGTCGGCGTGCGCCGGGATTGCGGCGACGGCGGCGAGCGCGGCCAGCGCGAGCGTGAGCACGGTGCGATTCATGGTTCCTCGCGGGGTGATGTCGAAGGCGCGCGGTTTGCCGCGCTGTTGATCTGTCGACGCCGGGGCGACGCCCGTCGCGACTCGCGCCGGATTCTGGCATCGGCGCGCGGGACGGTCAACGTCGCGCCCGGCGCTACTGCGGAGCGCACATGGCGACAGCGTCCGGACCGTAGCCTTCGGCGATGCCGCCGCGCGCCACCATCGCGTCGCGGATCGCGACCTGGGTCGTATAGCGGTGGTTGGAGTCGCGGCGTGCGTTCCAGACGCGATACACCGCGATCTGGCCCGGTGCGCACGTGCCCGTGCCCGGATCCGGCAACGCCACGCCCATGTAAGTCGGCCCTTCGGAGACATACTGCGGGAAGCGGATGCGGACCGCCTCGCATTCGACCGCGCTCGCGCTGATGAAGTGGGAGTCGCCCAAGGCGGGCGGAATGTAGAAGCGGCACACCGGGCGGTAGCCTTCCGCGAACGTCGTGTACGCCCCGAAGCTCTCGCCCGTGCGGCGCCAGCCCGTCAACACGCCGGCGTCGAGCGCATTGATGTCGCTCGGCGCCGCTGAGACGAAATAGTGATCGAGGCCGGTGTGGTAATACTCGATGGCGTCGCCGCGATCGCCCGCCTCGGGGACGAAGCGACGAATCTGTCCGTTGGCATAGTCGGCGAAATAGAGCTCGCCGGCTTCGTCTTCGCCGAATGCGCTGATCGAGGCTCCGTACGCGACGACGTCGCGCACCTGCCACGCGCCGTCGCGATCGGGCCCCGCGCCCCACACCTGTCCCGTGCAGAAATCGGCGTAGACGTACCGCGATGCGAGCGCGGGCACGTTGACACCGCGGTAGACCGTGCCACCCGTGATCGAGCAGCGGCCGCCGCCATGGTCGTACTCGACGATTGGCAGGGTCAGCGACGGATCGTTGCACGCGACGCTCGCGGCAAGGCCCGTGCAATGGCGCCCTTCCATCGCGCGCCAACCGAGGTTCGAACCGGCGCCGGCGCCGGCTGCGAAGCGGTCGACCTCCTCCCATGCGCCCTGCCCCACGTCGCCGACGAAGAGGTCGCCGGTCGCGCGATCGAACGAGAATCGCCAGGGATTGCGCAGGCCGTAAGCCCAGATCTCGGGCCGCCCGCCCTGCCTGTCGGCGAATGGATTGCCGGGCGGGATGCCATAGGGGATGCCACGATCGACGTCGATGCGCAGGATCTTGCCGAGCAGCTGGGCCGTGTCCTGCGCGCGATTTCCCGGATCGTTCGCCGATCCGCCATCCCCCATGCCGATGTAGAGCAGGCCGTCGGGACCGAATCGCAGCGCGCCGCCGTTGTGGTTCTCGAACGGCTGGGGGATCACGAGCAGCACTCGTGCCGAGGCCGGGTCGGCGCGTTGCGGATCGGTGCTCACGCGATATTCCGCGATGACGGTAGCGCCATCGCCGGCGCGCGTGTAATCCACGAAGAAGCGGCCATTCGCGCGGTAGTCCGGGTGGAACGCGACGCCGAGCAGCCCACGCTCGCCGCCCGTCACCACCAGGCTCGACAGATCGAGAAAAGGCGCGGGGGCGGCTGCGCTGCCCTGGACGATGCGGATGAGGCCGCCCTGCTCCGCCACGAACAGCCGATGGCTGCCGTCGTGTGCGTTGACCAGGTCGAGCGGCGCGCTGAAGCCTTGCGCCACCAATTCGGTTGTGATGGCGTGAGCGGGCGAGGCAAGCGCGATCGCGACCAAAAACAGCTTGATCGACCGCAACCGCCTCACCCTCCGATCAGCGCTTGAGCGCGTCGCGGATCTCGCGCAGCAGCACGACTTCCTCGGGCGGCGCGGCAGGCGCCGGCGGCGTCTGGCGGCGCAGTCGATTGATCTCCTTCACCATTAGGAAGATGATGAAGGCGAGGATGATGAAATTGATGACCGTGGTGATGAAGTTGCCGTACGCGAGCAGCGGCACACCCGCCTTGGTCAGCGCGTCGTAGGTCATCGGACCGGTATAACCGGGCGGAGGCGGCTTCAGGATGATGAAGTAGTTGGTGAAGTCGAGGCCGCCGGTGAAACGCCCAACCACCGGCATGATGATGTCCTTGACGAGCGAATCGACGATCCTGCCGAACGCCGCGCCGATGATCACGCCGACGGCGAGGTCGACGACGTTGCCCTTTGTGGCGAACTCACGAAACTCGCTGAAGAACGACATCGCATTCTCCTAGACGGCTGCTTCGCCCGACTCTCCCGTGCGAATGCGCACGACCTGCTCGACCGCGCTCACGAAGATCTTGCCGTCGCCGATCTTGCCCGTGCGCGCGGCGCGGATGATCGCTTCGACCCCGCGCTCGACCAGGTCGTCGGCCAGCACGACCTCGATGCGAACCTTGGGCAGAAAATCGACGACGTACTCCGCGCCGCGATAGAGCTCGGTATGGCCCTTCTGACGACCGAAGCCCTTGACTTCCGTCACCGTCAGGCCGGTGATGCCGATCTCGGAGAGCGCCTCGCGCACCTCGTCGAGCTTGAACGGCTTGATGATGGCTTCGATTTTTTTCATTCGGCCCCCTGCGGTGCCGCTAGGATACCGCGAAATTCCCGAGGCTCACGCATGCGCCGCGTCCCAGCCGGACGTGATCGGATAGCGCCAGTCCTTGCCGAAGGCGCGCGGCGTGATGCGTACCCCGATCGCGCCCTGGCGGCGCTTGTGCTCGCTTGCGTGAATGCGCTGGATGACGTCGCGCACGGCCGCCTCCGGGAGCCCGCGCGCGATCAACGCGCGCGCGTCCGCGCCGTCCTCGACGTAGCCTTCGAGAATCGCGTCCAGCACGTCGTACGGGGGCAGCGTCTGCTGATCCTCCTGGTCGTGACGCAGCTCGGCGGTGGGCGCACGCGTGAGCACCCGCTCGGGAATCACCGCGCCCAAGGTGTTGCGATAGCGCGCGAGCCGATAGACCAGGGTCTTCACGACGTCCTTGAGGACGGCGAAGCCGCCGGCCATGTCCCCATACAGCGTGGAATACCCGACCGCGGTCTCCGATTTGTTCCCCGTCGTTAGCACCAGCTCGCCGTCGCGATTCGACAGCGCCATGAGCAGCAACCCGCGGATGCGCGCCTGGATGTTCTCCTCCATGACGCCCGGAGGCGCATCGCTCGCCGACGCGGCAAGCGTCTCGAGCAGCGCGTCGAAGGCGTGACCGATGGGCAGCTCGTCGTAGCGCACGCCGAGCGCGCCCGCCATCGTGCGCGCATCCTCGATGCTCATCCTGCTCGTGTACGGCGACGGCATCATCACGGCGCGGACGCGATCGCGCCCCAGCGCGTCGACGGCGATGACCAGCGTCAGCGCCGAATCGATGCCGCCCGAGAGCCCGAGCAGCACGCCCGGGAAGCGATTCTTGTCCACGTAATCGCGCACGCCGAGCATGAGCGCCGCATACACGTTGGCCTCGGGCGCCTCGTCGAGATCACCCCGTACCGCTCGCGGCGTCGCGCCTTCGAATTCCACGATGCCGAGCGTCTCGTGCCATGCCGGGAACTGCTGTGCGATCGCACCGGTCCGATCCATCACGAACGACGTTCCGTCGAACACGAGCTCGTCCTGCCCGCCCACGCGATTGACGTAGACGATCGGCACGTCGCATTCGGTCGCCCGGCTTGCAACCTGCGCGCGGCGCAGCGCATGCTGGCGCGTGTGATAGGGCGACGCGTTCGGGATCAGGAGCACCTCGGCGCCGGCGTCGCGCGCCTGCCGCGCCGGCTGCGGGTACCAGACGTCCTCGCACAGGATCACGCCGCAGGTCACGCCGCCGACAGGGATCACGCACGGCTCCATCCCCGGCACGAAATACCGATCCTCGTCGAACACGGTGTAGTTCGGCAGGCATTGCTTGCGATAGATCTGCGCGACCGCGCCGTCGCGCAGGATCGCCACGGCGTTGTGACGGCCGGCCTGCGTGCGCTCGGGAAAGCCGACGAGGACCACGAGATCCTGCGCGTCGGTCGCGAGCGCCTGCAACTCGCGGGCGCACGCGTCGAGGAAATCGTCGCGCAACAGCAGGTCCTCGGGGGGATAGCCGCAGAGCGAGAGCTCCGGCGTGACCAGTATCGCGGCGCCGGCGCCACGCGCCTGCGCGATCGCGGTGCGCAGCGCATCGGCGTTCGCGCGGAGGTCGCCGACCCGCTGATTGAGCTGCGCGACCGCGACTCGCATGCAATCGATGGTAGCACGCACGTTGCGCAGGAGCGGCGGCGCTTGAGCGCCCGGTGCCGTGTCGGCGACAATGCGCGAGAACCGTCGTACGAGCCCTCCTCATGCGCGCCCCCGTCCCGTTCCAGCCCGCCGCAATGCCCGTGCCGGTGTCGCCGGTGATCCGGGACGACGTCGCGCTGGAGGACCTCGCGCCGGCGCAGTGGGACGCGCTCACGGATGGGCAGCCCTTGCTGTCGCATGCGTTCCTGAGTGCATTGCACGAGACCGGCTGCGCCGTGCCCGCAACCGGCTGGCGGCCGCGCTATCTCACCGCCTGGTCGGGCGACATGCTGGTGGGCGCGCTGCCCCTGTATGCGAAGACCCACAGCTACGGCGAATACGTGTTCGACTGGGGCTGGGCGGACGCGTATCGACGCTACGGACGTCGCTATTACCCCAAGCTCGTGGCCGCGGTTCCGTTCACGCCCGTGCCGGGCCCGCGCCTGCTCGCGCCGGACACGACGACGCGCCGGGCATTGCTCGATCGCGCGCGCGCGCTCGTTGCCGAAGGCGGCTTTTCCTCCCTGCACGTGCTGTTCGTCGATGACGTGCAAGCGGAGGAAGGCGGCGATGCCGGCATGATCGTGCGGCGCGGCCTGCAGTTCCATTGGACCAACCCGGGATACGGCGACTTCGCGGACTTCCTCGCCGCATTCAGTCACGACAAGCGCAAGAAGGTGAAGCAGGAGCGGCGCCGGCTGCAGGAGGCAGGCGTGTCGTTCGTGCGCAAGCGGGGCAGCGAGATCACGCCCGCCGACTGGCGCTTCTTCTACGGCTGCTACGAGCGCACGTATCGCGCGCATCACTCGACGCCGTATCTCACGCGCGCGTTCTTCCAGCGGCTCGGCGCGACGCTCGCCGCGAACCTCATGCTGGTGATGGGCTTTCGCGACGGCCAGCCCCTGTGCGCGGCGCTCGACGTATACAACGACGACACGCTGTGGGGCCGCTATTGGGGCGCCATCGAGTTCGTCCGGGGGCTGCACTTCGAGGCCTGCTATTACCAGGCCATCGAGTTCTGCATCGAGCAGGGCATCGGCCGCTTCGAGGGCGGCGCGCAGGGCGTGCACAAGCTCGCGCGCGGCCTGCTGCCAGTCGCGACGCACTCGCTGCACGTGATCGGCGATCCCGGGTTCGCCGCGGCGATCGCCGACTACTGCGCGCGCGAGCGCATGGACATCGCCCATAGCCAGGAGGAGCTGAGCGAAGGGAGCCCGTATCGCGTCGATGCGGTGGCGGACTGACGCAGCCTCATGTGGATCTATTCGAGCGATCGCTACGTCCTGCCGCTGCCCGCGGGACATCGCTTTCCCATGCCGAAGTACGCCTTGCTGCGCGAGCGGGTGCGCGCGATGGCGCCCGCATCGCTGCGTGAGCCGCCGGCGGCCGACGACGCAGCGCTCGGACGCGCGCACGATCGTCGCTACGTCGACGCGGTCGTGGAGGGACGGCTCGACGCGGCGCAGGAGCGACGCATCGGGTTTCCGTGGACCGAGGCGATGGTCGAGCGGTCGCGCCGCTCGGCGGGCGCCACGCTCGCGGCTTGCCGCTCGGCGCTCGACTGCGGCTTCGGCGTGAACCTCGCGGGTGGCACGCACCATGCCCATCGCGATTTCGGCGCGGGGTTCTGCGTGTTCAACGATACCGTCGTCGCCGCGCGCGCGGTGCAGGCGGAGCGCGGCGTGGAGCGCGTGCTGGTCATCGATCTCGACGTTCACCAGGGCGATGGGACCGCGGCGATCGTGGCCGACGATCCGACCATCTTCACGCTGTCCATCCACGGGCGCCGCAACTTCCCGTTCCGCAAGGCGGCGAGCGATCTCGATGTCGAGCTCGACGACGGCACCGGCGATGCGGCGTATCTCGCCGCGCTGCGTGCGGCGCTCGACGTCGCCTTCGGGCGTTGTCGCGCGGACCTCGCCATCTATCTCGCGGGCGCCGACCCGTACATGCACGATCGCTACGGCCGCCTGTCGCTCACCAAGCAAGGGCTCGCGGCCCGCGACCGCGTCGTGCTCGATGCGCTGTCGTCGCGGCAGATTCCGGTCGCGGTCGCGATGGCAGGCGGCTACGCGGACCGCGTCGACGATGTCGTCGACATTCACGCGGCCACCGTGGCCGCGGTGCTGGAGTTGGCCGCCTAGGAGGCCCCCATGGACGCCGGCGCACCGCTTCTCGTCTCGCGCGAGCGCGCGATCGTCACGCTCACGCTCAACCGCCCGGACGCGCTGAACGCCCTCGATCGCTCGCTCATGGAAGCGCTCACCGATGCGATCGCGCGCGTCGCGTCGGACGATTCGGTCCGCGTGCTGGTGATCGCCGGCGCCGGCAGGCATTTCATGGCCGGCGGTGACCTGCGCTATTTCGAATCCGAGCTCGCGCGGCCGGAGGCCGAGCGCACACCGTTCTTCCGCGATCTCCTCGCCCGGCTGCACGCGGCGGTCGAGACGCTCGCGCGCATGCCGCAGATCGCCATTGCGCAAGTGCACGGCGCCGTGGCGGGATTCGGCCTGTCGCTGATGTGCGCGTGCGACCTGGCGATCGCTGGGGACGATGCATACTTCTCCGCGGCGTACCGCCACGTCGCCCTGACTCCCGACGGCGGTGCGACGTATGCGCTTCCTCGCCTCGTCGGCGTGCGCAAGGCGATGGAGATCCTGCTGCTCGCCGAGCGGTTCGACGCGACCGAGGCATTGCGGCTCGGCCTCGTCAACCGCGTGGTGCCCAACGATCAGCTCGCCGGGACGGTCGACCGGCTCGCAGGGGCCTTCGCGCAAGGACCCGCGCTGGCGCTGCGCAACACCAAGCGCCTGGTGCGCGCGTCGCTCGAGCGGACGCTGTCAGAGCAACTCGATGCAGAAGCGGCGAGCTTCGCGGCGTGCGCGGCAAGCGAGGACTTCGCCGAGGGACTCGCCGCGTTCTTCGCGCGTCGCCCGGCGAAATTCGCGTAGCCGCGGTCAGCTTTCGTCTTCGACCTTCACCGCGTCGACACGCGGCGCTTCATTGCCCGGATTCTCGGGATTGCGCGGCGGGCGATTGGCATTGCGCCGATGGCGCTTGCCCGTGCGCGGCCCCTGTCCCTGTGGATGCGCGCCCTGTCCTTGCGGCCGCTGTTGCTGCCCCGGAACACGGTTGCCCTGTCCCGGCCCGCGATTGCCCTGTCCCGGCCCGCGATTGCCCTGTCCCGGCGCGCGATTGCCTTGTCCCTGCACGCGATTGCCGTCGCCTTGCGGTCGCGGGCCCTGATGCGGTCCGCGAGGTCCTTGCCCATGCGGGCGGTAGCCTTGAGGACCAGCGCCCTGCCTGCGCGGCCGCCCGTAAGGCGACGCGTCGTTGCCGCGGGAGTGCGCGAACGGCGACGCGTTCGCATTGCTGAGCGGCTGGCGCTCGTCGTAGTCGTGCCCCGGCGGATTGCCGCCATTCGGGCGCGGACCCTTGCCGAAGCCCTTGCCATGCGGACGGCCGTTGGGACGTCCCTGCAACGGGCCGCGCGGTCCGCCGCCCTGGCCATGGCGCGGCCCCTGGCCCGGACGGCCATGCGGCGCCCCGCCGCCCTCGGGTCGCGCGGCGTCGCGTCCCGCGCGCTCGTTGCGAAATCCATTCTTTTGCGTCACGCCCGTACGGAGCCCGGCGGCGTTCAGCACCGCGGTGACCTGCGCCGGATCGAGCTCGATCACGTCACCGCGCTTCAGCACGGTCGGCATCGACACCACGCCGTAACGCGTGCGGATCAGGCGGCTCACCATGAGCCCGAGCGCCTCGAACAGCCGGCGGACCTCGCGATTGCGTCCCTCGTGCAGCACGACCTTGTACCAATGATTGGCGCCGTCGTCGTCGCCGCCCGCGTCCTCGACGCTGTCCACCTTCGCAAGGCCATCCTCGAGCTCGATGCCTTCGGTCAGGCGCTGGATCTGATCGTCGGCGAGGCGACCCATCACGCGCACCGCGTATTCGCGCTCCACTTCGAAGCGCGGATGCATCATGCGATTGGCGAGCTCACCGGAGTTGGTGAACAGCAGCAGCCCTTCGGTGTTGTAGTCGAGGCGGCCGATGTTGATCCACTTGCCGTTGCCGATCGAAGGCAGCTTCCCGAACACCGTTGGACGGCCCTCGGGATCGTCGCGCGTGACGAGCTCGCCGGCGGGCTTGTGGTACATCAGCACGCGCGCGCGGGGCTCCGCGAAGCGGACCTTCACGAGGTCGCCGTTGATGCGCACCTCGTCGCCCGGACCGACCTTCTGGCCGACCTCGGCCGGCATGCGGTTCACCGTGATGCGCCCCGCGAGGATCATCTCCTCCATCGCGCGGCGCGAGCCGAAGCCGCAGCTCGCGAGCACCTTGTGCAGGCGCTGCGGCTCGCTGAAGACTTCGTCAGTGGAGCGTTTGTGTCTCGGAGGAGGAAGGCTCTCCGCGATCTTCTGCAGCGCCAGGCTCGGCTGCTGGATCGGAGCCGAGGATCGGGCTCGCGAGTGCGAGGGGCGTCTCGGCGGCCTTGGTGGGGGCATCGGGTAACTCCATCAGGTGGGATGAGTCGAGCTCGGCAAGCGGAGGAAGCTCCGCGAGAGAGGTGAGGCCGAGATCGTCGAGAAAGGCCTTGGTCGTGGCGTAGAGCGCCGGGCGTCCCGGCGTTTCACGATGACCGACGGCCTCGATCCATTGCCGGTCCTCCAGCGTCTTGATGACGTTGGTGGAGACGGCGACGCCGCGGATGGCTTCGATGTCACCGCGGGTCACGGGCTGTTGGTAGGCAATGATGGCCAGCGTTTCCATCACCGCGCGGGAATAGCGCGGAGGTTTCTCCGGCGTGAGCCGGTCGAGATACGGCTGGACTTCCGGCTTGCCCTGGAAGCGCCAGCCCGATGCGACCTGCACGAGCTCGACCTTGCGGCCCGTCCAGTCCTGCTTCAGCTCGTCGAGCAGGTTGCGCACGGTGTCCGAGGGGAGCGCGGGATCGAACAGGCGGGCGAGTTGCGCGACCGGCACGGGCTCGCCGGCAACGAGCAGCGCGGCTTCCAGCACCTGCTTCACATCGTCGAATTCCGACATGGGGCTCGTATCGCGTGGATTCAACGGTTACAGCGCTTCATCCGCCGCATCGGCAGCGAGCGCGAACGGCTGCTCGCCACGGAGCTGGACGTGAATGGGCGCATACGGCTCGGCCTGCTGCACCTCGATCAACTGCTCGCGCGACAGCTCGAGCAGCGCGAGGAACGTCACGACGAGATGCGCGACGTCGGCGTGCTCGGCGAAGAGCGCCGTGAATTCGAGATAGCGGCCGGGCTGAAGGAGCTTCAACATGCGGCTCATCTCGGAGCGCACCGACAGCTGCTCGCGCGTAACCAGGTGATGCCGGTTGACCTTGGCACGCTGGATCAATCCCGCCCAAGCCGCGCGAAGATCGTCCGGGCTCACGTTGGGCAGGCGCGTCGCGGCGACGCGCTCGAACCAGACGCGCACCGTCGCGAAATCGCGCTCGGCGAGGGGAAGCGCGTCGATCTCGCGCGCGGCCTGCTTCATACGCTCGTATTCGAGCAGCCGGCGCACCAGCTCCGCGCGCGGGTCTTCCGCCTCCTCGCCCGGTGGCGCGGGCGGCCGCGGCAGTAGCAGGCGCGACTTGATCTCGATCAGCACCGCGGCCATCAGCAGGTATTCCGCGGCGAGCTCGAGCTGCGTGCGTCGCATCATCTCGACGTAGCCGAGATACTGCCGCGTGAGCTCCGCCATCGGTATGTCGAGCACGTTGATGTTCTGCTTGCGGATGAGATAGAGCAGCAGGTCGAGCGGGCCCTCGAACGTCTCCAGGAACACCTCGAGCGCCTCGGGCGGGATGTAGAGATCCGTCGGCAGCTCGTTGACCGGCTCGCCGTACACGCGCGCGAGCGGCTTCGGCTCCGGCGAGGGATGCGCCAGATCGAGCGAGCCTTCGCCGCTAGTCATAGCGCAAGCCCATCGCTTCGCGCACGTCGCGCATCGTTTCGTCGGCCAGCTTGCGCGCGCGCTCGCACCCATCCGCGACGATGTTGCGCACCAGCGTCGGATCGTCGACGTAGCGCTGCGCGCGTTCGCGAATGGGTTGCTGCTCCTTGACGATGCCGTCGATCACCGGCTGCTTGCACTCGAGGCAGCCGATGCCCGCGGTGGTGCAGCCTTGCACGACCCAGGCCTTCGTCGCGGCGTCGGAGTAGATCTGATGCAGACCCCAGACCGGGCACTTCTCCGGGTTGCCGGGGTCCGAGCGGCGCACGCGCGCCGGATCGGTCTGCATCGTACGAATCTTCTGCGTGACCGACGCAGGCTCTTCCCGCAGCATGATCGCGTTGCCATAGGACTTCGACATCTTCGTGCCATCGAGTCCCGGCACGCGCGGCGTCTCGGTCAGCAACGGCTGGGGCTCCGGCAGGATCATTCGACGCGTGCCTTCGAGGTAACCGAACAGGCGCTCGCGGTCGCCGAGCGACAGATTCTGCGTCTCCTCGAGCAGCGCGCGTCCCGCCGCCAGCGCCTCGGCGTCGCCCTGCTCCTGATAGGCGGTGCGGAATTGCTCGTAGCGCTTGGCCTTCTTCGAACCGAGCTTCTTGACGGCCGCCTTCGCCTTGTCCTCGAAGCCGGGCTCGCGGCCATAGATGTGATTGAAGCGCCGCGCGAGCTCGCGCGTGAACTCGATGTGGGATACCTGGTCCTCTCCGACGGGAACCATGTTGGCCCGGTAGATGAGGATGTCCGCGCTCTGCATGACGGGGTAGCCGAGGAAGCCATAGTTCGACAGGTCGCGATCCGACAGCTTCTGCTGCTGCTCCTTGTACGTCGGCACGCGCTCGAGCCAACCCACCGGCGCGATCATGCCGAGCAGCAACGTGAGCTCGGCATGCTCGGGAACCCGCGACTGGATGAACAACGTCGCGCGCCCCGGATCGAGGCCGGCGGCGAGCCAGTCGATGAACATGTCCCACGTCGTCTCCGCGACCGTCTCGACGGCTTCGTAATGCGTCGTGAGGGCGTGCCAGTCGGCGGCGAAGAACAGGCACTCGTACTGCTCCTGCAGCCGGATCCAGTTCTTGAGCGCGCCATGGTAATGCCCGATGTGCATGCGCCCCGTGGGCCGCATCCCGGATAGAACGCGATCCGCGAACATTCGGTCTACAGCCCGACCACGGCGCGCAGCAGCAAGGCACCCGCGTCGCGAATGGGCCTGATCAGCGCGCCGAGCAGCGGCGTGAACATCAGCACGACGATGATGATGAACCCGAACGGCTCGAGCCGCGCCCATGCCAGCGCGGCGCGCGACGGCAGCAGGCTCACGGCGATTCGCCCGCCGTCGAGCGGCGGGATGGGCAGCAGGTTCAAGGCCATCAATACCAGGTTGACCGACACACCGATCTGGGCCATTCGCGCCAGACCTTCGCTCGTCACGGCGTCGTCGCCGATCGCGAGCCTCAACGCCAGCATCCACAGGAACGCCATCGCGAAGTTCGCGAACGGCCCCGCGGCCGCGACCCACAGCATGTCGCGCTTCGGATGACGCAGGTTTCCGAAGTTGACCGGAACGGGTTTCGCCCATCCGAAGACGAATTGCGGGCCCGCCGTCAAATACAGCATCGCCGGCACCAGCACCGTCCCGATGGGATCGATGTGGCGCAGCGGGTTCAGCGTGATCCGGCCGAGCGCTTCGGCGGTAGGGTCGCCGAAATGTCGGGCGACGTATCCGTGGGCCGCTTCGTGCAGGGTGATCGCAAAGACCACCGGCACTACCCAGAGCACGATGGTCTCGAGCGACAGACCCATTGACCGCCCATTCTACCCGAGTTGGCCGCCGCCCGCCGCTTGCGCGTGGCTCAGGAAGCCGCGGCAAGACCGAGCCGACGCGCGTCGCCTCTTCCCTGGCGCACGATGACCGGCGGGTCGACGGCAAGGTCGATCACGGTCGTCGGCTCGTTGGGGCACGGGCCGGCATCGATGATGAGGTCGAGCTGCGGCCCGACGCGATCGCGTATGGCGGCCGGGTCGTTCTGCGGCACGCTCTCGCCTGGAAGGAGCAGCGTCGAAGTGACCATCGGCGCGCCCAGCTCATCGAGCAGCGCCGCGACCACGGGATGATCCGAAACGCGCACGCCGACGGTGTTGCGCCGCGCATGCTGCACCTTGCGGGGCACTTCCCGCGACGCCGGCAGCAGGAACGTGAAGCTTCCCGGAACGCCCTGCCGCACGATCGTGAACTGCCAGTTGTCGAGGCGAGCGAATCGGCCGATGTCGCCGAGGTCGCGGCACATGAGTGCCAAGTGATGTCGCTCGTCGACGCGCCGAAGCGCGCGAATCCGCCGGATCGCGTCGACATCATCGATGCGGCAGGCCAGCGCGTAGCTCGAATCGGTCGGATACGCGATCACGCCGCCTTGCCCGAGCAGCGCGGCCGCCTGTCGCATGAGGCGGTGCTGCGGATGGGTCGGGTGAACGACGAAGTACTGGGCCACGGCGCTCCTGCGTCGCGGCTATATAATAGCGGGCGCCGCGTGGTCGATGGTTATATAGCGCATGAATCTACAACAGATCAAGTACTTGTGCGCGGTCGTCGATCACGGCATGAACGTGTCCGACGCCGCGGAGGCCCTGTACACCTCGCAGCCGGGCATCAGCAAGCAGATCCGGCAGATGGAGGACGAGCTCGGCCTCCAGATCTTCGTACGGCAAGGCAAGCGGCTCGCCGCGCTGACCCCTGCCGGCGAGATCGTCGTCGCAACCGCGCGGCGCGCACTGCGCGAGCTGCAGAACCTGAAGCGCGTTGCCGACGAGTTTCGCGCGGAGGATACCGGAACGCTCGCCATCGCGACGACGCATACGCAGGCACGCTACGTTCTGCCGAAAGTCCTGTCCGAGTTTTCCACGCGATATCCCAAGGTGCGCCTGGTGCTGCATCAGGGCAATCCGCGGCAGGTCGCCGAGTACACCGCAGGTGGCGACGTCGACGTCGGTATTGCAACCGAAGCGCTGTCGGACTACCCCGAGCTCGTGACGTTTCCGTGCTATCGCTGGAACCGGTGCGTGATCGTTCCCAAGGGGCATGCGTTGTCGCGGCAGAAGCCGCTGACGCTGGAGGCCGTGGCTCGCTATCCGATCGTCACCTACGACTTCGCCTTCACCGGCCGCTCCGCGATCAACGCCGCGTTCGCCGCCAAGGACGTGCAGCCGAACGTCGTGCTCACCGCGCTGGACACCGACGTGATCAAGACGTATGTCGAGCTCGGAATGGGCGTGGGGATCGTGGCGGAGATGGCTTACGACGCGGCCAAGGACGCCTCGTTCGACTGCCTCGACGCGAGCCACCTGTTCGCTGCATCCACAACGCGGCTCGCGTTGCGTCGCGGGGTCTTCCTGCGCGGCTACATCTACGCATTCATCACGCTCTTCGCGCCCCAGTACGGACGCGGCGCGATCGACGCCGCGCTGGCCGGCGAGGCGCATGCCGAAAGTTATTGAAACGTGAGGTTCGAGCGGCGGCGCGATGCCGCGGGCGGCGCCGTTGAGCGCGCGCGTATCGAGCGGCGCTCGTGGTCGCTCGCCGCTCTGCTCGCGGCGCTCGCCATGCTCGGGCCGTTCTCGATCGACATGTACCTGCCCGCGTTCGATGCCATCCGGGGCGAGTTCTCGGTATCCACGATCGCGGTTCAACAGACGCTTTCGGCGTACCTGTTCGCCTACGCGTTCATGATGCTGTGGCACGGCGCGCTGTCCGACGCGCTCGGCCGCCGCGCCGTCGTGCTCGCCGGCCTCGCGATATTCGCCTTCGCCTCGCTCGGCTGCGCGATCGCGGGCAACTTGCAGTCGCTGTGGCTCTTTCGAACGCTGCAGGGCCTTTCCGCAGGCGCAGGCCTTGTCGTCGGACGCGCCGTCATCCGCGACCGGTTCGAAGGTCCGGAGGCGCAGCGGCTCATGTCGCAGATCACGCTCGTGTTCGGCGCGGCGCCTGCGCTCGCGCCCGTCGTCGGCGGCGTGTTGCTGAACGTGTTCGGCTGGCGCGCAATCTTCTGGATGATGGTCCTGTTCTCGACGGCCGTCCTGGTGTGGGCTCATCGCAGCCTCCCCGAGACGCTTCCCACGACGGCGCGGCAGCCGCTGCATCCGAGTGCCCTGTGGCGCAACTATCGCGCCGTGTTGCTCCGCCTGGATTTCCTGCTGCTCGCGCTGATCCCGACGCTCAACTTCGCCGCGTTCTTCATCTACATCGCGAGCGCGCCGAGCTACCTGCCGCAGCTCGGCGTCTCGACCTGGGGCTTCGCCTGGCTATTCGTGCCGATGATTGCCGGCGTCATGCTCGGCGCCGCGACGTCGGGACGACTTGCCGGAAGGCTTCCGGCGCCGCGCACCATTTCCCTGGGTTATGCGGCCATGTTCGCTGGCGTCGCGCTGAACGCGCTCGTCGTGACGTTCGTGCCACCCGCCGTCCCGTGGCATGTCGCGCCGATCCTCATCTTCACCATGGGCAGCAGCCTCGTGATGCCGAGCCTGACGCTGCTGCTCCTCGACCTGTTTCCCACCATGCGCGGCCTGACCTCGTCGCTGCAAGGCTTCGTGCAGTTCGCGTTTTCCGGCGTGATCGCGGGAACGATTGCGCCGTTTCTCGCTCAGTCGCTGGTCGGGCTGATGCTGGGCATGGCGGCGTTCGCGACAGCGAGTTTCGCCATCTGGCGGCTGTATGCCCTGCGCGTGAATCAACGGCTCCTTCTGTGATGCCACGGAGAACTCGAATGCTGCGTTCGTCGTTGCTTGCTCCCCTCGCCTTCGTGCTCGTCGCGCCGGTCATGGCGGCGACGGCTCCGCTTCCCACGCGTGCCGTCACGATCGGCAACGAAAAATTGACCGTGGAGGTCGTCGAGACGCCGGAACAACGTGCCGTAGGCCTCATGAACCGGTTCAGCCTGCAGCCCGACCATGGCATGTTGTTCGTCTTCGACCAGCCTCAGCGACTGGCATTCTGGATGAAGAACACCTACATCCCGCTCTCCATCGCGTTCGTCGACGCGGGCGGCGCGATCATCAACATCGAAGACATGCGGCCGCAGGACGAGTCGACGCATTGGTCGCGCGCCGATGCGTTGTACGCGATCGAGGCCAAGCAAGGCTGGTTCGCAGCGAAGGGCATCACGCCGGGCATGAAGGTTACCGGCTTGCCGCCAGCGTCGCGCGAGTGACGGGCGGCTAGCTCAGACGCCTCGTTAAATCCCCGCGACAGGTCGCTGTTTTGTCGGTGAGCGCGGCATTCGGCAGGCCGTTGTGGCGAACAAAACGGCTGATGTGGATTTCACAGAAAGATACTTGAAAGGAGGCAGGCAGAGGCTCAGACTTTCGCCCAGCGATACGGTTGCCAACCTGCGTCAGGGAGCACAGGAGGGAACTGCGATGCTGGCCAACATCAAGCCGGGCAAGCCGGCGCGCTTGACGGGCGCGATCACCACGCCATACATCAGTGCGTTGATCGAAGCCAAGCGGCGAAACGATCCGCTGGAGCCGGTCATGACGAAGCTCATGCGTGAGCTGGATTTCGACAGCTTCATGTATGGCATGTCTGCTAATCCGATGCCACAACGAAGCGATGGCAGGGCATTCGTGTGGACAACGCTTCCACTCGCGTGGGTGCGGCACTACGGTCAAATGGGATATATCGAAGTCGATCCACGAATTACCGAAACGTACAATCGAAACATTCCCTTTATCTGGGACGCTCAAGAGTATCGCCACGATTTGCGCCTAGCACGCTTCCTGGGCGACGCAGCCGAATATGGCATCCGCAGCGGCGTAGCAATATCGTTTCGCGATCCAGATCATGGTCGCGTCCTCTGCGCCTTCAATTCTTCTATCTCGCCCGTTGATGATGTTCGCCGCCGCTATCTCGGTAATTTGCTTGGTGAGCTAATGCTATTTTCGACGTCGTTCCACGATTTGTTTATGGCGGATTTCGTGGACATTGACGAAGGGCTAATGACAAGAGTTGCGCCTTTGTCCCGTCGTGAGAGGCAATGCCTCGAGCTCGCGGCGAATGGCATGACCAGTGTGGACATCGGCGCGAAGCTCGGCATTAAGGAACGAACGGCCAACTTTCATTTCAATAACTTGATCCAAAAGATGGGCGTCCTCAATCGACGCGAAGCGATTGCTGTGGGAATTGCCCGCGGCTGGATTCGTGTGGACCGCGCGAGCCTCAACGCGGGACATCGATTTGTCGGGAAAGGCGGTGGCACACCTCAGCGTGGGTCATAGAACTGTCCGGCCGCCTGCGATGTTCAACTACCGGGGGACGCCAAGCGATCCTCGTACTTCGCCAAGGCGGCCGCACGAGATTTGTCAGCATCGCGATCTTCACGCCACAAACCCTTGGCGCGCGGGTGAGTGCTACCTGAGGAGTCGGGAGAGCGCAGCCACGCTCGTGGCAACGCCGAGGGTTGGATGCTCCGCCAATCGCTCCGCCGCATGCGCCCCATGCGTCACCGCTATCGCCGCGACGCCCGCGTTCGATGCCATCAACAGGTCATGCGTCGTGTCTCCGATCATCACCGTGGCCGATGCCGGT
>DATJIS010000073.1:0-122668 GCA_035493035.1 Casimicrobiaceae bacterium | reverse complement strand
CGGCCGGCGGCGGAGGCGGCGCAATGCGCGCTTCCTCGCGCGCCCTCGGCGCGGCCTGAGGGGGCCGGGGCGACTCCGACCGCTCCTCGCGCGGCGGTTGCGGGGCCGCTTCAGGCCCCCGGGGCGCCGCCGGCTCGCGTGCGCGCGGCGGCGCCGCCGGCACCGCGGCTTCCGGCGCGCGCGTGGGCGGCGCCGCACGAGCCGCTTCGTTCGGCGGACGCGGCCCAGGGTTGGGGGCAGCCGCGGGCGACGGGGACGCCGCGCGCGGTCGTGCTTCACGCTCCGGTTCAGGCGCGGGGGTGCCTCGGGCCTGGTCACGCGGTCCTTGCGGTCCTTGCGGTCCTTGCACCCCTCTAGCTTCCTCGCGCGGCGACTCGGTTGTTGGCGTGCGCGGCGCATTGCCCGGCGTCGCTTCGCGAGGCGCGCGAGGCGCGTTGGCTTCCTCGCGCGGTGGCTGCGTCGCCGCCGGGCCGCCTGGACGGCGCGCGCCCGCGGCGGTCGATGGCGATGAGCTCGCCGGCGGCGTGGCCGCGGCGGGTCCCTCGCGCTCGGGTTGTGCCGCGGTGGCGGCGGCGCGCGGGTTCACCGGCGGCGCGGCAGTGGCGGCAGGCTTGGCTGCGCGGGCCACGCGGACATTGGAAGGACGCCCCTCTGCCGCGACCGGCGCGCCAGCGGGAGAGGCAGCATTCGGCTGGCTTCCCTGCGCGGTGCGCGCGGCCTGGCGCGGCGCGAGCGGCTTGCCCGGATCCTTCTCGAGCAGCTGGATCTTCTGCTGGACCGGCATCGCTGCCGGCGGGGGCGCGGTCCTGGCAACGATCGTGCGCTGCATCACTTGCGCAGGAGGTCGGCCTCTGGCGGCCTGTCCCGAGCCGACCAGCGCCTCGCGCGCGGGCGCGATCCTGGGCGCGGGCTGGAACGATGCCCTGTTCAGGGCATTCGCCTGCACCGCGACCGCGACGCGCGACACCGACTGACCTTGCGCGAACGCTGCCGGCGGAACGGCCGTGATCGCGCGCGGCGCGCGCAGGTTCACCAACTGGTTCACTTGCGTGACCGCGCCGGGATTGTTGATCACCTGGTTGATGACCGTGACGTTCGTGATGTGCGTATTGCTCACGTTGACCTGGCGGATGTACTGCGGGCTCGCGTCGTACCACGGCCGGTAGACCTCGCGTGGCGCGAGCGGGACCCATCCGATCGCCGGGCCGCTCGACACGCTGATGCTCACGCCGCCGCCACCGAACCACGCGACGAGCGCCGGCGCGTACACGGGGCGAACGTCGCGCGGCCCCGGCACCCAGCACCAGCGATTCTGCGCGTACGCCCACCGCCCGTAGTGGAAAGGCGCGAAGCCCCATGGCGCGTCGTCGACCCAGGTCCACCCCCACGGATCGATCCATGTCCAGTGGCCGTTGCGATACGGCGCCCAGTCGGCAGGCACTTCGCGCGGGACCCACACGTTGCCGTAGTCGGCGACCGAGCTCCACGAGCCGTACGTATCGAGATCCTCGACCCCGATCACGTCGGGCGATACGTAGCGCACGGACGCGATGCGATCGTGCCGACGCTCACGGTCGAGTGCAAACCGATCGATCGTGTCCGGCGGCGACGGTGCGATGCGCTCGGCGTTCTCGAGATCGGTGCCGGAGAAGCGATAGCGCTGTCCGCGTGTCACGACATACGACGCCTGCTCGCCGTACACGTCCGCTGCGCCGTCGGTGACGGCGACCGCGGTCGATTGCCCCTGCGCATCGACCGACACGCGATAGCGCCCGGGACTCGTCACCACGAAAGCCAGGTTGGGCGTGTCGATCTCGACCGTGTCGTCGCGCCCGAGGTCGCGCACGCGCAGCACGATATCGCCCTCGGAGAGCTGGAACTGCGCCGCGCGATCGTCGAGGTTCAACACGTCGACCGCCGTGCGCGGGCCCATCCACAGCGTGCCGTTGCCGATCTCGAGTTCGCCGCGGCCATCCTCGTCGGCCCACAGTCGATCGCCGTAGAACACGGGCCGATTCACGGTCGCGAAGACCCAGTCGTCGCTGCCGGCCGCCGCGAAGCTCACGGGGCCCTGCACGAGGGAGATCCGGATCACGCGTGAAGGCGGATCCGCGCTCGCGGGGGTCGCGAGCGCAGCGAGCATCAAAGCGAGCGCGCCGACACATCCACGCGCAGCCAGCGACACGAACGTTCTCATCATGCTTTCTCCGCCGCGGGCTGCTGCACCGTGCAGATTCGGCCTCGCGGTTTGTAAGTTGTACATCGGCGCATGCCGCAGCCACGAAGCTGCCGCACGCCGTCGTGATGCATCCACGCCATCGCTGCAAAGTCCAGACCAGCGCACGCCGCCTTGAACGCGCCGGGGCGCGTCCCGGATGACCTGCTCGCTCAGGAACCAATCGCTCGTGTTGCGGTCGGCGCGCGCTAGAATCGCGGCGCCCCCGACGTCCCCACGGAGCCTGCGATGCGCGCGTCGTACTTTCCAACGTGGATCGAGAAGAGAAGCGGCGTGATCGCGCCCGACGAGCGGCTGCCGTGGAGCGAGGCGCTTCCGCTCGGCGTGCAGCACGTCATCGCGATGTTCGGCGCGACAGTGCTCGCGCCGCTTCTCATGGGCTTCGATCCCAACGTCGCGATCCTGATGTCGGGGATGGGAACGCTGATCTTCTTCGTCATCGTCGGCGGTCGCGTGCCGAGCTACCTCGGCTCGAGCTTCGCATTCATCGGCGTCGTGATCGCCGCGACGGGCTACCCGGGCAGCGGACCCAATGCGAACGTCGGCGTGGCGCTCGGCGGCATCATCGCATGCGGCGTCGTATACGCGATCATCGGCCTCGTGGTCATGGCGGCGGGCACGCAATGGATCGAGCGCGCGATGCCGCCCGTCGTCACCGGCGCGATCGTCGCGGTCATCGGGCTCAATCTCGCGCCCATCGCGGTCAAGGGCGCGACCGCGACGGCGTTCGACGCCTGGATGGCGCTGCTCACCGTGCTGTGCGTCGCGTTCGTCGCCGTGTTCATGCGCGGCATGCTGCAACGCCTGCCGATCCTGATCGGCCTCGTGCTCGCGTACGTGATCTATGCGGCGTTGACCAACGGTGCCGGCCTCGGCAAGGCGATCGACTGGAGCGGCGTCGCCCAGGCCGCGTGGATCGGTTTGCCGAGGTTCGCCGCGCCCGCGTGGAGCGGCCCGGCGATCGCACTGATCGCGCCGGTCGCGATCGTGCTCGTCGCGGAGAACCTCGGTCACATCAAGGCCGTGAGCGCGATGACCGGCCGCAATCTCGATCCCTACATGGGACGCGCGTTCCTCGGCGACGGCGTCGCGACCATCGCCGCGGGTTCCGTCGGGGGCACCGGCGTGACGACGTACGCGGAGAACATCGGCGTCATGGCGGTCACGCGCATCTACTCCACGCTGCTGTTCGTCGTCGCGGCGGTGATTGCGATCGTGCTCGGGTTCTCGCCGAAGTTCGGTGCGCTCATCCAGACCATTCCGGTGCCCGTGCTGGGCGGCGTGTCGATCGTCGTCTTCGGGTTGATCACGGTCGCCGGCGCACGCATCTGGGTGCAGAGCGGCGTCGACTTCGGCGACAACCGCAATCTCGTCGTGACCGCCGTGACGCTCGTGCTCGGGGCGGGCGACTTCACGCTGCGCATCGGCAGCTTCGCGCTGGGCGGCATCGGCACGGCGACGTTCGGGGCGGTGATCCTCTATGCCCTGCTCGGCTTGGGATCCGGTCGCTCCGCCCCGAATGTGTAACGCGTTGTTACCCCGTCACCGGGCGGTCAACCGCGGCCGCGCGCGGCCCGTTGTCGGGCGATTGCCGCGTGGAAACCACGCGCCGTACAGAGAGTCCAACTCGTTCGAATTCGATGCATCGGAGCACCTCATGAAACGCCTTGTCCTGACCCTGGCGCTGGCAGCGCTCGGTATCGGCTACACCGCCGCGGCCGGCGCGCAATCGTCGCCGCCGGCGCTGCCATCGCTGACCGCCGATCAGTCGGCCGAGGTGCAGCGGCAGCTCGACCTCTATCGCACGGAGGTCGACGGCCGCGTGTCTCGCGGGGAGATCACGGCCGAGGAGGCCGACCGCCTCCTGAAATGGCGCCAATGGCAGCTCGCGCAACAGGCGACGCAAGGCATGCCGCCGGGCCCGATCTCGGATGCGCCGCCCATCTCCGCGTCCGACGTATCGACTCCTCCCGATTACTCGGCGCCGCCGGCTCGCCAGGCCGTGGCACCGCCGGTACGACAGTACGTGTATGCGCCGCCCCCGACGGTGGTGTACCCCGCGCCGTACTACTACCCGCCCTACTACGCGCCGTATTACGCCGCGCCGCGCCCGTATTACTGGGGCAGCGTCTGCGCGGGCGGATGGGGTCATCACTTCGGCGCGCGATTCTGCTTCTAGCGAATCGGTAGCACGTGGGGCGGGCGCACGGCGCGCTCGCCGCCACAGTCAGCTCATCGACCGCGCCGGAGCGAACCCGGCGCGCCACCGCCTATACTCGTGCTTTTGCCCGCGCCGCCGGCCGGCGGCGCTCGTCCCCTTATCGTGCGTCCTGCAGTGATCTTCGCGCGCCTCGCGGCGCTGTTGCTGGTTGCGCTGTCCGCTCGCGCGCTGGCGTTCTCGTTCGAGGACGTCGCCGCCCGTGCGAAGGCGCTCGCCGAACAGCCGTACAAGAAGGCCGACAACACGCTGCCGAAGGAGCTGCAGGGGCTCACGTACGACCAGTATCGCGACATCCGCTTCCGCCCCGACAAGGCGCTGTGGCGCGGTACGAAGCTGCCCTTCGAGGTCATGTTCTTCCACCAGGGCCTGTACTACGAGCAGCCGGTGCGCATGCACGAGATCACCTCGCAGGGGGTGCGCGACATCCGCTTCGATCCGGCGCTCTTCGATTACGGCGCCAACACCTTCGACACGAGCAAGCTGAAGGGCCTCGGTTTCGCGGGCTTTCGCGTGCATTACGCGATCAACACGCCGAAGTACAAGGACGAGGTGCTGGTGTTCCTGGGCGCGAGCTACTTCCGCGCGCTCGGCAAGGGACAGCGTTACGGCCTGTCGGCGCGGGGGCTCGCGATCGACACCGCGATCATGGCCGGCGAGGAATTCCCCCGCTTCAGCGAATTCTGGCTCGAGCGGCCGGCCCCGGAATCGAAGGAGCTGCGCATCTACGCGCTGCTCGAGTCGCCGCGCGCGACCGGCGCGTACCGCTTCGTGCTCAAGCCCGGCGCCGATACCGCGATGGACGTGCGCGCGCGTGTGTTCATGCGCGAGAACGTCACGAAGCTCGGGCTTGCGCCGCTCACGAGCATGTTCTACTTCGGCGAGAACAACCGTCCGCCCATCGATGACTATCGTCCGGAGGTGCACGACTCCGACGGCCTGTCGGTCCAGGCCGGCACCGGCGAGTGGCTGTGGCGGCCTCTCGTCAATCCCAAGCGCCTGCTCGTTACGTCGTTCACCACCGTGAATCCGCTCGGCTTCGGCATCCTCCAGCGCGACCGCGACTGGGCGAGCTACCAGGATCTCGAGGCGCGCTACGACCTGCGTCCGTCGGGCTGGGTCGAGCCGAAGGGCAAGTGGGGCGCGGGACGCGTCGAGCTCGTGCAGATCCCGACGCCCGACGAGACCAACGACAACATCGTCGCCTACTGGGTGCCCGACAATCCGCCGCCTCCGAAGCAGCCGCTCGACTTCGAGTACCGGCTCACCTGGCAGCGCGAGAGCGAGACGCGCCCGCCGCTGTCCTGGGTCGTGCAAACGCGCCGCGGGCACGGGTACGTGCGCAAACCCGACGACAGCATCTCCTACGTCATCGATTTCGACGGACCCGCGCTTCACAAGCTGGCGGCCGATGCGCCGGTCGAGGTCGTATTCACGCTCGACCCGAACGCGGAGATGCTCGAATCCAACGCCTACCGCAACGAGATCACCGGCGGGTGGCGCACCACGCTGCGCTTCAAACGGCTCGACGACAAGAAGCCCGTCGAGCTGCGGGCGTTCCTGCGCCTGAACAACGCGACGCTGTCGGAGACATGGAGCTACGTGCTGCCGCCGACTTGACGGGTGAGGCGGCGCTCGCCGCGCGCTACGTCGATCGCCTGCCGCTCACGCCGGAGCGCCGTCGCGAGGTGCTGGCGCGCGCGCTCGCGCAGGATCCGCCGATCGCGCCGATGGCCGCGGTCCATCAGGCGCTCGCCGGCAGGCCTGTCGATACATCGTTGCCAGCCTACGATTCGGTGCACGCGCGCATCACGCTGGGCTACGGCACGCCGTTCACCCCGGCGGGGCCGGTCCTCACGCGCGACGTGCAGGGCCGCGAGCGCCTCGACACCACGCCGCCGCTCACCCGCGGCTCGATGGCGCCGCGCGCGTGGCCAAAGGCGTGGACGCGGCGGCTGCGCATGCACGGCATCGAGCGCGATTCGCCCGATCCGCGCGGCCGCTGGAGCCACGCCGCGGCGCGGCGGCGCATCGTGCTGCTCGGGCTCGTGATCGCGCAGACGTGGATCGCGACCAACTTCATGACGAGCGTGCTGCCCTACCACGGCACGCAGCCGCTCGAGATCGCGATGCTCGCATTGTTCGCGATCCTGTTCGGATGGATCTCCGCGGGCTTCTGGACCGCGCTCGCGGGCTTCGCGCTGCTCGCGATCGGCGGCGACCGCTACGCCATCTCGAACAGCCTGCGCGGCAGCAGCGCGCCCATCCCGCCCGACGCCCGTACCGCGATCGTGATGCCGATCTGCAACGAGGACGTGCCGCGCGTGTTCGCGGGCCTCCGTGCGACGTACGAATCGCTCGCGCGCACCGACTGCCTCGACCGGTTCGATTTCTTCGTCCTGTCGGACAGCGGCAACCCCGACACACGCGTCGCCGAGATCGAGGCGTGGATGACGCTGTGCCGCGCGGTCGGCGGCTTCGGGCGCGTGTTCTATCGCTGGCGCCAGCATCGCATCAAGCGCAAGAGCGGCAACATCGCCGACTTCTGCCGCCGGTGGGGACGGCGCTATCGCTACATGGTCGTGCTCGACGCCGACAGCGTGATGACCGGCGATTGCCTCACGGCACTCGTGCGCATGGCCGAGGCGAATCCGAACGCAGGCATCATCCAGACGGCGCCACGCGCAGCGGGACGCGACACGCTCTACGCGCGCGTGCAGCAGTTCGCCACGGGTGTCTACGGACCGCTCTTCACCGCGGGGCTGCACTTCTGGCAGCTCGGCGAGTCGCACTACTGGGGCCACAACGCGATCATTCGCGTGGAGCCGTTCATGCGTCATTGCGCGCTCGGGCGCCTGCCGGGCAGCGGCGCGCTGTCCGGAGAGATCCTGTCGCACGATTTCGTCGAAGCCGCGCTCATGCGTCGCGCCGGATGGGCCGTGTGGATCGCGTACGACCTCCCCGGCAGCTACGAGGAGATGCCCCCCAACCTCATCGACGAGCTGTCGCGCGACCGCCGCTGGTGCCAGGGCAACCTCATGAACTTTCGGCTGTTCCTCATGAAGGGCCTGCATCCGGCGCACCGTGCGGTGTTCATGACCGGCGTGATGGCGTACCTGTCCGCGCCGCTGTGGTTCGCATTCCTGATACTGTCCACGGCGCTCCTCGCCGTGCACACGTTGACGGTGCCGCAGTACTTCGTGCATCCGTTCCAGCTATTCCCGCTGTGGCCGCAGTGGCATCCCGAGTGGGCCGTGACGCTCTTTTCGGCCACCGCGCTGCTCCTGTTCCTGCCGAAGATCCTCGCGGGCCTGCTGATCGCCGCGCAACAACCTTCCGGCTACGGCGGAGCGTCCAAGCTGTGGGCGAGCGTGCTGATGGAGATGGCGATCTCGGCGCTCTTCGCACCCGTGCGCATGCTCTTCCATACGCAGTTCGTGCTCTCGTCGCTGATCGGTCACGCCGTGCGATGGCGCTCGCCACCGCGCGAGGACGCCCAGACGACGTGGGGCGACGCGATCCGGCGCCACGGACTGCACACGCTGCTCGGCGTCGCGTGGGCCGGTTTCGTGTGGTGGCTCAATCCGACCTTCCTGTGGTGGCTGCTGCCCGTCGTCGGCGCGCTGATCCTGTCGGTGCCGGTATCGGTGTACACGAGCCGCGTGGCGCCCGGGCGGCGCTTGCGCCGGCGACGCCTTTTCCTGATCCCCGAGGAGGCGCGCCCGCCCGCCGCCATGCGTGCGACGCGCAAGTACGTGAAGCGTGCGTTGCCCGAGGCCGACGGCGAGATGGCCGTCGTCGACCCTTTGCTCAACGCGCTCGCGTGCGCGCAAGGCGTGGCACGCCACGAGTTGCCCGAGGCCGTGCGGCGCGAGCGCTCGGAGCGCATCGAGCGCGCGCTGCGCGACGGCTGGTCGGCGCTCGACCGCGCCGGGCAGGCGACGCTTCTCGCCGACCCGCTTGCGCTGTCGCGCCTGCACATGGCCGTGTGGAGCGACGCGCCGATCGCGCCGTCCTGGCGTCGCGCGCGCGACGCCGAGCGGCCGCATCCGCCGCGGCCCTGGCAACCCGCGCAACCGCGCATCGAAGCGGCGCGCCCGGCGGCGTAACGTCGAACGACGCGTCGGAAGCCGACGTACGCGCGCGCGACGCGTGCGCACGGTCGTGCAGAACGCGCGGGGCCGCGCGTCCATCGAGCCGCGCGTAGCGGCGGCACGCTGCGCGGTACACTCGCGCGTCCCCATGGTCACGCTCTTCCCCGGTCGCTTCGCGCGCTCGCGCCTGATGGGCATCATCTGGCCGTTCGTCGCGATCGTAGCGCTCATGCTGCTGCTGGTCGGCGCGAGCCTCAGCGTGATGTCCGCGGTGCGCGCGTACGTCGGCGGCGAGAGCAGCTGGTCGAAGGCACAGAAGACCGCGGTCGCCGCGCTCGAGCGCTATGCCATCACGCACGACGAGGCCGACTTCGCCGCATACCGCACGGCCATCGCGGTGATCTTCGGCGATCGCGACGCGCGCCTCGCCCTCGAGGCCGCGGACCCGGACACCGCGCGCGCGCGATCGGGTCTCATCGCCGGGCGCAATCATCCCGACGACATCGCAGGCATGATCTGGCTGTATCGATATTTCCGCCACGTGCCGTTCATGGCGCGCGCGATCGGCTACTGGACGGAGGCCGATGCGCTGGTGCTCGAGCTCAACGACGTCGCCAACACGCTGCACACCGCCGTCGTGCTCGGCGAGCCGCCGCCGCTCATCACGCCGCTCCTGCGCCGCACGAGCGGCATCGACGCCGCGTTGACGCCCCTCGAGGACGGCTTCTCCGCCACGATGAGCGAGGCGTCGCGCGAGACCGACGTCGTGCTGACCGGCATCAACGTCGCGGTGGCCGCCGCGCTGGTGCTGCTCGCCGTGTTGCGCACCGGGCGGCTCCTGCGCAGCGCCGAGTCGTTCGAGCACGCGCTGCGCGAGAGCGAGGCGCGATTCGACCGCGCGGTGAGCGGCAGCAGCGAAGGCATCTGGGACTGGGATCTCGTGCGCCGCTCGCTCTTCCTGTCGCCGCGATTCGCGGAACTGTTCGGCGTCGCGCCGGAGGCGCTCAAGTCCTCTCCGCGCGCATCGCTGCGCCGCATCCATCCGCTCGACCGCAGCGCCGTCATCGCGAGCCTGCGCAATCACCTGCGGCACGACGCGCCGTTCGACCTCGACGTGCGCATCCTCACCAACACCGGCGATTACCGCTGGTTCCGCGCGCGCGGCCGCTCGGAGCGCTCGGCGAGCGGACGACCACTGCGCTTCGCCGGCTCGCTCACCGACATCGCCGACCGCAAGCAGACGGAAGCCGAGCTTCACGAGGCGCGCGACCGCGCCGAAGTGACGCTCGCCTCGATCGCCGACGCCGTCATCACGGTCGACCTGCAGGGACGCGTCGAGTACGTCAATCCGGTCGCCGAGCGTCTCACCGGGTGGCGCGCGGACGCCGCGCGCGGGCGCGCCGTGAGCGACGTGTTCGTCGCGGTGAACGAGGCCACCAGCGAGGCGCTGCCGGACGTCGTCGGACGCGTCCTGCGCGACGGGCAGACCATCGAGGCGGAGAGCAGCATCTCGCTCATGCCGCGCGAAGGCGCGCCCATCGCGATCGACCGCAGCATCGCGCCGATCCGCGAGCGCAGCGGGCGCATCGTCGGCGCGGTGATCGTGTTCCACGACATGCGGCGCGAGCGCCAGTACGCCGCGCGCCTCACCCATCTCGCGAGCCACGACGCGCTCACCGGACTCCTCAACCGGCGCGAGTTCGAGCAGCGGCTGCTCGCCGCGCTCGAGGAGGCGCGCGAGGGCGATGTCAACACGGCCGTGCTGTATCTCGACCTCGATCAGTTCAAGGTCGTCAACGACACGAGCGGGCACGCGGCCGGAGACGAGCTGCTGCGCCAGATCGGCGCGCTGCTGCGGCCGCGCCTGCGCGAGGGCGACACGCTGGCACGCCTCGGCGGCGACGAGTTCGGCGTGCTGCTCACGCATTGCCCGCCCGAGCCCGCATTGCGCATCGCGGAGAACCTGCGTCGCACCATCGCGGACTTCCGCTTCGCGTGGCACAGCCGCTCGTTCGCCGTGGGCGTATCGATCGGCGTGGTGAACATCGCGCAGGGTCCGCGCACGCTGTCGGGCGTGCTGTCGGCCGCCGACGCGGCGTGCTACATGGCCAAGGACAAGGGGCGCAACCGCGTGCAGGTCTACCGCCCCGAGGACAGCGAGATCGCCTTGCGTCACGGCGAGATGGAATGGGTCAATCGGATCCACCGCGCGCTGTCGGAGAATCGCCTGCTCCTCTACGCGCAGCCGATCGTGCCGCTGCACGGCGACGGTCCGTCACACCAGGAGCTGCTGGTGCGGCTGCTCGACGAGCACAACGAGGTGATCCCGCCGATGGCATTCCTGCCCGCGGCGGAGCGCTACAACCTCATGCCGGCGATCGACCGCTGGGTGATCCGCACGGCGTTCGCCGCGCTCGCCGCGCGCGGCAACGGCGCGGCGCATCCGGGCGCGATCGCGATCAACCTGTCGGGTGCGTCGATCGGCGACGAGCAGTTCCTCGATTTCGTGCGCGAGCAGTTCGACCGCTTCCGCGTGCCCCACGCGGCGGTCTGCTTCGAGATCACCGAGACCACCGCCGTGACGAGCCTGTCGCGCGCGGCGGAGTTCATCGGCGGGCTGCGCGCGTCGGGCTGCCGCTTCGCGCTGGACGATTTCGGCGTCGGCGTCTCGTCCTTCACGTACCTGAAGCATCTGCCCGTCGACTTCCTCAAGATCGACGGCAGCTTCGTCAAGGACATGCTGCAGGATCCGGTCGACGCCGCGATGGTCGAGGCCATCCACCGCATCGGGCGCGTGATGGGCAAGCAGACCATCGCCGAATCGGTGGAGACGCCGGCGATCCGCGAAGCGCTCACCATAGTAGGCGTCGACTACGGCCAGGGCTATGGCATCGCGATGCCCGCGCCGTTCGCGGTCGACGCGCAGGACGCGCACGCCGCGCGGCGCGCCCGCGCGTAACGCGCGCGTCGTTGCGTTACCATGACCCATTGCACGCTTCGGGAGTGATCGCATGACGACTTCGAAGACGGCCATCGTGACCGGCGCCGGATCGGGCATCGGGCGCGCGGTGGCGCACGCGCTGCTCGACGACGGTTACGCGGTGGCGCTCGCGGGCCGTCGCCGCGAGCCGCTGGAGGAGACCGCGCGCGCCGCGCCCGATCGCGTGCTCGTCGTGCCGACCGACGTCGCGAAGCCGGCAGCGGTGCGCGCGCTGTTCGACGCCGTCGTCGCGAAGTTCGGCCGCGTCGACGTCGTGTTCAACAACGCGGGCATCGGCGCGCCCGGCGTGCCGCTCGACGAGCTCACCGACGCGCAGTGGCAAGCCGTCGTCGACGTGAACCTGACAGGGTCGTTCCTCTGCGTGCGCGAGGCGTTTCGCGTCATGAAGGCGCAGACGCCGCGCGGCGGGCGCATCATCAACAACGGCTCGATCTCGGCGCACGCGCCGCGGCCGAACTCGGCGCCGTACACGGCGACCAAGCACGCCATCACCGGCCTCACCAAGTCGGCTTCGCTCGACGGGCGCAAATACGACATCGCCTGCGGGCAGATCGACATCGGCAACGCGCACACCGAGCTCGCCGCGCGCATGGCGAGCGGCGTTCCGCAGGCGAACGGGCAGATCGCCGTCGAGCCGCTGATGGACGTCGCGCACGTCGCGAGCGCCGTGCGTTACATGGCGAGCCTGCCGCTCGACGCGAACGTGCAGTTCATGACCGTGATGGCCACGAAGATGCCGTTCGTGGGCCGCGGCTAGCGGCCCGAGCGCGCGACGCTACGTGCAGCCGCGCAGCAGGTAGATCAGCACCAGAATCGGGATCGGCACTCCCAGCAGCCAGGCCAGGATGTAGCCCCAACGGCCGTGCTGGCGGGCGCGCAGCGCGGGTATGCGCGCGCGCCAGCCACGGGTGGTTGCGTTCAGGTGTCGCATGGCGTCGTCCCCTTGTTGGTTTTCGCGCGGAGCGGGGTGCGCGCGGTGCTTCGCGTCAAACGGGTCTCTGCTCGATGACTTGCGGCGGACGCACGGGGTCGAAATCGATCCAGTGACCGTCCTGCCAGGTGCCGTCGCAGCGCTCGATCATGCGGGCGCCGGCGTCTCGCATCAGGTCGACGGCGACTTCCTCGTCCTCGTCGGCTTCGGCGGGAACGGCCAGCATGACGCCGGCCGGGCGCGCGACCGGCTGCACCGCCGCGGGCCTGTCCTTCATCGTGTTCACGGCACCGGCCATCGAGCCGACGTACGCGCCGGTCGCCATGCCTCCCGCGATCGCGGCCGGGCCTACCAGCGGTGTGGCGGCCAGGCCGGCAATGGCACCGACCGCGCCGCCGATCGCCGCACCTGCCGCCGCGCCCTTCTCGCCGCCTTTGGCGTGCGGATCCGCTGCCTCGTCGCCGCCGGTCGTGATGTCGTTGTGCTGTCCCGGCGGGGTCAGCACGAATTTCTCGACCTCGCCGGCTTCGAAGCCGGCCTTGTGCAGCTCGTCCGCGGCGCGGTCGGCTGCGGCGTCGGTCTCGAAGACTGCCGCCACGATCGTGGTCATGCGCGATCCTCCAGTGCAAGCGCCCAACCGCGGCGCGCTCAGCGTTGCCTGGAGACTATCGACTGCGGCGCGGCGGTGGGATCGGTTGGGTCCGGAAACCGCTGTCCGCCGGTCACCTACATGCGCGTCATTGGCCGTGATCCGGGCCGGAGGCGTAGGCCGGGCATTGCGACACGGCGCCCCAGTAGCCGTTGCAGTACCGCAGGCGCACGCGCTGGTCGCACACCACGCGCGCGATGAAGTCCTCGCGCGTGCATCGCGTGAGCTCCTCCTGCATCTGCGCCCACCGATCGGCCGCCGGTGCCGCACGGGTCGCCGGCGCGGCCGTGGTCGAGCGCGGAGGGTTCGGCGCGGGCGCGGGTGTCGCGGCCGGCTGGGTCACGGCGGGCTCGGAGCCCTTGGGTGACCCGGGCCGCGGTTGCGCCGCACGACCGGGCGAAGCCTTTCCGGCGGACTTGGCGGGCGGTTCCACCGCGGGCGCCGGCGTCGGTCCGGACGACGTCGCCCGGGCCGGCTCGGCATCGCCCGGCTTGGCCTCCGGCGCAGGCGCCGATGCCGGCTCGGTGCTGGGCGTGGGCGCGGGCGCGGTGTCGGTCGTGGCGCCACCGGGCGCAACGGCCGGCGCGGCAGCAGCGCTCTCGGACGACGACGCCTGCGCGGGCGCGGTCGCCGCGGTCGAGGCCGGGGCGGCCTCGTGCGTGCTGTCCTCCGAGACCTTGTAGACGAAGAAGCCGCCGATCCCCAGGAGACCGATGACCGCCAGGACGATGACCACCAGCATGCCACTCTTGCGCGGCGGCGACGTGCTGTACGCCGGTGCGGCCGCGGGATCGCTCGCGGTGCCGATGGCCGACGCGGCCACCCCCGCGCGCGTCGACTCGGATGCCGGCGCGACGGACGCGCCGGTCGGCTCCACGCCGGGGCTCGCGGGCATGCGTTTCGCCTCGCCGGCGGCAGGCGTGGCTGCGCGGATGTCGCGCGTGGAATCGGTCGGAGGCGAGATCGGGGCGTCCACGGCGAGCCCCGGACGACCCGAGGCGCGTGCCGCCGGCGGCGCCTCGGCCTGCGTCATGGCGGCGATCACGCTCGTGGTTGCCGCAGGCTGAACCGGGGTCTGCGCGGCGCCGCAATGAACGCAAAAGCGCATTCCGGGCTGGTTGTCCTTGCCGCAGATGGAGCATTGCATGAGTCGCGTTCCTCGTGTCGTTTCGCGCGCCACGCGGTGGCCCGGTCGCGCAGCGTGGCGAGCATCGTGCCCGAAACCGCGTCGCTTATGAACCCCCGCGCATCGGGCGAGGTCCATCGCAAGTTGCGACGGGCGCCCGTCGGGTGCTCGCGCTTGCGTCAGAATGCGTCCTCGCTTCCGTTGGTCCGCCGGCCGGTTCATATGCATCCATCGCGTTTCCTCCATGCTCTCCAACGAATGTGCCGCGCGTGCGCGGTGACGTGCGCGCTTGCGTTGCTCGCGGCGCCCGCGCCCGCGTCGGCCACGCTGCTCGACGCGATCGAGTATTACAACGCCGCGCTCGATCACTACTTCGTCACCGCGAGCGCGGATGAGATCAACAAGCTCGACAATCACGTGTTCGTCGGATGGGCGCGCACCGGCCTGTCGTTCAAGGTCGCCGATCCAGCGACCGTGTCGACGAACCTGAGCCCGGTATGCCGCTTCTACGGCGAGCCGAGCGCCGGCCTGGATTCGCACTTCTATTCCGCTTCACCCGCGGAGTGCCAGGAGGTTGCCGCGCGCTTTCCCGGCGTGTGGGTGCTCGAGTCGAGCGACGTCTTCGGCGTCGCGCTGCCGGATACGACAACCGGAGCGTGCCCGAGCGGCACCATCCCGATCTACCGCGCGTGGAACGGCCGCGTCGACTCGAACCATCGCTACACCACGAGCCTCAGCGTGCAGCAGCAGATGATCGCCAAGGGCTACGTCGCCGAGGGCTACGGCTCGTCGTCGATGCCCGTGGCGATGTGCTCGCCGACGGCCGATCCGGTGGCGCTTCCGGCGTGCACGCTCTCGGCGAGCAACGGCGCTCCCGCGGCCAATTCCTTCGTGACGCTCACCGCGACGTGCACCGGCAATCCGAGCTCGTATCTGTGGAGCAATTGCGCGAGCCTCACGTCGGTCTGCACGGCGAGCTCGGCGGCACCGGGCACCGTGACCTACAGCGTCGTCGCGAGCAACGTCAACGGCAGCAGCGCGCCGGCGAGCGTCAGCGTGGCCTGGCAGCCTCCGCCGCCGCCGGAAACGCCGCCCGTGTGCGCGGTCAGCGCCACCCGGCAGACCGACCCGCCGGTGAGCGGCAGTCTCGTGACGCTGTATGCGTACTGCAGCGGCAATCCATCCGCTTACCACTGGACCGGATGCTCGTCGCTCACCAATGTGTGCAACACCGGCGGCACCGGGCCCGGTCTGCAGACGGTGACCGTCTCGGCGAGCAACTCCGGGGGGACGGGCAACACGGCCAGCATGTCGATCAACTGGGCGAGCTCGGCGCCGCCGCCCGCGGGGCTCTGCGGGCAGTTCCCGAGCGCGCTCTACAGCGACGTGGGCTCGGACAACCAGGTGGTCTACTCGACGTTCTTCAATCATGCGCCCGGCTTTGCATGGAACGGCGCGTGGGCGGTGCGCTTCACCGTTCCGTCGACGGCGTCGTCAGGCGCATTCGGATCGTTGTCGACGTCGGAGTTCAACGGGCCGCCCACCTCCCGCGAGGTGACCGTGTCGTCGACGGCGTGCGACTTCCGGCCCACCGACCTGGGCGGCGCGAGCGGGCCGCTCGGGCGCGCGATCGGCAACACCGCGACGCTCACCTTCCGCATCGGCTCGGGCACTTCGACCGTCGCGGGTCTCACGCCGGGCCAGACGTATTGGTTCAACATCCGTAACTACAACCCGAACAGCGGCACGATCACGTGCTCGTCGTCGCAGCAGCGCTGCGACGCGCTGGCGAACCTCGTGCTGCCCCACTGACGGCGCGAGCCCTCCGGGCTCCGGTGGGCTCGCGCGTGCATCCCGAGCCGCGTGGAAGCCGGCGGCATCGCGCTGCCGCTGCCATTCTGTCGACCACGGGATCGCCCGTACATGCCGCACGCGGCCGCGGCCGATCCGGCCATCGGATCGAGCATGCGGTAAGCACGCATCTTGCGTCCAGCGACTACAATCGGGGCCGCACCAGCCGCGCTCATGTCGACGCTTCCGCCTCCCACCGCCCAGGCTATCGGCGAAAACGCCATCGAGGAGCGCCGGCTCACGCCCGAGGAGGCGCAAGGCCTGCTGCAGGCCTGCTACACGCAGTACGCCCTGAAGCTCCACGACGTCGTGCGGGCGTCGCTCGAGATGTCGGGCGACCTCTTCGAGTCGGTGAGCCACATCCCGGATGGCGAGATCCAGGCGTTCCGTAACAAGCGCGGCGAGTGGCAGCAGCGCTTCGAGCGCACGCTCGACGAGCTCTTCGCGAAGCGTCTCGCGGGCCACCGGCGCAAGGGCCGCCGGCTCGACGCGGATGCCTCGGCCGCGACCCTCAAGGTCCTGACGGCGTTCGATCACGAGAAGCAGGCGGCCTTGACCGCGGCCACGGGCTTCCTGCGCCGCTTCACCACCAAGGAGCTGGCCGCGCTCGACCTGCGCGTCGATGCGCTGCTGCCCGAGAAGAGCGTGCGCGACATCGACAATCCCTTCGCGCCCGACTACATCCTCGACGCCGTGGGATCGACGTCGCGCGCGATCTATCCGAACCCGCGCGTATGGCGCCCGCTGATGGAGCGCCTGATCACCGACCTGACGCCGGCGATCAACAAGATCTACATCTCGCTCAACCGCTTCCTCGCCGATCGCCACGTGCTGCCCGAGATCAAGGCGGCGCTGCGTGCGCGCAGCGAATGGCGGCCGCAGGACGACAGCGAGCTCCTGCCCGCCTTCAGCCGCATGATGGCCGAGGTGGGCGACAAGGTGCCGGAAGTCGTCGTTCCGGAGTCGCTGGGCACCCCGGGCGCGCCGCCCGCGCTGCAGTTCGCCGAAACGCTCGGCGCGCCGCCCGCCTCGCCGCGTACCGCGCCGGCCGCGCCCGTCCCGCCCGCCGCGGCTCCGGCGACGGCACCCATCGCCCAGGCCGCCCCGTCACCCGCGCCCGAACTGCCGGTCCCGGCACTCGTGCCGACGCCCGACATCCTCGCAGGACTCGCCACGCTGGCGCGCCTGGGCACCCAGGTATCGGCGGCGCCGGCGCAGGACGGCGGCGACGGCTTCTTCCCGGGCCTCGACCCGATGATGGCGCTGGGCGCGTCCACGCCGCTCTTCAATACCCTCGGAACCTGGCAGCGCCTCGACCTGCGCAGCGCGCTCGCGCAGCACATGCCCCAGACGGGAGGCGACGCGGCCATCGTCCCGCTCAACCTGATTCCGCACATCCGCACCGCCGTTGCCGACCAGATCGCGAATCCGACCGATCGGATCACGATGGACGTCATCGCGTTGCTGTTCGACTACGTCTTCCGCGATCCATCCATCCCGGAGTCGCTGCGCAATCTCTTCGGCCGGCTGCAGGTCCCGATCCTGAAGGCGGCGCTGCTCGACCGCGCGTTCTTCTCCGACAAGAAGCACGCGGCGCGGCGCCTGCTCGATCATCTCGCCGAGGCTGCCGTCGGCGCGAGCAGCGACGACGGCTATCAGCAGGCGTTCTCGACCACCGCGGCGCTCGTCATCGACGAGGTGTGCCGCGACTTCGAGATCGACATGGCGGTGTTCGAGACCGCCGACGCGAAGCTGTCGCGCTTCATCGACACCGAGCGCCGGACCACCGAGGAGGCGCTCGCCGACGACGTCAACGCAGCGCTGACCGCGGAGGAGAGCGAGAAGGACCGCGCGCAGGTGCTGGCGCAGATCCGCGACAAGCTCGCGGGACTTTCGGTGCCGTTCGACGTGCGGTCGTTCGCCGAGACGGTCTGGGTCGACTACGTGACCTCGCTCGTCGACCAGGACGGCGTCGACGGCGAATCCGTGCAGGGCGCGCTGCGCACCCTCGACGACATGCTGTGGAGCATCGTCGCGAAGGAGCGCACCGCGCAGAAGGCCCGCCTCACCAAGATGATTCCCGCGCTGATCGGCGCCTTGCGCAAAGGCGCCCAGGCGCTGCAGGTTCCCGCCGACCGCGCGAAGTCGTTCTTCGACGCGCTCTATCAGCTGCACATCGCGGCGATCAAGCCGAAGGAACCGGAAGCCAAGCCCGACGAAGCCGCGCAGCAGGGACCGGCCACGCGGCCCTTGCCCGCCGCCAACGTCAACGACTACGTGAACGAGATGGTGCCGGGCACGTGGCTGCAGTTCAGGACGGACAAGGGGCCGATCAACGCGCGCCTCGCGTGGATCAGCCCGCTGCGCAGCAAGTACATCTTCACCAGCCGCTCGCGATCGCGTGCATTCATCTATTCGCCGGAAGACCTCGCCTACGAGCTTGGCGCCGGGCGTGCGATGCTGATCGTCGAACCGGTGCCGCTGTTCGATCGTGCGGTGAGCGCGGCGCTCGATACGCTCGCCGCGAGTCGCAGTCACGGCGCGCCGCAAGCCGCGGGCGCGTGATCGTCCAAGCCGGCGGGCCGTGGCGTCGCTGCCGCTGCGCGATGTGATCCAGGTCGTGGTGCGCGCGGCCGTGCCCGTCGCCGGCGTGCTGTTCCTCGGCTGGTCGGCCGGCAATCTGCTCTTCGTCTACTTCGCCGACGTGCTCGCATCGATCTACGTGGTGTGCGTGCTGGCGTGCGGGCGCCTCTTCGGCTTCGAGGCCGGTGAAGGCCCCGCATGGTGGCGGCGTCTCTGGCTCGGCGTGCAGCTCGGCATGACGGCGCTCGTGCCGTGGATCGTGATCGCGGTGCCGCTCGGCGTGACGTTGGTCATCGTGCTCGCCCGCGTCGACTTCGACCGCGCGGCAGCGCTGCACGATCGCCACCTGTGGCTCGCCGTCGCGGCGCAGTTCGGCGCGGCGGTGGGGCTGCTGCTGCGCGACTACCGCTTCGTGCTCGCGCAGCCGGACGCCGACTTTCGCATCCGGCGCGCATTCGGGCTCGCATTCCTGCGCTGGGCCATCGTCGTGATGGCGGGGTGGAGCGTGCTCGCCGCGCTGCCGCACTATGGCATCGTGCTCGTCGCCGTGTCGTCGCTCGCGACGATCGCGCTCGAGCTCTATCCCAATCGCGTGCTGCGGGCGTTTCACGCGCCCGATCTCGCCGCGCCGCCCGAGGCACGCGCGCCGGTCGTCGCTCGAAGCAGGCGCTGAAGCGCCGCGGCGCCCGGCGTGAGCCCGCGCCCGATGTGCTAACGTCGCGCCGTTGCATCCCGCCTATAACGGAACGCGCCATGGCCGTCGACGTCGACCGTATCCGCACCCTGGCCCGCGAGCTCCTCATCGCGCTCGGCGAGGACCCCGACCGCGAAGGCCTGGTCAAGACGCCGGACCGCGTGGCGAAGGCCATGGCGTTCCTGACCTCGGGCTATCGAACGTCGCTCGGCGACGTCGTCAACAACGCCATCTTCACTCAGACCACCAACAGCATGGTCATCGTCAAGGACATCGAGCTCTACAGCCTCTGCGAGCACCACCTGCTGCCGTTCTTCGGACGCTGCCACATCGGCTACATTCCCACGGGCAAGGTGTTCGGCGTCAGCAAGCTGGCGCGCCTCGTGGACATGTACGCGCGCCGCCTCCAGCTGCAGGAGCGCCTCACCGAGCAGGTGTCCGAGGCGATCATGAACACCATCGGCGCGACGGGTGTGGGCGTGATGATCGAGGCGCGTCACCTGTGCATGATGATGCGCGGCGTGGAAAAGCAGAACTCCGTGATGGTCACCTCGTCGGTCGTCGGAACCTTCCGCGAATCGCAGGCCACGCGCGAGGAGTTCCTCGCGCTCGTGGGCCATCGCGCGACGTAGCGCGTCGCGGCGCACGCGCCCCGAAGCGGAGTCGATGCACGGTATCGCCCACTTCGCCGGGCTCACCGCGCCGCTGTTCCTGCTGGTCTTCGTCGGTTATGCGCTGTCGAGCTTCGCGCACTGGCCGCGCACGGCCACCGACGCGCTGACGCGCTTCGTGTTCGGCGTCGCGCTGCCGGCGCTCCTGTTCCGCCTGATGAGCGATTTCTCGCGGCTGCCGCCGGTGGACGCCCGCATCCTCGTCGCATTCTTCGGCGGCTGCCTGATCGTCTACGTGCTCGGGCGCATCGCCGGGCGCCTGCTCTTCGGGATGGACGGCGTGGGACAGTCCGTGTTCGCCGTCGGCGGCATCTTTTCGAACAACGTGCTGCTCGGCCTGCCGATCGCGCAGGTCACGCTCGGCGAGGCCGCCCTGCCCGCGGTGTCGCTCGTGCTCGTCTTCAATTCGCTCACGTTGTGGACGCTCGTCACGGTTTCGGTCGAATGGGCGCGCCATCGCGACCTGTCGCTGGCGGGATTCGGCAAGACGGTGAAGGGCGTGCTCGCCAATCCGATCGTGGGCAGCATCCTGCTCGGCACCGCGTTCGGCTTCACGCGCGTGCCGCTTCCGGGTTTCGTCGACCGCACCCTCGAGCTCATCGCGCAGGCGGCATTGCCGCTGTCGCTGATCGCGCTCGGCATGGGTCTCGCGGAATTCGGCGTGCGCGCCGGCTGGCGCGTGAGCGCGGCGATCGTAACGATGAAGCTCGCCGTGCAGCCGCTCGTGGTGTACGCCGCGGCGCTGCTGCTCGGGCTGTCGGCGCTCGACACGGCCGTGGTGGTGCTGCTCGCGGCGCTGCCGGTCGGCGCCAACGTGTACCTGATGGCGCGCCAGTTCGACGTCCTCAACGGTCCGATCGCCTCGGCCATCGTCATCACCACCGCACTCGGTGCCATCACGACGCCCATCGTGCTCGCGCTCGCCGGCGCGCCGGTGAAGTGACCGCGCCGGGGGACGATTCGCTTTTCGCGCAGCGCGATTTCGTGCTGTTCTGGTGCGCGCGCGTCGCCTCGACCGTGTCGTACCAGATGCTGAGCGTTGCCGTCGGATGGCAGATGTACGCGCTCACCGGCAGCGCGCTCGACCTCGGCCTCGTCGGCCTCGCGCAATTCCTGCCCTCGTTCGTGCTCGTTCTCGTGGTCGGGCAGGTCGCCGATCATTTCGACCGGCGCCGCACGCTGCAGGCCTCGGCGTCGCTGCAGGCGCTTGCGACGCTCGTGCTCGCGATCGGCAGCTTCACGGGCGCCATCGCGGTGCCCGGTATCTTCGCGATGGTCGTGCTGACCGGCGCGGCGCGCGCCTTCCAGCAGCCGGCGATGCAGGCGCTGCTGCCGGCGCTGGTTCCGCGAAGGCTCCTCGCGCGCGCCATCGCGGCCAATTCGTCGGCGGCGCAGGCGGCGTTCATCGCGGGCCCCGCACTGGGCGGCGTGCTCTACGTCGCCGGACCGACCCTCGCGTACGGCGTCGCCGCGGCGCTCCTCGTGGTGACCATCGTGGCGACGGCACCGATCCGCTTGCGCGAGCCTGCGGCACCGCCGGGCAAGGTCACGCTCGAGTCGGTGCTCGCCGGCATTCGCTTCATCCGCAGCCAGCCGGCCGTGCTCGGCGCCATCTCGCTCGATCTCTTCGCGGTGTTGCTCGGCGGCGCGACGGCGCTGCTGCCGATCTATGCGCGCGACATCCTGCATTCGGGACCGTGGGCGCTCGGTGTGCTGCGCGCAGGCTCGGCCGTGGGCGCACTCGCAATGGCGCTATGGCTGATGCGCTTTCCGATTCGTCATCACGCGGGACGCACCATGTTCGCGGCGGTCGCGGTGTTCGGCGTGGCGACCATCGTGTTCGGCGTGTCGCGCTCGTTCGCGCTCTCGCTGATGGCCCTGATCACGCTCGGCGCGGCGGACATGATCAGCGTCGTCGTGCGCCAGTCGCTCGTGCAGCTGCAGACGCCCGATCCGATGCGCGGCCGCGTGAGCGCGGTCAACGCGCTCTTCGTCGGCACGTCGAATCAGCTCGGCGAGTTCGAGTCGGGCGTGACGGCCGCGTGGTTCGGTGTGGTGCCGTCCGTGGTGATCGGCGGGCTCGGAACGCTCGTCATCGTCGCGCTGTGGATCCGGCTGTTCCCTTCGCTCGCGCGCGTCGATCGCCTTTGACGGGTCAATCGGCCGGATTGGGCGCACGCGCCGGCGCCAGCATGTGCGCGCGACGCCATCCGCCGTAGCGGTAATAGAGCCACATGAGCACGGCGGAAACGCCCGCGCCCACCGGAAAGCTCCACCAGATGCCGTCGGCCTGCCACGGGCCCATCAGCGCCACCGCGAGCGGCAACCGGATGAGCCACAGTGACACGAACAGCACGATCAGCGGCGGCACCGCGGCGCCGGTCGAGCGCACCACGCCGCCCAGCACCATCGAGATGCCGAAGAGCACGAACGACCATACGACGATGGCGTTGATGTGTTGCGCCAGCGCGAGCGCGTCGCTGCCGTCGGGAAGGAACAGCGAGAGCGCGGCGCGGTTGAACAGGTACAGGATCACCACGAGCGCGCCGGTCATGAGCACGTTGAAGAGCACGCCGGTCACGGCCGTGCGGCGCACGCGATCCCAGCGGCGGGCACCGACGTTCTGTGCCGCCATCGAGGAGGCCGCCATGCCGACCGCCAGCGCCGGCATCATGATGTAGTTCCAGAGCTGGAGCGCCGCGCCGTAGGCCGCCGTCGTCTGCGAGCCGAAGCGATTGACGAGGCTGATCACCGCGATCGACGCGCCCGAGAGCACGATCATCTGCAGGCCCATCGGCAGTCCCTTCACGATGAGCGCGCGCAAGAGGCGCGGATCGGGCCGCAGCAGCCGCCACTCGGCGCCGTGCAGCCACAGGAAATGGCGCGCGCGATAAAGGTGCACCAGCAGCGAGGCGAGGCTCACCACCTGCGCGATGAGCGTCGCGAGCGCCGAGCCGGCGATGCCGAGCCGGGGAATCGGTCCCGCGCCGAAGATCAGCAGCGGATTGAGCGCGATGTCGAGCAGCACCGACAGCACCAGGAAGAAGAACGGCGTCTTCGAGTCGCCCGCCCCGCGCAGCACCATCATGAGGAACGTGTAGGCGAAGAGGAACGGAATCGCCGCGAAGATGATGCGCAGGTACGCCGTGGCGTACGGCATCGCATCGGGCGGCGTCTGCATGACGGCGAGGAGCGGCTGCGTCGCGACGCCGCCGAGCGCCGCGATGATGAGCGAGCCCACGACGAAGAACGTGGCGCTCGTTCCCACCACCCGCTTGGCCTGCGCGACGTCGCGCGCGCCCACGCTCTGCCCGACCAGGATCGTCGCCGCCATTCCGACGCCGAACACCAGCGTCAGCAGGAAGAACAGGATCGTGTTCGCGTTCGATGTCGCGGTCAGGGCCGCCTCGCCCAGGTAGTGACCGACCCAGATGGAGTTGACCGAGCCGTTCAGCGACTGCAGCACGTTGCTCGCGAGGATCGGCAGCGTGAAGAAGAACAGCGTGGGCGCGATGGCGCCCTCGATCAGCGCAGTGCGGGGAGATTTCATTCGGCCGCCATCGCGGGCGCCGGCGCGTTGCCCTTCGCCGGGCGGAGCAGCATCACGAGCGGTATCATGGCCACGAAGCTTGCCACGATGAGCCAGAATGCGTGCAGCAGGCCCAGCATCTGCGCCTGCAGCGCGGCCTGTTGCGCGATCACCGCGAGGCCCGCGCCGCGCGCCTTCAGCCCGAGCGGATCGAGGTACTGCCGCACCTCGGGACGGAACGGGTCGACGTAGCCGCGCAGCGTGCTCCAGCTCGCCTGCGCGCTGCGCGTCATGTAGACGCTCACGATCGAGATTCCGATCGACGAGCCGATCGAGCGGATGAGGTTGTAGACACCGGCCGCCTCGGTGGCGAGGCCCTTCGGCAGGGTTGCGAACGCCACCGCGGACAGCGGGATGAACACGAAGCCGATGCCGAAGCCCTGCAGCAGCAGCGGAACGAGCGTCGTGCGCCCTGTGATGTCCAGGTTCAGTCCCGTCATCATCCATGCGCCGACCAGGCTCGCCGCGATGCCGGCGTAGATGAGCTTCTTGGCGCCGAAGCGGCCGAGGAGCCGCCCGACGAGCAGCATGCTCACGAGGCTGCCGATGCCGCGCGGCATCATGGCGAGGCCGGTGTCGAAGGTGGGGAACTGCAGGATGTTCTCGAACAGCAGCGGCTGCAGGAGCATGCCGCCGTACAGCGAGAGGCCCATCGCGGCGCCGACGATCGACGCCGCGGTGAAGTTGCGGTCGGCGAACAGTCGCAGGCTGAACAGCGTGTGCCGCGTCGACGTGACCGAATGCCACACGAACGCCGCGAGGCCGCCGCACAGCACGCCGATCGCGATGCGGATGTTGCGCGAGTCGAGCCAGTCCTCCTGCTGCCCGCGATCGAGCGTGTATTGCAGTCCCGCGATGAACAGAGCGAGGAACAGCAGTCCCCACCAGTCCATCCGCCGCTCGCGCGTCTCGGTGTCGGGCACGTAGCGCGCGGCGAGCAGCAGCGAGAGCGCGCCGATCGGCACGTTGATGTAGAAGTTCCAGCGCCAGTTGAGCGTCTCGGTGAGCCACCCGCCGATGGTCGGGCCGAGGATCGGCGCGACCATCACGCCCATGCCCCAGATCGCGAGCGCCTTGCCGCGCTCGTGCACGGGATACGTGTCGACCATGATGCCCTGCGACAGCGGCACCAGCGACGCGCCGAACAGGCCTTGCAACAGGCGAAACAGCACCATCTGCGTGAGCGACGTGGCAATGCCGCACAGCGCGGACGCGACGACGAATCCCGCAATGCTGACGAGCAGGTACTTGCGCCGCCCCATCCGGTCGGTGAGAAAGCCCGTCATCGGCATCAGCACCGAAGAGGCGACGATGTAGCTCGTCAGCACCCAGCTGATCTGGTCGGTGGTCGCCGACAGCTCGCCGGCCATGTGCGGCAGCGCGACGTTGACGATGGTGGTGTCGAGCACCTGGATGACCGTCGCCGCCATCACGGCGATCGACACCAGCAGGCGCGACGTCGCGGGCGGTGCGGCCGCGGACGTTTGCGTGGCTTCCATCGATTCAGCGCCGCGACACGGTCGGTGTCGAATCCGTCTCGAGGCTCACCGTGACCGTCGCCGTGGCGCCGACGCGCAGCGGAAACGCGGGATCGGGATCGTCCACGCTCACCTTGACCGGCACGCGCTGCGCAACCTTGACCCAGTTGCCGGTCGCGTTCTGCGGCGGCAGCAGCGAGAACGCCGCGCCGGTGCCGCCGGCGAGGCTCTCCACGCGGCCGTGGAACGTGTGCCCGGGATACATGTCGACGACGATCTGCGCGGGCAGGCCGGGGTGCACGCCCTCGAGCTCGGTTTCCTTGAAGTTGGCGTCGATCCAGAAGCTGTTCGCGACCACGAGCGCGAACAGCGGCGTGCCGGGCGTGACGACCGTCCCGGGCGTGAGGTCGAAGTGCGTGACCCAGCCGTCCTCGGGCGCGCGCATCACGGCGTGCTCGAGGTCGAGCTGCGCCTTCGCGAGCTCGGCTTGCGCCACGCGCACCGCCGGTGTCACACCGCCGGTCGTCGTGCTGATCGCCGTGCGGGCCCGCGCCAGCGCCGCGCGCGCGGCGTCGACCCCGGCCTGCGCCGCGTTGACGTGCGCCTGGGCGTCGTCGAGCGTCTGCTTCGACATGAAGTTCTGCTGCACGAGCTGCTGCGTTCGCCGCAGCGTGGCTTGCGCGTTGGCGAGGTCGGCGAGCTGGCGCTGCACGTCGGCCTCGGCGGCGGCGACCTGCGACGTGTCCGCGCGCGTGCCCTGCTCCGCCTGGCGAAGCTTGCCTTCGGCCTCGGTCACCGCGGCCTCGAATGGCCGGCGGTCGACGACGAACAGCACGTCGCCCTTGTGCACCAGCTCGTTCTCGTGCACCGGGACTTCCGTGACCTGCCCCATCACCAGCGCGGCGACCTGCACGACGTGCGCGTTGACGTACGCGTCGTCGGTGCTCTGACGCGTCGCGCTGACGCGCCAGTACCACACGCCGCCGATCGCCAGGACCGCGACCACCACGATGCCGATCAGCACGCGCAGGCGCGGACGACGCACGGGCAGGAGAAGACTCATCGCGTGCTCACCGCCTCGATGCGCGCGTGCGCCTTCGCGAGCAGCGCATGCAGCTGCGCGAGCTCCTCGCGCGTGAGGCCGCCGATGATGTCGCGACGCAGTGTGCCGGCGGTCGACTCGATGCGCGCGAGCAGGCGCCGGCTCGCCGCGGTGGCGCGCACCGCCTTGCTGCGCCGGTCGCCCGGCACCGCCGCGCGCTCGACCAGGCCGTCGCGCTCCATGCGGTCGACCAGCGAGACAGTCGCCGGCGCACCGATGTCGAGACCTTCCGCGAGCTCGCGCTGCGTGAGCGCGTGGTCCGCGCGCGCGATCATCAGAAGCGCCTGCCACTGCACGCGCGTGAGGCCGAGCGGGCGCAGGCGCCGGTCGAGCTCGGCGCGCCAGGCCTTGGCGACCCGGTTCAGCAGGATTCCCAGCGTCTGCGCGTGCGGCGCCTCCGCTCCACGGTGCGCGCTCATACCATTCGAATGCGATTTATTCGCATACGAACTATTATGCGGACGGCCCCGCGCATGGTCAAGGGCGCGAGGGCGCGCGCGTCCCTGTGCGACAATCCCGCACCCCGTTTCCGTCCGCCGCCCCCGCCCGCTCCCCGATGCCCTCCAAGTCGACGAAGACCTCGCGCCGCAAGGCGCCTGCACGAAAGCCTCCACGCACCACCGCCGCTGGCACCGCCAAGGCCGCGCCGAAGCGCCCCTACGTGGTGCGCCGGTCCGGCATCCACGGCCGCGGCGTCTTCGCGACGCGCACGATCCGCAAGGGGACCGACATCATCGAGTACCGCGGCGAGCGCATCACCATGAAGGAAGCCGATCGCCGTCCCGACAGCGACCCGGACAACCCGTATCACACGTTCCTCTTCGAGCTCGACGACGGCCGCGTGATCGACGCCGCGGTGCGCGGCAACGCGGCACGGTGGATCAACCATTCCTGTGCTCCGAATTGCGAGCCGTACGAGGACGACGAAGGCCGCGTCTACATCGCCGCCAAGCGGACGATCCGCAAGGGCGAGGAGCTCGCGTACGACTACCGGCTCAATGTCGAAGGGCGCATCACGCGAGAGATGCGCGAGGCCTACGCGTGCCGCTGCGGCGCGCCGCGCTGCCGCGGCACGATGCTGGGGCGCAAGACCAAGCGTTGACGGTGCGGCCGGTCAGCCGGCCCAGCCCGCCGTGCCGATCAGCGCCGCGGCGGCGAGCACCCACACCGGATTGATGCGCGTGAATGCGAGCGCCGCCGCGGCGGCCAGCGTGAGCGCGCCCGCGACCACGGTGCGATCGGCCCCGCGCGCGAGCGTATAGCCGCTCGCGAGGATCAACCCGATCGCCACCGGTGCGAGCGCGCGCGCCACGATCGCGCGCCGCGGCCATTCGCGCAGCCGATCCCACCAATGAAGCGCGCCGTAGCACAGCAGTGACGACGGCCCGCAGATGGCGATCGTCGCGACGAACGCGCCCGCCACGCCCGCGACCTTCCACCCGATCAGCGCGATGACCATCGCGTTGGGACCCGGTGCGAGCTGCGCGAGGGCGAAGAGCTCGGCGAAGTCGGCGCTGCTCATCCAGTGTTCGACGTCGACAACCACTCGATGCACTTCCGGCAGGATGGCGTTGATGCCGCCGATCGCGACCAGCGACAGCGCGGCGCATCGCCACCCGAGCTCGGCCAGCACGTGCAGCGTCTCGTTCACGGGGCCGCGTGCCACTCCCACGCGATCGCTGCGGCAACCAGGGCCGGAAGCACCCACAGCAGCGGCCATTGCAGCACGCCGATGGTGACGAACGCCGCGGCGCCCATGACGAGGCCGCGCACCGGCGGCCGCGTCTGGATCAGCAGGCGCGTCGCCGTTCCGAGGATGAGGCCCGCGCCCGCCGCGGACGCCGCCGCGATCGCGTTGCGCGCCCAGGGGCTCGTGGAGACGGACGCGTAGAACGTCGCCAGGACCAGCACGATGACGACCGGCACGAACAGGATGCCGGTGAGCGCGATGAGCGAACCCATCGGACCCTGCGCGCGCGATCCGATGATGACCGCGAGGTTCACCACGTTCGGGCCCGGCAGCACCTGGCACATGCCGATGAGCTCCGCGAAGCCCCGGTCGGTAAGCCATCGCCGCTCGTCCACGAAGACGCGCCGGGCCCACGGCATCACGCCGCCGAATCCGAGGAGGCCGATCTTGAGCGACGCCGCGAACAGCGCCCCGCGGCTGACGTGCGCGAGGCCTTCGGCCTCCGGCAGGCCGCTCGCGTGCGCGGTCGCGCCGTCGCTCATGTCGCGTCGCCGATGAAGCGCGTGAACCGCTCGACCGGCTCGCGCTCGGTCTGGAGCGCGTTCGCCGGCTCGTCGACATCGATCTCGCCGAGCGCCATGCCGCACAGCAGGATCTCGCTGTCCGGGATCGCCAGATGGCGCCGCACGATGCGATGGAACGGCGTGAACGCCGCCTGCGGGCACGTGTCCAGGCCGAAGGCGCGCGCGGCGATCATGACGTTCTCGATGAACATGCCGCAATCGAGCCAGCTGCCGAGCTCCATGTCGCGGTCGAGCGTGAAGAACAACCCGACCGGCGCGCCGAAGAATTCGAAGTTCTTCGCATGCTGGCGCGAGGTGCCGCCGCGATCGCCCTTCGCGATGCCGAGGAGCCCGTACAGATCCCAGCCGAGCTTCCTGCGTCGCGCGAGGTACGGCTCGCGCCACTGTCGGGGGTAGTACGCGTACTCCTCGCGGTGCGTGCCGTCGTTCGCGAAATGCGCCGCCACGAGCTCGCGCGACAGCGCGACCTTCGCCTCGCCGGTGCACACGCAGACCTTCCACGGCTGGCAGTTCGTGCCCGAAGGCGCGCGCGCGGCGAGTGTCAGGATCGCCTCGATCGTCGCCCGCGGAACCGGGGTGGCCTTGAAGCCGCGCACCGAGCGGCGGGTGACGAGCGCGTGCGCGACGGCAAGGCCCGCGGCGGGAACGACGTCGGGAATCGACGGCGGCTGGTACACCGCGCGATTGTACCGGCGGAGGTTACGCGCCGATTTGGGGCACAATCGCGTTCCCGCGCCGACAGGCGCCCTCCTGTGTCGCTCATGGCCCGCAAACGCGCGCCGTCGGCCGCCGGCACCACGGTGGTCGTCGAATACGAGTCCCGCGTGCTCGCCGACAATCCGCTCGGCGATCCCCACGTTCGCAAGCTGGCCGTGTGGCTGCCGGCCGGTTACGACACGGGCACCGCGCGCGGGCGCAGCGCCGGGCGCGGGCGACGCTACCCGGTGCTGTTCGACCTCGTGGGCTTCACCGGCTCGGGCCTGTCGCACCTCAACTGGCGACCGTTCGACGAGAACGTACCCGAGCGCGCCGCGCGCCTCGTGTTCGAGCGGCGCATGGGACCCGCCATCGTGGTGTTCCCCGATTGCTTCACCAGCATGGGCGGCAACCAGTACGTGAACAGCTCCGCGATCGGACGCTACGCGGACTACCTCACGCGCGAGCTCATCCCGTTCGTCGACCGCGAGTTCCGCACCCTCGCCTCGCGCGACCATCGCGGCTGCTTCGGCAAGTCGTCCGGCGGCTATGGTGCGATCATCCATGGCATGCGCTACGCGGAGCACTGGGGCGCGATCGCCGATCACTCCGGCGACGCCCTGTTCGAGTTCTGCTACTACACCGACTGGCCGCGCACGCTGAACGAGCTCGACCGCTACCGCAAGCGCGGCCGCAGCGCGGGCCGCGTCGACGTCCTGCGCGACGAGCGCGGCGCCGACAAGGGCATCGACGACGGCCGCGTGCGCCGCTTCCTCGAGCACGTCTGGAGCAAGGACAAGCTGAACGACGCGGAGGCGCATGCGCTCATGAATCTCGCGATGGCCGCGACGTACGACCCCGATCCGCGAGCGCCGCTGGGCTTCCGCCTCCCGTTCAACCTCGAGACGGGCGAGCTCATCCGGGCGCGCTGGCAGCGCTGGCAGCGCAACGACCCCGTCAATCTCGTCGCGGCGTACAAGTCGAACCTCAAGTCGCTGCGGGGCATCTATATCGACTGCGGCTGGCGCGACCAGTATCACCTGCACTACGGCGCGCGGCTCCTGTCCAAGCGTCTCGCGCAGCACCGCGTGCGGCACGTCTACGAGGAATTCGACGACAATCACTCGTCGATCGACTACCGGATGGACGTGAGCCTGCCGTTCCTGTACCGCGCCCTGCGACCCTGAAGCCTGCCCGAGGAGAACGATCATGCGATGGAGCGACATGCGGCCGAGCGAAAACGTCGAGGACCGCGGCGCCGGCGGCGGTGGCGGCTTCGGGATCGGCGGCATTCCACTCGGCGGCGGCGCGCTGCTGCTGATCGTCGTCGTGAGCCTGCTCTTCGGCGTCAATCCGCTGGAGATCCTCGGCCTAATGTCGGGCAACGAGCCGGCCGTGCAGCAGCAGGCCGCCCCCGCTAACGGGACGACGGCGCAGGACCCGCGGCGCGACTTCGTGTCGCGCGTGCTGGGCGACACCGAGGACGTCTGGGGCGGCATCTTCCAATCCATGGGCAAGCGCTACACGCCCCCGCGCCTGGTGCTGTTCCGGGATGCGACGCAATCCGCGTGCGGCGTCGCGCGAACCGCCGTCGGTCCCTTCTACTGCCCCGGTGACCGCGAGGTCTATCTCGACACCGCGTTCTTCGACGAGCTTCGCACGCGGTTCGGCGCGCCCGGCGACTTCGCCGCGGCGTACGTGATCGCGCACGAGGTCGGGCACCACGTCCAGAACCTCATGGGCACGATGCAGCAATTCGACGCGCGCGCGAGCCAGCTCGACACGCGCGGGCGCAACGCCCTGTCGGTGCGCCTGGAGCTGCAGGCAGACTGCTACGCCGGCGTGTGGGGCGCGGCGGCGCGCAAGCGCGGTCTCATCGACGCGAGCGACGTGGAGGCCGGCATCAATGCCGCGCAGGCCGTGGGCGACGACCGCATCATGCGACGCACCCAGGGCGTGGTGGTGCCCGACGCCTTCACGCACGGCACCGCGGAGCAGCGCGCCAAATGGTTCAGGACCGGCCTCGCGTCGGGCGACCCGCGCAGCTGCGACACCTTTTCGGGGTGATCGCCGGCCGCGCCGCCGGTTCGCCCACGGTAACGTACCGCCCGTCGCGTACCGCGACCGCCCTGCGTCGCATGCCGCGAGCGTTCTTGCGGGCGCTCGCCGGGCTGCCTATGATGCAACCGAAAGGAGGGAGGCATCATGAAGGCACTCATGGCAGGCATGGTGATCGTCGCGGCGGGATTCCTGGCCGGCTGCGCCCCGCAACCTCTGACGAAGGCGGACGTCGACGGCAAGATCGTCTGCAACTCGGACCGCATGTACGAGGTCGAGCAGCGCGCGCGGCACGAGGGCATCCAGGTGCAGTGGGTGAACTGCCCGCACGCTGTACTGCGCGCGACCTGACGCGGTTAGCGCCGCGTTAAAATGGTGCTCCTGACTTTTCGGGAGCACCTACATGCGGTTCAACGTCCTGTTTGCACTGCTGGCGCTGTCGGCCGGCACGACGGCATTCGCGCAGTCGACCACGGCGCCCGCGCCGGCGACGGGCGCGGCTGCGCCCTCGGGCGATCTTCCGAAGCACAGCTGCCAGAGCCCGGGGCCCTTCCCGAGCGAGGCGACTTCCACCGACCGGACGCTGTCGCAGTACAGCAAGCAGTACAAGGAATACACGGACTGCCTGCGCAAGTTCGCGCTCGACCAGCAGAAGCTCGCCGAGCCGCACATGAAGGCGGCCAACGAAGCCGCCAACGAGTACAACACCGCCGTCAAGGCCTACAACGACGAGATCGAGAAGCGGAAGAAGGACTAGTCCGCGTCAGCGCGGAACGCCGCGCGACACCGCGACGACGCGCCCGTCGGCGCACGTGAACGTGAGCCGTACGGGCAGCCCGCCCGGCACGGGATCGTAGATGTAGCGCACCCCGTCCGCGCCCGCCGTGAGCTCGATGTTCTGCTGGCTCGCGGCGGGACCGAGCTCGGCGACGACTTCGTCGCACTTGCGATCGACCGCCACGCGACTGCGCACCGAATCGGCGTTCTCCGCACCCGGCGACGCGGCGAGGCCGCGCGGCTGAGTGGCCGGCGAGGCCGCCGTGCCGCGCGCGGGCGCGGCCGGTGCGGCCCCTGCAACGCGCGGCTCGGAACGCTGCCACGCGACGACGTTGCCCGTGAAGCCGATACGCGTCGTCCCGACGGGAAGCTCGTAGCTCCACACCTCGGTTGCGGCATCGCTCGGCGTGCCGGCCCGGATCGCGGTAGGCACGCCGAGCGCCTGCTGGACCCAGCGCTTCGGCATGCCCTTGATGACGTCGTGGCGCGTCGCCGCCGCACGCCAGGCCGCCTCGATCTCCGGCGACTCGCGAACCTCGACGCTCTGCTCGGGCAGCACGACGGCTCCGCCGCGCTCGCCGGCAGTGCACGGCGACTCCTGGTAAGTGATGCGGCCGGCGCCGTCGACGCACTTGAAGACTTCCGCGCACGCGACGGCGGGCACGAGCGTCATCGTGACGGCGAGCGCACTGAGCGGGAAACGAAAAGCCACGCCTCATCATACGCACGGCGGACGCTGCGAACGGCGCAAGCAGACGATCGGTGCCGTATGATGTCTCGCCAGAAACCATGGCTGTCCTGCCTCCCGACGCGGCCAGCGCGCGCCACGCGGACCTCGAGCACACGGCGCACGCGATCGCCGGCGTGCTGCTGGAAGGCTTCGATCGCCACTACGCGATCTTTCGCGATTGCGCGCGAACGGCCAAGCGGCATTTCGAGAGCGGCAACTGGCTCGCGATCGCGCACGCGGCCGGAGACCGCATCGACTTCTACGACCGGCGCGTCAAGGAGACGGTCGAGGAGCTGACGCGCACCTTCGGTGTCTCGGGCGGCGGCCCCCATGCGGACGCGCTGTGGTCGCTCGTGAAGCGGCATTTCATCGGCCTGATCGTCGATCACCGCCAGCCCGAATGCGCGGAGACGTTCTTCAACACGGTCTCGTGCCGGATGCTGCACCGCTCGTACTACAACAACCGCTTCCTGTTCGTGCGGCCCGCGATCTCGACCGACTATCTCGACGCCGCCACGCCCTCGTATCGCAGCTACTATCCGCCCCGCAAGGGCCTCCGCGCGACGCTGATCGACGTCGTGCTCGACTTCCGCCTGGACAGCCGCTTCGCCGACTTCCGGCGCGACCTGCGCAATGTGCTCGGCGCCGTTCGTCGGCGCCTGCCGCGTCCATTCGTTCCCGATGCGAACTTCCAGATCCAGGTTCTCGGCAACCTGTTCTTTCGCAACCAGACCGCGTACGGCGTGGGCCGCATCGTCAACGGCACCCACGCGTGGCCGTTCGTGCTCGCGCTGAAGCACGACGCGGACGGCCGGCTGTACGTCGACGCGCTGCTCACGGACGCGACCGAGCTCGCGCTCCTGTTCTCGGCGAACCGCGCGTATTTCCTGGTCGACATGGAAGTGCCCTCGGCATACATCGCGTTCCTGCGCAGCATCGTGCCCGATCGCACGGCCGCGGAGCTCTACACCATGGTCGGCCTCCAGAAGCAGGGCAAGACGCTCTTCTTTCGCGACTTCCTGCATCACCTCCAGCATTCGACCGACGCGTTCGTCACCGCGCCCGGCATTCCGGGGCTGGTGATGAGCGTGTTCACGCTCCCGTCCTATCCGTACGTGTTCAAGGTCATCCGCGACGACATCGCGCCGTCCAAGGACACGACGCGCGAACGGGTGAAGGACAAGTACGCGCTGGTGAAGCACCACGACCGCGCGGGCCGCATGACCGACGTCTTCGAATATTCCGACGTCGCGTTTCCGCTCGAGCGCTTCACGCATGCCCTGCTGCGCGAGCTGACGGCGCTCGCGCCGTCGCAGATCGATCGCGAAGGCGATCGCCTCGTGGTGAAGCATCTCTACATCGAGCGGCGTCTCACGCCGCTCAACCTGTTCCTTCCTCAGGTCGACGAAGAGGCGGCGCGCCGCGCGATGCACGACTACGGCGACGCGCTGCGCGAGCTGGCCGCGGTGAACATCTTCGCCGGCGACCTGCTGTTCAAGAACTTCGGCGTCACGCGCTTCGGTCGCATCGTGTTCTACGACTACGACGAGATCGAGTACCTCACCGACTGCCGTTTTCGGGCGATCCCCGCCGCGCCGCCGGGCTTCGACGACACGTCCGGCGAGCCGTGGTATCCGGTCGCGCCGCACGACGTGTTTCCGGAGGAGTTCGCGACGTTCCTGCTCACCGACGAACGCTTGCGCAAAGCTTTCATCGAGCGGCACGGGGACCTCCTTACCGCGCAGTGGTGGCAGTCCGTGGCGCAGGCGAACGCCGACGGCCGCGCGCGGGAGGTGCTTTCGTATCCCGACGCGGTTCGCTTTCGACGCACCGCAACGTAAGCGTCGGCGCGCTTTACGGTTGCGCCGGTCCGTCCGACGGACGGGGCCACGATAGGGCTTGCCGGCCTCGCACGCGGGCAGCGCGTGCGAGATACTGCGCGCCATCCATAACAACGGGCGCACGCGGTCGTCCCAGGCGTGCGCAATGCAGTACTTTGGCGGGGAGACGTTCGGTGTACCTGAGCGCACTGGACCTGTATCGCATCGGCCCCGGTCCGTCCTCGTCGCGAACGGTCGGACCGCAACGCGCGGCGCTGCGCTTCGTGCACGAGCTCGCGGCGGACGGCGTCATCGCGCGCACCGCGCGGGTCGACGTGCATCTCTTCGGAACGCTCGCACTTACCGGACGCGAATCGGCCACCGACGCGGCGGTGGTTGCCGGCCTGTGCGGCGAATCGCCCGAGCGCAGCGACGCGCGGTCGCTGCGCTCGCGCATGCGTCGCGTCGAAGGCGACGGGCTCGCGCTCGGCGGCGCGCATCGCATCGACTTCGAGCCGACGCGCAACGTGCGGTTCCATATGGGCCAGGCGCTCGCCTACGACGGCAACGCGTTGCGCTTCGATGCGTTCGACCCGGCCGGCGCGGAGCTCGCCTCGCGCGTGTACTTCACGAGCGGCAGCGGCGAGGTGCTCGACGAAGCCGAAGCGGCGACGGGTCGCGTCGGCGCACGCGTCGCTTATCCGTTCGATTCGGCCGAGACGCTGCTCGCGAGCTGCCGCTCGTACGGCAAGAAGGTCACCGACCTCGTGCGCGCGAACGAGTGCGCCTTCCGCAGCCCCGACGAAGTGCGCCAGGGCCTGTTGCACGTCGCGCGCGCCATGCGCGCGTCGATCGAGCGCGGCCTCGCCACGCGGGGCCATCTGCCCGGCTCGCTCATGGAGCGCCGTGCGTGCGGCCAGGCACAGGCGCTGGCGGCGATCGACGCCAAGCCGCGCGAGCGCTGCGCCGTGTACGCCACGGCGGTGGCCGAGGAAAACGCGGCCGGCGGCTGCGTGGTCGCGGCACCGACGCATGGCGCGGCCGGGGTCGTCGCCGCGCTGCTCGAGCACTGGCGTTCCACCGAAACCATGCCCACCGACGCACGCGCGGCCGACTTCCTGCTCGCAGGTGCCGCCGTGGCGCAGGCGATCCAGGGCGGCGGCCTGCGCCAGGCCGGCTGTCAGAGCGCCGTCGGGCTCGGCGCCGCCATGGCAGCGGGCGGCTACACCGGTGCGCTGGGCGGGAGCGCGCAGCAGATACTCTTCGCCGCCGAGCGCGCGCTCGAGGCGCATTGGGGCCTCGCCTGCGATTCGTCGGCGGGCCTCGTGCAGCATCCCTGCATCGCGCGCAACGCGGCGGCCGCGGCATGCGCGCTCGACGCCGCGCATCTGGCGTTGCGACAACCTTCGCCGCGCATCGCGCTCGACGGGCTCGTGCGCTCGATGGTCGAGACGGCCCGCGGCATGGCGGGACGCTACAAGCACGATTCACTCGCCGGGATCGCCGCGAACGTCGCCGATTGTTGAGTCGGTGCTAAAGTCGCGCGCATCCCATCCGGAGCGCGCCGCATGCCGATTCGCCGCATCATCGCGTCCGCCGCCGTCGCGGCGGCGCTCGCCGCCTGCCAGAGCGGCCCTTCCAAGGAAGAGCTCGAGGCCGCCAAGAACACCGTCGACTGCCGCCACGGCGACGAGCGCATCATCGTGCGCTTCGAGGAAGGCGAAGCCCGCCTCCTGCTCGGCGATGCGACGCGCGTGGTGCTCTACCAGGTGTCCGCGCCCGCGGGGCTGCGCTACACCAACGGCCTCATGGAGCTGCGCGGCAAGGGCATGGATCTCACGTTGATCCGCGACGGCAATCCCACCGCGCTGACCTGCAAGCCGTACGAGATTCCGAAGAAGGACTAGGCGGCGCTTCAGGCGTGCCGCTTGACGTCGACGTACATCCACACCTGCGAGCGGATCGGATGCGGGACGTAGTTGCCGACCCACGGATGCCGCAGGCTGTCCTCGAGCACGTGATACGTCATGCGGAACGGCGCGTAGGCGATCACCAGCTGCGTCATGCGGTCGAAGAGCTTGGTGCGCGCCGGACCGTCGGGTAGCGCGCGCGCTTCCTCGAAGAGCTTGTTGTATTCGGGGAGATCGAACAGCGACTCGTTCGCCTGGTAGGCATTGGGCCCGTACAGCAGCTGCATGAAGTTCTCCGCGTCCGGGTAGTCGGCATTCCAGCCGTCGCCGCGCATGGGGATCTTGCCGAGGCGCGCCATCTTGCGCAGCTCGGGCACGCGGTCCTTCTTGAACACCATGCGCAACCCGATCGCCTTCATGTTGCGTTCCCACAGCTCGTCGCCCTGTCGCGCCGCGGAGTTCGGCGTCGACCAGCGCTCGAGGGTGAGCGGCTTGCCGTCGGGCGCCTCGCGATAGCCGTCGCCGTCGCGATCCTTGTAGCCGAACTTGTCGAGCAGCGCGCGCGCCGCCACGGGATCGTAGACCTGCGCGTCGGTCTTGAGCGCGGGATCGTAGCCGGCGATGTCGGGCGGGATCGGTCCCTTGGCCGGCGTCGCGCGCCCCTTGAGCAGCACGCGGATCGCCTCGTCGTTGTTGTAGCCCATGCCGATGGCGCGGCGCAGCGCGATCTTCTCGGGCGTGTACCCGCCCACCACCGGGTCCTTCATGTTGAAGTACGTCCACCACGTGTTCGGCCGCAGCAGCACGTCGTGCACGATGCCCTTCGCCGCGAGCGCGGGAAGGATCCCGCCGTTGGCGTCGAGCGCCTGCTCGGTGAACTCGATCGGCAGGATGTCGAGGAGGTCGATCTCGCGGTTCATGAAGGCCAGGAACCGTGCCTGTCCTTCCTCGATGACGCTGATCTCGATGCGCCCGGCGATCGGAAGCGCGCGTCCCTTGAGCGCAGCGGCGGCCGGCTGCGACGTCGCGGGGATGGGACCCGCCGGTGTGTACGTCATGGGGCGGAAGTCCGGGTTGGCCTCGAGCACGATGCGCGTGCTGCGCCGGTACTCGCCGAGCTTGTACGGCCCGGTGCCCACCGGATGCGCGCCGATGTCGTTGCCGTACGCCTCGACCACTTCGCGCGCCTGAGCCGCCATGTTCGGCACCGCGAGCGCGTACGGAAAGCGAAGGTCGGGCGACTTGAGATGGATGCGCAGCGTGTACCGGTCGACGACTTCCAGCCCGGGCAGGGGTGCGTCGTAGTCGAAGCGGCCCGTCTCCTGTGCCTTCGCGCGGGCTTCGTCCCCGCCCGCGAGCTTGCCGTCCAGCAACCAGAGCCACGGCGACTTGACCGCCGGATCGAGGATGCGCTCGAACCCGTAGGCGAAGTCGGCGGCCGTGAGCTCGCGACGCTTGCCCTTGAACGCAGGATCGGGCGTGAAGTAGATGCCCTTCTTCACGCGGCAGATGTAGGTGCGTCCGCCGTCGGCGACCTCGGGCAGCGCCTCAAGGGCTCGAGGGACGAGCTTCACCGGGCGCGCGAGGTAATCGTAGTCGAGCATCGCGTCGAAGACGTTGGCGATGATGCCGTCCGACGCGGCGTCGGACGCGAACGCCGGGTCGAAGCTCGTCTCGGCAATCGAGAACGCGACGTGCAGGACCTTGGCCGGGTCGGCCGCCGTGGCGAGCGGCGCGACGGGCGCCAGCGCGAGCGCGGCGACGCATGCGAGGAGGCGCCGTGCGCGCCGGAGTACATGCACCATGGAAGGCCGCGCCTGAAGGGATATCCCTATAATCCTAGCATCGCAGCACACACCACCGGAGAGGCATGATGGGCAAGGGAGACACGCGCACGCGGCGCGGCAAGACCAATAACGGCAGCTACGGCAAGAAGCGGCCGCACAAGATCAAGAAGGCGAAGAAGACCCGCCGCTGATCGGCGGGCGCGGAGGCCGCGATGGAAATGAAGCGTTTGTCCGGCGGCAACCTGCGCGCGGCCGGCTACGACGAGCGCAACCGCAAGCTCGTCGTCGAGCTCACGTCCGGCACGTTCGAGTACGCCGGCGTCACGTCGGACGTCTGGCGCCGCTTCTCCAGCGCGTCGTCGCCCTGGAGCTTCTTCCGCGACAACATCGAGGAAGAGTACGCGGCGAAGCGCGTGCGCTGACCACGCAGTCGAGGCACGGCGCGAAGCGCCATGCCTCGATGAGGTCTGGCGGTCGGATTGCGCTGAACGCGCAATCCGAATCGCCCCTGATCGCCCGGTGTTTACTGAATCGTCAGCTTGCGCCCCGCCACGGCGGGCCTCTTCGCGAGCTTCAGCTCCAGCACGCCGTTCTCGTACTTCGCCTCGCTCGCCGTCTCGTCGAGCTCGACCGGCAGCGTGAAGCTGCGGTAGACCGCGCCGTAGTAGCGCTCGGTGCGCAGCACGCGATCGCCTTCCTTGACCTCGCCGTTGCGCTTCACTTCGGCCGAGATCGTCACCTGGTTGCCTTCGATCGCGACCTGGATGTCGTCCTTCTTCACGCCGGGAATTTCGGCGTGGACCGTGTAGCCCTTGTCGCTCTCGGCGACGTCGAGCTTGATTGCCGCGGGCGCCGCGCGCTCGTTCGACCGGACCGGTCGGAAGAAGCCGCGGAACAGGTCTTCGACGCCGACGTCGGCGAACGGATCGTACAGTTGCAGACTGGCCATGAGGGTCTCCTTGTCGGTTGTGCTGGAAACGGGTCGGACCGCACGCGCCCGGCGGGCATCGCCGGTCGACCCTGCATGGCCAATCTGCGGTTGCCCGCGGCGGGTTCAAGTCCCCTGCGCGATACGTCTCGCACGCTGGTCGCGCAAGCGTGCCGACTGTCCCATAATGGGTCCATGAGCGATCCGGACCCCGACCTCGGCCCCGCGGCCCGCGCCGCGCTTGCCCAGGCCCTGACGCAACGGCAGCGCGAGCTTCGCTCGGAGATCGAGAAGCAGCTGCGCACCCAGGACGACCCCGACCTCGTCGGCATGCGCAACCGCCTCGAGGACACCGACGACTGGGCGGTCGCCGACATGATGGCCCACCAGGACATCGCGATCGTGTCGCGCGACCTGCACGAGCTCGCCGAGGTGGAGGCGGCGCTCGCGCGGCTGGCCGACGGCACCTACGGGGAATGCATGGACTGCGGCCAGGCGATCCCGGGGCCCCGGCTCACCGCCTATCCGACGGCGCGCCGGTGCGTGGCCTGCCAGGAGATCGCCGAGAGCCAGCGCAGGCGCACCGGCCCGTAGACCGCTAGCGCCGCCGGCGCCCCGGCGACGCCCCTGCGCCCTTGCGGTAGCGCGCGAGCCACGCGAAGAACTCGCCGTACCACAGGCGCGAGTTCTGCGGCTTCAGGATCCAGTGGTTCTCGTCCGGGAAGTACACGAGGCGCGACGGCACGTCCTTCGCCTTGAGCGAGTCGTAGTACTGCAGCGCCTGCGTCGCCGGCACGCGATAGTCGAGCTCGCCGTGCACGACGAGCGTCGGCGTCTTCGCGTTCTTCACGTAATGATGCGGCGACTGGCGCATCACGCGCGGCTCGTCGTCCCAGTGGTACGCCCCCAGCTCCTTGGCGAAAAACTTGTAGCCGTCCGTGGCCATCATGCTGACCCAGTCGTAGCAGCCCGCATGGCACACGTACGCGCGATAGCGGTCGGTGTGGCCGTTCATGTACGCGACCATGTAGCCGCCGTAGCTGCCGCCGGTCGCGAACAGTCGCGCGCGATCGATGTAGCCTTGCCGCAGCAGGTGATCCGTGCCGGCCTCGATGTCGGCCATCTCCCGCTCGCCGTACTGGCGGGTGATGCTCTCGAGGAACTTCTGGCCGAAGCTCGACGAGCCGTGATAGTTGACGCACGCCACCACGTAGCCCTGCCCCGCGAACACCTGCGTGTTCCAGCGGAAGTGCCAGCCGTCCTGGTGCGCCGCGTGCGGGCCGCCGTGGATGCTGTGCATCAGCGGCCACTTGCGCGACGCGTCGAAGTTGGGCGGGTACGTCACGAACATCTGCACGGGCTCGCCGCGAAATCCCTTGACCGTGAATTCGCGCACCGCGCCGACGGCGTGACGCGACATGACGGCGCGGTTGAGCGACTCGATCGAGCGCTCGTCGCTCCCGTCGCCGCGCGCGGCAAAGAGCGCGGGCGGATGCGTCGCCGTCGATCGCGTGTAAGCGAGCACGTCGCCGGCGGCCGACGCCGCGTACCCCGACACGGAGCCCCCGGGCACGATCTGCGCCGGCATGGCGGCGTCGAGACCGAGCCGCCAGATGCCGACGCGCCCGCGATCCTCGGCCATGAAGGTGAGCGCGCGCGAATCGGCGGTGAACGTGACGTGCGACACGCCGCGATCGAAGCCGCGCGCCGGCTTGGTGATGCGGCCGGTGCGCCGCTCGTACAGCGACACGTGACCCTGGTCGTTGAACGCGCGGTTGGTGTCGTACGACAGGAATGCGATGTAGCGTCCGTCCGGCGAGTACACCGGAGCGGCGTCGGACAGCCCGGTCGCCTCGGTCAGGACGCGCTTGCGGCCGCTCGCGACGTCGATCGTGACGATGTCGAGCTGATGCATCATGCCGGGCTCGGACGCGCGGTCCACCTGCAGCGCGATCTGGCGCCCGTCGGGCGCGATGTCGAAGTCGACGACCCCGGGATCCCAGGGCGGCAGCGAGAAGCCCGTCCCCGCGCACAGATCGCGCGTTCGACCGCCGGGGAGCTCGCACATGAACACGTGCGGCTCGCGTCCGTCGGTGAGCCAATGGTCCCAGTAACGGAATTCGCTGCGCTCGGTGATGTGCGCCTTCACCTTCGCGTCCTTGCGCTCCTTGGTGCGCTTCGCCTGTGCGGCGTCGTTGCGAAGATCGGGCCACACCCACGACACGAAGGCGAGGCGGCGGCCGTCGGGGAACCACTTCACCGCGCTCGCGCCCGTGGCGAGCGACGTGACGCGCTGCGCTTCGCCGCCATCGGATGCGATCACGTACACCTGGGGCTCGGCGTCGTCCTTGCGCTTCGCGGTGAAGGCGATGAAGCGGCCGTCGGGAGACCAGCGCGGGTCGCTGTCCTTGTCGCCGGCGGTGAGACGGCGCGTCTTCGCCTTGATCCCGCCTTCCGCGCCGAGGCCCGTGGGAAACAGCCACAGCTCCGTCGTGCCGTCGTTCTTCTCCATGTCGTACGTCGTGACCGGCGCGCACACGAGGCGTCCGTCGGGCGAGATGGTCGGAACGCCGATCCGCTTGATGGCCCACAGCGCTTCGACGTCCAACGGCGGTTTGCGAATCGTGCGCGAAGCGCGGCGTACGGCCATGTCGATGGAAGCCTTCCGCTAGAATGGAGCCGCGATTGTACTGACAACAAGGATCGATTCCTCTGCCATGAACTATCGACGCCTCGGACGTGCAGGCCTGAAGGTGAGCGAGCTGTCATTCGGCTCCTGGGTGACATACGGCAACCAGATGGGCGAGTCGATCGCGCGCGAGTGCATGGCCGCCGCATTCGACGCGGGCGTGAACTTCTTCGACAACGCCGAGGTGTACGCCAAGGGCCAGTCGGAGAGCATCATGGGCGACGCGCTGCGCAAGCTGGGCTGGCGCCGGTCCTCGTACATCGTGTCGACCAAGTTCTACTGGGGGCTCAACGACGGCCCCAACGAGAAGAACACGCTGAATCGCAAGTACCTGATGCAGGCCATCGACGGCTCGCTGGCGCGACTCGGCCTCGATTACGTCGACCTCGTCTACTGCCACCGTCCCGATCCGGACACGCCCATCGAGGAGACGGTCCGTGCGATGCACGACATCGTGAGCGCGGGCAAGGCGGTGTACTGGGGCACGTCGGAATGGAGCGCGGGCGAGATCGCAACCGCCTACGAGATCGCCGAGCGCCATCATCTGCACAAGCCGACGGTGGAGCAGCCTCAGTACAACCTCTTCCATCGCGACCGCGTGGAAAAGGAATACGCGCGCCTCTACCAGGACTACGGCCTCGGCACGACCACGTGGAGCCCGCTTGCATCGGGACTGCTCACCGGCAAGTACAACGAGGGCATTCCCCAGGATTCGCGCGCGACGCTCAAGGGCTACGAGTGGCTGTCCGAGCGTTTGCAGGATCCGGACAAGATCCGCCGTGTGCGCGCGCTCGTGCCGGTCGCGCGCGAGCTCGGCTGCACGCTCGCGCAGCTGGCGCTCGCCTGGTGCCTGAAGAACCCGCACGTCTCATCGGTCATCACCGGCGCGAGCCGGCCGGCGCAGGTGGTGGAAAACATGAAGGCCCTCGACGTGGTGCCGAAGCTCACCGCCGAGGTCATGGCGCGCATCGAGGCCATCGCCTCCGCGTGATCACGCTCGTCGGCGGAATTCCGTGCCGGCGCGACGAGTCGAACCGCTGGCAGTAGAATCGAGGGGCGAGCCCGCAGCGCCATCCCACCGCCGCATGAATCCGCTCGAATCCTGGACCGAGGAGCAGCGCTCGGCCTTCCTCTACCGCGCGTGCGCCGAAGCCGAGAGCGGCACGGTGCGGGCGGAGCTGTTCAAGCGTCTCGCCGGCGAGGCCGAAGCGCAGGCCGCGATCTGGCGCGCGCAGCTCACCGCCCGGGGCCATCCCGCGCCGGGCCCCTTCATACCTGACACGCGCACGCGGCTGGTGGCACGCATGGTGCGCTGGCTGGGTCCGCGCCGGCTGCGCAACGTGCTCTCCGCGATGAAGGTGCGGGGAATGGCGGTCTACGGCACCGCGATCGTACGCGAGGTCGGCCACGCAACGCCGCTGAAGGTCGGCGTGGTCGAGCACCGGCACCGCGGGCTCGGTGGCGGCGGCAACCTGCGCGCCGCCGTGTTCGGCGTCAACGACGGCCTCGTGTCGAATGCGAGCCTCATTCTCGGCGTCGCGGGCGCGAGCAGCGATCCGCACGTCGTCATGCTGACCGGCGTCGCGGGCATGGCCGCCGGTGCTTTCGCCATGGCCGCCGGCGAATACGTGTCGGTGCAATCGCAGCGCGAGCTGTACGAATACCAGATCGGCCTCGAGCGCGACGAGCTGAAGCAATATCCCGAGGCCGAGGCCCAGGAGCTCGCGCTGATCTACGCCGCGAAGGGGCTGCCGGCGAAGGAAGCCGACAAGCTCGCGCAGCGGCTCGTGGCCGACCCTGAGCATGCGCTCGACACGCTCGCACGCGAGGAGCTCGGGCTCAATCCCGGCGAGCTCGGCTCCCCGTTCGGCGCGGCGGCGAGCTCGTTCGTCTCGTTCGGGCTCGGGGCGCTGATTCCGCTCGCGCCGTGGCTCCTCGCGCGGACCTCGACGCAGGCGTTCACGCTGGCCATCACCATCCCCGCCGTGGCGCTCTTCGTCGTCGGCGCGACGCTGTCGCTCTTCACCGGACGCAACGCGCTCTGGTCGGGCCTGCGCATGCTGGCGCTCGGCGCCATCGCGGGCGGCGTGACCTACGGCATCGGTCACCTGCTCGGCGTCGCCAGCGGTTGACCACGCGCTCGCGTCGCGCGGCGCTCGTGCTCGCGCCCGGGCGCGACCGATCCGTTCGCGCGCGTCATCCCTGGATCTTTTCGGGCGCCGTCGCACGCGTCGAAGGCGACCCTTCCGCCGGCGGACTGGTGGAAGTGCGCAGCCACGAGGATGAAGCGCTCGGCTGCGCGGCCTATTCGCCGCGCTCGCAGATCCGCGCGCGCATGTGGACCTTCGATCCGAACGAGCGCGTCGACGCCGGCTTCATCGAGCGGCGGGTGGCCGCGGCCTGCGCGGCACGCGAAGCGTTGCGCGACGACGACCACACCGCGGCGCGCCTCGTGCACGCCGAGTCCGACGGTCTTCCCGGCGTGATCGCCGATCGTTACGGCGATACCGTCGTCGTGCAGCTCTCCTCGGCCGGCGCGGAAGCCTGGCGCGACGCCATCGTGACCGCGCTGGCGCGGCAACCCGACGTCGCCTGCCTCTACGAGCGGTCGGACGCCGAGGTGCGCGCGCTCGAGGGACTCGAGGCGCGTACCGGCGTTCTGCGCGGCCACGTGCCGCGGCCGCTCCTGATCCGTGAAGGCGGGCTGGTCCATCAAGTGGACATCGTCGGCGGTCAGAAGACCGGCTTCTACCTCGACCAGCGCGACAACCGCGCGCGCGTTCGTGCGCATTCGCGCGGGCGCCGCGTGCTGAACGCGTTCTGCTACACCGGCGGCTTCACGCTCGCCGCGCTCGCGGGGGGCGCCGGATCCGTCCTGTCGATCGATTCGGCAGGCGACGCGCTCGCGATGGCGCGCGACAACGTCGCTGCCAATCCTGCGCTCGACGCGTCGCGCGCCGAGTGGCGTGAAGCGGATGTCTTTACCGATCTGCGGCGGCTGCGCAACGAAGGCGCGCGTTTCGACCTCATCGTGCTCGACCCGCCCAAGTTCGCGCCGACCGCCGCGCATGCAGCGCGCGCCGCGCGCGCCTACAAGGACATCAACCTGCTCGCGCTGAAGCTTCTCGAGCGCGACGGCCTGCTCGCGACGTTCTCGTGCTCGGGCGGCATCTCGATCGATCTCTTCCAGAAGATCGTCGCCGGCGCGGCGCTCGACGCGGACGCGGACGCCTCCATCCTCGCCCGTCTCGGCGCGAGCGCGGACCATCCGGTGGCGCTCGCGTTTCCCGAGGGCGAGTATCTGAAAGGGCTGTGGCTGCGCAAGGCGTAGCTCCGCGCGGCGCACGACTACGGAGCACGGGGGGCGGCGCCCACGAACCGCGCGTGCCGAGCCGGCGTGACGGCGAGCGCTCTGGAAACGGCAATGCGACGCAGGCCGGTCGCGCCTCGACGTTGCGGCGCGCCGAGCAGCGCCGCCTACGGCTCGTCGGCGATTTCCCAATCCTCGGCGCTCGCGCCTGCGAGCGCCCGCACGCGCGACTCGTCGCTCGCGAACTCCGCCGCGCTTCCGTCGTACACGACACGCCCGTCGTCGAGCACGTATGCGCGATCGGCGATCTCGACCGCCGCGCGAACGTTCTGCTCGACCAGGAGAACCGAGATGCCTTCGCGGCGCATGTCAGCCACGACGCGGAAAACGCCTTGCACAATCAGCGGCGCGAGCCCCTGCGACGGCTCGTCGAGCAGCAGCAGGCGCGGATTGAGCAGCAGCGCGCGCGCGATCGCGAGCATCTCCTGCTCGCCGCCGGAAAGCTGACGTCCCTTGCTCGACTGGCGCTCGGCGAGGCGCGGGAAGAGGTCGTACACGCGCGCGACCGTCCATGGTCCCGGCCGCTCCGCCGGTACTTTCAAATTCTCGTCGACGGTCAGATTGGCGAAGATGCGCCGCCCTTCGGGCACGAATCCGACCCCGAGCCCGGCGATGCGATACGGCGGCCATCCGGTCGCCTCCTGCCCGAATATCCGCACGTGGCCTTGCCGAGGCGGCGTCAAGCCCATCACGCTTCGCAGCGTCGTCGACTTGCCGGCACCGTTGCGCCCGAGCAGCGTGACGATCTCGCCCTCGCCGACGTTGAGCGTCACGCCGTGAAGGATGTGGCTCTTGCCGTAGAAGGTGTGCAGCCCGACGGCTTCGAGTGCCAGCGCCATGGTCATGCCGCCTTGCCGAGATACGCGGCCTGGACCTTGTCGTTCGCGGCGATGTCGGCCGGCGTGCCCTCGGCCAGCACGGCGCCCTCGGCCAGCACCATGATGCGCTCCGCAAGATGGAAGATGACTCGCATGTCGTGCTCGATCAGCACGATCGACAGGCGCTGGTCCCGGTGCAGCTTGCGGATGAGGCGCGTGATGTCGTAGGTCTCCTGGTCGCCCATGCCGGCGGTCGGCTCGTCCAGCAGCAGCAGTCGCGGCTTGAGCGCGAGCGCCATCATGATCTCGGTCGCGCGCTGGTCGCCGTGCGAGAGCTCGCCCACGAGCCGATCCGCCTTGGCCGCGAGATTGCCCATCGCGAGGAGCTCCATGACGCGCGCCTCGATCGCCTCGCGGCGCGCACGCGCGAGCCACGGCATGAGGCGCATGCCTGCCGCGATCTCGACCGGCACGCGCAGGTTTTCGCGCACCGTGAGCTCGGGGAAGATCTCGGTGATCTGGAACGTGCGCGCCATGCCCATCGCGACGCGCTCGGCCGGCGTGAGCTGCGTGACATCGCGGCCGTCGAACAGGATTTGCCCGGCGGTGGGTGGGAACAGCCCGCTGATCATGTTGAAGAACGTGGTCTTGCCGGCGCCGTTGGGGCCGATCACCGCGCGCAGCTCGCCGGGCTCGACGGCGAGCGACACGTGATCGACGGCGACCAGGCTGCCGAAATGTCGCGACACATCCTTCACCTCGAGCAGGCTCATGCCGACAACCTCCGCCGGATGATCCCGAGAACGCCGCGCGGGAAGAACAGAACGACCAGCACGAATACGAGCCCGACGAAGGACATCCAGTTCTCGGTCTGGCTCGACACGTAGTCCTGCAGCACGACGAACACCGCGGCGCCGACGAGCGGACCCCAGAACGAGCGCATGCCGCCGAGCACCGCCATGATGACGAAGTTGCCGGACTGGTCCCAGCGCAGCGCGCGCGGGTCGATGAAGTTGTTGAGCAGCGCGTAGAGCGTTCCCGCGACGCTCACGAAGAAGCACGAGATCACGAACGACAGCCACAGGTGCTGCTCGATCGGGATGCCGAGGAACTCCGAGCGGCGCTCGTTCTCGCGGATCGCGATCAGCGTGCGTCCGAACGGCGAGCGCAGCAGCAGCCCCATGGCGATGACGCACAACGCGAACACGAACAGCACGAAATAGTAGAACGCACGGTCGTTGCCGAGGATGTCGATGCGGGTGAACAGGAGGTCGATCGGCTGGCGCTTCCAGCCGGTGAGGCCGTCGTCGCCGCCGGTCACCGCATTCCAGCGGAACGCGATGAAATAGAACACCTGTCCGAACGCGATGGTCACCATCGCGAAGTACACGCCCCGCAGCTTGACGATCAGCGCGCCGATGATCATGGCGCTGAGCGTGCCCACCGCGACGCCGACCAGCATGGCGAGGCCGGTGCTCGGCACGAGGAACTTGATCGTCATGCCGGCGCCGTAGCCCGCGAGGCCGAAGTACGCGGCATGGCCGAATGACAGCGTGCCGGTGAAGCCGAGCAGGAAGTTGAGCGCCATGGCCGCGAGCGCCATGACGAGCACGCGCGTGGCGAGCTCGGTGTATCCGCCGAGCGTGCCCACCCAGAAGGGCGCGGTGAGCAGCAGGGCCCACAACACGGCAACGACGACGCGCTGTCGAGGCGGCTTCATTGAACGCGCCCTTCCTCACCGAGCAGGCCGCGGGGACGAACGAGCAGCACCAGGCCCATCATGATGTACATCACCGCCTCGGTCGCCGAAGGCACGAACACGGTTGCGATGCCGGACACGACGCCGATCAGCAACCCGCCGAGCAGCGTGCCCGGCAGGCTGCCGAGCCCGCCGACGATGATCGCCACGAAGCTCGGCATGATGAGGGAGGTTCCGATCGTCGGCTGAAGGCCCAGCATGCCTGCGGCCAGAACCCCGGCCAGGCCGGCGAGATAGATCCCGAGACCGAAGTTCAGGTTGCGCAGGATGCGCACGTTCACGCCGAGCACCGACACCGTCTCGAGGTCGAGCGTACCGGCACGGATGCGCATGCCGAGGCGCGTGCGGTTGAGGATCAGGAACAGCGCGGCGACGGCCGCGGCGACGAGGCCGACCATGAAGAGGCGATAGCCGGTGAGGAAGAAGAACTGCGACGACAGCGCGTTCGACATCCCCGCGGGAATCGCATAGGGGACGCTCTGGGCGCCCCAGATGAAGCGCGTGCCGTCCTCGATGATGTACGCCAGGCCGAACGTGAGCAGCAGGCTGTAGAGCGGATCGCGGCCGTAGAGGCGACGAATCAGGAACCGCTCGACCAGGAGACCGAGCAGCGCCGTCAGCACCGGAGCGATCACCAGCGCGCCCCAGAAACCCACGTGCGGCATGATCGTGTACGCGATGTACGCGCCGATCGCGAGGAAGCCGCCGTGCGCGAAGTTGATCACGCCGCTGAGGTTCAGGATCAGCGAGAGGCCGAGCGCCATGAGCGCGTAGAACGCGCCCACGATCAGGCCGTTGAAGACGTTGAACAGCAGAAGCTGCGTCATGGGGTGCGGCGCTTTTCGCGCACGTTGGTTGCGAGCCGCCCGCGGCGGCGATGCGACACGATCTCGCCCCGCGCGTCGGCGCACGCGGAGTCGGACGCGAACGCGATGGGAAGCCGGCCGGGGCGCGCCTCCGCACGCCGGCCGGCGTCGATCATGCCGTCGGCCAGGTCATCTTGCAGCCGGACTCCTCGACGCTACCGGCGGCATCGACGCCATTGACCACCTGAGTGACCTTGAACAGGTCGTCGGGCGCGCTGCCCTTTGCCTGCGCCTGCCCGACGTACAGCGAGCCGATGAGCTGACCCTGGTTCGCGCGGAAGAACGGCTGGTTCGGCATCAGGCCGACTTCGGGCGGCAGCTTTAGGTTCTGCAGCGCCTTCGCCATCTTGAGCGCCTCCAGCGATTTCGCCGTGTTGGCTGCAAGCGCGCAGGTCCATGTCGACGCGAAGCCGAACCACGTGCGCGCCGTCGGCACGCGCCCGGTCTTCTTCATGATCGCGTCGTTGAACTCCTTCACGTGCGGCACGTTCGGCTGGTTCCAGTACCACTCGAAGACCCACGTGCCGATGCGCGCCTCCGGCGGAAGCCCTTCCAGCGCCTCGAGCTCCTGCTGCCCGCCGGCGAGATGGAAACGCTTTTCGAGCCCGAACTGCACGGCCTGCTTCAGCGCGTTGACCATGTCGTCGCCCTGCACCAGGAACAGGATCACGTCGGGATTCGCCGCCTGCGCCTTGATGAGATAGGACGAGAAGTCCGTCGTGCCGAGCGGCGTTAAGTCGCCCCCGACCTTGGTGCCGCCCGCCTTGGTGCACGCCTTCTCGAGCCCTTCCTGCAGGGTGTGCCCGAAGGCGTAGTCGGGCGTGATGTAGTACCACTTCTTCCCCGCGTTCTTGATGAGCGCGGGCGCGACGGCGTTCGCCTCCATCTGCGTGGTGTTGCACACGCGGAAGACGTTCCAGTGGCAGGTCGCGCCGGTGACGGCGTCGGTGTGGCCGCCCGGCACCACATGCAGCACCTTCTTCTCGCTGCTGACGTCCGCCATTGCCAGCGTGAGCGCCGAGTTCACGTTGCCGAGCAGGAAGTCCACCTTGTCGCGGTCGATCAGCTTGCGCGCCTTCTGCACGGCGGTGCCCGCATCGCCACTCGTCGAGTCCTCGACGAGCAGGGTCGCCTGTCGGCCCAGGATGCCGCCCTTGGCGTTGATCTGCTCGATCGCGAGCTGGCATCCGATCAGCTCGTTCTTCCCGACCGCGGCGTACGTGCCCGTGAGCGGATTGTCGAGGCCGATCTTCACCGGCTCCTCGCCGCGAGCGCTGATGATGGCCGGTGGTGCGAGCTGCAACGCGCCCGTCGCGGCCGCGACCTTCAGCAGCGTGCGCCGGCGCGCACTCTTCGCCTTCTTCGATTCCATGCTCTCCTCCTGCTCGTGCCCGGGCTGCGGCGAGATTGCCGGTCCGGACGATGCACACGCGCGAACATGCGCACGATCGTGCGCAGTTCCTCCACTCCGATTTTTGTCGAACGGACAGCGGACGGCGAATCGCGTTCGTCGTCGGCGAATCGATGCTCGTCGAATGTAGAGAAAGTTCGCCTCGGGAGCAATACACACCGAAGCGTTCGTGTGCGCTCGAACGCCGCGCACGGGCCGGTTCGGCGCATTACTTACGGCGCTGTAAGGTTATCGTCAGCTTCCGTACAGGTAGTTGGGCAGCCACAGCGTCATGCCCGGCCATACATACATGACCACCATGCAAAGGATCACGATGAGCATGTACGGCATCATGCCGGCGAAGATCTGGTTGAGCGTGACGTGCGGGGGCGACACGCCCTTCAGGTAGAACGCCGACATCGCGACCGGCGGCGAGAGGAACGCCGCCTGCAGGTTCACGAACACGAGCGTGCCCCAGAGGATCGGGTCGATGTTGAAGTGCTTGAGGAGCGGCAGGAAGATCGGCACGAAGATCACGATGATCTCGGTCCATTCCAGCGGCCAGCCGAGCACGAATATGATCGCCTGCGACAGGATCATGAACTGCACGGGCGTCAGGTTGAACGACAGCACCCAGTGCTCGACGAGCTGCTGTCCGCCCAGCAGGGCGAACACGGCGGAGAAGAGCGCCGACCCGACGAACAGCCAGCAGACCATCGCAGTCGTCTTGGCCGTCAGGAAGATCGATTGCTTGATGCGCTCCCAGTCGAGCGTCTTCGCCTGGAAGCCCATCAGGAATGCGCCCGCGGCGCCGACCGCGGCCGACTCGGTGGCGGTCGTGATCCCGAAGAGAATCACCGCCAGAACCACGATCGTCAGGATCCCGAGCGGCATGACCGACACGGTGAGGAGCTTCAGGAGCTCGAACTGCTCCGCACGCATCTTGGCGTAGTACCAGGCCAGCGCGAGCACCGTCACCGCCACGACGCCCCAGAACCAGGGGAAGAATTCCGCCGGCGGGCCTTCCGCCGAGGGCGACGTTGGCCCCTGCGCGCGCAACTCGGCGCTGCCCATCTCCTGCAGCGTTTCACCGCCTTTCGCGGCGTCGGACTCGACCTTTGCCGCCGCGCCGAGCTCCTCGACGTGCTCTTCGTTCGGCGTCGCGTTCAAGGGAACGGGCACATCGGCGGGCGCCTGCACGGCCGGCTGGCTCGCGCCCGGCGCGGCCGGCGCGGGCTCGACGTCGGCGAGCGGATGGATCACCACGTACCACCAGATGCCCCAGAGCGTGACGCCGGCAAGCATCGCGGGAAACAGCGCGGCCGCGAAGTTGCGCCAGATGCCGAGATAGCCGAGCCGCTTGCCGTCGACCATGATGGCCGCCCCGCGCGCGGGATTGATCACGGCGAACGCGAGCGACGCGAGCATGTTCGGACGATAGGCGGCCTGGAACTTCGCGATCCATTGCGGCACCGGCACGCGCGTCTCGAGCTTCGGGGCGATCTTCGGGTTGATCAGCGCCCACCCGATGATGTAGACGAGATAGAGGAACGACAGGAAGAAGCCGGGGAACATCGCCGACGCGTACAGCTTCACCACCGACTGACCCGCGACCGCGGCGTAGACGATGATCATCACCGACGGCGGGATCAGGATGCCGAGCGTGCCGCCGGCGGTGATCACCCCCGACGCGAGCTTGGTGTCGTAGCCGGCCTTCAGCATCGGTCCCATCGCGATGACGCCCATCAGCACGACGACCGCGCCGACGAGCCCGCTCGCGATGCCCCAGAACGTGCACACGATCAGCGTCGCGACCGCGAGGGACGCGGGAAGCTTCCGGAACGCGAGCTGGATGCTGTAGAACATCTTGTCGACCAGCGCGCCCCGCTCCATCACGTAGCCCATGAGCACGAACAGCGGGATCGAGATGAGCGATTCGTTGTTCATCGCCCCGTACGCGCGCTCGACCATGAGGTCGAACACGCGGTTCTGCGTCCAGGGCTGCGACGGATCGTAGAAGGCCGCGAAGCCGAACATCATGCCGAGGCCCATCAGCGTGAACGCGGTCGGGAAGCCCATCATGATGACGACCACGATGAGCGCCAGCATGGTGAGACCCAGTGCCGGATCGCTCATGAATGCTTCCCCGGCGGCTGCGGCGCGTCGCTGTTGCCGCGAGCGGCGGAATTCGCCGCTTCGCGCTTCAGGCCGTGGCTCATCGGCTTGCTTTCACAGCTTCGCATCGGCGCCCATGCCGCGCGTGCGCGCGGCCTCGTCGATGTCGTGCACGTTGGCGATCGCGCGCTTGCGCGATTCCTCGTCCACGAGCGTGCTGCCGGCGAGCTGCTGCTCGACCACGTCGATCTCCTCGGCATCCTTCAGCCGCTCGGGCCAGTGCCCGGTGCGGAGGCATTCGATGCAACGCGCGATCTCGGCGAGCCCCTGCAGCAGCACCAGCACGCCGGCGATCGGGATGATGGTCTTGAAGTGATACACCGGCGGTCCGCCTGCGGTCATCGAATGCTCGTCGATGCGCCACGAATCGGCGGCGTAGCCCCAGCCCGCGTAGACCAGCGCAACCACGCCCGGGAGGAAGAACGTGATGTAGAGCGCGAGGTCGAGGCCCGCCTGGAGGCGCGGCCGCATCGAGCCGTACAGGAAGTCGCCGCGCACGTGCCCGCCCTGCGCGAGCGTGTACGCGCCGCACATCATGAACAGAGTCCCGTACATCATGTTGTCGACGTCGTAGATCCACGCCGTCGGCGCGTTCAGGAGGTAGCGCTTGAAGACTTCCACGCAGACGACCAGCATGAGCGCGACGATGAGCCACGCGTTGGCCTTGCCGGTCCACGTGCTGACCTCGTCGGCGAGCCGGATCAGTGCGTTGCCCTTCATTCGCTCTCCACGCAGGCGGCTCAAAAAAAGGCACCACGCGGATGCCGCGTGGTGCCTCCTCGGGAGCCGCGATTCAAGCCTTCTTGGCCGGCGCCGCCCCGCTCTTCTGGCCGAAATACCACGTGTACGCCATGCGGCGGTTGACGTTGTTGTCCATGTCCCACTTCACCGCGCGCTCGGCGAAAGCGCGCTGCGAGTCGATGATCTCCTTGAACAGCGGGCTGTCGGCCGCCTTCTTCGCCACGACCTGGTCGTACACCTCGAGCTGCTTCTGCAGGACCGAGTCGGGCGTCTTGTAGAAGCGCACCTTGTCCTTGCTCTGCATCTCCACGTAGTCCTTGGAATAGCGGTCGATCGCCTTCCACGTGAGGTCCTGCGAGGCGGCGTCCACCGCGTTGGCGATAATCGCCTTCATCTTGTCGGGCAGGCCGTCGTACTTGGTCTTGTTGAACGTGATCTCGAACTGCTCGGCGTTCTGGTGGAAGCTCTGCAGCATGCACACCTTCGACACGTCGGGAAAGCCGAGGACGCGGTCGGACGACATGTTGTTGAACTCGGCGGCGTCGATCAGGCCGCGGTCCATCGCCGGAATGATCTCGCCGCCGGGCAAGGCGTTGACGGCGGCGCCCATGGCGGTGAACACGTCGATCGAGATGCCGACGGTGCGGTACTTCAGTCCCTTGAAGTCATCGGCCTTGGTCACGGGCTTCTTGAACCAGCCGAGCGGCTGCGTATACATGGGCCCGTACGGAAACGACACGACGTTGGCGCCGACCGAGTTGTACAGCTTCTGCAGGAGCTCCTTGCCGCCGCCGTAGCGATGCCATGAAAGCAGCATGTTCGCGTCCATGCCGTACGCGGGCCCCGATCCCCACAGGCCGAGCGCGTTGCTCTTGCCGTAGTGGTAGACGAGAACGCCGTGCCCGCCATCGAGCGTGCCCTTCGACACGGCCTCGAGCAGGCCGAACGCCGGAACGACCGCACCCGCCGGCAGCACCTCGATCTTGAGGTCCCCGCCGGTCATGTCGTTGACCTTCTTGGCGTAGTCGAGCGCGTACTCGTGGAAGATGTCCTTCGACGGCCACGTCGATTGCCAACGCATGCTGATCGGGCCGGTCTGGCCCTTGGCGATCATCGGGAAGCCGACAGCGGCGCCTGCACTTGCGGCGGCCGCGCGCGTCAGGAAGCGGCGGCGCGATGCAGGCTTCGTGTCGGTGGCTCGTGCGGGTGTCTTGGTCATGATCTCCTCCGATCGATTCATGGTGGTCGCCGAGCGCCGGCAAGGCGTCGCGCCGGTAATTCGATGCCGCATGCCGGACTTGTTCTCACTCGTCGCCCGGGAAATGCGTCCGCTACGGCGCAGGCATCGTAAGCCGACCGAATACCTAACGCAAGCGAGGCGCAAGGTTCACGATGCCGCGCAGATGGACGGTCGCGCCGGCGCGAACATCCAGCAAACTGAAAGCTTCCGGGGCATCGCGCAAAAAAAAGCCGCGCCGGCGCGAATGCCGGGCGGCTCGTGGGGTTCAGACCGGGCGGACAGGAGGACGCCCGGCCGAATCGGATGCGTGCGCTAGCTGGCGCCCTTCATGCACTCGGACATGAACTTCTTGCGCTCGTCCGCTTTCATGCCCTTGGACTTGGTGTTGCAGGTGGCCATCTTGTTGTCCGATTCCTTCTTGTCGGCCGACAGGCAGTCCTTCATGAACGCCTTGCGCTCGTCGCCCTTCTTGTCGGCTGCTTTCGCGTTGCACGTCTTCATCCGCTCCTGCTGCGCGTTCTCGGCGGCGAAGGCAGGTGTGGCGACGGCGGCGAAGGCGCCGATCAGGGTCAGTGCCAGGAGTTTTTTCATCGTGGGGTTCCTCGGAAGTACGGGGACAATAACAACGGCTGCTTCGAGTCTAAGGCAAGGCCAACGGCCGAGGCAACGAATTCGGCCGCGGCTGCCGATGCGCTGTTGCGCGCGTGGCTCTGGTGCGGCGCAGCACGCGGGCGCGCACACCGGCCGGCACGCGCGTACAATGCCTTAATGCCCTGAAATATTGCAGGAATTGCTTCACGATGATCCTCGTCCTCGACCCCAACACCAGCCCCGAAGGTCCCGACTACCGGTTCCTCACCAGCCAGCTGGAGCGGCTGCCCAATATCCAGTTCCGCGTCCACCGCGAAGTCGGCAGCGAAGTGACGCTGACCGAGATCTACCTCATCGGCAACACCGGCGCGCTGACGGTCGAGCAGATGCAGGTGCTGCCCTGCGTGGCGAAGGTGGTGCGCGTCTCCGAGCCCTATCGGGTGCTCGGCCGGCACAAGCAGGGCGACGACCGGCCCTCCTCGTTCGAGTACAACGGCGTGCACTTCGGCCAGGATTCGCTGAACGTGTTCGCGGGCCTGTGCGCCGTCGACTCGCCGGAATCGGTCGAGGAGATGATGCAGGCGCTGAAGGCGCACGGGCAGGTCTGCACGCGCATGGGCGCGTACAAGCCGCGAACCTCGCCGTACGCGTTCCAGGGCTTCGGTGCGAAGTGCCTGCCGTACGTGTTCGAGCTCGCCGGCAAGTACGGCATCCGCGTGATCGCGATGGAAGTCACGCACGAGTCGCACGTGCACGAGATTCGCGACGCGCTCGCCAAGACCGGCAACCCCACCGGCGTGATGCTGCAGATCGGCACCCGCAACACGCAGAACTTCGAGCTGCTGAAGCTCGTCGGGAAGCAGCAGGAATTTCCCGTCCTCATCAAGCGCGGCTTCGGCATCACGCTCGACGAGTCGCTCAACGCCGCGGAATACCTCGCCACCGAGGGCAATCGCAAGGTGGTGTTCTGCCTGCGCGGCATGAAGACCAACATGGGCGATCCGCATCGCAACTTCGTCGATTTCGCGCACGTGCCGGCGGTCAAGCGGCTGACGCGCATGCCCGTCGCGATCGATCCGTCGCATTCGGTGGGCACGCGCGCGGTGGCGCCCGACGGCCTGCTCGACATCTTCCACGTCGTCGCGCAAGGCGTGGTGGCCGGCGCGAACATGGTGCTCGTCGACTTCCACCCGCATCCCGAGAAGGCGCTGGTGGACGGCCCGCAGGCGCTGCTCCTGTCCGAGCTGGGCCCGTTCCTCGACGACGTGGCGCTCGCACGCGCGACCTACGAAGAGCGCGCGCGCCGCGCGCGCAACCCCCGCGCGACCTGATTCGTCCATGCCGGACGGCCGCGAGATCGAGCTCAAGCTGCGCGTGCCGTCCGCAGTGGCCGCTCGCGCCGCAAACGAGCCGCTGCTGCGCAACGTGCAATCGGGTCGTGCGCGCACGCAACGCCTGCTCGCGATCTACTTCGATACGCCGGACGATCGCCTCGCCGCGGCGGGGCTGGCGCTTCGCCTTCGCCGCGAAGGTCACCGCTGGGTGCAGACGCTCAAGGGGCCGCCTGAATCGGGCAGTGGTGCGGGCGTCGCAGCGCGGCTCGAGAACGAGCGTGATCGCGGCGGTGCCGCGAAGCCGCCGCCCCTCGATGCGACGCAATGGCGCGAGACGCCCTGGCGCGCGCTGCTGGCCGACGCGCAGCGACGCGGCCTCACCGCTCGCTTCGCCACCGACTTCCATCGCACCGAGCTCCCCGTCGCGCTCGATGACGGCACGCGCGCGACGGTCTGCATCGACGTCGGCGAGGTACGCGACGGCCGCGGCGGCGCGACGCCGTTGTCCGAGATCGAGGTCGAGCTCGCGCAAGGCCGCATCGATGCGCTCTACCGCTTCGCCGCGCGGCTCGCCACGCGCCTGCCGCTCGCGGTCGAGCCGCGCAGCAAGGCCGAGCGCGGCTATGCGCTCGTGCGCGGCACGCACAGGCTGCCCGCGCGCGCGACGCATCCGCCGCTCGATGGCGAAGACACCGCCGCGGCCGCGCTGCAATCGCTGCTCCGCGCGTGTGCAATCCAGATTACCGACAACGCCGACGGCACGCTCGCGCACGACGATCCGGAGTGGGTGCACCAGCTGCGGGTCGGGACGCGGCGCCTGCGCGCGTGCCTCGCGCTGGCACGGAGCGCGGTGCCGTCGGACGCGCTGACGACGGTCCTGGACGACGCCCGCTGGCTCGCCCGGGCGCTCGGACCCGTGCGCGACCTCGACGTGCTGGCGACCGAGACGCTGCCCGCGGTGCGCGTCTACACCAGCAAGCGCGGCGACGGCGCTGCAACGCGCGCGCTGGGCGCGTTCGCGAAGCGCGTCGATGCCGCCCGACGCGAGGCGCGCGACGCCGCGCGCGCTGCCGTCGCGTCACCGCGTTTCACGCACCTCGTCCTGGGCGCGGGCGGCCTGGCCGCGACGCCGCTGCTCGGCGCCGCCGCAGGGTCGAAGGCGGCGCACGTGTTGCGCGGTCGCGCGCGCGACTTCGCGGCGCCATGGCTCGCCCGCCGGCATCGCAAGCTCGTGCGGCGCGCGCGGGGCATCGGCAAGGCGAGCGACGAGGCGCTCCATGAAGTGCGCCTGGCCGCCAAGCGATTGCGCTACGTGACGGAATTCTTCGCCGACGTGTTCGACGCGCGGCGAGCGGGCGCATATCGCCGCGCGCTTGCGCGGCTGCAGGACGCCCTCGGCGCGCAAGTCGACCTGCAAGTGGCCATTCGCCTCGCGCACGCCATCGAAGGCCGGGACTCGCCGTCGGCGCTCGCGCTGCAGCGCTACGTCAAAGCGCACGCGCGCGCGAACGGCGTCGCAGTGCTGCGCCGCTGGCGCGCCTTCCGCGACTGTCCGCGCTTCTTCTCCTGACCCCATGCTCGAGGCCGCCGAAGTCGGACACACCATCGGCAAGGCGCGCTTCGCGCGCGAAGCGCCGAAGCTGCGCGAGGCGCTGCTGCTCGCGCAGTTCGAGCTGAAGCAGGCGGCGCGCGGGCCGGTGCTCGTGATCGTCAGCGGCGTCGAAGGCGCCGGTCGCCACGAGACGGCGAACCAGCTCACCGCGTGGATGGATCCGCGCCATATCCATGTCATCGGATTCGGCGCGCCGTTGCCCGAGGAAGCCGTGCGGCCGCCGGCGTGGCGCTACTGGAACGCGATGCCGGCGCGCGGTGCGATCGGCGTGTTCATGAGCGCGTGGTACTACGAGCCGCTTGCGCTGCGCGCGTCCGGCGCGCTCGACGCGCACGCGTACGACGACTATCTGCAGCAGGTTCGCCAGCACGAGTCGATGCTGGCGGCCGAAGGGGTGATGCTCGTCAAGTTCTGGATTCATCTGTCGAAGGCGGCGATGAAGACGCGCCTGCGCGAGATCGAGCACGACCCCGACGAGCGCTGGCGGCTCACCGGCGCGGAGAAGCACGAACTCAAGGAATACCCGCGCCGCCGCGGTGACTGGGAGCACATGCTGCGCACCACGTCGATCGCGGCCGCGCCGTGGTACGTCATCGATGGCGCGGATCGGCGCTACCGCGAGCTCACGGTCGCCACGCTGCTCCTCGCGGCCATGCGCGAAGCGTGCGCCAGGAAGGTGATGCGTCCTGCCGCGCAGGGCGTGCCGCCCGCACCGGCGGTGCTCGGAAACGTGGAGATCGTGCGACGCCTCGATCTCACGCAGCGACTGCCGAAGAAGCGCTACGAAACCGAGCTCACCCGCTTCCAGGCGCGTCTCGCGCGCCTCACGCGGCACAAGCGCTTCGCCGAGCGAGCCCTGGTGCTCGCGTTCGAGGGCGTCGACGCGGCCGGCAAGGGCGGCGCCATCCGGCGCGTCACGGGCGCGCTCGACGCACGCCAGTACGCGACGGTGCCGATCAGCGCGCCCAACGACGAGGAGCTCGCGCATCCGTACCTGTGGCGCTTCTGGCGCATGGTGCCGCGGCGCGGCGGCATCACGCTCTTCGATCGCACCTGGTACGGGCGCGTGCTCGTCGAACGTGTCGAGGACTTGTGCAGTCCACAGGACTGGATGCGCGCCTACGACGAGATCAACCAGTTCGAGGAAGAGCTGACTACGGCGAGCGTGGTGGTGTGCAAGTTCTGGCTCCAGATCAGCCGCGAGGAGCAGCTTCGCCGCTTCCGCGCGCGCGGCAAGACGCCGTTCAAGCGCTTCAAGATCACGCCCGACGACTGGCGCAACCGCCGCCGCTGGCGCGACTACGAGCAGGCCGCCGCCGACATGATCGAGCGCACGTCGACCGATCTCGTGCCGTGGACGCTGGTCGAAGCCGAAGACAAGTACTTCGCCCGCATCAAGGTGCTCCGCACGATCTGCGAGCGCCTGGAGGCGGCGCTCGAAAGCTGATGCGCGCACCCACGCGACGCCTGACCCCGCCCGCCTACGCAGCGCCGCGCTGGCTGCCCGGCGGCCACGCCCAGACCATCTATGGCTCGCGCCTGCGCGGCACGCGGCCGCCGTTGCGACGCGAGCGCGTCGACACGCCGGACGGCGATTTCTGGGACTTCGACTGGCTCGATGCGCCCGATGTGCGCGGGCCTCTGGTGGCGCTGTTCCACGGCCTCGAGGGTGGTGCGGGCTCGCACTACGCGCGGGCCCTGATGCACGCGCTCGACGCGCGTGGCTGGGCGGGCGTCATCCCGCACTTCCGCGGCTGCGGCGGCGAGCTCAATCGGATGGCGCGCGCCTATCACTCGGGCGACCACGAGGAGATCGGCGCGCTGCTGGCGGCGATCCGCGCGCGCAGCGACCGGCCGCTGTACGCTGTCGGCGTATCGCTCGGTGGGAGCGCGTTGCTCAACTGGCTCGGCCGGCACGAGCACCGCGCACGCGACATCCTCGAAGCGGCCGCGGCGGTTTCGGCGCCGCTCGACCTGTCGGCCGCCGGCATCGCGATCGGACAGGGCTTCAATCGCGTGTACACACGCCACTTCCTCGCTACGCTGAAGCCGAAATCGCTCGACATGGCGGCGCGGTTTCCGGGCCGGCTCGACCCTGCGCGTATCCGTGCGGCACGCACGATGTGGCAGTTCGACGAGGTCGTCACGGCGCCTCTGCACGGTTTCGCGGGCGCGGAGGACTATTGGCGGCGCGCGTCGTCGAAACCGTGGCTCCGCGCCGTCGGCGTGCCGGTGCTCGTGCTCAATGCGCGCAACGATCCTTTCATCCCGGCGGCATCGCTCGCCACGCGCGGCGAGGTCAGCGAGCACGTGCTGCTCGAGCAGCCGAGCGACGGGGGTCACGCCGGCTTCCCGGCCGGGCCATTTCCCGGCCATGTCGGCTGGCTGCCGCGGCGATTGCTACACTTCTTCGATTACGGGCTATAGCCGATGATCCTTCCTCCGGAAATATTCAAGGCCTACGACATCCGCGGCATCGTGGGCAAGACCCTCACGCCAGCGATCGTGCAGGCGGTCGGACGCGCGCTCGGCTCGCTCGCGCGCGAGAGCAACCGCGACACGATCGTGATCGGCCGCGACGGGCGTCTCTCGGGGCCCGAGCTGTCCGCGGGCCTCGCGCAAGGCATCCGCAACGCGGGTGTCGACGTCATCGACATCGGAATGGTGGCCACGCCGATGACCTACTTCGCCGCGTTCGAGCTGAAGACGGCGTGCAGCGTGATGGTCACCGGCAGCCACAATCCTCCGGACTACAACGGCCTCAAGATGGTCATCGACGGCACGACACTGTCGGGCGACGACATCCAGGCGCTGCGCACGCGTATCGTCAACGACAATTTCACCGGCGGTGAAGGCTCGTACCGCACGCACGACATCGCGCCGGCGTATTTCGAACGCATCGCAAGCGACGTCAAGGTCGCGCGCCCGCTGCGCCTGGCGGTCGACTGCGGCAACGGCGTCGCGGGCGCGTTTGCGCCCGCGCTGTATCGAAGGCTCGGCTGCACCGTCGACGAGCTGTTCTGCGACGTCGACGGTCACTTTCCCAATCACCATCCCGATCCCTCGCAGCCCAAGAACCTGCAGGACCTCGTCCAGCGGCTCGCACGCGGCGATCTCGATCTCGGCTTCGCGTTCGACGGCGACGGCGACCGGCTCGGCGTCGTGACGCCTGCGGGCCACATCATCTTTCCCGACCGGCAGCTCATGCTGTTCGCGGCCGACGTGCTGACGCGCAAGCCCGGCGCGACGATCATCTACGACGTGAAATCGACGCGCAACCTGAAGTCGTGGATCACCGAGCACGGCGGCAAGCCGTTCCTCTGGAAGACCGGCCATTCGCTCATCAAGAGCAAGATGAAGGAGACGGGCGCCGAGCTGGCCGGCGAGATGAGCGGCCACACGTTCTTCGGCGAGCGCTGGTACGGCTTCGACGACGGGCTTTACGCGGGGGCGCGCCTGCTCGAGATCCTGTCGCGGCACGACGATCCCGCGGCATTGCTCGAAGGCCTGCCCGACGCGGTCAGCACGCCCGAGCTCAGCCTGCCGCTCGCGGAGGGCGAGCAGCACGCGCTCATCGCGACGTTGCAGAAGACCGCGAAGTTTCCCGGCGCCGACGACGTGATCCGCATCGACGGCCTGCGCGTCGAGTATCCCGACGGCTTCGGCCTGGCGCGCGCGTCGAACACGACGCCCATGATCGTGCTGCGCTTCGAGGCCGAGGATCGCGAGGCGTTGTCGCGCATCCAGAACGAGTTCCGTCGCGTCCTGACCGAGGCGCGACCCGGTGTCCAGCTGCCGTTCTAGCGCCCATCGATCTTCCCACCCATTGATCACGCTCGCCGACGTCGAGGCCGCCCGGGAACGCATTCGCGGCGCGATCTACGAATCGCCGTGCGTGGAGTCGATCCCGCTGTCGCAGCTGACCGGCGCGCGGATCTACTGCAAGCTCGACTACCTGCAGCGCACCGGCAGCTTCAAGGAGCGCGGCGCGCGCAATGCGCTGTTGCAGCTCTCGCCCGAGCAACGCAGCCGCGGCGTCATCGCCGCGTCGGCCGGCAATCATGCGCAAGGCGTCGCGTATCACGGTGCGCTGCTGGGCATTCCGGTGACGGTGGTCATGCCGACGTTCGCGCCGCTCATCAAGGTGTCGAACTGCCGCCAGCTCGGCGCGACGGTCATCCTGCATGGCGCCGACATCGGCGAATCGCGCGCGCGGGCGGAGGAAGTCGCCGCGCGCGACGGCCTGACGTTCATCCATCCGTTCGACAACGCCGAGGTCATCGCCGGACAGGGCACGATGGCGCTGGAGATTCTCGAGCAGACGCCCGGCGTGCAGGCCATCGTCGTGCCGGTCGGTGGCGGTGGATTGCTCTCCGGCATCGGGACGGTGGTGCGCGCGCTGCGGCCCGAAGTGAAGCTCATCGGTGTCGAGCCGGTGAACGCCGCCTGCCTCACCGCGGCGCTGGCCGCGGGCAAGCCGGTGACCGTACCACTCGCGCCCACCCTCGCCGACGGCCTGTCGGTGCCGCTCCTCGGCGTGCGCCCGTTCGAGGTGTTGCGCCGCGTCGTCGACCAGGTCGTCACCGTCGATGAAGCGGCGATCGCGCTGGCGGTGCTGCGCCTGATCGAGCTGGAGAAGAGCGTCGTGGAAGGCGCAGGCGCGGCCCCGCTCGCGGCGTTGCTCGCGGGCAAGCTGGATCTATTGAAGGGCCGCAGCGTCGTGCTCGTGCTCGCCGGCGGGAACATCGACCTCACGATGCTCGATCGCGTCATCGAAGTGGGACTCGTCGCTGATGGTCGACTCTCGCGTTTCACGGTATCGATCAGCGACCGGCCCGGCGGCCTCGCGCGTCTCGCCGAGGTGATCGCATCCGCGGGCGCCTCGATCAAGGAGATCGTGCACGATCGTGCATTCTCCGGGCCCGATCTTTCCGAAGTGCGCGTGGTGTGCGTGGTGGAGACCACGGGGCACGACCACGTGACGGCGCTCCATCGCGCGTTGATGGACGCCGGCGTCAAGGTGGTGAGCTCGTGAGCGACGACGCGGCGGCGCAACGAGCCGCCGGCGCCTCGCGGCGGGACGCGGCCGGGTCGACCGACAGCCGATGCGCATGACGCTGCGCGCCCTCCTCGCCTGCGCGCTGCTCGCCGCTGCACCGATGGCGTCAGCCGCCGACGAGCAGATGCTGACGCTCGGACGCGAGCTCTCCGAGCGGTTCGAGCGCGGCGACACGGCCGATCTCTGGAAGCGCATGACGCCGGAGATGCGCCAGTCCATCGGCAGCGAAGCCGATTTCGCCGCGCAGCGCGACCGCGTGATCAACGACGACGGTCCCGAAACCGGCGTGATTCGCGAGGATACCGACGTGTCCGGACCCAACCGCATCTACCGCCGCATCGCCCGCCGCAACATCGGGCAGACGCCGACGCTCATGGAATGGACCATCGACGCGCAAGGAAACATCGTGGAGCTCGTCATCCGGCCGCAGGCGATCGCCATCCCTTCGGGCAAGAGCAACTACTGATGCGACGCAGCCTGCGCTGTCGCGTGCTGGCGGGCGCGTTGATGTGCGCGCTCGCGGCTGCACCCGTTGTCGCCGCCGACACGCTGCTGACCGTGCTCACCGGGAGCTCGACCGGCGTCTACTACACCGTCGGCGTCGCGCTGGCCGAGGTGTTGAACAACGCGATCCCCGACGCGAAGACCACGGTGCAAGCGACGCGCACGTCCCTGGAGAACCTGAACCTGCTCCAGTCCGGCCGGGGTGATGTCGCGTTCTCGGCGGGCGACGTCCTCTCCGATGCGTGGAAGGGCAACGAAGCCGCGGGCTTCAAGACGCCGCTGCGCAAGCTCCGCGGCATCGCGGCGATCTATCCGAACTACATCCAGTTCGTGGCGCGTGCCGACTCGGGCATCCGCAAGCTCGCCGATCTGAAGGGCAAGAAGATCTCGGTCGGCGCGCCCAAGTCGGCGACCGAGGTCAGCGCGCGCGCCATCCTTCACGCCGCCGGCATCGAGTACAAGGACTTCGCCAAGATCGAGTACGCGCCGTTCGGCGAATCGATCGAGCTCATGAAGGAGCGGCAGATCGACGTGACGCTGCAGTCCGCAGGCCTCGGTGCATCGGCGCTGCGCGACCTCGCGAACGCGATCGACATGGTCGTCGTCCCGATTCCGGCGGACGTCATCCGCAACATCGACGACCCGGCGTACATACCGGTGGCGATTCCCGCCTATACCTACCGCGGACAAGCGGCCGACGTGCCGGCCGTCGCGGTGATGAACTATCTCGTGACCCGGGAAGACGAAACGGCCGAGACCGTGTATGCGATCACCAAGGCGATGTGGACCGGCGTCGATCAGCTCGCCAGCGCGCACTCGGCGGCGCGCGCGATGGATCCGAGGAAGGCGATCGAGGGCATGCCGCTGCCGCTGCATCCCGGGGCGGAGCGCTACTACCGCGAGGTGGGGCTCATCCGATGATGCGCGGTCAATAGCGCAGGCCGAGGCGCCGGTACACGTACGCCAGCAGCCAGGCCGGGCCGACCAGCAGGAACTTCAGGTCGTCGAGGAACGACGGCTTGCGTCCCTCGATGCGGTGGCCGATGAACTGGCCGATCCATGCGGCGACGAACACCGCGATGGCACCGGGCAGCAGCCATTCGCCGAGCAGCGGCAGCGGCGCGATCATCGCCGCGGTCACGAGCAGCATGCCGATCGCGAGCGCCGGCGACATCCACGCGTAGAAGCCGAGTGCCGCGCCGACGAGCACCATCGCGGCAAGCGGCGCCCACGACCATACCGCCGCGAGCACGCTCCAGGTGATGAGCGGCACGCAGATCCAGTGGATCGTCTTGTTCGCGGGATCGCGATGGGACTCGCCGTAGCGCTCGAACAGCACGTCGACGGGACGCACCTGTTCCCCTCTGCGGCGGGATGCCGCGCCCATATGCTATAGAATCATCGAGCTAGCCGCCCGCGCGTTCAGCGACCAGAGCGGCGTCCACCGTCGCATTCCGCGGCGTCGTCTATCGGAGGATTCATGCGATTCGGGTTGCATTCACGTCTCCTGGCGAGCGCGCTCGCGTGCGCGCTGTTCGTCGCGCCCGCCCAGGCCGCCGAAACGTTCATCAACGTGCTGACGGGGGGAACGAGCGGCGTCTACTACCCGCTCGGTGTCGCGCTCGCCAACGCGATCGGCAAGGCGATGCCCAACGTCAAGACGTCGACGCAAGCCACCAAGGCGTCGGTCGAGAACCTGAATCTGCTGCAAGCCGGACGCGGCGAGATCGCGTTCACGCTGGGCGACTCGCTGTCCGATGCGTGGAAGGGCAACGAGGAAGCCGGCTTCAAGACCCCGCTCAAGAAGCTCCGCGGGATCGCGGCGATCTACCCGAACTACATCCAGGTGGTCGCGCGCGCCGATTCCGGCATCAAGACGCTCGCCGACCTGAAGGGCAAGAAGATCTCCGTCGGGGCGCCCAAGTCCGGCACGGAGCTCAACGCACGCGCCGTGCTGCATGCCGCGGGCATCGACTACAAGGACTTCTCCAAGGTCGAATACCTTCCGTTCGGCGAGTCGGTCGAGCTGATGAAGAACCGCCAGATCGACGTGACGCTGCAGTCTGCGGGGCTCGGCGTGTCGTCGTTGCGCGATCTGGCGGCGTCCGTCCCGATCGTGGTCGTGCCCATTCCGCCCGACATCGTGAAGAAGATCGGCGACCCCGCCTACATCGACGCCACCATCCCGGCCGGCACGTACAACGGGCAATCGGGCGACGTGGCGACCGCCGCGGTGCAGAACTTCCTCGTGACGCACGACGGCGTCAGCGCGGACATCGTGTACGGCATGACCAAGGCGCTGTGGACGAGCCTCGATCAGCTCGTCGCCGCGCACTCCGCCGCGCGGGCGATCGACCTGAAGAAAGCGCTGACGGGCATGCCCATACCGCTCCATCCCGGCGCCGAGAAGTATTACAAGGAGGTCGGCCTGATCAAGTGACGCTCGGGTCGATCCTGCGATGAATCCCCGCGACCTCGCCGAACCGCAGGCGAGCGCGTTCGACGAGACGGGTGTCAAGCGTGAGCTCAGCGGGCTCGCGGCGCACGTCGTCGCGTTCATCGCGCTCGCGTTCTCGGCGTACCAGCTGGTCATCGCCGCGTATGCGCCGCTGTCGAGCCTGCCCACGCGGTCGATCCATGTGGGCTTCCTGCTGACGCTCGCGTTCCTGATTCATCCGGTCGCCGGATGGGCCGACCGCAAGCGCATCGCGTGGTACGACGCCCTGCTGGCCGCCGCGGCGTTCGCGCTGGCGCTCTATCACCTCGTGTTCGAGGCGGAGCTCATCCAGCGCTCGGGCGATCCCAGCCTGGCCGACCTCGTGGTCGGGGCAGTCTTCATCGTCATGCTGTTCGAGGCGGCGCGGCGCGTGCTGGGACTCGCGCTGCCGATCATCTGCGCCTGCTTCCTCGCCTACGGACTGCTCGGACAGTACCTGCCGAGCGTCGTCGCGCATCGCGGCTACGGCGTCGACCAGATCATCGGTCAGCTCTTTCTCGGCACGGAAGGCATCTTCGGCATTCCGACGCTGGTGTCGGCGACGTACATCTTCCTGTTCATCCTCTTCGGCAGCTTCCTCGAGCACGCCGGGATGATCAATCTCTTCAACAGCGTGGCGCTCGGCTTCGTCGGGCATGCGCGCGGCGGACCGGCGAAGGTCGCGGTCATCTCGTCCGGAATGATGGGAACGATCTCGGGATCGGGTGTGGCGAACGTGCTGACGGTCGGTCAGTTCACGATCCCGCTGATGAAACGATTCGGCTATTCACCCATATTCGCGGGCGCCGTGGAAGCTACGTCCAGCATGGGCGGGCAGATCATGCCGCCGGTGATGGGCGCGGTCGCGTTCATCATGGCCGAGACGCTCAACGTGCCTTACGTGACGATCGTCAAGGCCGCCGTCGTGCCGGCGATCCTCTACTACGCTACGGCGTTCTGGATGGTGCATCTGGAGGCCGGCCGCGCCCATCTCCACGGCCTTCCCAAGGCCGACTGCCCGAACCCCTGGCATGCGATTCGCGCAAAGTGGTATCTCCTGCTGCCGCTGGCGGTTCTCGTCTACATGCTGTTCGACGGCTTCACGCCGATGTTCTCGGGCCTCGTCGGCCTCGCCCTGACCGCGATACTGATCCTCGGCACCGCGGCCGCCGCGCGTATCGGACCGACCGCCTTTCGCTACGCGTTCTGGATCGCCGTCGGCATCGGGCTCGGTGCGTACCTCAAGTACGGCTTCGATCGCTACGGCGTGACGCCGATCCTCGTGGTGATCGGCGCGCTCCTCGTCGTCATGCTGGTCATCAAGGGCGGCCGGGAAACCCTGCGCACGATGCGCGCGAGTCTCATCGACGGCGCACGGCAGGCCATTGCCGTCGGCCTCGCGTGCGCGATCGTGGGCGTGATCATCGGCGTGCTCACGCTCACCGGTGCGGCGTCCAATTTCGCCGAGTTCGTGCTGCAGGTCGGCGCCAGGAGCCTGTTCCTATCGCTCGTGCTGACGATGATCGTGTGCCTGATCCTCGGCATGGGCATTCCGACCATACCGAACTACATCATCACGAGCGCGATCGCCGCGCCGGCCCTGCTGAAGCTCGGCGTGCCGCTCATCGTTTCGCACATGTTCGTATTCTATTTCGGCATCATGGCGGATCTCACGCCGCCGGTCGCGCTCGCCGCGTTCGCTGCCGCGTCCATCGCGCGCGCCTCGCCGATGCGCATCGGCTGGAAGGCCACGCACATCGCCATCGCCGGTTTCGTCATCCCGTACATGGCGATCTACGATCCGGCGCTCATGCTGCAGGCCACCGCCAATGGCAGCATCGACTGGGTCGAGGTCGTCTATGTCATCGTCAAGACGGTTCTGGCGATCGGATTGTGGGGCGCCGCGGCGATCGGCTTCCTGCGCGCGCGCATCAACTGGATCGAGCGCATCGTCGCCTTCGCCGCCGCCGCACTGCTGGTCGCGGCGCCGTCGTGGACGGACCAGGCCGGCTTCGCCGCCAGCGCTGCATTCATCGCCTGGCACTTCTGGCGCACGCGCGGCTCGAAGCACGCGGTCGCGACGCCGCAGCAGACGTCGACACGTTGAGCGCGGTATGCCTGCTGGTGGCGGGGATGCTGCGAGCGACCTTGCCCACGGACGCCTTCACCTTGCAGTGGCGGCATTCCGTGGAGAAGACGCTGTGGGAGGAGGACTACCGCGTCGAGGCCGGCAGGCTCGTCCTCGTGCAAAGCCGCATCGCCGGTTCCGGTGCGGGCATGGAGCCACCGCCGGATGCGACGCTGGTCGACGGCACGTGGCGCTGGCGGCCGGCCCTTCCGCCGCTGCCGCACATCCGGATCACGAGCTCGCCGTTCACGGCGGACTATCGCGTGTGCTGGCGGGGCGACTGTCACCCGCTGCGCGAGCTCGCCCACTCGCAGGCCATCGAAGTCGTGACGGTCGAGCCCTGTGCCGGCTGATTCAGCCCGCGGCGATGAGATCGGGCGTGAGCGGCGGTCGCCGCTCGATCGTGCTCAGGTGAACGCCGAAATCGCCGAGTCGCCGATCGAGGAAGAAGCGTCGCAGCGTGCGCGCGATGGTGCGGAACGCGATCTCGCTCCACGGCACGTCGCCTTCGTCGAACAGGCGCACCTCCAGGCTCTCGGTGCCGGGCCCGAAGTCGAGGTCGAGCAGCTCGGCGCGGAACATCACGTACACCTGGCTGATCTGCGGCAGGCTGATGATCGCGTAGAGCGGGCCGAGCGCGACCCGCGCATTGGCTTCCTCCAGCGTCTCGCGCATCGCGCCGGCACCGAGGGTCTCGCCGTTCTCGAGGAATCCCGCAGGAAGCGTCCATAGCCCGCGCCGTGGCTCGATCGCGCGCTTGCAGAGCAGCACGCGATCCTCGTGCACCGGCAGGCAGCCGACCACCACCTTGGGATTCTGATAATGGATCGCGCCGCACGCGCCGCACACGAAGCGCGGCAGCGTGTCGTCGGGTGGCACGCGGAACGCAAGCTCGGAAGAGCCGCAGGTGCTGCAGAATTTCATCGTCGCGCGCGGCAGGGCAAGAGGCTCTATTATTCCAGACTCCATCCTTCACCGAGCGCGCCATGGCCTACCACCGTTCCGTCCTGCCCGACGCCATCGACGCGTACGTGCGCTCGATGGGCGCACGCGAGACCGATCTCCAGCGCCGGTTGCGCGAGGAGACGCTACGCCTCCCGCAGGCGGGCATGCAGATCGGCGCCGACGAAGCGAGCCTGCTCGCGCTCGTGGTGCGCATGATCGGCGCGCGACGCGCCATCGAGGTCGGCACGTTCACGGGCTACAGCGCGCTCGCAGTTGCCTCGGCGCTGCCAACCGACGGCCACCTCGTGTGCTGCGACGTCAACCGCGAATGGACCGATGTCGGCCGGCGCTACTGGCGCGAAGCCGGCGTCGCGGGCCGCATCGATCTGCGCATCGCACCGGCCGCCGAAACGCTGCAGGCGCTCGCACGCGACCCCGGGCCAGGATCGTTCGACTTCGTGTTCATCGATGCCGACAAGTCGGGCTACGACGCGTACTACGAGCACGCGCTCGTGCTGCTGCGTGCGGGAGGTGTGATCGCGATCGACAACACGCTATGGTCCGGCGGCGTGGCGGATGCATCGCAGACCGACGACGATACCGTCGCCCTGCGCGCGCTCAACCAGAAGATCCAGCGCGACGAGCGGGTCGACATGTGCCTGCTCAGCGTCGGCGACGGGGTGACGTTGGCGCGCAAACGCTGAATCCTTCAGCGCGTCGAGCGCGGTGACGCACCGACCGCTCGCAGGCATCCGCGCAGCGTCGCAGCTTCGTGCGGGCGCGATGCGAACGGCCCTACCGCTGGATGAAATGCTCGCGGTAGTGCCGCAGCTCCATGATCGACTCGTACACGTCGGCGAGCGCCTCGTGCTTGCCTTCCTTCGGCACGCCCTTCACGACGTCGGGCTTCCAGCGCCGCGCCAGCTCCTTCAGCGTCGACACGTCGAGGTTGCGGTAGTGGAAGTAGTCCTCGAGCGCCGGCATCCAGCGCGCGAGAAAACGCCGATCCTGGCAGATCGAATTTCCGCACATCGGTGAGACCTTCGGCGGCACGTGCTGGCGAAGGAAATCGAGCGCCGCCGCCTCGATCGTCGCGTCGTCCATCGTCGAGGCTTTCGAGCGATCAATGAGGCCGGAACGACCGTGCGTGCTCTGGTTCCACGCGTCCATCGCGGCGAGCGTGGCATCGCTCTGGTGAGCCACCCACACCGGCGCCACCGCGACCGGCACGAGGTCGTGGTCGGTGATGACGAGCGCGACTTCGAGAATCCGGTCGCTCTCCGGCTTGAGACCCGTCATCTCCATGTCGATCCAGATCAGCCGGTTCGGATCCTGGGGCATCGAGCGTTCGCGTAGAATGATCGGGCCAATGTAGCACAGCGTCCGTGCGCTCTTCCGCACGGGCCATCATCGCCGTGGAACCCGCCGTCTTCACCGGACTCTTCGTCATCGCATGGGCCGCATCGCTCGCGCTGCGGCTCTGGCTCGCGCAACGCCAGGTCGCGCACGTCGCGGCGCATCGCGATCGCGTGCCGCCCGCGTTCTCGGACAGCATCCCGCTCGCCGCGCATCGCAAGGCCGCCGATTACACCATCGCCAAGCAGCACTTCGGCGTGATCGAGACGATCGCCGATGCAGCCGTTCTGATGGGAATGACGCTCGGCGGCGGCCTCGCGCTGCTGCTGACGTGGACCGAGGCCCTGCCCTTCTGGCCGATCTGGCGCGACGTGACGCTGCTCGTGGCCGTGGCGCTCATCGGCGGTCTCGTCGGCCTGCCGTTCTCGTGGTATCGGACGTTCCGCCTCGAAGCGCGCTTCGGATTCAATCGGACCACGCTGCGGCTGTGGCTCGGCGACCTTGCGAAAGGCCTCGTGCTCGCCGCGGTGCTCGGCCTGCCGCTGACGCTCGCCATCCTCTGGCTGATGGAGCGCGCCGGCTCGCTGTGGTGGCTGTGGGCCTGGCTCGTGTGGTTCGCCTTCCAGGTGCTGATGCTGTTCCTGTACCCGACCGTCATCGCGCCGATGTTCAATCGCTTCACGCCGCTGCCCGCGGGCGCGGCGCGCGAGCGCATCGAGCGCCTGCTCGCGCGTTGCGGATTCCATGTCGCCGGCCTTTTCGTCATGGACGGATCCAAGCGGTCGGGCCACGGGAACGCGTACTTCACCGGCTTCGGCAAGGCGCGCCGCATCGTGTTCTTCGACACGCTGCTGACGCGGCTCGTGCCCGACGAGATCGAAGCCATCCTGGCGCACGAGCTCGGCCACTACAAGCTTCGTCACGTGCTGAAGCGCATCGTCTGGTCGGCGCTCGTCTCGCTCGCGTTCCTCGCGCTGCTCGCATGGGTCGCTGCAACGGATTGGTTCTATGTCGGCCTCGGTATTCCCGCGGACCTGCTCGCCGTGGCGCAGGCTCGCCCGGGTGTCGCGCTCGCGCTGTTCCTGCTCGCGTTGCCGGTGTTCGTGTTCATCCTCTCACCGCTGGCGGCACGCTATTCACGCCGGCACGAATTCGAGGCCGACGCGTTCGCCGCGCGCAATGCATCCGCGCGCGCGCTGGTGAGCGCGCTCGTGAAGCTGTACGAGGACAACGCCGCGACGCTCACGCCCGATCCGGTGCACTCCGCGTTCTACGACTCGCATCCGCCGGCGTCGATTCGCGTCGCACGCCTGCAGGAGGCCGCCGCATGACCGACGCCCCGGACTCCCGACCGAAGCTCGACAGCCGACTGCTCGCGCTGGCTGCCATGCGGTGCCGGCCGAACGCGCCTCGCCTGGCCGCCGACGAGCTCGCCGCACATGCCGCGACGCTGACCGGATGGACCGCGGCGGGCGATCGCCTGACCAAGGAATTCCGCTTCGACGATTTCCACGCCACGATGGAATTCGTCAATGCGGTCGCGTGGATCGCGCATCGTGAGGACCACCATCCCGACCTCGCGATCGGCTACAACCGTTGCGCCATGACGTGGTCGACCCACTCGGCGGGCGGTGTCACGCAGAACGACGTCATCTGCGCGGCCAAGGTCGAGCGGCTCTTTGCCTGACTCCGTGAGCGAGCGCGGCCTCGTCGTCGCGACTTTCCGGCGTCACTACACCGTCCTGCTCGACTCGGGCGAGACGGTGGACTGCGTTCAGAAGGGGCGCTCGCTGCAACTCGCCTGCGGCGACCGCGTCGGCGTGCAACGCGTCGCGGGCGGCGGTGCCATCGAGTCGGTGGAACCGCGTCGCAGCCTCTTCTATCGTTCCGACGCGTTCAAGGAAAAGCTGATCGCGGCCAACGTCACCCAAGTGATCGGCGTCGTGGCGCCCGACGTCGCCATCGACGAGCATCTGCTCAACCGCTGGATCATCGCGGCCGAATGCGAGCGCTGCCGTTTCGTGCTCGCGGTGAACAAGGCCGATCTTCCGGGCTTCGAGGCATTGCGCGCGCGCATGGCGCCCTACGCCGCGCTGGGCTACCCGCTCGTGCCGCTGTCCGCGCGCCACGACGTCCGGCCGCTCGAGTCCTATCTCGATCGCCAGCATTCGGTTCTGATCGGCCAATCGGGCATGGGCAAGTCGACCATCGTCAATTCCGTTGCACCCGACGCCGCCGCGCGCACCGAGTCGGTCTCCACCGCGCTCGTCGCCGGTCGCCACACGACGTCGTCGACGCGCCTGTACCGGCTCGACGCGGACGCATGGCTCATCGACTCTCCCGGCATGACGGTTTTCGGCCTCGCGCACTACGACCCGCAGGCGGTGGAGCAGGCGTTCGTCGAGCTGCGCGATGTCATCGGCCAGTGCCGCTTTCGCGACTGTCACCACGACCGCGAGCCGGACTGCGCGGTGCAGGCGGCCGTCGCGCGAGGACGCGTCGCGCCGCAGCGCGCCGACCTGCTGCGCGCGCTGGTGCGGGAATCGAAGGCCGCGCGCGACCCCGCGCGCTGATCGCGGCGGCGATGCGTCCGAACTTCGTCTTCATCCTCGCCGACGATCTCGGTTACGCCGATCTGGGCTGCTACGGCGCGCGTGCGGCCGTAACGCCGGCGCTCGATCGCATCGCCCGCGAGGGCCTGCGCTTCACCGACGGCTACGCCAACTCGCCGGTATGCTCGCCCACGCGGTTCGCGCTGATGACCGGCCGCTACCAGTATCGCTTTCGCGGCGGCGCCGAAGAGCCGCTCGGGTCGCGGACGCGCGGAAATCGCGAGCTCGGTCTGCCTCCCGCGCTGCCCACGCTGCCTTCGCTCCTGCGGGCCGCCGGGTACGCGACCGCGCTCGTGGGCAAGTGGCACCTCGGCTACCCACCGCACTTCGGTCCGTGCAAGAGCGGTTACGACTCTTTCTTCGGCTCGATGGGCGGTGCGATCGACTACTTCAGCCATCGCGACCGGCGCGGCGTGCACGATCTCTACGACGGCGACGTGGAGCGCAGGGTCGACGGCTACGCGACCGATCTCTTCACCGCGCGCGCGGTCGAGTATATCGAGCGGCGCAGGGGCAATCCGCAACCCTTCTTCCTGAGTGTGCATTACACGGCGCCGCACTGGCCGTGGGAAACGCGTCACGACGGGGAAGAGTCGCGCCGCATCGGCGATGCGATTTATCACGTCGACGGCGGCTCGCTCGCGACGTACCGCGAGATGGTCCGCGAGATGGACGAAGGCATCGGGTCCATCGTCGACGCGCTGCGACGCACCGGCGCAGACGACGATACGCTGCTCGTCTTCACGAGCGACAACGGCGGCGAGCGCTACTCCGACAACTGGCCCTTCGTCGGGCAGAAGATGGACCTGCTGGAAGGCGGCGTCCGCGTGCCGCTCGTCGCGCGCTGGCCGGCACGCATCCCCGCCGGCGGCGTGACGTCCCAGCTCGCGATCACGATGGACTGGGTTGCAACGATGCTCGCGTCGGCGGGCGTGCAGCCGCACCCCGAGCATCCGCTCGACGGCGCGGATCTCTCGGCGGTCTTGAGCGATCCATCGGCCACCGTTTCACGCACGCTCTACTGGCGCATGAAGCATCGCGCGCAGCGCGCCGTGCGTCACGGGAACTGGAAGTTTTTGTCGATGGACGGCAGCGAGTTTCTCTACGACCTCGCGCAGGACGCGCGCGAGCGCGCGAATCTCGCATCGCGCTTTCCCGGCACGCTGCGCGAGATGCGCGAGCGTTACGCGCGATGGGACGCGACGATGCCGCCCGTGCCCGACGACGCGGCGGTGCACCTCGTGTACGGCCCGTCCGACATGGCGCGGCCCACCGGTTGAGCGTCAAGGCGCCCAGTTCGCGAGCGTGAGCAGCAGCGTCAGGAGCAGCCACAGCACGAGCGCGCGCCATACGAGGCCCACGGCGGACGGAAGGAGCTCCGTGTCGGCGATCTCACCCATGCCCATGATGGGTCGATCCTCGGGCTCACCGCTCATCACCGGAATGGGTCCGCCGAGCTCGACGCCAAGCGCGCCGCCCGCGCTTGCGAGAAGGATGCCGACGGGCTGCCCGCCTTCGTCGAGCGGCCATTGCGTGATCTGCGTGCGCCAGCAGTAGACCGCATCCTCGAAGTCCCCGACGACCGCGAACGACAATGCGGTGAGCCGCACCGGCAGCCAGTCGAGCACCCACATCAGCGTGCGCGCCGGACGGCCGAACTCGCCGCGGTCGCGCGCAAGCGGCGTGACATCGCCGGGCAGGACGCCGCTTCGCCATTGATCGGCGAGCAGCGTCGCGAACCGATACAGGACCGCGCCCGCGGGCCCCGGAAGCACGAGAAACCAGAACACGACCGCGAACACCTCGCGATACGCGTCGACCACGCCGCGCTCGATGGTCAGCCGGGCGACCTCCTGGCTCGACAGCTCGGCTGTCCAGCCGCCTCGCCATGCCGCGAGCGTCCTGCGCGCGGCCGGGAGATCGCCGGCACGCAGCGCGCCGATGATCGCCGACACCGCGTGGCTGAAGCGGCGAAATCCCATGAACGAATACAGGGCCAGCACGTTGATGACGAAGCCGAGCGCCGGGTGCACGCGCATGGCAGCCGCCCAGACCAGGCCGGCGAGCAAAACCCACGGCAGGAGCGCAAGGAGCGCCGCCGCGACACCCTGCCCCGCCGTCCCGCCGTTGAATCGGTGCTCGAGCGTTCTCGCGTAGCCGCAGAACGCGCGCTCCAGCGCGGGCCGCCACGGGCATGGCCGCCATTGCTCGAGCCCGAGCGCCGCCAGGATGGCGACGAAGATCATCGGACGACCCGGATCACGAGCGCAGCTCTTCGCGATCGCGAAACTCGTCGAGCGCCTCGGGATTCGCGAGCGCGTCCTGGTTCTTCACCGGGCGTCCGTGAACCACGTTGCGCACGGCGAGCTCCACGATCTTGCCGCTCTTGGTCCGGGGAATGTCGCCGACCTGGACGATCTTCGCGGGCACGTGGCGAGGCGTCGTGTTGGCGCGAATGCACGCCTTGATGCGATCGGCGAGCTCGTTGTCGAGCGTTCGGCCTTCCTGCAGCTTCACGAACAGGACGACGCGGACGTCACCCACTTCGCCGGGCGGCCAGTCCTGGCCGATGACGATGCTTTCGACGACCTCGGGCATCTGCTCGACCTGGCGATAGATCTCGGCCGTCCCGATGCGCACGCCGCCCGGATTGAGCGTTGCATCGGAGCGGCCGTAGATGACGAGGCCGTCGTGCGCGGTGATCTCGACCCAATCGCCATGACACCAGACGCCGGGAAACCGCTCGAAGTACGCCGCGCGGTACTTGCTGCCGTCGGGATCGTTCCAGAAACCGATCGGCATGGAGGGAAACGGGCTCTTGCACACGAGCTCGCCCTTCTCCTCGCGGATGGAACGGCCGTTCTCGTCGAACACGTCGACGTCGAGCCCGAGACCGCGGCATTGCAGCTCGCCGCGCCAGACGGGCAGCGTCGGATTGCCGAGCGCGAAGCACGAGATGATGTCCGTGCCGCCGGAGATGGACGACAGGCACACGTCGTCCTTCACTGTCTGGTAGACGTAGTCGAAGCTCTCGGCGGCGAGCGGACTGCCGGTGGAGAAGATCGTCTCGAGCGCCGAAAGATCGAAGTCCTTGCGCGGCACCAGCGCGATCTTCTTGATCGCATCGATGTACTTCGCCGACGTGCCGAAATGCGTGATGCGCTCGCTTTGCGCGAGCTCCCACAGGATGCGTCCGCGCGACACGAACGGCGACCCGTCGAAGAGGATCAGCGTGGCACGCGAGGCGAGGCCCGACACGAGCCAGTTCCACATCATCCAGCCGCAGGTGGTGAAGTAGAACAGTCGATCGCCCGGCTTGACGTCACCGTGCAGGCGATGCTCTTTCAGATGCTGCAGCAGCGTCCCGCCCGCCCCGTGCACGATGCACTTGGGCACGCCCGTCGTGCCGGACGAGTAGAGGATGTACAACGGGTGGTCGAAGGGCAGCTGCGCGTACGCGATCGGCCCGGCCAGATGCGGGGCGAGGAAGACGTCCCACAACCATGCATCGCGCGCCTTCGCGGCTTCGCGATGGTCGACCGCGGGGTCGAGATAGGGCACCACCACGACACGCTCGACCGACGGCAGCCGCGACACGATCTCGACCACCTTGTCGAAGATCGGGATCGGCTTGCCGTTGTACCAGTAGCCATCCACGGTGAAGAGCACACGTGGCGCGATCTGGCCGAATCGATCCACCACGCCCTGCACGCCGAAGTCCGGCGAGCAGGAGGAGAACGTCGCGCCAAGCGCGGTGGTGCCGAGCATCGCGACGATCGTCTCGGGCATGTTCGGCATGTACGCCGCAACGCGATCACCCGGTACGATCCCGTGCGACGACAGTGCCGCGGCGACGCGCGCCGCCAGCGCGTGCAGCTCGGCGTGTGAAAGTCGCCGCTGCACCTTGTCCTCGCCCCAGAACACGAGCGCATCCCCCGTATCGTCGGCGCGGCGGCGCTCGAGCAGGTTCTGCGCGAAGTTGAGGCGCGCGTCCGGAAACCAGGTAGCGCCGGGCATGCGATCGGCATTCTCGAGCACGCGCTCGCCCGGACTGCCGATCACGCCGCCGTCGTCCCACACCGCGCGCCAGAAGTCCCATTTGTGGTCGATCGACCACTGCCACAGGCGGTGATAGTCGGGAAGCGCAGCGCCATGACGCTGCTCGAGCGCGAGCCGGAAGGCCGTGATGTTGGCCTGCTCGACGCGCTGCTCGCTCGGAGTCCAGAGGGGTTGCATGGGGTGCTCCGTCGGAATTCGCTCGAGGCCTGGCGCACGGCATGCGCGCGTGCTGCGCGCAGTCGACCGATGGTCGGTCATTATAATTGACGCATCCGATGACATCCGCGTGGCGCCGGCGCCGCTCGATCATCGGCAACCGGAGCGATCCATGACGCGCGAAGCGATGGAGTACGACGTGGTCATCGTCGGCGGCGGGCCGGCGGGCCTCAGCGCCGCCATTCGCATCAAGCAGCTCGCCGCGGCCGCGCAGCGCGATATCTCCGTGTGCCTGCTCGAGAAAGGCTCGGAAATCGGTGCGCACATCCTCTCGGGTGCCGTCATCGATCCGCGTGCGCTCAACGAGCTGCTGCCCGACTGGCGCGAGCGCGGCGCGCCGCTGGACACGGCGGTCACCGACGATCGCTTCCTCATCCTCACCGAGCGCAAGTCCTACCGCATTCCCGAGGGATTGCTGCCGCCGCTCATGCGCAATCACGGCAACTACATCGTGAGCCTCGGCAACGTGTGTCGCTGGCTCGCGCAGCAGGCCGAAGCGCTCGGCGTCGAGATCTACGCGGGCTTCCCGGCGACCGAAACGCTGTTCGACGAGCGCGGCGCCGTGCGCGGTGTGGCGACCGGCGACATGGGCGTCGCGAGAGACGGCTCGCACAAGCCGGGCTATCAGCCGGGCATGGAGCTGCACGCCAAATACACGCTCTTCGCCGAAGGTGCGCGCGGATCGCTCTCGCAGGAGCTCATGGCGCGCTTCAATTTGCGCGACGGCGTCGATCCGCAGAAGTACGGCATCGGCATCAAGGAGCTGTGGCAGGTGGCACCCGAGCGCCATCATCCCGGCCTGGTGATCCATACCCAGGGATGGCCTCTCGACACCGAGACCGGCGGTGGCTCGTTCATGTATCACTTCGGCGAGCGCATGGTGTCGGTGGGCTTCGTCGTGCATCTCAACTACTCGAACCCCTACCTGTCACCGTACGACGAGTTCCAGCGGTTCAAGCTGCATCCCGACATCCGCGGCACGTTCGAGGGCGGCAAGCGCCTCGGCTACGGCGCGCGCGCGATCAACGAAGGCGGGCTGCAATCGGTGCCCGATCTCGCATTCCCCGGTGGCGCGCTGATCGGCTGCGCGGCAGGCTTCGTCAATCTGCCGCGCATCAAGGGCACGCACAACGCGATGAAGACCGGCATGCTCGCCGCCGAAGCGGCGGTGGCGGCACTCGGTGCGGGGCGTGCGCGCGATCGTCTGGACGACTACGCGCAAGGCTGGCGACGCACGTGGGTGTACGACGACCTCTACAAGGTGCGCAACGTCAAGCCCGGGCTGAAATGGGGCATGTGGGCGGGCACGCTCCACGGCGGATTGCACATGTGGCTGAACGACGTGGGGCTGGGCGGGCTGGTCGGCTGGACGCTGCGTCATCACGAGCCCGACCATGCGTCGCTGAAGCCCGCCCGCGACGCGCATCCGATCGCCTATCCCAGGTACGACGGCGTGCTGACGTTCGACAAGCTGTCGTCGGTGTTCCTGTCGAACACGAGCCACGACGAAGACCAGCCGGTACATCTGCAGCTCCGCGACCCGACGATTCCGGTGGCCGTGAATCTCGCGATCTACGCCGGCCCCGAATCGCGCTATTGCCCCGCGGCGGTGTACGAGTTCGTCGACGATGGCGCAGGCGGCAAGCGACTTCAGATCAATGCCGCGAACTGCGTGCATTGCAAGACGTGCGACATCAAGGACCCGCGGCAGAACATCCACTGGGTGCCGCCCGAGGGCGGTGGCGGGCCCAACTACGTGAACATGTAACGGACGCGGCCGCTAGTCGTTCCACAGCCACGCGGCGCCGCGCACGCCGCTCGAGTCGCCGTACACGTTGCGCACGAGCCGCGTGTCCACGCGATCGCAGAACACCCACCGGCCCCACAGGCGAGGCACGTTCTCGTAGATGCGGTCGATGTTGGACAAGCCGCCGCCCAGCACGATGACGTCCGGATCGACGATGTTCATCATGTGCGCGAGCGCGCGCGCGAGGCGCTCGTCGTAGCGATCCAGCGTTGCGTTGCATGCAGCGTCGCCGGCGGCCGCGCGTGCGACGATCTGCGGCACGTCCAGCGTCTCGCCCGTGACCTTGGCATGATCGCGCGCGAGACCGGGACCGGACAGGAACGTCTCGATGCAGCCGTGCTGGCCGCAGAAGCATCGGAATCCGGGACGCTCGTCGTCGCGTGGCCACGGCAACGGGTTGTGACCCCACTCCCCGGCGATCGCGTTCGGTCCATCGAGCACGTGTCCGTGAACAACGATGCCTGCACCCACGCCCGTGCCGAGGATCGCGCCGAACACGACGCCCGCCCCGGCGCCGGCGCCATCGGTCGCCTCCGACAACGCGAAGCAGTTCGCGTCATTGGTGATGCGCACCGGTCGGCCGAGAACGGCCTCGAGATCGCGTCGCACGGGCTGGCCGTTGAGGCACACCGAGTTCGAGCCGCGCAACAGGCCCGTTGCACGCGAGATGGACCCCGGCGTGCCGATGCCCACCGTTCCGCGCGTCTGCAGCTCGTGCTCCGCGTCGTTGACCAGACCCGCCACGGCTGCGAGCGTCGCGGGGTAGTCCTCCTTCGGTGTGGGAACGCGGCGGCGCAGGCGCTCGGTCCCATGCACGTCGAGCGCCACGATCTCGATCTTCGAGCCACCGAGATCGATGCCGAGCCGCAGCGACGGCGCATCGCGGAGGTGCCTCGGTGTCGATTGCAGGGATTCAGCCACGAGCCATTATCGCAGCGCCTGCACGCCGCCCGGCGGATCGCGGTGTGCGCGCATTGACAGGCCGCACGGACCCGCTACGCTTGCGCGCCGTGCCGTGGCTCATCATCTTGCTGCTGGCCGCCAGCGTGCTCGGCGGGTGGAACTGGTGGACGCGCGAGCGCGCCGTGTCGCGCGCGCCTGGCGTGCTCGTCGCCGAGGCGCCGCGCCAGGACGATCTCGCAGCGCCACGGGCTTTCGAGCACCACGGCTATACGCTGTATGCGCGCGCACACTACGACATCAGCGCGCGCGTGATCCGCAAGGAGATCTACCACCTCGACGGCGGCGCGGGCCTTGCGCCCGTCGATCTGGGCGTCGGCTGGGGCCCGATGTCGGATACCGCGGTGCTCGACCGCATCCGCTTCACGCAGATGGGGCGCTTCTTCTACTGGGACGCGCGCGATGCCTCGTTTCCCATTCCGGCGCTGACGCTCCAGACGCACGCCGCGCAGATGCACATGGTGCCGCCGGACGGCGACATGGAAGACCGGCTGAAGCATCTGCGTCCCGGCCAGATCGTTCATGCCCAGGGATGGCTGGTCGACATCCGCGGTCCTGCGGGCTTCACCTGGAACACGTCGCTGCGCCGCGACGACACCGGTGCCGGTGCTTGCGAGATCCTGTACGTCGAGTCGCTCGACGTCGAATAGGACGTGCGGCCGCGCGCGGTTTATCATGTCGGTCCGGCTCCGACCTGCTTTTGCCGCGACGTTCCATGAAAGTCCTGCCCTGATGCCGCGCGGTCGCAGTCCCAAGGACAGGCCGCCGCTTCGCGCACCCGCCGCGGGAGCCGGGTCGGTCGAGCTGTTTCGTCGCATCGCGCAACTCGAGGTCAACCTGCGCACGACGATCCAGGAGCTGCAGGCGCTCGCCGAGGCGGGCCTCGACGGCCCCGTGACGCGCGAGCGTTTGCAGCACGCCGGCATGCTCGTCGGCGCGCTCAAGGATGCGATGAGTCGTCTCGGCGAAGGACAGGACGAGGACGCCACGCGCTTCGCCGTCGGCCAGCTCGAGGGCGAGCTCCTGATCGTGGAGCGCACGCTGGGCGGCTCGCGCGTGCATTGATCTACGGCAGCGCGCAGAACACCGCGCCTTCCCGTATCCATCCCTGCAGCAGCATGGCGTGAATCTCGCTGTGGCTGGTGAGGTAGCGATGGTTCGCCTGTCCGCCCTTGCCGTTGTTGTAGAGGCGAATGACGGGCACGCGATCGGCCGCGCAATCGTCCCCGAAGGGCAAATCGGCCTTGAACGCGATGCCCTCGTAGGTCCAGGCCGGATTGGTCTTCACCAGCGCGCACTCGGCCGGGTCGATCGTGAAGAAGTGCGAGTTCGGTCCGATGCCGGGCGTGCCGAAGAAGCGGCAGGCGGGCGCACCGAACTGCGAATCCGATTTGTAGACCTTGAAGTCGAACCCGGTGCGCACCCACCCGGGCACGATGACGCCCGCGTCCAGCATCGCGGCTTCCGCGGGCTCCGCAGTGATGAAGTAGTGATCGAGCGACGCGTTGTAGAACTCGACTGCGATGCGCTCCTCGTCATCCGGCGCTGAAGGCTCCGCGTAATCGAGCAGCAGCGCGTCGGTGCCGCCACCGCTTACCTCCGTCATGCGCGCGCTGCGGGCACGCATGACGGGATCGGCCTGCACGTAGCCGGCGAGGAAGGTCAGCGACCACGTGAAGATGTCGGGCGCCGAGGCTCGGTCGAATCCGTGCTGGACGCCGAACAGCGCCACGAGCTGCCGCGTGTGCTGCAACCGGACCATGCCTTCGGCGGTCGCGAGAAGCGGCGCGACGACATCGGACGTGCCGGAGATGGCGAGGTACGGAATCGTGACCGGATCGACACCATTCTGATCGCGGCCGAACGCCGGGAAGACGACCTGGCCGAAGTACGGCACGTAACCGACCGCGGCCTTCAGGCGCGGATCGCGCTCGACCGGCTTCGACGACAGGCCGACCGAGGTCGTGAGCTGCGCGCCGGCCATGAGGAGCAGCGACTCGCCGCCGAGGCTGCCGCCGAAGCCGCCGACTGCATTCATGTCCATGCGCGCCGCGAATCCCGGGCTCGCGCTCACCGCATCGAGCGCCGCGGACAGCGACAGCGGCCGCAGCGCCTGCATCGCGGTGTACTCGCTGAAATGCAGGATGGCGTACGCCACGTCGGTAATGTTGTCGAGCGAGATCTGCGCGATGCGCGCATCGCCATGGAACGGCGCGATGACGACGTAGCCATAGCTTGCGAGCAGCGTCACGGCGTCGAGGTAGTCGCTCGACAGCGGGCTGCCGCTCAGGCCGTGCGAGAAGAGCAGCACCGGATAGAGCGCACGATCCTGGGCGAACAGCGGCGGCTGCGCGCCCGTCTGCATGTGCGGAATCGCCTTTCCGTTGGGCAGCGGATAGTCGGCATTCGGATTTCCCGCGATGGTCGGATAGCAGACCAGCGCGACGTAAGGAATGGACTGGTTCGCGAACGAGCCGAAGAGCTCGCGATCGCCGGGCACGGCGACGCTGAACACGAACGTATTCGCAGGGTCGGCGAGAAGCGAAGTGACATAACGCGGCCCCGAGGCGCCCGGCTCGCCTTCCCAATAGTTGTCCGGCGTCTCGCCGGCCATGAGGCGCGAGAAATCCTGCGCGATGTTGCTGCACGCCACCGGGTAAGGCCCCGGGCCGACCGGCGGCACGACCTCGAGGGAATCCTTGGTTTGCGCCGCGAGCGGCAGGGCGACGAGCGCGGCGAGCGCGATCAGGACGGTGCGAATGCGCATGGTGATGTGCTGCGCGACAAACGCGGCCATCATCGCGGGCCGCGCCGGCGCTGGGTGTCGGAGGTGAACCTAAAGTGCTGTCGGAAAAAACCGGATGATGCGGAACGACCGCGCGCGTGCCCTCACGCGCGCTCGAATTGCTGCGGGCTCAATGCGAGCGCCGCGTCGCTGCCTTCGGTGACCGTGCGTGCCAGGGCGTCAGCCTGTGGAAGCAGGCATTGCGCGTAGTACTGCGCGGTGGCGACCTTGGCGTGCAGAAATTCCGCATCGCCCTCGCCCTCGGACAGGTGCTTGACGGCGACGAGCGCGGCACGCGCCATCTGCCAGCCACCAGCAACCACGCCCCATAGCTTGAGATAGGGCACCGCTGCGGCATGCGCAGCACGGATGTGCGTGCCGTACGCCGGCACCATCCACTCGATCGCCGACTGCAGCGCCGCCGTTGCCGCTGCGAGCCGCAGCCCGATGCTGCGCAGCACGGCGTCGGGGTGCGACGCACAGTGCGCGGCGACGCGATCGATATCCGCGGCGATGGCGCGCGCGGTGGCGCCGCTGTCGCGTGCCGTCTTGCGCCCGATGAGGTCGTTCGCCTGGATACCGGTGGTGCCCTCGTAGATCGTGATGATGCGAGCGTCGCGGTAGTACTGCGCCGCGCCGGTTTCCTCGATGAAGCCCATGCCGCCGTGGACCTGAACGCCCAGGTACGCGACTTCCTGCGCCGTCTCGGTGCACCAGCCCTTCACGATGGGAATCATCAGGTCCACGAACGCCTGGTGCTTGGCGCGCGCCGCGGCGTCGGGATGATGGCGCGCATGGTCCATCGCCGAGGCGGTGACGTAGCCGACGGCCCGCATGGCTTCGGTGTAGGCGCGCATGGTCATGAGCATGCGCCGGATGTCGGGATGCCCGATGATCGGGCCACGCGCGTCGCGATCGGCACCGACCGGCTTGCCTTGCACGCGATCGCGCGCGTATGCGACGGCACGCTGATAGGCACGCTCGGAAATACCGACGCCTTCCATGCCCACCGAGAACCGCGCGAGGTTCATCATGATGAACATGTACTCGAGACCGCGGTTCTCCTGGCCCACGAGATAGCCGACCGCGCCGCCGTGCTCGCCGTACGACAGCACGGCGGTCGGGCTCGCGTGTATGCCGAGCTTGTGCTCGAGCGAGACGCACGTGACGTCGTTGCGCGCGCCGAGCGAGCGGTCCGCATTGACGAGGAACTTCGGCACGAGGAAGAGCGAGATGCCCTTCACGCCCTCGGGCGCGTCCGGCGTGCGCGCAAGCACGAGGTGCACGATGTTGTCGGTGAGATCGTGCTCGCCGAACGTGATGAAGATCTTCTGACCGAACAACTTGTACGTACCGTCGCCCTGCGGCACGGCGCGCGTGCGCACCGCGGCGAGATCGGAGCCAGCCTGCGGCTCGGTGAGGTTCATCGTGCCCGCCCAGACGCCTTGGACCATGTTGGGCAGGTACGTCTTCTTCTGCTCCGGCGTGCCGCAGAGCTCGAGCGCCTCGATCGCACCCTGCGTGAGCAGCGGACACAGATCGAATGCCATGTTCGCGGCGTGCCACATCTCCTCGACGGGTGTGGACACGAGCTGCGGCAGGCCCTGACCGCCGTACTGCGTGGACTTGGTGAGGCCGTTCCACCCGTTCTCGATGAACTGCCGGTACGCCTCCTTGAATCCTTTCGGCGTCGTGACCGAGCCGTCGGGATTGCGCTTCGAGCCTTCGATGTCACCCGGGCGGTTGAGCGGGTCGAGCACTTCGGTCGCGAACTTCGCGGCTTCCTCGAGGATCGCCGTCACCGTATCGGGCGAGGCTTCCTCGCAGCCCGGCAACTTCGCGACGTCCGCGAGGCCCGCCAGATCGTTCAGCACGAAATTCATGTCGGCCAGCGGCGCGCGGTACGTGCTCATGATGCGGTCATCCCGAAAGCTCTGCCGTCAATGCAGGGATCAGCTCGAAGAGGTCGCCGACAAGACCGTAATCCGCGATCTGGAAGATCGGCGCTTCCGGATCCTTGTTGATCGCGACGATCACCTTGCTGTCCTTCATGCCGGCGAGATGCTGGATGGCGCCGGAGATGCCGACCGCGACGTACAGATCCGGCGCGACGATCTTGCCCGTCTGACCGACCTGATAATCGTTGGGCACGTAGCCGGCGTCGACGGCGGCGCGTGACGCGCCGATCGCGGCGTGCAGCTTGTCGGCCAGCGCCTCGAGGAGCTTGAAGTTTTCGCCGCTGCCGAGGCCGCGTCCGCCCGACACGATGACACGCGCGCTGCCGAGCTCGGGACGCGCCGACTGCGTGAGCTCCTGGCTCACGACCTTGGTGGGTCCCGCGTCGGTGGGTGCCTGCACGGCTTCGATCGGCGCGTTGCCGCCGGACGTGGCGGCCGGGTCGAAGGCCGTCGTGCGAATCGTGAGGACCTTGACGGCGTCGCTCGATTGCACCGTCGCGAACGCGTTGCCGGCATAGATCGGCCGCACGAACGTGTCGGGTGACTCGATGGAGGTGACGTCGGAAACCTGCGCCACATCGAGCTTGGCCGCGACACGAGGCATTACGTTCTTGCCGAACCCTGTCGCGGGCGCGAGCACGTGCGTGTAACTGCGCTGCTTCACGACGTCGAGCAGCACCGCGGCCAGCGATTCGGCGGTGGGTTGCTGGAACGCGGGCGCGTCGGCTAGCAGCACTTTCGTGACGCCCGGCACCGCGGCTGCCGCTTCTGCGGCAGCGCGCGCGTCGCTGCCGGCGACGAGCACGTCCACGTCGCCGCCAAGACGCTGCGCGGCGGTGATGGTATGGAGCGTCGCCGCCTTGAGCGAGCGTTGATCGTGTTCGGCAAGAACGAGAACGGACATGGGCTTTGCGAATGACGTGGCCGGTGCACTGCGCCGGCGAGGATTCTAGGGAAGAACCTTGGCTTCGTTGCGGAGCTTGCTCACGAGCTCCTTAACATCGGCGACGCGTCCACCGCCCTTGCGCTTGGGCGGCTCGACCACCTTCAACGTCTTGAGCCGCGGCGCGACGTCGACGCCAAGCGCGGCCGGCGTGAGCGTCTCGAGCGGCTTCTTCTTCGCCTTCATGATGTTCGGCAGCGTCGCGTAGCGCGGCTCGTTGAGCCGCAGGTCGGTAGTCACGACGACCGGCAGCGGCATCTGCACCGTCTCGAGCCCGCCGTCGACCTCGCGCTTCACGGTCGCGGCATCGCCGGAGATCTCGAGCTTCGAGGCGAAGGTCGCCTGCGGCCAATCGAGCAGCGCGGCCAGCATCTGACCCGTCTGGTTGGAGTCGTCGTCGATCGCCTGCTTGCCGAGGATGACGACCTTCGGCTGCTCCTTTTCGACCACGGCCCGAAGCAGCTTGGCCACGGCCAGCGGCTGGAGCTCCTCGGTGGTCTCGACCAGGATCGCCCGGTCCGCCCCGAGCGCCAGCGCCGTGCGAAGCGTCTCCTGCGCCGCGGCCGGGCCGCACGAGACCGCGACGACCTCGGTCGCGATACCCTTCTCCTTGAGCCGGACGGCCTCCTCGACGGCGATCTCGTCGAAGGGATTCATGGACATCTTGACGTTAGCGGTCTCGACCCCGGACCCGTCCGGCTTGACCCGGACTTTTACGTTGAAGTCGATTACGCGTTTGATGGCTACGAGTGTACGCATGGCGCGATTATAGAGGGCCCCGCTCCCCGTTTAACCCCTTGCTTGCGCAGGCCGGAGGCTCGCCGGATTGCGAGGCGGGGTAGACTGCTTGACACTCCTAACAGACATTCGCGGCAACGTTCGCAGTTCGTCTATCTGACTTTCAACGCAACCAACAAGAATCCCGTCCTATCCAAGCGCCCGCTATTCAGCGCCGTCAAGACGGTATTGATTTCGTCGGTTAATGCATCGACCTCGTCGACGGTTGGTAGAGGTCGCGGTGGCTTGTCATCACCGATCAGGAATTGGCCTCCATCAAGCTCTTGAGCCCATAGCTCGTGGAGCATTTCATTGCGCCTGGTCGTTGCAACGCGCGCGCGTTCCAACAATTGTCGTAGCTGGTGAAGCACAGCAGACGACTCGCCAAACCGCTTTGTCGCTACATCATCGATTTGCCTGCCCAAACGCCAATTTTGAGTCAGCTTGGTCGCCGCAAGACCCTCGGTTACCGTCTTTCCGGTCAACGTCTTGATCGTCATTCGCAGCACATAATCCAGATGCGAGTGGCGAATGGCCATCCGACCTAGGGCGGCGAGCAAAATCTGATTATCGGGCACCAGGAATGTGACAATTCGCGACATAAGGACGACCGCGTGGTCGCGTCAAACACGTGAACGCCATCCAGTCTATATGTTGTGACGGCGCCGTCCGCGTTTGGCCCAAGACACACGTGGCCCAGGGACGCCCCGAATTTATTCGGCGACTAAACCACATTCGCACTTCAGTGCCCTTGATCGAGAAAGTGCACGGCGTCAGCGATGTGACGTAGCGCTTCGTTTCCCAACTGACTAACCTCGCCTTCTATCAGCACGGCCCGGCCAGGGCACAACATCGTCCTGACCTGTTGAAACAGCACCTCAGGGAACTCGACACGCTGGAACCCGCCATGTACTTCAAGTACGACGATCCTAGACCGCCTCGTACCGTCTCCCGTCGCCATGTCATCGACGTCAGCAATTTCGCCGCGAAAATTAAATGTCAGCATTCGGAAGCGGCGCCCTTAGCGACAAACGTCCATCCAACCTTGGACGCGGTGCTTGGCCGCCTAGTTGGAGAACGGGAGCCGTTCACCCGCCTTGCCGGCGCCTACCAGACATGTCCGGCGACCGACGTACAGCGTCGGCGGGTGGCGCTAAAGGGAAAACTCGCGCCGCTATTTGGAACGAGTAATGTTGAAGACGGCAGCCCAAGTGGTTCCATAGCCTAGAAACTTCCGTATGTTGTGATTGTAAGTCGCTGATTCTGCGCTATAGTGATGGACCATAGCAGATTTTTGCCAGCCTCGTTGGTGGGCCGCTGGCCTGCGGCATAAACCTTGCTGATTACGCCAATGCGGCCTCTAGGTAAGCCCACGTCTAAGTCCATGACAAGCCTCAGTTTCATCCGAAAGAGACTGAAGGATAGACCGGACAGCGAGCACGAGCAGGCGCTGTTGCGGATTGGCATTGTCGGCTGTTTGTTGGCCTATATGGCGCTGTTCCATGGCGCGCCGCAAAACTGGACGCCCACCCAGGCAGCAACCGTTTACGGCGTAGGAATCTTCTTCGCCGTCGGCTTGGCGATCTTCGCGGCTATCTGCATATTCCCCGCGCCCAACGTGCCCCGACGCCTCGTCGGGATGCTCGTCGACAGCTGCAGCGCCACCTGGTACATGTGGATAGCGGACGAGTACGGCGTCGCGATGATGGGCGTCTATCTGTTCATCACGTTCGGCAACGGTTTCCGCTATGGCCGGCGCTATCTGTTCGGATGCCAAGCGCTGTGCTTGGTCGGCTTCCTGCTAGTTCTCGCAACGTCGTCTTACTGGACATTGCATCGGGCGGCGGGTATCGGCCTGCTTTTGGCACTCGTGATCTTGCCGCTTTACGTATCAACGCTTCTAAAGCGCATCCAGGAGGCTCGAGCCAAGGCCGAGGAGGCAAACAATGCAAAGACCGCGTTTCTGGCCAACATGAGCCACGAGATGCGGACGCCGCTCAACGGAATCGTTGGCACGGTCGACTTGCTAAGGGCAACGGAACTTAGCGATCAGCAGGGAGAGCTGATCAAGTTGTTGAAGCACTCGATCTCTGTACTTCGCTCGCTCGTCGATGACGTCCTTGACATTAGCAAGATCGAAGCCGGACGGCTCACCGTCGAGGTGGCGAGCTTCGACCTTCATGCGACGATCAACGCCCTCGTGCAGTTGTTGCGACCCCATGCGAAGGCGAAAGGCCTCAACCTGCACGCGTCGATCGATCCGCAGCTTGACTATCAATTGCGCGGAGACTCCCATCATCTTCGACAGGTGTTACTCAACCTAGTCGGCAACGCGATCAAGTTCACCGAAAAGGGTGACGTTGCACTGTCCGCGCATTTGCTCGGCGAATCCCCGGAAGGTGTCACAGTCCGATTCGAGGTTCGTGATACGGGCATCGGCATATCGGAGAAAGCGCTTCCCCGCATCTTCGAACGCTTCGTGCAGGCCGATCAGTCGACAACGCGAAAATACGGCGGGACGGGCCTCGGCACGACAATCGCCAAGCAACTCGTCGAACTGATGGGTGGAACCATCGGCGCCGAAAGCATGCTCGGGGAAGGAAGCGTATTTTGGTTCGAATTGCCCCTCTTGCGCGACGCCGTTGCAAGCGAGGCGCCGCCGAGCACCGAGCCCTATGACGACCGGGTGACCTTGCTCATCGCAGATGCGGCGGCAGCCGAGAAATTCACCGGTCGATTGAGGGCAATTCCCGAAAATGTACAAACCGCGGATCCATCTTCGCTTGCACCCGCGCTCGACCGCCTCAAGTTGGAAGGACAGGTGCTGCACGCGCTTGTAGCTGCTTGCAGCGTGGATGATGCTTGCTCCGCATTTGCGGCGGTACGCCAGAGGTTCGGCGAACGGGCCGTTGCACTGATTCATATCGCGCAAGAACCTTTATCAGTGGTTGATAGTGCACGGCTGAAGAGCATTCCCGGCGCATGTACTCTGGGAGCTAACGCGTCTTCGCGAATCATCGCCAATGCGATCCACGCCGTGGTCGCCGGCAGCGAAGAGGAAGCAGAGCATGCGGACCGTCTACATCAGGTACTCGCAAGTGACCGCAAAGCATTGACGATCTTGGTCGCCGAAGACAACACGACCAATCAAGCCATCATCTCGCAGCTCCTCGAGAGGGCGGGCCACACGGTTCTGCTTGCATCCGATGGCGAAGAGGCGCTGGACGTTTATGAGACGGACCATCCCGACCTCGCGATCCTTGACTACAACATGCCTCAGCGAACTGGTGTCGAGGTGATCAAAGCAATCAGGGCGATGGAAGTCCCCGGAGACCATACACCAGCGATTATCTTGTCCGCCTCCGTGACTCCTCAAGCCATGGAAACCGCGAGGCAAGCCGGTGCCGACGACTTCGTTGGAAAGCCGTTCGACGCGGCACTGCTCCTGGAGCGGATAGATGAACTCTCAAAAGACTATCGCCCCCGCGGACCGAAGCCACGCGAACAATCGGGGCTGCGCGCACCGGCGGCGCCGAGAGCACCAATATCCGTCGATCATGACCTTGTGAGCGCTGATCGGCTCCAGCAGCTTGAGGACATAGCTCGCGACTCAGGATTTCTACTGGAACTCTTGCGCGGCTTTCGGTCCGACGTCGATGGGCTGCTCACCAAGATCGACGCTTCGATCGCAAACAACAGAGTCGACGATCTACCGGATCTGCTGCACACGCTAAAGGGCGCAGCCGTTGGCGTCGGAGCGACGCGCCTGGCGGCCCTGTCTAAAGACATGGAAGGGTTGCCGTTAGAAACGGAATCGGCCGCCTGGAAGCGCAAGGCAGCCGATCTTAGAAACGCCTACACCGCGACGTTGCAGTTTCTAATGCGCTATATGCAAGCTGAATATGGGGTCGCGCTGTAGATTGATCGCAATAAGCGGTCCGTCAAGCGACCGCCCTCATTGGCTCGTAAATCCCTTCGATTGCGACCGCTTCTTCTTCCGACGAACTCATCAGACGGTCTTGTGCCTTCACCAAACGCGCCATCATCCGCAGATCGCGTGTCTCGAGGTTCATTGCCGCGCTCACCCAGACGTCGACGATGGACTTCATCTCTTCGGCTGTCACGGGTTGAAAACGACGCTTCGCCTGTGACATCGCACGGAAGGTGTTACGCCGCCGCTGCCGAGACTTGATGAGCAGTTGAGTCGTTTCCAGACCGGCACCGTCCTCGGTCAGTTCATCAACCACGCCGAAGTCGTACATTTCCTTGGCGCTGTAAACGCGGCCACTCATGACAATGTCTTCCGCCTTGCGCAGGCCGATGCGCCGGGCAAGGAGAGAAATTGCTCCCATCCCCGGGAACATGTTAAAAAGTACCTCAGGAAACGCGAACGACGCCCCTCGCTCTGCGACGATGTATTCGCTGGACAAAGCACACTCGAATCCACCGCCGAAGGCCTTGCCCTGGACCAGGCTATACGTCACGACGCCGGCGCCGAATCCATCCATGCGCCGAAGCATGTTGTCAACGCAGAGGTAGCCATACCGCGTGAGAAGACCGGCGTCCTTTCGCAGGATTGCTTGTACAAACATTGAAAGGTCGCCGCCAAGATTGAAGACGCCCGGCGTCCGGCTTCCGAAGATGGCATTTTCAATTTGGACCTGACGTCCATCGTGCATGAACCAGCCGCTATGTTTTTCGATGCGGCCTTCGAAATCGGCGACTTCGTCAAGGAATGTAGAGTTGAAGCAGGGGCGCGGCGCCGGGCGCATCCACCAATGCAGTGTCTTCGTCTCAGCGTCATAGCCAATATCGATTTGAGAAAGAAGATTTGCGTTAGCAAGCGCCGGAAACTCGACCAATGCGTTCATCGCCCCACTCCCCGTTTGAAGTAAATGGACGGCTGTCCACTTAGACACAAATGTACGCAACAAAGCGGCGATACGCTAGAGGTGCGCGGGGACGAACTTGATCCAAACTAAGGTGTTGGCGTTTTGGTATACTGCGTTTTGTCGCCTACAATCTGCCCCACCGGACGCCATTGTCCGCCGATGAGACCCTCAGCAGGCCGAAATCGCGCCTTGTAGGCCATCTTTTGACTGTCCGCGATCCAGTAGCCGAGATATAGGTATGCGAGGCTTTGGGCGCGGCAACGCTCGATCTGCCACAAGATGCTGTAGGTACCCAAACTTCCGCCCTCAAGATCTGGTTCGAAAAACGTATAAACCGATGACAATCCATCCACCAGCCGGTCCACCAGGCTGACCATCACCAGCCGGCCCTCCTGCCGGAACTCGAACAGGTCCGTGGCCACATTGCTGTGCAGCAGGAAGTGCTGGTACTGCTCCCGGCTGTCCTGATCCATGCCGCCGCCGGGGTGGCGCAGCCGCTGGTATCGCAGGTACAGGGCGTAGTGCTCGGCGTCGTAGGCGAGCTCGCGGCGCACGGCGGTGAGCCCGGCGTGCCGCTGCTGGGCGCGACGCTGGCTGCGGTTCGGCTTGAACGTCGCGACCGGCACCCGTACGGGGGTGCACGCGCGACAGTGGTCGCAATACGGGCGATAGGTGAACGCTCCGGAGCGGCGGAACCCGAGGCGAACGAGCTCGCTGTACACGCGCGCATCGATGAGATGACTCGGCGTGGCGACTTGCGATCGTGCGGCACGATCGGGCAGATAGCTGCAGGGATACGGCGCAGTCGCGTAGAACTGCAGGGATGCGAGCGGCAGATCGTTCAGCTTGCTCAAGACGATTCCGCGATGGTGCCGCGCGGCCATTCACGCGGCGGATCGTTGGAGTTTATCAACTCGGCGAGATGCGCTGCAAACGTGCGGCGCGGGATGGGTCGCGCACCGAGCGTGGCGAGATGCGACGTTTCCTGCTGGCAGTCGATGAGCGGAACCCCGCGGCCGCGCAGGATCGAGATCAACGCAGTCAGCGCCACCTTCGATGCATCGGTCTGGTTCGCGAACATCGACTCGCCGAAGAACACGCGTCCCAGCGACAGGCCGTACAGGCCGCCGACCAGCTCGTCGTCCTCCCATGCCTCGACCGAGTGCGCGTAGCCCGCACGATGAAGCTCGACGTAGGCGCGGATCATCGCCGGGGTGATCCACGTCCCATATTGACCCGCTCGCGGTGCCCCGGCGCAAGCCTCCACGACAGCCCGAAATGCAGTGTCCACCCGGATCTCGAATGCGCCCTGCCGCACGCGCTTGCGCAGCGAGCGCGAGGCCTTGAACTCATCGACATAGAGCACCATGCGCGGGTCGGGGCTCCACCACAATATGGGTTGACCTTCGCTGTACCAGGGAAAGATGCCGCGCCGGTACGCCGTCACGAGGCGCCGCGTACCGAGGTCGCCGCCTGCCGCAAGAAGCCCGTTCGGCTCGTCGAGCGCTCGCTCGAGCGGCGGAAAAGGCGCGTCATCGGTGAGCCAGGCAATCACGGTTTCAGGTGAGGGGCAACGCAACGCAAGCGCGCCTCGCGGGTAGAATCGTGCGACAAGCCCCGGTAGCTCAGTGGATAGAGCAGCCCCCTCCTAAGGGGCAGGTCGGACGTTCGATTCGTCTCCGGGGCGCCCACTCTCGCCGACTCATTTGGATCGTTCGCCTCATCCCGTTCGCTACCGCATCACACCCGTCGACCCGCATGCGCATCTGTTCGAAGTCGCGTGCACCGTCGACGATCCCGATCCGCAGGGCCAGCGCTTCACGCTGCCCACGTGGGTTCCCGGCAGCTATCTGATCCGCGAATTCGCGCGTCACTTCGTCAGCGTACGCGCGAACGGGCGCGAAGGCGCCGTTGCGATCGACAAGCTGGCGAAGGACACGTGGCTCGCGGCGCCGTGCACCGGGCCGCTGACGGTCGTGGCGCAAATCTACGCCTACGATGTCTCGGTGAGAACCGCGTATCTCGATCAGCACCGCGGCTACTTCAACGGCCCCAGCGTGTTCCTTTCGCCGGAAGGACGTCGCAGCGCGCCGTGCGAGCTCGTGATCGATCCCCCGCCGGATGCCCTGCGGGCGCAATGGCGCGTGGCGACGACGTTGCCGTCCGACGGCGCGCGCGCGTATGGCTTCGGACGCTATCGCGCCGACAACTACGATGCGCTCATCGATCATCCCGTCGAAATGTCGAGCTTCGCGCTCGTCCATTTCGACGCGAACGGCGTGCCGCACGACATCGCGGTCACCGGTCGGCACGACGCCGATCTCGATCGCCTGGCGGCCGATCTCGCCCGCGTCTGCCGCTGCCACATCGAGCTCTTCGAAGGGCCGGGCTCGCGGCCGCCGTTCGATCGCTACCTGTTTCAAATCACCGCCCTCGGCGAAGGCTACGGCGGGCTCGAGCACGCGTCGAGCACGAGCCTCATCTGCCGTCGCGACGAGTTGCCGCCGCGCGGAGCCTCGACGATCGGCGACGAATACCTGAACCTGCTCGGACTCGCGAGCCACGAATACTTCCATGGCTGGAACGTCAAGCGGATCAAGCCGGCGGCGTTCACGCCGTACGACCTCACCCGCGAGAGCTACACGCGACTGCTCTGGGCGTTCGAGGGCATCACGTCGTACTACGACGATCTCGCGCTCGTGCGCAGCGGCGTGATCGAGCCCGAGCGTTACCTCGAGCTCCTCGGCCGCTCGATCACGACGGTGCTGCGCAATCCGGGGCGTCATCGGCAAAGCGTGGCAGCATCGAGCTTCGATGCCTGGATCAAATTCTACCGCCCGGACGAGAACACGCCCAACGCCGTCGTGAGCTACTACGTCAAGGGATCGCTGGTCGCGCTCGCGCTCGACCTCCTCCTGCGACGAGAAGGGAAGGCGTCGCTGGACGACGTCATGCGCGCGCTGTGGCAACGCTACGGCCGGCACGGCACGGGCGTTCCCGAGGACGGCATCGAACGCATGGCCGCGGAACTCGCAGGGCGCGACCTGCACGATTTCTTCGCGCGGTACGTGCACGGCACCGACGATCCGCCGCTCGACGAATGGCTCGCGGACTTCGGGATCGATTATCACGTGCGCGCCGCGCAAAACGCAACGGACCGCGGCGGAAAGGCGGCGAGCGGCACGCCACCGCGCGCCGCGCTCGACGCCAAAGTGGGAGCCGACATGAAGCTGCTCGCGGTGTACAGCGGTGGCGCGGCGGAGCGCGCCGGACTCGCGGCGGGAGACCAGCTCGTCGCGCTCGACGCTCTGCGTGCCGGCGTCGAAACGCTGCGCGTGATGCTCGAGCGGCGCGGGCCCGGCGACGCCGTGCCGATTCACGCGTTTCGCCGCGACGAGCTCAACGAGCACATCGTCGAGCTTGCGAGCCCGGCTTTGGACACGTGCTATCTGACACTGCAGGCACATCCCGCCGATGAAATCCTCGCGCGGCGCACCCGCTGGATGAGCCCATGACGCGCGCACGATCCACGATGCACGCAGCATGCATCGCCCTCGCCCTGGTCGGGCAAGCCGGCCTTGCCGCGAACCCGCCGGAAACACGCATCGAGCCGGTGACCGACACCTATTTCGGCACGACGATCGTCGATCCCTATCGATGGCTCGAGAACCTGCAAGCACCGGACGTGCGCGATTGGTTCACGGCGCAAAACGACTACGCCCGCTCGGTGCTCGACACGCTGCCGGCGCGCACCGCCTTGCGTGACCGCATCGCGGCACTCTCGAGCACCGACGAGCGCGTGCACAACGTGCAATGGGGTGGCGACCTGCTGTTCTACGAGAAGCGCGGACCGCAGGAAGACCGCTTCAAGCTGTACGTCCGTAACGGCGTCGATGGTGCCGAGCGCCTGCTGGTCGATCCCGGCAAGTTCGACGTCGACCATCAGCCGGCTGCCATCAACTTCTACGTGCCTTCGCCCAACGGCAAGCGCGTGGCGTTCGGGATCTCGGTTGGCGGCAGCGAGAACGCAACCCTGCGCGTCATCGACGTGGCGACGGGCGGCGCTGTCGGCGAGCCCGTGCCGCGCATGGATATCGGCGACCCGGTCAGCTGGCGCATCGACGGCGGCGCGCTGTTCTACGCGCAGCTCAACGCGCTCAAGCCGGGCGACGATCCCATCGAGAAGTTCCGCAACGGCCACGTGTACGTGCGCGACTTCACCGGGCCCGATCGCGTCGTGTTCGGGCAGGGCGTCGATCCGGCGATCAAGCTCGACCCGGACGATACCGTGCGCGTGCGCTCGTACCTGTCGTCGTTCGCCCTCGCGGTCGTGCAGCACGGCAACGAGAACGAGGTCACGCTCTACGCGGCTCCGCTGTCCAAGGTCGGACTGCCGAACGCACCGTGGCAACGCGTCGCAACCGCCGCGGACGGCGTCACCGGGTTCGATGTGCGCGGCGAATGGATCTATCTCCTCACCAATGCGCAGGCGCCGCGCTACCGGGTAGTTCGCTGGTCGCTCGCAGGCGGCGAGCCGCTGGCGCTCGACCGCGCCGAAGTGGTCGTGCCCGAGAGCAACCGCGTGATCACCGGGCTGTCGGTTGCGAAGGAAGCGCTCTACGTGCAGCAGATGGATGGCGGCTACGGTCGACTGCTGCGCCTCCAGTTCAACGTGAAGGTGCCGCCGGCAAAGCGCTCCAAGAACGCCAAGACCCGCGGTGAGGCGACTGCGGCATCGCTGCCGAAGACTGCGGGTGTCGCGCGAGCGACCGAGATCGCGCTGCCGTTCGAAGGCACGATCGAGGAGCGCATCACGGACCCGATGCGCGCCGGCGCGCTGGTGCGCCTCGCGAGCTGGACGCAGGCGCCCGCGTACTTCGCCGTTCAACCTGCGAACGGCGCGTTGACGAAGCTTGCCTTGCAACCACCGTCACGCGTCGACTTCAGCGGCATCGCGGCCACGCGCATCATGGCGAAGAGCCACGACGGCGTCGAGGTTCCGGTGTCGATCGTGTACGCCCGCAACGTTGCGCGCAACGGCGAGGCACCGTTGTTGCTTAACGCGTACGGCGCCTACGGCCTCAGCGAGGAGCCGTTCTTCTGGCCCGCGCTGCTCGCGTGGCTCGAGCGTGGTGGCGTGTTCGCTGTCGCGCATGTGCGGGGCGGCGGCGAATTCGGCAAGGCGTGGCACGACGCCGGGCGGCTCGCGAACAAGCCGAACACATGGCTCGACGCGATCGCCGCGGCGGAGGCGCTCGTGCGCGAGCGCTGGACGAGCCCTGCTCATCTCGCCATCTCCGGTGGCAGCGCGGGCGGCATCACGGTCGGCGGCGCGCTCGTTACGCGGCCCGACCTGTTTCGCGCTGTCGTGAGCCAGGTCGGCGTGCACGATCTTTTGCGCAGCGAGCTCACTGCCAACGGCCCGTCGAACATCCCGGAATTCGGCACCGTGACCACCGAAGCAGGATTTCGCATGCTTCTCGCGATGAGCTCGTACCATCGGGTGAAGGATGGCGTCGCGTACCCCGCGGCGCTCTTCACCACGGGCTTCAACGATCCGCGCGTCGACTCCTGGGAGCCGGCCAAGATGGCAGCGCGCCTGCAGGCGGTGAACGGCGCGAAGGACGGCGACGGACGTCCGGTGCTGCTGCGCGTCGATTTCGCCGGCGGGCACGGCATCGGCTCGACCAAGCGACAGGCGATCGAGGAGACGGCGGACATCTTCGCCTTTTTGTTGTGGCAGCTCGGAAACGCGCCGTAACGGCGGCGCTGCGCACCATCACTTCTTCGATTCGGATGCCGGCGGATTGCCCTGTCCGGCGCCCATCGCCTCGAGCGACGCCTTCTGCAGCTCCATCGTCTTGATGCTCATCTGCATCATGTTCAGGCTCATCTGCAGCCAACCCTCGATGACGCGAAGCTCCCCGATCTTGCGCTCGACTTCGGCGGGGTCGAGCGCCGCCAGCATCATTGCCGGATTGGCAAAGGGCATCATCGGCGCGGCCCCCGGCGCGGTTTCGGCACCGGCAGGCACGCCGAAACCCGGCACCGCGACACCGAAGGGATTCCACATGCGTTGCATGAACGCCATCGCATCCTGAGGCGTGAACGCGAACGGTGGCTGCGGCGGCGGTGACTTCGGCGGTTTGGGCGGCTCGGCCATGATTTCCTCCGCTGCGGATGCTGCAGGAGACGTCGTCGGCAGTGCGTTAATATCGTGCGCCATGGCGGACGACCACGCAACACTGCTCGCCCGGCTCGAAGCGATCACCGGGGTGGCGAACGTGCTGCGGTCGGCGTCCGACGTCGAGCCGTATCTCGTCGATCATCGCGGACGCTATCGCGGCGCGGCGCTCGCGGTCGTGCGTCCGGCGAGCACCGCAGAAGTCTCGGCGATCGTGTCGGCATGTGCCGAGCACGGCGTGCCGATGGTGGCGCAGGGCGGCAACACCGGGCTCTGCGGCGGTGCAACGCCCGACGCCACGGGACATGTCGTACTGCTGTCGCTCACCCGCATGAATCGCGTCCGCGCCATCGACGGCGAGAACGCCACGATCACGGTGGAAGCCGGCGTGCCGCTCGCGCAGGTGCAGGACGCAGCTGCCGAGCGCGGCCTGCTCTTTCCGTTGTCGCTCGCGTCCGAGGGCAGCTGCACGATCGGTGGCAATCTTTCGACGAACGCCGGCGGCACCGCCGTGCTCCGCTTCGGCAACGCGCGCGAGCTCACGCTTGGACTGGAGGTCGTGCTCGCCGACGGACGCGTCTGGGACGGCCTGCGCGGACTGCGCAAGGACAACACCGGATACGACCTCAAGCAGCTGTTCATCGGTGCCGAAGGCACGCTGGGCATCGTCACGGCGGCGGTGCTGAAGCTCTTCGCGATGCCGCGCACCCGCGTCACCGCGCTCGCGGCCGTCGACGACGTCGCGCGCGCCATTGCGTTGCTGCGCCTTGCCACAGGAACGCTGGGCGATCGGCTGGTCGGCTTCGAGCTCGTGAGCGATGTCGCGCTGAAGCTGTCGCAGCAGCATCATCCGGGATCCGCGGATCCCCTGCCCGGCTATGCGTGGTACGCCCTGCTGCAAGCCGACGACAACGCCGCGGACGCACCGCTGTCGACGCTCATGGAATCGACGCTCGAGCAGGCCGCTGAAGCAGGCGTCGTGCGCGACGCCACCATCGCGCAATCGCAGGAACAGGCCGCTCGCCTGTGGGCGCTGCGCGAGAACATCAGCGAGGCGCAGCGGCGCGAAGGGCCGAACATCAAGCACGACATCGCGCTCCCGGTCTCGGCGATCCCGCGTTTCCTGGCCGATGCCGAGCGCGGCTTGACGACAGCGCTGCCAGGTGTACGTTTCGTCGTGTTCGGCCACCTCGGCGACGGCAACCTTCATTACAACCTTTCGGCGCCCGAGGGCGCCGACGCGCATCGCTTCATGGACAACATGCCGCTCGCCAACCGCATCGTGCACGATCTGGTGGCCGCCGCAGGAGGCAGCATCAGCGCCGAGCACGGCATCGGGCAGCTCAAGCGCGACGAGCTGCGTCACTACAAGTCGCCGCTGGAGATCGAGCTCATGCAGCGCGTGAAGTCGGCGCTCGATCCGCGCGGCCTGCTCAATCCAGGCAAGGTGCTGTAGCGCTCATGGGCAAGGTCATCTTCTGGCTCGTCGTCTTCTTCGCCGCGTTGCTCGTGCTGCGGCTGATCAACGTTTCGAAGGCTCGCGATCGCGCCACGCGTTCCCGGTCGGACGCCAAGCAGACGCCGGCGCCGATGGTTCGCTGCGTGAAGTGCGGCGTGTTCCTGCCGCGCACGGACGCACGCGCCTTGCCCGACGGCTTTCATTGCGGGCAGGCGAGCTGCGCGCCGTCCGGGGCCGGCAAGCGGTAGCCGCAGCGGCGAAGGGGTCGCCGCCGGGCCGGGCATTGCTGCACAATGCGCCTCGAGCGCCCGCGACCGCCATGGCCACCCAGCCTTCACCCGCAGTACCGCCGTTCGAGCCACCGACGCTGCCGTTGTCGATCACCGATTCGGCGCGACGCATCCTGTGGATCGTTGCGCTGTACCGCGCGGTTTGCGGCGCCGTGCTGCTCGGCATGGCGCTGCTGTTCGACCTCAAGATCCTGAGCGTCGCCGCGCCGAACGCGTTCCTCACGGCGTCCGCGATCTACTTCCTGTTCGGGCTCGCGGCGTTCTGGTGGGTGCAGCACGAACGCCTGCCCCTGCCGCTGTCGACGACGCTGCTCGCGCTGTTGGCCGGCGATATCTTCTTCCTGGGCCTCGTCATGATCGCCGGAGGCAGCACCGGCGCCCCGCTGCCCATCCTGCTCTTCCCGCAGCTCGCCGCGAGCGGCTGGCTGCTGCGCACGCAAACCGGGTTCTTCCACGCGGCGTTCGCGACGGTCTCGCTCCTCGCGCTGCAGACGTGGCGCTCGATCGGCGGCAATGTCGGCGCCGCGGAGCTGTTCCAGACGGGCTTGATCGGCTTCGGTTACTTCGCCACGGTGGGCACGGCGGTGGCGCTCGGGCGGTACACCAAGGCGTCCGAGGATCTCGCCGCGCAGCGCGGCATCGACGTCGCGAACCTCGAGCAGGTCAATCGCCTCATCATCCAGGACATGCAGGACGGCGTGCTGGTCGTCGATCTCAACGGTGTTGTACGCGGCCACAACGCGCAGGTCACGCGCCTCCTCGGCGGGTTTGGTCGCATGCGCGGCGGCATGCGCCTCGCCGAGTTCTCGACCACGCTGCACGACTACTGGCGGCGCTGGAACGAAGACTTCACCGAGCCGCTGCGCCCGTTCAAGGTCGACGCGACGCAGCGCCTGCTGCGCGTGCGTCTGGTGCGGATCGGCTCCGGCCTCAACGGCGGCACGCTGATCTATCTCGAAGACCTTGGCCGCGCGCAGAGCGAGGCGCAGCAGATGAAGCTCGCCGCGCTCGGGCGACTGACCGCCTCGATCGCGCACGAAGTGCGCAATCCGCTGTCCGCCATCAACCAGGCCGCGCAACTGCTGGAAGAGGACCGGGCGGTCGCGCCGGAAGGCCAGCGCCTGCTCGTCATGATCCGCAACAACGCCAAGCGGATCGATCGCATCGTGGGCGAGGTGCTGCAGCTCAATCGCCGCGACCGCCAGCAGCCGGAGGTGATCCAGCTCGGCGAGTTCATGCATTCGCTGTGCGACGAGATCGTGCAGGCGGAGAACATTCCGCAGGGCGGCGTGGTGATCATCGTCGCCGACGAGCTGCTTGCCATCTTCGATCGCGGGCATCTCAACCAGATCGTGTGGAACCTCGTGCGCAACGCCTGGCAGCATTGCCAGAAGAAGGAAGGCAGCATTCGCATCATGGCGCGCGCGGGCTACATGGGCGACGCCGTCATCTGCGAGCTCGACGACGACGGTCCCGGCATCCCGGCGGAGCTCCGCGGCCAGATCTTCGAGCCGTTCTTCACCACGCGCCCCGGGGGCACGGGACTCGGTCTCTATATCGCGCGAGAGCTGGCGGACGCCAACGGCGCGGCCCTCGAGCTGTTGCCAAAAAGCCCGGGCGCGCACTTCCGGCTCACCATGAAGCGCGCGCTGACACCCACGCCGCCCGCGAAGCCTTAGAATCGCCGGGCGCAGACTTCTTCAAAGCCAATGTCCCGAAAAGCACGCGGTCAACCGAAGGTCCTCGTCGTCGACGACGAGCCGGACCTGCTCGAGCTCCTCGAGCTCACCCTCTCGCGCATGGGGCTCGACACCACGCGTGCGGAAAATGTCGGCGAGGCGATTCGCCTGCTCGACCGCGAGCCATTCGATCTCTGTCTGACCGACTGGCGCCTCCCCGACGGCGAAGGCATCAAGGTCGTCGAGCACATCAGCCAGCGCGGGCTCGATGTACCGATTGCGGTCATCACCGCATTCGGCAGCCCCGAGAACGCGGTCGCGGCGTTGAAGGCGGGAGCATTCGACTACCTCGCCAAGCCGGTTGCGCTCGAGCAGTTGCGCGCGCTCGTGAAGCAGGCGCTGAAGGTGCCGGAAAAGGCCCAGCCGGCGAGCAGTTATCAGCTGCTCGGCGAGTCGCCGGCCATGCAGCAGGTGCGCGGGCTCATCGAGCGGCTCGCCAAGAGCCAGGCGCCCGTATTCATCAACGGCGAATCGGGCAGCGGCAAGGAGCTCGCGGCGCGGATGATCCATCTCAAGGGACCGCGCGCGGAGCAGCCGTTCGTCGCGGTGAACTGCGGCGCGATTCCCGAGAACCTGATGGAGAGCGAGTTCTTCGGCTACAAGAAGGGCGCGTTCACCGGCGCCGAGGCCGATCGCGACGGATTCTTCCAGGCGGCGAGCAACGGCACGCTGTTCCTCGACGAGGTCGCCGATCTTCCGCTCGCGATGCAGGTCAAGCTGCTGCGCGCGATCCAGGAAAAGAAAGTGCGCAAGGTGGGATCGACGCAGGAGGATCCGGTGGATGCGCGCATCATCAGCGCGACCCACAAGAGACTCTCCGCGCTCGTCGACAGCGGCGAGTTCCGTCAGGACCTCTACTACCGCCTGCACGTGATCGAGCTGTCCATGCCGAGCCTGCGCGAGATGCGCGAGGACATCCCGCTCATCGCCAACGCCATCCTGACGCGCCTGTCGCGGGGCGCCCCGACGGCGCTGGAGCCGGCCGCCGTCGCCGCGCTCGAGCGCTATCCTTTCCCCGGCAACGTGCGCGAGCTCGAGAACATTCTCGAGCGCGGACTCTCGCTCGCCGCGGATCCGCAGCACATCACCGCCGAAGACCTGCACTTGACGCCGGTCGCCGAAGAGAGCGACGCCACACTGCCGACCGGCGACAAGTGGCCGCTGCAGGACTATCTCGACCGCGTCGAGCGATCGGCAATCAACGAAGCGCTGGAGAAGACGCGCTACAACCGCACCGCGGCGGCCAAGCTCCTGGGCATCACGTTCAGGGCGATGCGGTATCGCATGGAGCGCCTCGGCATCAAGTGAGCGACGCTGTTCGCCACACCATCGACGCCGCGGGTATCGTCGCTGCGGCCCGCCAGATCCCATCCCCCAACTGCGACGCGCGCCCCGACGGCGACGTCCGCCTGGTCGTGATCCACGGCATTTCCCTGCCGCCCGGCGAGTTCGGCGGTGACGGCATCGAGCGGCTCTTCACCAATCGCCTCGATCCGACGCAACATCCCTACTACGCCGAGATCGCCGATCTCCGCGTGTCCTCGCATTTCGTGATCCGTCGCGACGGTGCGCTGATTCAATTCGTCCCGTGCGGGCACCGCGCTTGGCATGCCGGCGTGTCGTGCTGGAACGGTCACCAGCGTTGCAACGACTTCTCGATCGGCATCGAGCTCGAGGGCACCGACGACACGCCCTATGAAGATGCGCAATACGCGACGCTGCTGAAGCTGATCGACGCCTTGCGGGCGCGCTATCCCATCGAGGACGTCGTGGGGCACAGCGACATCGCGCCCGGACGCAAGACCGATCCGGGACCGGCATTCGACTGGACACGCGTCGCGCGCGCGCTCGGCGACGCATGAACCTGCTTCGCATGACCGACGCCGGCTTCTACTGCGAGGCCGGCGGATTCCACATCGACCCGTGGAAGCCCGTGGACCGGGCGCTCATCACGCACGCCCACGGCGATCACGCGCGCATCGGCAACGGGTCGTATCTCGCGGTACGCGACGGCCTTCCGCTGCTGCGCGCGCGGCTCGCGCCGGACGCGCACATCGAGACGCTCGCGTACGGCGAAGCGAGGCGCGTCGGCGACGTCGACATCTCGTTCCATCCGGCCGGCCACGTGCTCGGCAGCGCGCAGATCCGGATTCGCCGCGCCGCGGCGAACGTCGTCGTCTCGGGCGACTACAAGCTCGCCGCGGACCCGACGTGCGTGCCGTTCGAGCCTATCGCATGCGACTGCTTCGTCACCGAATCGACATTCGGATTGCCGATCTATCGCTGGGACGATCCGTCGATCACGTTGCGCGCGATCCTCGACTGGTGGAGCGACAATCGCGCCGCCGGGCGCGCGAGCGTGCTCTTCGCCTATGCGCTCGGCAAGGCGCAGCGCGTTCTGCGCGGCCTTCTCGACCTCGCCGATCCGCTGCCCGGCCCCGTGTACACGCACGGCGCCATCGAGCGCATCAACGACGCCTATCGCGAAGCGGGCGTGACGTTGCCGCCCACCGCGCGCGTGGCGACCGCCCCCCCGGGCACGCGATGGGACGATGCGCTGGTCGTTGCGCCGCCCTCGGCGCGCGGCAGCCGCTGGCTCACCCGCTTCCATCCCGCGTCGACCGCCTTCGCCTCGGGCTGGATGGCGATCCGCGGCACCCGCCGGCGTGCGAGCCTCGACCGTGGCTTCGCGTTGTCCGACCACGCCGACTGGCCGGCGCTCAACGCCGCGATCGAGGCGTCCGGCGCCGAACGGATCCTCGTGACGCACGGCTACCGGGACGAGCTCACGCACTGGCTGACCGAGCGCGGGCGTCGCGCGGAGGCGGTCGACACGCGCTTCGAGGGCGAGACCGCCGAGGCCGCGCTCGCCGCGCCCGAGACCGAGGGCGCGGAGCCGCCCGCGCTCGATTAATCGCCCCTGAGCCGCCGCTCGTCGGCCGTGGCCCGGGCAAGGAAACCTTAAGGTTTCGCCCCCGGCGGCACGCTATAATCGCGTGTTTATGCAGTTGCTGGCCGACTACTTCCCGCTCCTCCTCTTCTTCATCGCCTTCAAGTGGCAGGGGATCTGGGTGGCCACGGCGGTCGCGATCATCGCCTCCATCGTGCAGATCGCGTATTTCCACTGGCGCGGAAAAGTGTCCGCCGTGCACTGGATCTCGCTCGCCATCATCGTCGTCTTCGGGGGCGCTACGCTGCTGCTCCAGGACGAGACGTTCATCAAGTGGAAGCCCACGGTCCTGTACCTCACGTTCGGTCTCGTCCTCGGCGTCGGCAAGCTCGTCTACCGGCGCGACCTCATCGCATTCCTGATGAAGGACATCACGCTGCCGCCCAGCGTGTGGACCGGCCTCACGTGGGCGTGGGTCGCGTTCTTCGCCGCCATGGCTTTCGCGAACTGGTACGTGGCCTTCCATTTCACGACGGACACGTGGGTGAACTTCAAGGTGTGGGGCGGCATCGGACTGTTCCTCGTCTTCGCGCTGGCGCAGGGCGTGGTCCTCGCGCGCTACCTGTCGGAGCCTTCGCAGTGACGACGCGCGACGCACTGGCCCAACGTCTGCACGCGCTGGCGCCCGTCGTGCTCGACATCGACGACGACAGTGCAGAGCACGCGGGTCACGCGGGTGCCGCGGGCGGCGGCGGGCACTTTTCCGTCACCATCGTGTCGGAGCACTTTCGCGGGCTGACCCGGCTCGCACGGCACCGCGCGGTCCTCGATCGCGTCGGCGACCTCATTCCAAACCCGGTCCATGCGCTGGCCATCCGGGCCTACGCGCCGGACGAGTTCCCCTCCTGAAGAAAGGATTGCAAGCGATGAAACCCACCGTGCTCGCGGCCGCACTGGCCGCGATCCTCATGAGCGCCGGCGTCGCCGCCCAGACGCCCGCCCCGCAGGCTCCCGCCGCGCCCAAGGCAGCCCCCAAGGCCGACGCCTCGAAGGCCGCGCCCAAGGCCGACGCGGCACCTGCGGGAAAGCAGCTGTTCCCCCCACAGCAGTACGACTTCATGCTGAAGGAACGGCTCGCCCAGGGCGCGCAGGACACGCCCGAGCTGCGGCAGGCCGTGCGCGAGGAGCTCAACACGCGCGAGCTGCTCGCGCGTGAAGCGCGCAAGCAGGGCATCGACAAGACCGCCGACATGAAGGCGCAGATGGACCTCGCCGCGCAGACCGTGCTCGTGCGCGCCTACGTCAGCGACTGGCTGCAGAAGAACCCGATTCCCGAGGCGGAGCTCCACAAGGAATACGACCAGATCAAGTCCCAGATCGGCGACAAGGAATACAAGGTTCGCCACATCCTGGTCGACAAGGAGGACGAGGCGAAGGAGATCATCGCCGAGCTTCAGAAGGGCGCGAAGTTCGAGGACCTCGCCAAGGCGCGCTCCAAGGATCCGGGCTCGAAGGACAAGGGCGGCGATCTCGACTGGAACGCGCCAACCAACTTCGTCAAGCCGTTCGGCGACGCGATGAAGTCCACGCCGAAGGGCAAGTTCACCGCGCAGCCGGTGCAGACGCAATTCGGCTGGCACGTGATCGAGGTCGACGACGTGCGCGACGCGAAGGTGCCGACGTTCGACGAGGTCAAGCCGCAGCTCGCGCAGCGCATGCAGGCGCAATGGCTCGACAAGTACTTCAAGGATCTGCGCGCCAAGAACGGCGTGTAAGCGCGGCCCTCCGCAGCACCCAAAGGCAGGCCTCGGCCTGCCTTTCTTTTTTCTGTCGGTCCGCGGAGCCGGTGCTATCCTACGGACCGCCGACGGTGGTCCGGCCACAACAATGAGCCGCTTCGCGCGGCCGCAGAGGAGGCGCAGTCCATGCCGTTCATCCGCCATCCGAAGGATTTCTGGTCGGGCGTGCTTTTCATCGCGGTCGGCGGATTCGCGCTCGTCTACGGCAGCAAGTACACCATCGGCAGCGCCGCGCGGATGGGGCCCGGCTACTTCCCGCGCATCCTCGGCATCCTGCTCGTCGCGCTCGGTGCGTTCATCCTGATCCGCGCCCTGCGCCACGACGGGCCCGCGGTGCCGCGCTGGAAGTGGCGTCCCACCGTCCTCGTGATCGGCGGCGTGATCGCGTTCGGCTACCTCGTGCAATGGCTGGGCATCGCGTTGTCGACGGTGATGCTCATCGTGCTCACGAGCGCGGCAAGCCACGAATTCCGTCCCAAGGAAGCGGTGATCTCCGGCGTTCTGCTCGCCGCCCTCGCATCGCTCGTGTTCATCGTCGGCCTCGGCGTGCAGCTGCCGATCTGGCCGCTCCAGCGGTGACGGAACGTCGCCATCGCTCGCCCCGCGTGCAGCCCCCCTCGGGCTCGCGTCGGTTTCCCGCGGCAGTCGTTCGACACTGACTCATGGACATCCTCGGCCATCTCGCCATCGGCTTCGGCGTCGCGCTCACGCCGCTCAACATCCTGCATGCGCTCATCGGCTGCCTGCTCGGGACGCTGATCGGGGTGCTTCCGGGTATCGGTCCGGTGGCGACGATCGCCATGCTGCTGCCGACGACCTACGCGCTGCAGCCGGTGTCCGCGCTGATCATGCTCGCGGGCATCTACTACGGCGCCCAGTACGGAGGCTCGACCACGGCCATCCTCGTGAACATGCCCGGCGAGACGTCGTCCGTGGTCACGTGCCTGGACGGCTACCAGATGGCGCGCAAGGGCCAGGCGGGGGCGGCGCTGTCGATTGCCGCGCTCGGATCCTTCTTCGCCGGATCGGTGGCGACGGTCTTCGTGGCCGGCTTCTCGCCACCGCTGTCCGCCCTCGCGCTCAAGTTCGGGCCGGCGGAATACTTCTCGCTGATGGTGCTGGGGCTGATCGGCTCGGTCGTGCTCGCGCACGGCTCGCTGCTGAAGGCCATCGCGATGATCATCCTGGGCCTCCTGATGGGGATCGTCGGCACCGACGTCAATTCGGGCGTGCAACGCTTCGACTTCGGTATTCCCGAGCTCTCCGACGGCCTCGGCATCACGGGCGTGGCGATGGGACTCTTCGGCTTTTCGGAGATCATCCTCAACCTGGAGTCGACCGAGAAGCGCGAGCTCGTCGCGCGCAAGGTGCGCGGCCTGCTGCCCACGTTCGCACAGCTCAAGGCCGCGGCGCCCGCGGTGCTGCGCGGCACCGGCATCGGATCCGTGCTCGGCATCCTGCCCGGGGGCGGCGCGATGCTGTCGTCGTTCGCCGCGTACGCCCTCGAGAAGAAGCTCTCCAAGACGCCGGAGGAATTCGGCAAGGGCGCGATCCAGGGCGTGGCGGCGCCCGAATCGGCGAACAACGCCGGCGCGCAGACCTCGTTCATCCCGCTGCTGACGCTCGGCATTCCGGAGAATGCGGTGATGGCGATGATGGTCGGCGCGATGACCATTCACAACATCCAGCCGGGCCCGCAGGTCATCACGTCCAACCCGCAACTCTTCTGGGGGCTGATCGCCTCCATGTGGGTCGGCAACGCGATGCTGGTGATCCTGAACCTGCCGATGATCGGCATGTGGATCCGGCTGCTCACCACCCCGTACCGGCTGCTCTATCCGGCGATCCTGCTGTTCTGCTCGATCGGTGTGTACACGGTGAACAACACCAGCTTCGACGTCATGCAGACGGCGCTCTTCGGCCTGCTCGGCGTGCTGTTCGTCAAGCTCGAGATGGAGCCCGCGCCGCTGCTGCTCGGCTTCGTGCTCGGCCCGATGATGGAGGAGAACCTGCGGCGAGCGCTCCTGCTGTCGCGAGGCGATCCGTTCGTACTCTTCCAGCGGCCGATCTCCGCGGGCCTGCTGATCGCGGCGGCGCTGCTGATCGTCGTCATCACGCTGCCCAACATCCGCCGCACGCGCGAGGAAGCCTTCGTCGAAGAGACGTGAGGGGTATCATCGTCGATGCCCGGCGGACGCTTCCGCCGCTCGATCGCCGGATCTTTGCATGACGCCCTTCGACTGGTCCCTGCCCTACCCGTCGCGCCGCCAGCCGCTGTTCGCGCGTGACGTCGTATCCACTTCGCAGCCGCTCGCCACGCAGGCCGGCGTCGCGATGCTCGCGCGCGGCGGCAACGCCGTCGACGCGGCGCTCGCGACCGCCATTACGCTCACCGTGGTCGAGCCGTGCAGCAACGGCATCGGATCCGACCTGTTCGCGATCCTCTGGGATGGGCGCGAGCTCGTCGGACTCAATGCCTCGGGACGCGCGCCGGCCGCATGGACGGCCGACCGGTTCAAGGGCCGCAAGATCCCCGAGCGCGGATGGGAAAGCGTCACGATCCCGGGCGCGGTGTCGGGTTGGGTCGCGTTGTCGAAGCGCTACGGCAAGCTGCCGTTCGCCGACTTGTTCGAGCCCGCGATCCGCTACGCGCGCGACGGCTATGCAGTGTCGCCGGTGATCGCGCAGAAATGGGCACTGGCCGCAACGGTGATGCCCCGCGGACTCGGCTGGCAGGAGCACTTCCTGCCGCGCGGGCGGGCGCCGGCCCCCGGCGAGCGGTTCTCGAGCCCGGACATGGCGCGCACGCTCGCAGCGATCGCGCAGTCGCAAGGCGAGGCTTTCTATCGCGGCGAGCTCGCGCAGGCGATGGCGGCCCACTCGCGCGAGCACGGCGGCGGCCACACCGTCGAGGATTTCGCGCAGCACACGTTCGACTGGGTGACGCCGCTCGCGCTCGACTATCGCGGCGTGACCGTGCACGAGATCCCCCCGAACGGACAGGGCATCTCCGCCTTGATGGCGCTCGGCATCCTGTCACAATTCGACGTGCGCGCGCACGCCGCCGACTCCGTGCAGAGCCAGCATCTGCAGATCGAGGCGATGAAGCTCGCCTTCGCGGACGCATATCGTTACGTGGCCGACGTTCGCGCAATGCACGTCCGGCCCGAGGCCTTGCTCGACCGGGATTACCTGGCCTCGCGCGCGAAGCTCATCGACCCGTCGCGATCGCAGAGCTTCGGTCCCGGCGATCCGCCGCGCGGCGGAACGGTGTACCTGTGCTCCGCCGACCGCAACGGCATGATCGTGTCGCTCATCCAGTCGAACTACATGGGCTTCGGCTCGGGCGTCGTGGTCCCCGGCACCGGGATCAGCCTGCAGAATCGCGGTGCCGGCTTCACCTCGGATCCGGCGCACGCGAACGCGGTTGCGCCCGGCAAGCGCCCGTATCACACGATCATCCCGGGTTTTGCGACACGCGATGGCGCGCCATACGCGGCGTTCGGCGTCATGGGCGGCCCGATCCAGCCACCGGGTCACGTGCAGACGCTCGTGCGCCTCGTCGACTACGGGATGAATCCCCAGGCCGCGCTCGACGCGCCGCGCTGGAAGGTCAATCGTGACGGCTCCATCGACCTCGAGGCCTCCGCATCGTCGAAGCTGCGCGAGGGCTTGCTGGCACTCGGACACGTCACCGCGTCCGTGCCCGATACGTACATGGACTTCGGCGCAGGTCAGTTCATCGTGAAGGCGGACGACGGCTACGTCGCCGCGTCCGACCCGCGCCGCGACGGACAGGCGGCGGGGTTCTAGCGATGAAGCGCGCGGTCGGCTGGACGATCGCCGTCGTCGTCGCAATCGCCGCAGTGCTCTTCGTTCCGTTGCCGTGGCCCGGCTGGCTGGTCGGCACGCGCATCGAGAACACGGTGGACATCGATGCACCGATGCCTGCCGTGTTCGCCTACGTGGCGACGCCGGCGAACTGGCCGCGCTGGCACCCGGCCTCGCGCGCCGTGCGCGGCGTGGTGGATCGCACGCCCGGCGTGGGCGAAAGCGTGGTCGAGACGTACGAGATCGGCCCGCGCCACGACGACGCGACGTGGACCACGGTGGAACTCGATGCGCCACGCCGCTGGCGCTTCACCGCGCGTTCACGGCTCGGCGGCGGCGCGGAGATCGCGTACACGCTGTCTCCGAGCGGCAACGGAACACGCTTTCGCCGCGAGCTCTTCTACCAGGGACCGAACCTGCTGTTCGCGGTGCTCAACGCCCTGCAACTGCGCGCGGTGATGGAACGCGACTCGGCGACCGCGATGCAGAACGTCAAGCGCGACGTCGAAGCGACGGCGCCCAAGTGACTTCAGCTTTCGCGGGACTTCGTCTCCGATAGCGTCAAGAGTTCCGGCAGCTCGATGCGCTTGCGGCCGGCTTCCGGCGCGGCGAGCGGCGTGGTGGCGCGCATCGTGGCGAGGCTGCGGCGCGCGAGGTCCTGGTAGCTTTGCGTGGCCTCGATCTTCCACGCGATCTCGGTGTCGGTGAGCTCGCGCACGACACGCGCCGGAATGCCGGCCACCAGCGTGCGCGGCGGCACCACCATGCGCGCCTTGACGAACGCCATCGCGGCAACGATGGCGGACTCGCCGATCTCCGCGCTGTCGTTGATCACCGCGTTCATGCCGATGAGCGCATTGCGCCGCACGATGCAGCCATGGAGCACCGCGCCGTGCCCCACGTGGCCGTCCTCCTCGACGATCGTGTCGGTGCCGGGAAAGCCGTGCGCGACGCAGGTGTCCTGGAGATTGGCGCCGGCGCGGATGTCGATGCGCCCGAAGTCGCCGCGCAGGCAGGCGGCCGGACCGATGTAGCAACCGCCGGCGATGATCACGTCGCCGATCAGCACGGCCGACGGATGCACGTACGCGGTCGGATCGACCACCGGTGTCACGCCGTTGATCGAATAGACGGTCAGCGACATTGCGCGAACTCCTTGCATGAATTGCGCGGAACGCTCAGCCGATCCACCGCCGCGCGTTGGCGAAGATGCGATACCACGGCGACACCTCGGGCCAGTCGCGCGGATGCCAGGACATCTGCGCGGTGCGCCATACGCGCTCGGGATGAGGCATCAGTATGGTGAAGCGGCCGTCCGCGGTCGTGAGTCCGGTGATGCCGTGCGGCGAGCCGTTCACGTTGAAGGGGTACGCTTCCGTTGCACGTCCGCGTCCGTCTACGAAGCGCACGACCACGTGCGGCGCGGCGTCCGCGAGCTGCGCGCCGTCGCGGAATTCGGCGTAGCCCTCCCCGTGCGCCGTCGCGACGGGAATGCGGCTGCCCGCCATGTCGCGGAAGAAGAGCGACGCGGACGACTGGACCTCGAGCATGACGTAGCGTGCCTCGAACTGCTCCGACAGGTTGCGCACGAAGCGCGGCCAGTGCGCGGCGCCGGGAATGAGCTCGCGCAGGTTGCTCATCATCTGGCAACCGTTGCACACGCCGAGCGAAAACGTGTCGGTGCGCGCGAAGAAGCCGGTGAAGGCGTCGCGCAGCCGCGGCGCGAACAGGATGGACTTCGCCCAGCCTTCACCGGCGCCGAGAACGTCGCCGTACGAGAATCCGCCGCACGCGACGATGCCGTGGAAATCGGCGAGCGAGCGTCTTCCGCTCGCGAGATCCGTCATGTGCACGTCGTACGCGTCGAATCCGGCGCGCGTGAACCCCGCCGCCATCTCGACCTGCCCGTTCACGCCCTGCTCGCGCAGCACCGCGACGCGCGGCCGCGCGCCACGCGCCACGAACGGAGCAGCGGGGTCGTCGGAGGCGTCGAAGGTGAGGTGCGGCACGAGCCCGGGATCGCCCGCGTCGTCGAGGCGCGCGTATTCCTGGTCCGCGCACTGGGGATTGTCGCGAAGACGCTGCAGCGCGTGCGTGGTGGACGACCACGCGCGGTGCAGGTCCGCGCGGGACTCGTCTAGGAGCGTGCTTGCACCCTGCGCAATGCGGATGCGTCCATCGTCCGACGGATGACCCACGATCCGCGCGTGCAGACCGGCCGCGTGCGCGGCTTCCACGACACGCGGCGCCATGGCGGCGTCGAGCTGCACCACCGCGCCCGCCTCCTCCGCGAACAGCGCGGCCAACATAGGTTCGCGCGCGTCGAGATCGATCGCGATGCCGCAGCGCGAGGCGAAGGCCATTTCGCATAGCGCGACGAAAAGGCCGCCGTCGGCGACGTCGTGGTAGGCGAGGAGCGCGTCCTCGGCGTGCAGGCGCTGGATGAAATGGAACAGCGCGGCGAGGTGCTCCGGGTCATCGACGTCCGGTGCGGTGTCGCCGACCTGGCCGTATACCTGCGCGAGCGCGGACCCTCCCAGGCGCCGCCTGCCGCTGCTTGCATCGAGCAGCACCAGCAAGGTGCCAGTATCGCGCTCGAGCAACGGCGTGCGCACGCGCCGTGCATCGGCGAGCGGCGCGAACGCCGAGACGATCAGCGACACCGGCGCGGTGACCGACCGCTCGGCGCCGTCCTCGCGCCACGCGGTGCGCATGGACATCGAATCCTTGCCGACCGGTATCGACACGCCGAGCGCGACGCATAAATCGCGCACCGCGCGCACCGTGTCGTAGAGCGCGGCGTCCTCGCCCGCATGGCCTGCGGCGGCCATCCAGTTGGCCGAAAGCTTGACTTTGTCAACCTTTCCGATGTGCGCCGCCGCCAGGTTGGTCAGCGCTTCGGCCACCGCCATGCGGCCCGACGCCGGCGCGTCGATCAGCGCGAGTGGCGTGCGCTCGCCCATCGCCATGGCCTCGCCGGCATGGCCGCTGAAGTCCATGAGCGTGGTCGCGACGTCCGCGACGGGAACCTGCCAGGGGCCGACCATGGGGTCGCGCGCGCACAGTCCGCCGACAGTGCGATCGCCGATGGTCACGAGAAACGTCTTGTCGGCGACTGCCGGCAGCTGCAGCACGCGGTACGCGGCGTCGCGCAGGTCGATGTCGCGCAGATCGAGCGGCGGCAGAGCGCGCCGCGCGTGCCGGACGTCGCGCGTCATGCGCGGCGGCTTGCCGAGAATCACCTCGAGCGGCACGTCGACCGGTCGAACGCCGAACAACGCGTCGGTGACCACCAGGCGCGCGTCCGCGCGCGCCGTGCCGACCACGGCGAACGGACAGCGCTCCCGCGCGCAGATCGCCCGAAACCGATCGAGCGCGTCCGGCGCGATGGCGAGCACATAGCGCTCCTGTGCTTCGTTGCACCAGATCTCGCGCGGCGACATGCCGGTTTCCTGCGTCGGGATGGCGCGCAGGTCGAACGTTGCGCCGACGCCACCGCCGTGCACGATCTCGGGCAGCGCGTTCGACAGGCCGCCCGCGCCGACGTCGTGAATCGACAGAATGGGATTGTCGTCACCGAGCTGCCAGCACCGGTCGATCACTTCCTGCGCGCGGCGCTCCATCTCCGCGTTTCCACGCTGAACCGAATCGAAGTCGAGGTCGGCGGTGTTGGCGCCCGTGGCCATCGACGATGCCGCACCTCCGCCCATGCCGATCAACAGACCCGGTCCACCGAGCTGCACGAGCAGCGTGCCTTCGCGCAGCGGCTGCTTGTGCGTCTGCGTTGCGGGAATGTTGCCGACGCCGCCGGCGATCATGATGGGCTTGTGGTAACCGCACCATTCGCCGTCGACGCGCTGCTCGAACGTGCGGAAGTAACCGGTCAGGTTCGGGCGCCCGAATTCGTTGTTGAACGAGGCGGCGCCGATCGGGCCCTCGAGCATGATCGCCAGCGCGGATGCGATGCGCTCCGGCTTGCCGCACGTGGCTTCCCACGGACGCGTGAGACCCGGAATGCGCAGGTTCGACACCGTGTAGCCGACCAGGCCCGCCTTGGGCTTCGCGCCGCGGCCGGTCGCGCCCTCGTCGCGGATCTCGCCGCCGGAACCCGTTGCAGCGCCGGGGAAAGGCGCGATGGCGGTCGGGTGGTTGTGCGTCTCGACCTTCATCACGACGTCGGTGCGCTCGTCCACCGCGCGATAACGCCCGTCGTCGCGGGGATGGAAGCGCGCGACGGTGGCGCCTTCCATGACGGCGGCGTTGTCGGCATACGCCACCACCGTGCCCTGCGGATGCGCGGCGTGCGTTGCGCGAATCATCGCGAACAGGCTGTCCTGCTGCGCGACACCGTCCACGATCCATTCGGCGTTGAATATCTTGTGCCGGCAATGCTCCGAGTTCGCCTGCGCGAACATCATGAGCTCGACGTCGGTGGGATCGCGGCCTAACGCGCGGAAGCTGCGGTCGAGGTAGTCGATCTCTTCGTCGGCCAGCGCGAGCCCGAGCGCGCGATTCGCGCGATCGAGCGCGGCGCGTCCCTCGCTTGTCAGCGGAATCGTCGACAGCGGCCGAGGCGGAACGTGCACGAACAGCTCTTGCGCGCTTGCGAAATCCACGAAGACCGCCTCGACCATGCGATCGTGGACGAGTGGAACGAGCGCCTGGCGATCCGCGTCGCGAAGCGGGCCGCCGTCGCGCGTGCGGATGCGATACGCGATGCCGCGCTCGAGCCGATCCACCGCGGTCAAGCCGCAGTTGTGCGCGATGTCGGTCGCCTTGGAGGACCAGGGCGAGATCGTGCCGGGTCGTGGCGTGACGAGCAGCAGATCACCGGCATCCTCGCTGCCCGAGTCGCGCGGGCCGTATTCCAGCAGCCGCTCGAGGACGCGACGCTGTTCTGCGGTGAGCGGTGCGCTCAGCTCGGCGAAGTGCCAGTACGTGGCGCTGAGCGTGGCAACGCGGTGATCGGGATGGACGGCGGCGAGCGCGGCGAGCAGCTTGGCGACGCGGAACGGCGAGAGCGCCGACCGGCCGCGCAGCGGAAGGAGGTCCATCGCGGATGCGGCGAACGTAAAGACGGATTATACGCCGCCGCGACCGCGTGGCCTTGCGCTATTCCAGCTTGCCGATCTTCTGCACCACCTCGCGCATCTTCGCCGCATCGGCGTCGACGTATTGCGAGAACTCCGTCGCGTCCTGGTACTGCACGGGGCTGCCCGCGGTCAGCAGCGTCTCTTTCACCTTCGGGTCGTTCGCCGCGGCGCGTGCGGCGGCACGCAATCGCTGAACAATCGGCTCCGGCGTGGCGGCGGGCACGAAGATTCCCGACCATTGCGCATAATCGACGTTGGTGCCGAGCTCCTTCAGGCTGTGCACGTCGGGCAACGTGACGAGCCGCGCATTGCCCCAGTGCGCGAGCACGCGCACCTTGCCCGCCTTCACGTGCTGCACGATCGTGGCAGGTCCGGTCGCCACGGCGTCCACCTGCCCGCCCAGCAGCCCGACGATCGCAGGTCCTGCGCCCGTGTACGGAACGTGCGTCAGCTTGATGCCGGCGGCCTGCGAGAGCATCTCCATCGGAACATGCATCGTGCCGTAGTTGCCGGAGGACCCGTAGTTGTACTTGCCCGGATGCGCCTTGGCATCCGCGATGAAGTCGGCGTACGTCTTCCACGGCGAATCCGCGCGCACGGCGAGCACGGTCGGATCGGCGGTGATGCGCGCAATCGGCTTCAGGTCCGCGATCTGGTATTGCGGCTGGCGTCCGAGGATCCTGTCGGCTTCCGGCAGGACGGTGAGCGACGAGAGCGACATCAGGATCGTGTAGCCGTCCGGCTTGGCCTTCGCGACCACGCCCATGCCGATCGCGCCGCCCGCCCCCGGCTTGTTCTCGATGACGACGGCCTGTCCGAGCTCGCGCGTGAGGGCGTCGGCCACGGGCCGTCCCACGGTATCCGCGACGCCACCGGGCGGAAAAGGCACGACCATCGTGACCGGGCGCTCGGGCCAGTCGGCGGCGAACGATGAAAAGGCGAGGCCGGCAAGGCCCGCCAGCAGCAACGAAACGGTACGACGCATGAGAATCCTCCGGGATGCGGCCGTCGATGCGGCCTCGACTTCGATGCTCGGCGCAATTGTAGGACCTTCGGGCGAATGGTGCTGCCGCCGGGCGCCGTTTGCCGGACAATGGAGGGCTCGGGGACTGCCCTTGCGCAGCGGAGGTTCGAAGCCATGCAGGAAGCCGCGATGAAAGTCGACATGGACGCGCGGGACGAGCATCTCGCGGCCGTGCAGAGCCTCGTGCGTGCACGCGTGGCTCGCGAACAGCGCGAGATCGTCGAGGCGTTCGTCATGCGCTATTTCGCGCGCGTCGACCCCGAAGACCTCGCCGAGCGGCGGGCCGCCGACCTCTACGGCGCCGCGCTGTCGCACTTCAACTTCGCCCGACGCCGTGAGCCGGGCAAGGCGCGCGTGCGCGTATTCAACCCCTCGATCGTCGAGAACGGATGGCAGTCGACGCACACGATCCTCGAAATCGTCAACGACGACATGCCGTTCCTGGTCGACTCCGTGACGATGGAAGTCAACCGGCACGGGCTCACGCTGCACCTGATCGTGCATCCGGTCATCCCCGTGCGGCGCAGCGCGGACGGCACGCTCGTGGCGATCGCCGGCGACGACAGCGACGCACCGAGGGAGTCGTTCATCCACGTGGAGGTCGATCGCATCGTCGACGCGCCGCGCATGGAGGCGCTCGCCTCGGACATCGCGCGCGTGCTGGTCGACGTGCGCGCCGCCGTCACCGATTTCGGCGCCATGCGCGGCCGCGTGGACGAGATCGTCGCGGAGCTCGGCAGCAAGGCGCCGCCGCTGCCCTCCGACGAGATCGCCGAAGGCGAGGCATTCCTGCGCTGGCTCAACGACAATCACTTCACCTTCCTCGGATATCGCGCGCACGACCTCGTCACCGTCGACGGCGAGGATGCGCTGAAGGTGGTGCCCGGCTCGAGCCTCGGCATCCTGCGCGAACCGGAGGGAACGCACGCACGCAGCTTCGCGGCGCTGCCGCGCGAGGTGCGCGCGTATGCACGCGTCCCCGAGCTCCTCATCATCACCAAGGCGAACTCGCGCTCGACGGTGCATCGGCCGGGCTATCTCGACTACATCGGCGTGAAGCGCTTCGACGCGAACGGGCAGGTCAGCGGCGAGCATCGCTTCCTCGGCCTATTCACGTCCACGGCGTACAGCGCCAATCCGTCCGACATCCCGCTGCTGCGGCAGAAAGTCGCCCACGTGGTTTCGCGCGCAGGGCTCACCGCGGGCAGCCACGCCGGCAAGGCCCTCGTGCACGTGCTCGACACGTATCCGCGCGACGAGCTGTTCCAGAGCAACGAGGACGAGCTTTTGCGCACCGCCGTCGCCATCCTGCAGCTCGAGGATCGCCAGCGTTTCCGGCTGTTCGTGCGGCGCGACCCGTTCGGCCGCTTCATGTCGTGCATGATCTTCGCGCCGCGGGAGAACTACACCACCGAGCTGCGCCGCAAGTGGCAGGCCATCCTGATGCAGGCCTTCAACGGGACGAGCTCCGACTTCAACGTCAATCTCTCCGAGTCGGTGCTCGCGCGCATCGTGATCACCGTCCACACCACGCCCGGCCACGTTCCCGACTACAACGTCCGCGACCTCGAAGCCCGGCTCATCGTCGCGGCGCGGCGCTGGTATGACGAGCTGCGCGAGGCGCTGATCGAGGCGCTCGGCGAGGCGCGCGGCAACGAGCTGTTTCGCCAGTACGGCGCGGCGTTTCCGGCCGCGTACCGCGAGGACTTCGCGGCGCGCAGCGCGGTGCCGGACATCGAGATGATGGCGGCGCTCGGCGAATCGCAGCCGCTCGCGCTCAGCCTGTATCGCCCGCTCGAGGCGACGCCGGGAACGCTGCGCTTCAAGCTCTTCCATTGGGGGAGCCCGGTCGCGCTGTCCGACAGCCTGCCCATGCTCGAGCGCATGGGGCTCAAGGTGCTCGACGAGCGTCCGTATCGCATCTCACCCGAGGGCGGCACGGCGGTGTGGATGCACGATCTCGGCCTGCTCGCGAGCGGCGTCGACGTCGACGCCGATCTCGACGCCCTGCATGCGCGCTTCGGTGACGCATTCGGGCGCGTGTTCCGCGGCGAGATCGAGAGCGACGACTTCAACCGCCTCGTGCTGCGCGCCGGCCTGCCCGCCAACGAGATCGTGGTGCTGCGCGCGTACGCGAAATACCTGCGACAGATCGGATTCGCGCTGTCGCAGGGGTTCATCGAAGCGACGCTGTCGGCGCATGCCGATGTCGCCCGGCTGCTGGTCGAGCTGTTCAAGGTGCGCCTCGACCCGGAACAGGCGGAAGGTGCCGGCGCGCGCGCGGCGCAGACGCAGCGCGCGATCGAGCAGGCGCTGGAGGACGTGGCGAATCTCTCCGAGGACCGCGTGCTGCGGCAGTACCTCGCGCTCGTGCTCGCCACGACCCGCACCAACTTCTGGCGCCGCGACGCGAACGGACAGCCGCGAGCGTTCCTGTCCTTCAAATTCGACCCTGCCGCGATTCCGGGGCTGCCGGAGCCGCGCCCGATGTTCGAGATCTTCGTGTATTCGCCGCGTTTCGAGGGCGTGCACCTGCGTGGCGGCAAGGTGGCGCGGGGCGGCCTGCGCTGGTCGGACCGTCCCGAAGACTTCCGCACCGAGATCCTGGGTCTCGTGAAGGCCCAGATGGTGAAGAACACCGTGATCGTGCCGGTCGGCTCGAAAGGCGGCTTCGTGCTGAAGCGCGCGCCGTCGCCGTCCGATCGCGACGCGTACCTGCGCGAAGGCGTCGCGTGCTACCGCGACTACCTGCGCGGCTTGCTCGACCTCACCGACAACCGCGTGGGCGACCGCATCGTGCCCCCGCCGCAGGTGAAGCGCCACGACGCCGACGACCCGTACCTCGTGGTCGCGGCCGACAAGGGCACCGCCACGTTCTCGGATTACGCCAACGCGATCAGCAAGGAGTACGGCTTCTGGCTGGGCGACGCGTTCGCGTCGGGCGGCTCCGCGGGGTATGACCACAAGGCGATGGGCATCACCGCGCGCGGCGCATGGGAGTCGGTGAAGCGGCATTTTCGCGAGCTCGGCATCGACACGCAGACCACGGACTTCACCGTCGTCGGGATCGGCGACATGTCCGGCGACGTGTTCGGCAACGGCATGCTGCTGTCGCGGCATATCCGGCTCGTCGCCGCGTTCGATCACCGGCACGTCTTCCTCGACCCGAATCCCGATCCGGCGGCGAGCTTCACCGAGCGCGAGCGCATGTTCACGCTTCCGCGCTCATCGTGGGCCGACTACGGCGCCAAGCTCATCTCGCCGGGCGGCGGCGTGCACGCGCGCAGCGCCAAGTCGATTGCCCTCACGCCCGAAGTGAGGACCGCGCTCGGCATCGCTGCCGACGCCCTGACGCCCGCCGAGCTCATCAGCGCGATCCTGAAGGCCCCCGTCGACCTCCTCTACAACGGCGGCATCGGTACCTACGTCAAGGCCACGCGCGAGTCGCACGCCGACGTCGGCGACCGCACCAACGACGCGGTCCGCGTCAACGGCCGCGACCTGCGCTGCAAGGTCGTGGGCGAAGGCGGCAATCTCGGCTTCACGCAGCTCGGCCGCGTCGAGTACGCGCGTGCCGGGGGCCGCATCAACACCGATGCGATCGACAACTCGGCGGGCGTCGACACCTCGGACCACGAGGTGAACATCAAGATCCTGCTCGGCATGGCCATCGGCGAAGGGGAGCTCACCGAAAAGCAGCGCAACATCCTGCTCGTGGAGATGACCGGCGAGGTCGCCGGGCTGGTCCTGCGCGACAACACCTTCCAGACGCAGGCGCTGTCGGTGACCGGGCGCATCGCGCCGCAGATGCTGGATGCCCACGAGCGGTTCATCCAGTTCCTGGAGAAATCGGGTCGGCTCAACCGCGCGATCGAGTTCCTGCCGTCGGACGAGGAGATCGCCGAGCGTCGCGCAGCCGGCGAAGGCCTCACCTCGCCGGAGCGCGCGGTGCTGCTCGCCTACAGCAAGATCTGGACGTACGACGAGCTGCTCGCCTCGACCTTGCCGGACGACCCGTGGGTCGGCACGGCGCTCACGCGATACTTTCCGCAGCGCCTGCACGAGCGCTACGCGCAATACATGCTGCGCCATCCGCTGCGCCGCGAGATCATCGCAACGCACGTCGTCAACAGCATGGTCAACCGCGTCGGCAGCACGTTCATCCATCGCCTGATGGAGACCACGGGCGCGCGATCGCACGAGATCGTGCGCGCCTACCTGCTCACGCGCGAGGTGTTCGACTTCGTCGGCGCGTGGCAGGCGATCGAGTCGCTCGACAACAAGGTCGCCGACGCGGTGCAGTCGGGCATGCTCATCGATCTCGGGCGCCTCATGTACCGCGGCACGACATGGTTCCTGCGCTCGCGCGTGCTGGCCGACGACATCGGCTCGACCATCCAGCATTTCGCGCCGCGCATCGCGACGCTCGCCTCCCGCATCCCGGACCTCCTCGACAGCGGCGAGCGAGCGCGCCGGGACGAGCGCGCCGCGCGCTACATGTCGGACGCCGTGCCCTCCGACATCGCCGCCCGTGTCGTGAACCTCGACGCGCTGTACGCGACGCTCGACATCGTGGCGATCGCCGATGCGCGCAGCCGTCCGCTGGAAACGGTGGCCGACGTGTACTTCGCGCTGTCGGCCAAGCTCGACGTGCCGTGGCTGCGCGAGAGGATCGCCGGGCTGCCCGGCGACGCGCACTGGCAGGTGCTCGCGAAAGGCGCCATGCTGGACGACCTGTACGCGCTGCAGCGGACGATCACGGCGGAGGTGCTGGGCACCGCCGCGGACATCGCCGCGCCCAATGCGCTGATCGCGGCGTGGCAGGATCACAACCAGCGCGGCATCGCGCGCGCCGCGCAGCTCATCACCGAGCTCCGCTCCGTACCCGCGGTCGACGCTGCCATGATCGCGGTGGCCCTGCGCGAGCTGCGCAACCTCGCCTAGCGCAGGATGGCGGGCTCGCCCGCGCCGAGACCCGCGTGCGGGCGGGACGTCGACTGGACGAGGCGCGTCAGGCGGCGCGGGGCGCGCGGTCGAGGATGACGAGCTCGCGCGGCTCGCGGCCGCCAAGCAGTGCAAGCGCGCGGCCGACGAAGCGCCCGAAGTAGTAGTTCCTTCGTACTCCCCACGGCGCGGCAGGCGCATCGATGCGGCGAAAGCCCCAGCGCGCGTAGTGATGCGCGAACACCGCGCCGGTGATCATGCAGACACGCGTTGCGATCGGCGCGAGCAGCGTATCGATGAGTCGCGCCGCGACGCCATACCCGCGTCGGTCCTGGCGCACGACCAGCGAGCCGAGCTCGCGCGAGTCGTCGTCATGCAGGCGCAGCTGCACGGCGCCGGCGATGCCGTTCTCGTCGATGGCCAGCAGGAACCTGCGCCAGTCGAGGTCGATCGGGTTGAGGCGCTCGCTGCGCACGAGTGAATGGATGGCGTATTCGTCCGCGTCGTGGGCCCTCCGAATCCTGAATGTCGCGTTCATCGCTGCCTCCTTCGGAGGGCAATGTAGCGACCGGACGTGTCGTCGGTATTTCGCGGCGGCGTGCGCCGTGTTTCGTTCGTTTCGGCTGTCGTGGACTGTACCGGCGAGGGGCGGCGCGATCGAGCGGCCGGCCGCGCGCCGGCGCGTCGTCGCCTGTCTTCAGTGACGAGCGTGCGGAGGTCCCGCGGCACGAATGCTCGCATCGCGCCTCGCGGCCACCGCGTTCAGTGATGCAGGATCTTGGCGAGGAACTGCTGCGCGCGCTCGCTGCGCGGCGTGCCGAAGAACTCTTCCTTCTCGGCGTCCTCGACGATGCGCCCCGTGTCCATGAAGATCACGCGGTTCGCGACCTTGCGCGCGAAGCCCATCTCGTGCGTGACGACCATCATCGTCATGCCCTCCTTCGCGAGCTGCACCATGACGTCGAGCACCTCGTTGATCATCTCCGGGTCGAGCGCCGAGGTCGGCTCGTCGAAGAGCATGCAGATCGGGTCCATCGACAACGCCCGCGCGATCGCCACGCGCTGCTGCTGTCCACCGGAGAGCTGCCCGGGGAACTTGTCCTTGTGCGCGATCAGCCCCACGCGGTCGAGGAGCTTCAGGCCCTTTTCGCGCGCCGCGTCGGGCGTGCGGTTGAGGACCTTGATCTGCGCGAGCGTGAGGTTCTCCATCACGGTCATGTGCGGGAAGAGCTCGAAGTGCTGGAACACCATGCCGACGCGCGAGCGAAGCCTGGGCAGGTCCGTCTTGGGATCGCCGACGGAGATGCCGTCGACCACGATGTCGCCCTTCTGGAACGGCTCGAGGCCGTTCACGCATTTGATGAGCGTGGACTTGCCGCTGCCCGAGGGGCCGCAGACGACCACCACCTCGCCCTTGGCGACCTGGGTCGTGCAGTCGGTGAGCACCTGGAACGTGCCGTACCACTTGGAGACGTTGCGAAGCGAGATCATGGGCGTTCCGGAAGGGTCGGTCATCAGCGCACCACGGCGATCCTCGACTGCAGCCGGCGCACCGCGAGCGACAGGCCGAAGGAGACGATGAAGTAGACCACCGCGACGAAGCTGTACATCTCGACGAGGCGGTAGTCGCGGTTGGCGATCTTCGCGGCGGCCCCGAGGAAGTCGGTCGCCGAGATCACGTACACGAGCGAGGTGTCCTGGAAGAGGATGATGGTCTGCGTGAGGAGCACCGGCAGCATGTTGCGGAAGGCCTGCGGCAGGACGATGTGCCCCATGGTCTGCCAGTAGTCGAGCCCGAGCGCGAAGCTCGACCACACCTGGCCGCGCGGGATGGACTGGATGCCCGCGCGCATGATCTCGCAGTAGTACGCCGCCTCGAACATCGTGAAGGTGATCGCGGCCGAGTGGAAGGCGCCCACCTTGATCGGCTGCGCCGAGCCGATGATCCAGGCGCCGATATAGGGCACGAGGAAATAGAACCAGAAGCTCACCAGCACCAGCGGGATCGAGCGCATCAGGTTCACGTACGCGCCGGCGAGCATCGAAAGCGGCGCGAAATGCGCGAGGCGCATCATCGCGAGGAGCGTGCCGAACACGATGCCGCCCGCCATCGCGAGCACCGTGAGCTTCACGGTGAACACCATGCCGAC
>DATJIS010000072.1:0-23029 GCA_035493035.1 Casimicrobiaceae bacterium | reverse complement strand
GGCCGGGGCGGCATGACGCTGTCGCGCGCGCGCGCGGACGTCGCCGACCGCCGCGAGCACGCGCTCCGGCGTGGCCGGCGCATCGAGCCGGGGCACGACGCGATACTCGCCGACGCTTGCGATCGCGTCGCGCAACGCGTGGAATGCCGACAGCGCGAGCATCAGCGGCGGCTCGCCCACCGCCTTCGAGCGGTGGATCGTCTCCTCGCGATTGGGCACGTCGAAGAACTCGATGCGCGCCTGTTCGGGCCAGTCACGTGCCGCGGGGATCTTGTACGTCGAAGGGGCGTGCGTGCCGAGACGGCCCTCGCGATCCCACCACAGCTCCTCCATGGTGAGCCAGCCGTAGCCCTGCAGGAAGCCGCCCTCGATCTGGCCGCGATCGATCGCCGGGTTCAGCGATCGGCCGCAGTCGTGGAGGATGTCGATGGCGAGCAGCCGATGCTCGCCGGTGAGCGTGTCCACCGCGACCTCCGATACCGCGGCCCCGTACGCATAATAGAAGAACGGCCGTCCCGACAGCGTGTAGCGGTCGTAGTGGACCTTCGGCGTCGCGTAGAAGCCCGTCGCGGACATCGGCACGCGAGCGAAATAGGCGAGGCGCGTCAGCTCGGCGAATGAAAGCGTGGTCGCGCCGGCGGCGACGGCGCCATCGCGAAACACGACGTCGGCCGCACTGCAGCCGAATCGGCTCGCCGCGAATGCTGCAAGGCGCTCGCGCAGCGTCGCCGCCGCGCGCTGCGCGGCCATGCCGTTGAGATCGCTGCCGGACGAGGCCGCCGTGGGCGAGGCGTTCGGCACGCGGCTCGTGTCCGATGCGCTCACGCGCACCTGCCCGAGCGGCAATCCCAGCTCGTGCGCGACCACCTGCTGCACCTTGACGAACAGCCCCTGGCCCATCTCCGTGCCGCCGTGATTGAGCAGCACGCTGCCGTCGCGATACACGTGCACCAGCGCGCCCGCCTGGTTGTAATGCGTGGCCGTGAACGAGATGCCGAACTTCACCGGCGTCAGCGCGATGCCGCGCTTGATCAGCGGGCTCGCCTCGTTCCACGACGCAATGGCGGTGCGCCGCTCGCGGTAACGCGACGTCTGTTCGAGCCGATCGATGATCTGGGGCGCGATGTTGTCCTCGACGGTCATGCCGAACGGCGTGACGTTGCGCTCGGTCACGCCGTAGAGATTCGCCTTGCGCACGTCGAGCGGATCGCGTCCGAGCGTGCGTGCGATGTCGTCGAGGATCACCTCGATCGCGAACATCCCTTGCGGCCCGCCGAACCCGCGGAACGCGGTGTCCGACACGGTGTTCGTCTTGCAACGATACGAGTGGAGCGCGACGTGGGGCAGCCAGTACGCGTTGTCGGCATGGAAAACCGCGCGGTCGTTGACCGGTCCGGACAGGTCCGCCGAGAACCCGCAGCGGGACGCGAGCGTGAGGTCGAGCGCGAGGATGCGGCCCTCGTCGTCGAATGCCACGTCGTAGTCGTGTCGAAACGCGTGGCGCTTCCCGGTCGACGTCATGTCATCGTCGCGATCGAGCCGCAGCTTCACCGCGCGCCCGGTGCGCCGCGCCAGAACCGCCGCGATGCACGCGAACTGGCACATCTGCGTTTCCTTGCCGCCGAAGCCGCCGCCCATGCGCCTGCACTCGACGATCACGTCGTGCGCCGCGAGACCGAGCGCATGACCGACCATGAGCTGCACCTCGCCGGGGTGCTGCGTCGACACGTACACGTGCATCCCGCCGTGCTCGAGCGGAACCGCGAGCGACACCTGGCCTTCGAGGTAGAAGTGATCCTGGCCGCCGCTATGCACCGTGCCGCGCAGGAGATGCGGCGCCTCGTCGGCCATCGCTTCGGGATCGCCCCGGCGGACGTGCACGGGCGGCAGCACGTACGACTCGGCGGCCATCGCAGCTTCAATGGTGAGGATCGCGGGACGCGCGTCGACCTGCAGCGTCGCGAGCCTCGCCGCACGCCGCGCCGCGCGCACGTCGGTAGCGGCAACCGCGAACACCGGCTGACCGACGAATTGCACGATGCCATCGGCGAGGATCGGATCGTCGCTCTGGATCGGACCGACGTCGTTCACTCCGGGGATGTCGCGTGCCGTGATGACGTCGACCACGCCCGGTGCCGCGCGCACGCGATCGAGGTCGAGGCGCGCGATCGCACCATGCGCGACCGGGCTCGTGCCGAAGGCGGCATGGAGCGTCCCGCGCGGCTCGGGCAGGTCGTCGGTGTAGCGCGCTTCGCCGCTGGCGTGCAGCGCCGCGCTGTCGTGCGGCACCTCCGCGCCGATCACCGATTGACCTGCATGCGCACGTTCCGGAGCGTTCATGCGCCAACCGCCTCGATGCGTGACGGCACCGCATGCCCATGCTCGTGCCACGCCCGGCGCAGCAGGTTCCCCAGCACGTGGCGCCGGTACGCCGCGCTCGCGCGTGCGTCGTCGATGGGCGAGAACTCCGCGGCGAGCGTCCCGGCCGCCGCCTCGACGACCTCCCGTTGCCATGACTGTCCCACGAGTGCGGCCTCGGTCGCTCGCGCGCGCGCCGGCACGGGCGCGACACCGCCGCAGCCGATGCGCGCCGCCACGATGCGCTCGCCCTCGAGCTGGAGCGCGAAGCACGCGAACAGCGCGGAGATGTCCTGGTCGTAGCGCTTGCTGATCTTGTACGCGCGAAGCAGCAGTCCGGGCGCGCGCGCCGGCACGCGGATAGCCGCCACCACTTCACCGGGCTCGCGCGCGTTCTTCTGGTACCCGAGATAGAACGCCTCGAGCGGAAGCTCGCGCACGCCGCCGGTGCGCGCCAGGACGACGCGTGCGTCGAGCGCGATCAGCGCCGGCATCGAGTCGCCGATGGGCGAGCCGTTCGCGACGTTGCCGCCGAGCGTTCCACTCGCGCGGATCGGCGGCGAGGCGAACCGCACCCATACTTCGTGAAGCTCGGGAAACGATTCGTCGAGCGCGTCGAAGGCTTCCCCGAGGCTCGCCGCAGCGCCGATGACCAGCTCGGAATCGCTGCGCGCAATCGTGCGAAGCGCGTCGACGTCGCCGACATGGACGAGGTCGCCGAGCTGCCGCTGCTGCTTCGTTATCCAGAGCCCGATATCGGTGGCCCCGGCGACGATTCGTGCATCGGGATGCGCGCCGCAGGCGGCGGTCAGCTCGTCCAGCGTATGCGGCGCGTACCAGCGCTGCCCTTGCGCCTCGTAATGCAGCGGCTGCTCGCGCGCGAGCGCGCCCAGCGCATCGTCGAGCCGCTGTTCGGCTGCGGTGACGACGGCGCTGCCGTCGTCCGCAACGCCGGGGGCACGCCAGTCGTCCGGCGGAGGCAGCTCGTACATGCGCGCGGCGGCGTCGACGATCGGACGATAGCCGGTGCACCGGCACAGGTTGCCCGACAGCGCATCGCACACGGCGGAGCGTGAAGGCGAGCGTCGCGTCTTGTAGAGCGCAAACAGGCTCATCACGAACCCGGGCGTGCAGAAGCCACACTGGGAACCGTGGCATTCGACCATGGCCTGCTGCACCGGATGCAGCGCCGCTCCATCGCTTCGCAGGCTCTCGACGGTGAACACGGCCTTGCCATCGACCGATGGCAGCGGTCGGATGCAGGCGTTGATGGGTTGCCACGCGAGGCGGCCGTGGCGACGCTCCGCCATCACGATCGTGCAGGCGCCGCAGTCACCTTCGGCGCAGCCTTCCTTGGTGCCCATGAGGCCGCGCGCATCGCGCAGGTACTCGAGCAGCGTGGTCTGCGGCGCGAGGCCGGTCACTTCGACCGGCGCGCCGTTCAGCAGGAAGCGGATCGGCTCGGTCATCGAGAAATGAGGCTTGTCGCTCCGATAGTACACCGCTCCGACGCCCTTCCGCCGGTCGGCCACGCCGGCCGCGCCGGGATTTTCGCGATGTGCGTGCTACACTCGCGCGCCATGTCGCCGGCCCCGCATCTCGCCGTGCATTGCATGCCGAAGCCGCGTCGCCGGTAGCCGCGCGACATGGCCGAGCTCGCCGTTTCCGACGCCGACGATCGACGCGTTCTCGCGCTGTCGGGCCGGCTCGACGCCGGCACGATCCGTGACCTCTGGCAACGCGCCACGCATGCGGTGCGCGAGGCGGCGGCGAAGCGCATCGTCGTCGACGCGCGTGCCGTCGACTATTGCGACGGCGCCGGCATCGCGCTGCTCGTCGATCTCCTGCGCCAGCGTCCGCGCGGCGAGGTCGCGATCGAGAACCTGCAGCCGCGCTTCGACGCGCTCCTGCGTCAGTTCGACCCCGAGCGGCTTGCGCAGGACCTCGATCCCGAGCCCAGGCGCCGATCGTCCATCGAGGAGATCGGCGCCATCGCCGCCGGCATCGCCCGCGACTCGCGCGAGCAGATCGCCTTCGTCGGCGAGGCGACGCTCGCGCTCGCCCAGGTGGTGCGCCATCCGAGCAGCGTGCGCTGGAAGGACGTGTGGCGCATCTGCGAGCGGGTCGGCGCCGACGCCGTGCCGATCGTCGCGCTCATCTCGTTCCTCGTCGGCGTGATCCTCGCATTCCAGTCGGCCATCCCGATGAAGCGCTTCGGCGCCGAGATCTTCGTGGCCGACCTCATCGGCCTCGCGATGCTGCGCGAGCTCGCGCCGTTGATGACGGCCATCCTGCTGGCCGGGCGCTCCGGGGCTGCGTTCGCGGCCGAGATCGGCACGATGAAGGTGAACGAGGAAGTCAACGCGCTGACCACCATGGGGCTCGACCCGGTGCGGTTCCTCGTCACCACGCGCATCCTCGCCGCGCTGCTGATGACGCCGCTCCTGACGCTGCTCGCCGATCTCGTGAGCCTGCTCGGCGGCGCGCTCACCATGCAGTCGTTCTCGATTCCGTTCGTGACGTTCCGCCACGAAGTCGAGTCGATCGTCGACTTCTCCGACTTCATGGCCGGCTTCGTGAAGTCGTTCGTGTTCGCGGTCGTGATCGCGGGCGTGGGCTGCCTGCGGGGCCTGCAGACCGCGGCGGGCGCCTCCGCGGTCGGCGACTCGGCCACGCGCGCCGTCGTCTCGGGCATCATCCTGCTCGTCGTGGTGGACGGCATCTTCGCCGTGGTCTATTTCTTCCTGGACATCTAGCCGTGGCACAAGAAGCCGTCATTCGCGTCGAAGGGCTTTCCGCAGGCTACGGCGACGTCGTGCTGCAGAAGGACCTGAGCTTCGAGGTGCGCCGCGGCGAGGTGTTCGGCATCCTCGGCGGATCCGGGTGCGGCAAGAGCACGCTGATGAAGCACATGATCGGCCTCTACGAGCCGATCGCCGGCCACGTGTTCATCGACGGCGACGACATCGTGACCGCGCAGGGCGCCACGCGCCATGCGATCCTGCGCAAGATCGGCGTGATGTACCAGTCGGGCGCGCTGTTCGGATCCATGACGCTGCTCGAGAACGTGCGCTTGCCACTGGAGGAGTACACCGATCTCACGACCGACGAGATCGACCTCATCGGTCGCATGAAGCTCGAGCTCGTGGGGCTCGACGCGTTCACCGGGCACCTTCCGGCGGAGATCTCGGGCGGCATGCAGAAGCGCGCGGCGATCGCGCGCGCCATGGCGCTCGACCCGATGATCCTGTTCCTCGACGAGCCGTCCGCCGGCCTCGACCCCATCACGTCCGCGTCGCTGGACGCGCTGATCCGCCGGCTCGCGGAGAACGTGGGCGTGACGTTCGTGATCGTCACGCACGAGCTCGCCAGCATCTTCGCCATCATGGACCGCGTGATCATGCTCGACCGGAGAAAGCAGGGCATCGTCGCGCAGGGCGACCCGCGCAAGCTGCGCGACGAGAGCGACGATCCATGGGTGAAGCAGTTCTTCCACCGCGAGCCTGAAGCGGCCACGGCATGAGCCAGCGCGCGAACTACTTCAAGCTGGGCCTCTTCGTGATCGGCGCGATCGTCGCCGGCGTCGCGGTGCTCCTCATCATCGGCACGGGCCGCTGGTTCACGCCGCGCACCAAGATGGAGACGTACTTCAACGAGTCGGTTCAAGGCCTCGACGTCGGCTCCAAGATGAAGTACCGCGGCGTGGTGATCGGCGAGGTCACGCGCATCAGCTTCACCTACACCAAGTACGAGACCGAGAAGCCGATGGGGCAGCGCAAGCGCTACGTCCTCGTCGAGGCGCAGCTCGAGCCGCGCCTCGTGGGCGGCAAGGCGTCGACCGACATCGCGAGCCCCGAGACCACCGCCATCGAGGTCGAGCGCGGCTTGCGGGTGCGTCTCGCGCCGCAGGGCATCACCGGCACGAACTATCTCGAAGTGGATTATGTCGATCCGGCGACGCCGGTCCTCCCCATCGACTGGGTGCCCGAGTACATCTACATCCCGAGCGCGCCGTCGACCGTGACGGCATTCGTCAACGCCGCGACCGACATCGTGGATCGCCTGCGCCGACTCGACATCGAAAGCACGATCGGCAATCTCAACAAGCTGCTGGCGACGACGAACGATCGCATCGGGGCGCTCGACACCACTCGCTTGCAGCAGCGCACCGAGCAGACGCTCAGCAAGATCGACAGCACGCTCGACCAGATCCAGGCCAAGAAGCTCTCCGACGAGGCGCAAGGCCTGATCGCCGAGCTCCGACAGACCAACGCCGAGCTCAAGTCCACGCTCGCCAATCCCGCGTTCAAGCAGCTGCCGCAGGACGCGTCGAACACGCTGCAGGCCATGCGGACGCTCGTCTCCGATCCGAAGCTCTCGCAATCGGTCGCGCACCTCGAGCGCACGCTGGGCCGCCTCGACCGGATGTTCGGCGGACGCGAGGCGGACCTCGGCACCACGCTCGAGAACCTGCGCCAGATCACCGACAACCTGCGCGACCTCACCGAAGACGCGAAGCGTTACCCGTCCAGAGTGCTCTTCGGCGCGCCGCCTCGTCCGCTGGAGCACACGCCATGACCCTTAGATCGCTCCGTCGCGCGGGTGTCGCGGTTTGCGCGCTTGCATTGGCCGCGCTTCTCACCGCCTGCTCGTCACCGTTCTCGCGCGAGTCGCCGGTGAAGCAGGTGTATCTCCTCGACCCGCCCATGCCCTCCGCGGTGGCCAAGTCGAAACCGGCATCCGTGCGCGTCGGCCTCGTCAACGTCGCGGCACCGTTTCGCGGGCGCTCGTTCGTGTATCGCGCAGGGGGCCTGCGCTACGAGACCGATTTCTACGTCGAATTCCTGGTCGCCCCCACGGCGATGTTCACCGAGCAGACGAGCCGCGCGCTCGCCGCATCGAAGGTCTTCGCGAACGTCGTGCCCCCCGGATCCGGGGCCGACAGCGATTTCTCGCTCGACGGCTTCGTGTCGACGCTCTACGCGGATGCCCGCGACGGCAGCCCCGACTCCGCCGAGCTGACGATCACGTACTACCTCACGCCGGTGGGCGCGGGCCCCTTGCCGACGTGGTCGCACGAGTATCACAGGCACGTCGACCTGGCCACGCACACACCCGCGGCATACGTGCAGGCGCTCAACCAGGAGTTCGGCGAGATCCTCGCGGAGCTGACGCGCGACCTCGCGGCCCTGGAGCTGCCGAAGCCGTAATTACGCGAGCTTCGCGGCGAGGTCGTGCTCGTCGGCGCCGGTCGCGGTCACCGACACGAACGCGCCCGGCTGCATCGACGACGCGCGGGCGATTCGCACGACGCCATCGATTTCCGGTGCATCGGCAGCGCTGCGTGCGATCGCGACGGTGCGTCCGCGAGGCGTGGTCTCCACCGAATCGACAAGGACGTCGAAGGTGGCGCCGACGCGACGCCGCAGCCTGGCCGCGCTGATCTCCGCCTGCATCGCCATGAAGCGCATCCGGCGCTCTTCCTTCACCGCGTCGGGTACCGGGTCCGGCAGCGCGTTCGCCGTCGCACCTTCGACCGGCGAATAGGCGAAGCAGCCGACGCGGTCGAGCTGCGCTTCGCGCAGGAATGCGAGGAGCTCCTCGAACTCCGCTTCGGTTTCGCCGGGAAAGCCCACGATGAACGTGCTACGCACCGCGATCTCCGGTCGCTCGCGGCGCCACGCCGCGAGCCGCTCCAGCACCCGCTCGGGCGCTGCGGGCCGCTTCATGAGCTTCAGGATGCGCGGGCTCGCGTGCTGGAACGGAATGTCGAGGTAGGGCAGCAGGCCGCGCGGTGCGTCGCCCTGAGCCATGAGCGGGATCACGTCATCGACGTGCGGATAGGGGTACACGTAATGCAGCCGAACCCATGCGTCGTGCGCGCGCGCCTGGGCGTCGAGCGCGCTCGCGAGCTCCAGCATGCGCGTCCTTACCGGCCGCCCGCCGACGAACCCGGTGCGGTAGCGCACGTCGACGCCATATGCGCTCGTGTCCTGCGACACCACGAGGAGCTCCTTGACACCCGCCCGCAGGAGCCGCTCCGCCTCGTCGACCACCTCGCCGATCGGGCGCGACACGAGGTCGCCGCGCATCGAGGGGATGATGCAGAACGTGCAGCGGTGATTGCAGCCTTCGCTGATCTTCAGGTACGCGTAGTGCCTGGGCGTGAGCTTGATGCCCTGCGGCGGCACGAGGTCGATGAACGGGTCGTGCGGCTTCGGCAAGTGCGCGTGCACCGCGGTCAGCACCTCGTGCGTCGCATGAGGGCCGGTGACGGCGAGCACCTTGGGATGCGCCTCGCGCACGAAGTCGCCGCCCTCGCGCGCGCCGAGACAGCCGGTTACGACGACCTTGCCGTTCTCGGCAAGCGCCTCGCCGATCGCGTCGAGCGATTCCGCCACGGCGGCATCGATGAATCCGCAGGTATTGACCACGACGAGGTCCGCCCCGGCGTACGACGGCGAGATGGCGTAGCCCTCCGCGCGAAGCTGCGTGAGGATCTGCTCCGAATCCACGAGCGCCTTGGGGCAGCCCAGCGAGACGAAGCCGACGCGCGGCACGGAGGCACTTTTTGCTGCTGACATTCGAAGGGTCCGGGAACGCAAAGGGCGGCCGATGGGCCGCCCTTCTGATCGTCGGGGCGCTCGCGCCCCGCAAGCCGGATTATAGCTCTTCGCGAGGTGCCCGCCGCGTGCTGGCAGTCGTTCCGCGCGCTTCGGCGCGAAGCCCCGTTTCAGCGCTTCTTGTCGTCCTCGGGAGTCGCCTGCGCGCCGCTGCCGAAGCCGGGAAATGGAAACGCCGAGAACATGCCGCGCGTCTGGTCCTGCATCCGCTGCTGCATGTCCATGAAGAGGCGCGCGCTCTGCTCGAGATAGTTGCCGAGCATGCCCTGCATCGCGGGCGCCTGCATCTGCATGAACTGCTTCCACAGCTCCGGGGTGAGCATCATCTTGTCGCCGTAGATCTGCTTCGCCTGGTCCTGCAGCTTCTTCTGGATCGCCAGGAACGCCTTGACGTTCTGCTCGATGTACTGGCCCATGATGGTCTGCTGCGCGCTGCCGTAGAAGCGGATCATCAACGCCAGCATCTCCGAGCTGAACATGGGGACGCCGCCCGATTCCTCGTCCAGGATGATTTGCAGCAGGATCGCGCGGGTGAGGTCCTCGCCCGACTTGGCGTCGACGACCTGGAACTCGATTCCCTCCAGCACCATCTGCTTCACGTCCGCGAGCGTGATGTAGCCGCTGTTGGCGGTGTCGTACAGCCGCCGGTTGGGGTACTTCTTGATCGTGCGGACCTGGTCGCCCATGGGTCGAACTCCTGAAGCCGATCGACGATTATAAACCGCTGATTTTCCGGGCCGTTTGTAATTTTTTGCGGCGCGGCGCGAATCCGCTGCTGCATCGCACAAAAATGGGCTTGACTTAGCGTGTTGGCATCCCTACAATCGGTTTGTGCGGTGCAGCAAAGCAGCGCGGTGCCGACCGGGATACGGGACACCCGGATGGCGCCTGCGGTTTCGGGGGAATCCCCCGGGGTCGGCCGCCCAACCCTTTTGAACGGACCAACGGACACGGAAAGGCAATCATGTACAACCCCTCGGAACAGATCGCCGAGCTCAGCAAGGCGAACGTCGCCAGTGCGATCAAGCTGGCCTCGCTGTCGATCGAGCAGGCTGAAAAGCTCGTGACCCTCAACCTCAACGCCGCCAAGCTGGCGTTCGCGCAAGGCGTCGAAGGCGCGCAGGCGGCTGCCTCGGTCAAGGACGTGCAGGAGCTGTTCGCCCTGCGCTCGAAGATGGCCGAATTCGGCGTGCAGAGCGCGCTCGGCTACTCGCGCGGCCTGTACGAGCTGTCGTCGGAAGCGCAGTCCGAGCTGTCGGCGCTCGCGGAAGAAGCGTGGAGCTCCTACACCAAGGGCGTCGCCACGTGGGTGGAAAAGGCCAGCGCCTCGGCGCCGGCGGGCTCGGACGTCGCGTTCAACGCGTTCCGTTCGACGATCGCCGCCTCGACGGCTGCCTTCGACCAGTTCCAGCGGGCGACCAAGCAGGTCGTCAACCTGGCCGACGCGAGCGTTCGCGCCGCGGCCGCCACGACGACCAACGGAACGAGCAAGGGCCGCAAGGCTGCGTGAAGGCTGCAACCCCCGGTCGCGCGCGGACCAGCGGTCGGCCGGGGATGACGTAGCCGGAACTTGAACGGCTGAACATCAGTCCCAACAATCGGGTGTGATGTCTCCTCTGTATCGATCTCCTCCTCCTGATTGATACAGCCTCGAGCCCCTCGGTGCTTGCATCGAGGGGCTTTTTTTTGCGCACGCGTCAGGGTCGCTGGGAGTTGGCGGCGCCCGCTCGGGACGCAGCCGCACGATCATCGATTCGCGCACGCCGCGGTAGAGCCGGCAGCGGCCGCCGCGCGCCGACGCGACGAGCACGCTCAGAACATGTGCTGTCCGCCGTTGATCGCGATGTTCGCGCCGGTAAGGAACGCCGCTTCATCGCTCGCGAGGTACGCGACGAGCCCCGCGACTTCCTCCGGCTTGCCGAGCCGTCCCATGGGTATCTGCGGAATGATCTTGCTGTCGAGCACGTCCTTGGGGATCGCCATCACCATCTTGGTGCCGATGTAGCCCGGCGAGATGGTATTGACCGTGACGCCCTTGCGCGCGATTTCGAGCGCGAGCGCCTTGGTGAACCCGTGCATGCCGGCCTTGGCAGCCGAGTAGTTCGTCTGGCCGAAGGCTCCCTTCTGCCCGTTCACCGAGGAGATGTTGATGATGCGGCCCCAGCCGCGCTCGACCATGCCGTCGGCGACCTGCTTGGTCATGTTGAAGCAGGAGTCGAGGTTGGTCTTGATCACCGCGTCCCAGTTGGGCTTGTCCATCTTCTTGAACGTCATGTCGCGCGTGATGCCGGCATTGTTCACGAGGACGTCGATGGGCCCGAGATCCGCGACCACGTTGCGAACGCATTCCGCGGCCGAGCTCCACTCGGCCACGTCGCATGAATACGCGCTGAAGTTGTAGCCCTGCGCGCGCATCGACTGCAACCATTCGCTCGCCTTGGTGTTGCCCGGCGAATGCGTCGTGACGACCTTGTAGCCGAGCGCCGCCATCTTGAGGCAGATCGCCTCGCCGAGGCCGCCCATGCCGCCGGTCACGAGCGCAATGCGTGCATTGGTTGTCATGTCAGCTCCTCCGCTGGTTGAGACCTACGGCGCCGCGCGAGCCTCGCGCGCGGCGCTGCATGTATCAGGGGCGCTCCACCGCGAGCGCGACGCCCATGCCGCCGCCGATGCAGAGCGACGCCAGGCCCTTCTTCGCGTTGCGGCGCCGCATCTCGTGGAGCAGCGTGACGAGGACGCGGCATCCCGACGCGCCGATCGGATGGCCGAGCGCGATCGCGCCGCCGTTCACGTTGATTTTCGAGGTGTCCCAGCCCATCTCGTTGTTCACCGCGCACGCCTGCGCCGCGAACGCCTCGTTGATCTCCATCAGGTCGAGGTCGGCGGCGCGCCAGCCCGCGCGATCGAGCGCGCGCCGGCTCGCCGGCACCGGTCCCATACCCATGATCGCCGGGTCGAGCCCGGTCGTGGCATACGACTTGATGCGCGCGAGCGGCGTGATGCCGAGGTCGCGCGCGCGCTCCGCGGTCATGACGAGCACCGCGGCGGCGCCGTCGTTGATGCCCGAGGCATTCGCCGCCGTGACGGTGCCGTCCTTGGCGAACGCCGCGCGCAGGCCCGCGATCGACTCGAGCGTCGTCCCGGACTTCACGAACTCGTCGGTCTTGAACGCGATCGGGTCGCCCTTGCGCTGCGGAATCGGCACCGGAACGATCTCGTCCTCGAACTTGCCCGCCTTCTGAGCCGCCTCGGCCTTGTTCTGGCTCGCGACCGCGAACTTGTCCTGCTGCTCGCGCGTGATGCCGTACTTGCTCGCGACGTTCTCCGCCGTGGTGCCCATGTGGTACTGGTTGTAGACGTCCCACAATCCGTCGACGATCATGGTGTCGACGAGCTTCGCGTCGCCCATGCGGAACCCATCGCGCGAACCCGGCAGCGCATGCGGTGAAGCGCTCATGTTCTCCTGGCCGCCGGCGACGACGATATCGGCGTCACCGCATGCGACCGCCTGCGCCGCCAGCATGACGGCCTTCAATCCTGAGCCGCATACGGCATTGATGGTGAGCGCCGGCACGGTGTTCGGAATGCCGGACTTGATGAGCGCCTGACGTGCGGGGTTCTGCCCGCTTGCGGCGGTTAGAACCTGGCCGAGGATCACCTCCGAAACGCGGTCGGGCGCAACGCCGTGCTGCGCGAGCAGCGCTTTGATCACCGTGGCGCCGAGCTCGGGCGCCGGAATCCTGGCGAGCGAGCCGCCGAACTTGCCGATGGCCGTGCGCAGCGCGCCGGCGATGACGATGTCGGTCATGGGGAGTCTCCGTGAGGTGCTGGGCGTTCGACGGGAGCGAACACGGTCATGGTAACGCAGTAGCGGTCCCGCGGATTTGACCTGCCGCAATGCTCACGCGGAAACCTTTTCCACGACGTAACTCCCGGGCGCGGGCATGAGGGCGGGGTGCGCGTCGTCGCCGACCGCGCTCGGCGACTTGCGACGCTTGCCGCCGTGGGCGGCGATCCATGCGTCCCAGTGGGTCCACCAGCTGCCCGGGACCTGCGCCGCGCGTGCGAGCCATTCGTCCGGATCGTCCGTGAGGCGGTCGTTGCGCCAGTAATTGCGCTTCGCCGGCATCGGCGGATTCACCACACCGGCGATGTGCCCCGACGCTCCGAGCACGAACGTCATGTCGCCACCGAGGAGCTGCGTCGTGCGATACGCGGAGCGCCATGGCACGATGTGATCGTCGCGCGACGCGTACACGTACGTCGGCATGGCGATGCGATGCAAGTCGATCTCCTCGCCCAGCATGGTGAGGGCGTTCGGCTCGCGCAACCGGTTGTCGAGATACATCTCGCGCAGGTAGTACGCGTACATCGGGCCGGGCAGGTTCGCCGAATCGGCGTTCCAGTAGAGAAGATCGAACGCGGGCGGCGATCGTCCTTTGAGATAGTTGTTGACGACGTAGTTCCACACGAGCTCGTTCGCGCGCAGGCTCGCGAACGCATTGGCGAGGTCGCTGCCCGGCAGGCGCGCGCCCGCGCAAAAGGCCGGCTCGCGCGCGGCCAGCGCCCCGCGCGAGATGTAGACGCCCACGTCGCCCGGATCCGCGAAGTCGAGCATCGTGGTCAGGAACGTCGCGCTCGCGATGCTGGTGTCCTTGCGCGCCGCGAGCACGGCGAGCGCGCAGGCGAGGAGCGTCCCGCCGACGCAGAAGCCCAGCACGTTCAGCGTGCGGCTGCGCGTGATGTCTCGCGCGGCGCGGATCGCGGCGATGACCCCGTCCTCGAGATAGTCGTCCCAGGTGAGCGCGCCGAGCTCGGGCGGGATGTTGCGCCACGAGATCATGAACGTCGTGTGGCCTTGCTCGACGGCGTGACGCACGAACGAATTCGACGGCGTGAGATCCAGGATGTAGTACTTGTTGATGCACGGCGGCACCATGACGAGCGGCCGTCGATGCACCGTCGGCGTGTCCGCGTCGTACTGGATGAGCTCCATGAGCTCGTTGCGGAACACGACGCTGCCCGGGGTCACGGCGAGGTTGCGCCCGACCTCGAACGCCGTCTCGTCGCTCATGGTGATGCGCCCCTTGCCGACGTCCTGCAGCAGGTTCGAGAACCCCTGCACGAGGCTCGCACCCTCCGTCTCTACGGCGCGCTGGAGCACCTCGGGATTGGTGGCAGGGAAGTTCGTCGGCGACAGCGCGTCGAGGTACTGGCGCGTCGCGAATTGCAGGCGGCGCTTGTCCTGCGAAGGAAGCTGCGCGAGGCCGGCGAGCTCCGACAGGTACTGTGCGTAGAGCAGGTACGCCTGCTTGAGATACGCGAAGTAGGGCTGCTCGCGCCACGCCGGCGCGGTGAAGCGACGGTCGCTCGGCGCGGCTGCGGCGATTTCCGGAATCGCGCTGGCGTCGTTGGTCGCGACGGCCGCGTGCGCGGCGCTCCACAGCGCTTCGAATCGCGGCGCGTACTTTTCGTTCAGCGCAACCAGCGCGGCCGGATCGAACGCCATGCCGAAGCTCGGCGGGGGCAGCGCGGGCGACACGGCGCCCGCGCCGGCAGACCCGCTACCGAGCCACCATTGGCCCCATTGCCGAAGCGTGCCCTGCCATTGCTGCGCGAGGTCGAGCCACGCGGCGGGAAGGTCCGAGACGTTGGAGGACATCGTTTCAGGCGCGACGCGCCGCGCCTTCGTGATCGAGCGACAATGTTAACGTACCGCCGTGACTCGCCTGCGGTGCGCGCGGCATGCACATCGTCATCATCGCCTGGCTCTACATCACGCTCACCATGGCCTTGGCGTTCCACGGCGTGCTTGCAGGCATCGCGTTCTTCGTCGTCGCCGGCATGCTGCCCGTCGCGCTCTATGCATGGCTCGCATCGCGGCGCCGCCGCGCGGCGCGCGAGCGGATCACTCGAGCCAGATGAACGCGCCCATGCGGCCGCTGGGACCGTCGCGGCGATACGAATAGAAGCGTTGCGCATCGCGCACGGTGCACCACGTGCCGCCGGTCGTGTGCGCGATGCCGGCCGACGCGAGGCGCATGCGTGCGAGGGCGGGCAGGTCCGCGAGCCACTTGCCTGCGCGCAAGGGCCGGAAAGCCTCGCGGGCGCCATCGTCGCGCGCGACGAACGCTTCGAGCACGTCCTCGCCCACTTCGAACGCGTCGGGCCCGATGCCGGGACCGATCCACGCCACGATGTCGTGCGGCGCGCATTCCATGGCGCGCACCGTCGATTCGAGCACTCCCGCGACGACGCCACGCCAGCCCGCGTGCGCGACGCCGACGGTCGTCCCGGCGCGATCGGCGAGCAGCACGGGCAGGCAATCGGCGACGAGCACGACCAGCGGCAATGCTCGCGTGCGAGTCACGGCGGCGTCCGCGATCGGCACGTCGCCCGGCCGCTCGACCAGCGTGACGACGTTCGCCCCGTGCACCTGACGAAGCCACGCCGGCGCCCCCGGCAGATGCTGCGCGACCCGCCGGCGGTTCTCGGCAACGCGAGCGGCATCATCGCCTGCTGCGAAGCCGAGATTCATCGACGCGTACGAGCCTTCGCTCACGCCGCCGCTGCGCGTGGTGACGAAGCCGCGCACGTTGCGCGGCGCTGGCCACTGCGGCACGAGCCAGTCGGCTGGAAAGGCCGGCTCACGCATGCGCGCGTCTTCCGGCGTGCGAGCGCAGCGTCTCGAGCAGCGCCTGGAAGTCGCGCGGCGGATCGGCTTCGAACCCGAGCGCCTTGCCGCTCAGCGGATGCACGAGCACGAGCTTCGCGGCGTGGAGCGCCTGGCGACCGAACGCCAGCGTGCCGGTGCGCGCGCGTTTGCCGTATGCAGGGTCGCCGACGAGGGGATGACCGATCGCCGCGAGGTGCACGCGAATCTGGTGCGTGCGGCCGGTGTCGAGCCGGCACCGCAGCAGCGTCGCCATGCCGAAGCGCTCGACGACGGCGACGTGCGTGCGCGCCGGTTTGCCGTGCGCCACAACGGCCATCGTCGTGCGCTGCACGGGATGGCGTCCGATCGGTGCGTCGATCGTGCTTGCGCGCGTGACGTCGCCGTGCGCGACCGCGAGATATTCGCGCGTGACGCTCCGCGACGCGATCTGGCGCACGAGATCGCGCTGGGCGGCTTGCGTCCTTGCGACGACCATGAGGCCGCTCGTGTCCTTGTCGAGGCGATGCACGATGCCCGCGCGCGGCAGGTCGCCGAGCTCGGGCGCATGATGCAGCAGCGCATTGAGCAGCGTGCCCGTGCGATTGCCGCTGCCCGGGTGCACGACCAGGCCCGCGGGCTTGTCGAGCACGATCAGCGCGTCGTCCTCGAAGCGGATGTCGAGCGGGATGTCCTCGGCCGCGTCGGTGAGGGACTGCGGCGCGACGGCGGTCACGTCAACGCGCTCGCCCCCACGCAGCTTGTAACGCGGCGCCACCGCCGCGCCGTCGACGCGCACGGCGCCCGATTCGATCCATGACTTCAGCCGGCTGCGCGAATGCTGCGGCAGGAGATCCGCCAGCGCCTGGTCGAGGCGGCGTCCCGCGTGCTCGCGAGGGATCGTGAGCGTCGTCGCAGCGGCGCCCGCCGGGGGCGATTGCGCACCACCCGGTCGGCTATAATCCGTGCGACTCACGAAGGGCGCTGGAACGATGAGCGGTTGGAAGAGCATGCGCGCGGTCGCGGCCGCGGCGCTGATGATGATGACGATGTGGCTCGCGGGCTGCAGCCTGCTGCCGGACGCGGCCAAGGACGAGACGGTCGGCTGGTCGGCGGAGAAGCTGTACACCGAAGGCCACAACGCGATGCTCGAGGGAAATTATACGCGCGCGGTCAAGCTGTTCGAAGCGATCGAGGCGCGCTATCCCTACGGGCGTTTCGCGCAGCAGGCGATCCTCGAGGGCGCCTATTCCAACTGGCGCGCCGGCGAGCAGACCTCCGCCGTCGCGGCGTGCGACCGGTTCATTCGCACGTACCCGAATCATCCCAACGTCGACTATGCGTATTACCTGAAGGGACTCGTGTATTTCCGCGAGGACCAGGGCCTCTTCGGATACGTGTACGAGCTCGACCTCTCCGAGCGCGATCCCAAGCAGATGCGCGAGTCGTTCGCGGCCTTCAAGGAGCTCGCGCAGAAGTATCCCGACAGCCGCTATGCCGAGGACGCGGAACAGCGGATGCGCTACCTCACCAACGCGCTCAGCCTGTTCGAGGTGCACGTCGCCGACTACTACTACACGCGCGGCGCGTACGTCGCCGCCGCCAATCGCGCGCAGTCCGCGCTCGTCAACTTCCCGCACACGCCGGCCAACGAGCGCGCGCTCGACATTCTCGCCCGCAGCTACGACCAGCTCGGGCTGCCGCAGCTCGCCGAGGACTCCCGGCGCATCCTCGCCAAGACGTTTCCCCAGAGCATCTACATCGCCGGCAATGCGCCGCCGGCCAAGCCCTGGTGGAAGTTCTGGTGAGCGAAGAAGTCGAGCACTTCGGCTAGCTCGCGGGTCCGCCGCATCGGCGGCAGGCTCCGCCAGATACGGCGCCCGTACGGCTTGTCGGTCAGGCGCGGGTCGCAGATCATCAGCACGCCGCGATCGGTCTCGGTACGGATGAGCCGCCCCGCGCCTTGCTTCAGGCTGATCGCCGCCTGCGGCAGCTGCCAGTGCATGAACGCGTTGCCGCCTTCCTGCTCGAGCCGCGCGAGTCGCGCCGCGAGCAGGGGATCGTCCGGCGGCGCGAACGGCAGCTTGTCGATGACGACCACGCACAGCGCGTCGCCCGGCACGTCGACGCCTTCCCAGAAGCTGGCCGAGCCGAGGAGCACCGCGTTGCCGAGCGCGCGAAAGCGCGTGAGGAGCTCGCTCTTGGAGCCGTCGCCCTGCACGAGCAGCGGCAGGTCGAGTCCTTCGCGCGTCAGCGCCTCGGCCAGTCGCTCGCGCGCGATCGCGAGCGCGCGCAGCGTCGTGAAGAGCAGGAATGCGCGGCCGCCGCTCGCCCGCAGCACCGGCAGCGCCGCATCGACCACGGCCTCGGTGTGCTCGCGCGAGTTCGGCGCGGGCAGGCCGCGCGGCACGTACAGCAGCGCCTGGCGCTCGTAGTCGAACGGGCTGTCCCAGCAGCCGGTCTGCGCGTCGGCGAGACCGAGCTGGTTCGTGTAGTGCGTGAAGCTGCGCGCGACTGCAAGCGTCGCCGACGTGAAGATCCACGCCCGCGCGGTGGAGTCGACCTGTCGTCGGAAGATCTCGGCCACGGACAACGGCGACGCGTGCAGCTGGAAGCCCAGCGGCGCGACGTCGACCCAGCGGATCCATGCCACGCCGTCATCGGCGGCGCTCGCGTCGAGGCCCGATTGCCAGCGTGCAAGGCGTGCGGCGGCGTCGTCCGCGCGGCGGGCGATCGTCGCGAGGTCTTCACTGCGCTCGGCGTAGCGGCCCATTTCGGCGGCCAGTCGATCGAGCGCGGCGGCGAGCTCCGAGAGCGCCGCCGTGAAACCGGGCCGCCCCGCGATGACGTCCTGTGCGAACTTGCCGGTCGCTTCGCCGCACGCGAGCCGCAGCCTGCGTACCGCCGGGGTCACGTCGGACGCCGCGTCGGGGAGCTCGGGCACGTCGCGCGCGGCCGTGCGCGCCGCGACCTCGGCGTCGCGCGCCAGGTCGACGAGCTGGCCGCCGGTGACCTGCTCGCCGAAGAACAGCGTCGCCGTGTCGGGAAGCTGGTGCGCCTCGTCGAGTATCACGGTGTTGCAGTTCGGCAGCAGCTCGGCGAGCCCTTCGTCGCGCAGCATGACGTCGGCGAAGAACAGGTGGTGGTTCACCACGACCACATCGGCGTCGAGCGCTTCCTTGCGCGCCTTCATCACGAAGCACTCGCGATGGAACGGACAGTCCGAGCCGAGGCAGTTCTCACGCGTCGAAGTGACGAGCGGCCAGATGGTGGCGCTCTCGGGAACGTCGGCGAGCTCCGCGCGATCGCCGCGCTCGCTCGCGTGCGCGAAGGCAACGATGCGGGACAGGTGTCGCGCGTCGTCGCGGCTCGGCAAGCGTCCCTCGCGCGCGGTGCGCTCGAGATGGTAATGACACACGTAGTTCGCGCGGCCCTTGAGCACCGCGACGGTGACGGGCAGCGCGAGCGCGTCGCGGATCAGCGGCAAGTCGCGCTCGAAGAGCTGGTCCTGGAGCGTCTTGGTCCCGGTGGAAACGATGACCTTCCCGCCGTAGAGCAGCGCCGGAACGAGGTACGCGAACGTCTTGCCGGTTCCCGTGCCGGCCTCGGCGACGAGCTGGCCCTGCGCTGCGATCGCGTCGGCAACCGCCTGCGCCATCGCGAGCTGCTGTGGACGAAAACGAAAGCCGGCAAGCGCTCGCGCGAGCGTGCCGCCGGGGCCGAAGACCTGCTCGAGCGCGGCGTCGGATCCCGTCGCCGCGGACGAAGGAAGCGCGGAGGCGTTCAGCTGGCCTTTTCCGGCGTGCCGGTGGCGGTCTTGGGCGCGGACTTGACCGGCTTCGCGGACTTCGCGCTCGACTTCGCCGTCGATTTCGCGGGCGTGCTCGCCTTCGCGGTGCCTATCGGGGACGTCTTCTCCTTCACGAGCGCAACGATCGTGCGGATGCCCTCGATCTTCGCGTTGAAATCGTCGTACACATGGGCAAGGCGCGCCTTGTAGCTGTCGTCCGACTCGCCCTTGTTCCAGCGGATGTGCTGCATCGCCTCGAGCCAGTACTCGTGCAGGCTGCGCACGCCCTCCACGGCCTGCTTCGACACGTGAGCTTCCTTCAGCGCCGCCTGGTAGCGCGGCCCCATGTTCTGCTTCTGCTTGTCGAGGCAGTACTCGTACTTCGCCGCGTGCTCGCCTTCCTGCGAGTCTTCGTAGCCGAACTCGATGATCTCGATGGCGTGAACGTTGCGGCACATCGTGTAGAGGTGCACGACGGCGTCGAAGTAGCAGTCGAGCGCGCCCGCGCCGTCGGCGTGCGGGCAGATGTAGTTGTACTGCGGGCCCGGGTTGCCGCCGATCGTCGCGGCGCGCGCGTCGGACGCACCGAGCACGGCGGCGAAGAGCAGGGCAATGAAGGCGGTGAGAGCGGTGCGGCGCATGATCGAGTCCGGAAACGGAAAGCGCGGGCATCGTAACCCGGCTGCTGCCCAAGCCTCAAGACCGTCGAACGACCTAAAAGCGCCGGATTAGCCGTGCTGAGGGGCACATGCTCGGCCGTCAAGGCCGGAGGTGCGGCGGTCCGGCGATGGCCGCATCAGATCGTGCAGCCCCCTGACACTTCGATCACCGCGCCGTTGATGTACGACGCTTCGTCGGAGGCGAGCCACGCGTAGGTGTTCGCGATCTCCTCGGGCTTGCCGAGGCGGCCGAGCGGCACCTTGTCCTCCATCATGCGGATGACCTTGTCCGGTATGGACGCGAGGATCGGCGTCTCGATGAAGCCCGGACAGATCGCGTTCGCGCGAATGCCCTTGCGGCCGAGCTCGCGCGCCCACGTCTTCACCATGCCGATGACGCCGAACTTGGTCGCGGCGTAATTGGTCTGGCCGAAATTCCCGTAGATGCCGACGATCGACGACGCGTTGAGGATCACGCCCGAGTTCTGCTCGAGCATGATATCGACGACCGCCTTGGTGCAGTTGTACACACCCTTGAGATTCACGTCGATGACGCGCTCGAACTGCTCGTCGGTCATCTTCTTGAACTGCGCGTCCTGCACGATGCCCGCGTTGTTCACCAGCGTATCGATGCGGCCCCACTTGGCCATCACGCCGGCGACCATGAGTGCGATGCTTTCCTTGTCGGTCACGTCGATGCGCCACCCCGCCGCAGCGCCCCCCTGGGCGATGACGGCGGCGACGGTATCGTCGACCGACGCCTGGTTGATGTCGCATACCGCAACCTTGGCGCCCTCGGCGGCGAACTTGAGCGCCGTGGCGCGGCCGATGCCCTGGCCGGCGCCGGTAATGATCGAGACCTTGTCGGTCAACCGCATGGTTTCTCCCCGAACTGGCTGCCGCACTGCAGCGGCTGGCCAAACCTTTGTACTTTAATGGGAAATGCTGCGTTGCACAAGGGTGGGGCACGCTGGGCGATCAGCGGCTAAGCACTGGGCTTAGACGCTTTTTTCCGTGGCGCAACAGCGAGTTGCCGGATACCGCCACCGGCCGCTGTTGCGGCGGCGCAACATAGCGACTGGCGCGCTAGCCCAAGGGTTCCCAGTGGTCGACGACGAGCTCCAGGCCGAGCAGCCCATTCCACTCGGTGACCTCGGGCCGGTACAACGCGTGGATGCGCCCGGGCAGCGGATCGGTGCGGTTGAACAGCATCGCCTCGAAGCGCTCGCCTTCGCGCGCGAGGGTCAAACGCAAATGGCGCTCGCCGACCACGCGCTGATCCGCAACCGCGAACGCGTCGTCGAATGCCGGTGCCGGCACGCCCTGTCCCCAGAGGCCGGCGCGAAGCGTGCGAGCGAGCTCGAACGTGAGCTCGCCGCGCGGCAGCGCGCCGTCGCTCGGATGCACGCGCTGGAGCTGCGCCGCATCGAGGGTGGTGCGCGCGACGCGCTCGAACGCCTCCGAGAACGGTGCGAGCGCGGCGCACGGAATCGACACGCCGGCCGCGAAGGCATGCCCGCCGAAGCGCTCGACCGTGCCGGGTGCCTCCTTGGCGACGCGGTCGAGGGCATCGCGCAGGTGGAATCCGGCAATCGAGCGGCCCGAGCCCTTCAATGTCGCATCGCCGGTTGCCGCAAAGACGATCGCCGGCCGATGGAAGCGGTCCTTCAGCCGCGACGCGACGATGCCTACCACGCCGGCATGCCATTGCGGCTGATGGATGCAGATCGTGTACGCGTCGTGATCGACGCTGCTCGATGCCTGCTCGAGCTGCACGAGCGCTTCCTCGTGCATCGTCGCCTCCACGCTGCGCCGCTCGCGATTGAGCGCGTCGAGCTCGGTCGCGATCGCGAGCGCCTCGGCGTCGCTTTCGGCCAGGAGGCAGCGGATGCCGAGCGACATGTCGTCCATGCGTCCCGCGGCGTTGAGCCGGGGGCCGGCAACGAAGCCGAGGTCCAGGCTCGTGGCGCGGCGCGGGTCGCGGCCGCCCACGCGAAAAAGCGCGGTGACACCGGGCCGCGCGCGTCCCGAGCGCAGGCGCTCGAGGCCCTGCTCGACCAGGATGCGATTCACCTGATCCAGGCGCACGACGTCCGCCACCGTGCCGAGCGCGACGAGGTCGAGCAATGCCCCGAGATGCGGCTCCTTGCGCGACGCGAACGCGCCCTCCGCGCGAAGGTGCGCGCGCAATGCGAGCAGCACGTAGAACATCACGCCGACACCGGCCAGATTGCGCGACGGGAATCCGCAGCCCGGCTGGTTGGGATTCACGATGATCGCGGGCGCCGGCAGCGTCGCCGCGGGCAGGTGATGATCGGTGATCAGCACGTCGATGCCGCGCGCCGCGGCCTCGGCGACGCCTTCGTGGCTCGAGATGCCGTTGTCGACGGTGACGAGCAGCCTCGGCGCCCGCTGTGCCGCGAGCGCCACGATCTCCGGCGTCAGGCCGTAGCCGAACTCGAAGCGGTTGGGAACCACGAAGTCGACGTCCGCGCCGAGCGCGCGCAGCCCGATGACGCCCACGGCGCACGCGGTCGCGCCGTCCGCGTCGTAGTCGCCGACGATGACGATGCGCTCCCGGTTTGCGATCGCGCCGGCGAGGCGCGCGGCGGCGTCGTCGATGCCTTTGAGCGATGCGGGGGCGGGCAGTCGCGCGAGCGTGTGGTCGAGCTCGTCGGGCCGCTCGACACCGCGCGCGGCATAGATGCGCGCGAGCACCGGTGCGACCCCTGCCTCGATGAGCACGCGCGCCGCGTCGGGCACGGCGCGACGGACGATTGCGGCCCCGCTCATGCGGTGATCGAAGGAACCTGCAGCGGACGCGCGCGCCAGCGCGAGGCCCAGCGACGCACGGCGGACGGCGCGCGCGCGTGCCAGGCAACCGCGGCACCGGCGCCGTCGGCCACGAGGTCGAGCGTCGCGCCGGCGTCGTGCTCGAGCACGGCGA
>DATJIS010000071.1:0-21477 GCA_035493035.1 Casimicrobiaceae bacterium | reverse complement strand
CGCGGCGTCGATCCAGTAGCCGTTCCAGCCGGCGGCGCGCAGCTTCGGATAGACCTCCTTGGTGTACTCGCCGCCCTGCGCGGTGATGACGATGTCGCAGCGCTTCAGCGCCTCGATGTCGTAGGCATCGAGGAGCCGCGTCTCGTTCCTCGCGTGCGCGGGCGCGTTGCCGCCCTTGTCGCTGGTGCTGAAGAAGACCGGCTCGATGAGGTCGAAGTCGCCCTCCGCAGCCATGCGCTCGAGCAGCACGGAGCCCACCATGCCGCGCCATCCGACCAGTCCCGTGCGTTCCATCGTTCGTCCCGTCCTTCAAGTCGTCTCGAATCTCGGCCCCGACGCCTCGGCCGGGCACGGCGAGACGAACGGGGCGCGCTAGTGCTTGGTGGCGATCGGTTTGCCGGCGAGCGCGGCCACGACGGCGTCGCCCATCGCCCGGGTCCCGACCTTCGCCGTGCCTTCCGACCAGATATCGGCAGTCCTGAGGCCGGACGTGAGGACGTCCTGCACCGCGCGCTCGACGCGCGCGGCGGCTTCCGGCTGCTGGAGGGAATGGCGGAGCATCATGGCGACCGACAGGATTGTAGCCAGCGGGTTCGCCACGTCCTTGCCCGCGATGTCGGGCGCGCTGCCGTGGCTCGGCTCGTACAGGCCCTTGCCGCTGCCGTCGAGCGACGCCGACGGCAGCATGCCGATCGATCCGGTCAGCATCGCCGCCTCGTCGGAGAGGATGTCGCCGAACATGTTGCCGGTGACGACGACGTCGAACGCCTTCGGCGCGCGCACGAGCTGCATCGCCGCGTTGTCGACGTACATGTGCTCGAGCGCGACATCGGCATAGTCGCGGTGCACCTCGGTGACGACGTCCTTCCAGAACTGGAACGTCTCGAGGACGTTCGCCTTGTCGACGCTCGTCACCCGCTTGCTGCGCCGACGCGCCGCCTCGAACGCGACGCGCGCGATGCGCTCGATCTCGGGCCGCGTGTAGCGCATCGTGTCGAACGCCTCGGGCGCGCCGGCGAAGGCGCCGTCGGGCGCGTCGCGGCGGCCGCGCGGCTGGCCGAAGTAGATGTCGCCGGTGAGCTCGCGCACGATCAGGACGTCGAGTCCGGCGACCACGTCGGCCTTGAGCGTCGATGCCCCGGCGAGCTCCGGGTACAGCAGCGCCGGCCGCAGGTTCGCGAAGAGCCCGAGGGCCTTGCGAATGCCGAGAATCCCCTGCTCGGGGCGCGAGGCACGCGGCAGGGCGTCGTACTGCGGGCCGCCGACCGCGCCAAGCAGCACCGCGTCGGCTTCGCGTGCGACGGCCAGCGTCGCCTCGGGCAGCGGGTGGCCGGCGGCGTCGTAGCCGGCGCCGCCGATCGGCGCGACGCGTGTCTCGACATCGAGGCCCTGACGGCGCAGGACGTCCAGGATCTTCTGCGCCTGGGCGACGATCTCGGGGCCGATGCCGTCGCCGGGAAGAACCGCGATCTTCACGCGAGCCAGGGTTGCGACGCGAGGTGCCGCGCCTCGTAGGCCCGAATGTCGTCCGCGTGCTGGAGCGTGAGCCCGATGTCGTCGAGGCCGTTTAGCAGGCAGTGGCGCTTGAACGCATCGACCTCGAACGGGAATGCGACGCTGCCGTCGGTCGTGCCCACGACCTGCTTCTCGAGGTCGATCGTGAGCTTGAAACCGGGGAAGGCAGCCACGTCGGCGAAGATGCGGTCGACCTGCGACTCGGGCAGCACGATGGGCAGCAGGCCGTTCTTGAAGCAGTTGTTGAAGAAAATGTCGCCGAACGAAGGTGCGATGACGGCGCGAAAGCCGTAGTCGCCGAGCGCCCACGGCGCATGCTCGCGCGAGCTGCCGCAACCGAAGTTGCGCCGCGTGACCAGGATCGACGCGCCTTCGTAGCGCGGCTGGTTCAGCACGAAATCCGGGTTGCGCGGGCGCCGCGCGTTGTCCATTCCCGGCTCGCCGTGGTCGAGATAGCGCCACGCGTCGAACAGGTTCGGGCCGTAGCCCGAGCGCTTGATCGACTTCAGGAATTGCTTCGGGATGATCGCGTCGGTGTCGACGTTGGCGCGGTCGAGCGGCGCAACGATGCCGGTGTGAACTCGAAACGGTTGCATGCGCAGTCTCAGGAAAGGCGGCGGACGTCGACGAAATGGCCGGCGATCGCCGCCGCGGCCGCCATGGCGGGACTCACGAGATGCGTGCGCCCGCCATCGCCCTGGCGCCCCTCGAAGTTGCGGTTCGACGTCGAAGCGCACCGCTCGCCCGGCTCGAGGCGATCGTCGTTCATCGCGAGGCACATCGAGCAGCCGGGCTCGCGCCACTCGAAGCCGGCGTCGCGGAAGACGCGGTCGAGTCCCTCCGATTCGGCCTGCGCCTTCACGAGGCCGGACCCCGGCACGACCATGGCGAGCTTGACGCTGCCGGCGACGCGGCGGCCGCGCGCCACGCGCGCCGCATCCCGCAGGTCCTCGATGCGCGCGTTCGTGCAGGAACCGATGAAGACCTTGTCGATGCGGATGTCGGTGATCGCGGTGTTCGGCGAAAGGCCCATGTAGTCGAGCGCGCGCGCCATGCCCTCGCGCCGCGTCGCGTCGCGCTCGCGGTCCGGGTCGGGCACGCGGTCCTCGACCGACACCACCATCTCGGGCGACGTGCCCCACGTGACCTGCGGGCGCACGTGCGCCGCGTCGAACACGTGCGTGGTGTCGAACCGCGCGCCGGCGTCGCTCACCAGCGTGCGCCAGTACGCTTCGGCCTTGTCCCATTGCTCGCCTTGCGGCGAGAACGTGCGCCCGCGCAGGTAGTCGAGCGTGCGCTCGTCCACGGCGATCATGCCGGCCCGCGCGCCGGCCTCGATGGCCATGTTGCAGACCGTCATGCGGCCTTCCATCGACAGCGCGCGTACCGCGTCGCCGCCGAATTCGATCGCGTGACCGGTGCCGCCCGCGGTGCCGATGCGGCCGATGATCGACAGCACGAGGTCCTTCGCCGTCACGCCGCGCGCGAGTCGGCCGTCGACGCGGATCAGCATCGAGCGCGCCTTCTTGGTGATGAGGCACTGCGTGGCGAGCACGTGCTCGACCTCGGACGTGCCGATGCCGAACGCGAGCGCGGCGAACGCGCCGTGCGTGCTGGTGTGGGAGTCGCCGCACACCACCGTCATGCCCGGCAACGTCGCGCCGTTCTCGGGGCCGATCACGTGCACGATGCCCTGGCGACGGTCGAGGAACGGGAAGTACGCCTTCGGCTGCGTGTCGCGCATGTTGGCGTCGAGCGTGGTGACCTGCGTGCGCGAGATCGGATCGCGGATGCCCGCGCCCCAGTCCTTGGTAGGCGTGTTGTGGTCCGCCGTCGCCACGATGGACTGCGGCCGCCATGGCTTGCGACCGGCCAGCTTGAGTCCTTCGAACGCCTGCGGACTCGTCACCTCGTGAACCAGATGACGATCGATGTAGAGCAGCGTGGTGCCGTCCGATTCCTCGCGAACGACGTGATCGGACCACAATTTGTCGTACAGCGTACGTGGGTGCATGAAGCGAAATCCCCGGTTTTCGCGGGAACGCATTGAAAAAACGCGAGTATCGAATTTTACCGCAAACTGGCGCGATGGTTGCTTGATTTGGTTGTCTTTGTCCAGGAGCGGCGCGAGCCGGCGAAACGCAGTGAAGCGCCTTTCCGTCGAGTACAAACTGCTCGGCGCATTCGTCGGCGGAGGTTTGATGATCGCGCTGGCGGCTTGGTTCGCACTGTCGAGCGGCCGCGGCTACCTGGAAGCCAGCGCGCAGGGCGAGCATCTGTCCGATGGCGCGCGCGCCGTGGCCGCGATGCTCGACGTGCTGCAGGACGCCGAATGGAGCTACCGCGGCTACCTGCTCACCGGGCGCGCCGATGCCCTGCCCGCCCATTTCGCCGAACCCGACGCCGCGCAGGCGCAGCTCGCGCGCGCCCAGGCGCTGATCGGCGGCGACGCCGACTCGCGCGCGCACCTGGCGCGCCTTGCGCAGATCGTGCCGGCGCGGCTCGCCGAGCTTCGCGCCAATGTCGACACCGCGGCGAAGGCCGGCGATGTTTCCGCGTGGATTGCCGGTACGCTGCCCGGCAGCGCGCTCATGACCGCCGCGCGCGTCGAAGCGCACGCGCTCGACGAGCGCGTCGCGAGCCGCCTGCGTGAAGCGCGCGAGCGCGCCCACGCCTACGGCGACAACCTGCGGCATGCCATCTGGCTGATCGGCGTGCTGGTCATCATGATGTTCAGCGGCGCCTACGCCGTGCTGATCGGCGACCTGCGCGATCGGCGGCGCCTGTTGCTGCGCTTGTCGCAGGCTGCGAATCACGACCCGCTCACGGGCCTGCCCAATCGCCGCTTCTTCGGCGAGTGGCTCGGCTTCGCCATCGCGCATGCCCGGCGCGAGGTCCGCCACGTGGGCCTGCTCTTCATCGACATCGAGGGCACCAAGGCAGTCAGCGACCTTCACGGCATGGCCGCGGCGGACGCGCTGCTGATCGAGATCGCACGACGTTTTCGCGAGACGGCACGCGAAGGCGACGTGCTCGCGCGCATCGGCGAGCACGCGTTCGCGCTCGCGATACCGGACGTCGACGACCCGCGCGAAGTCGCGCCGCTCGCGCAGCGTCTGCGCGACGCGCTGGCCGATCCCGCGCGGCCGCCGCTCACCGATACGCCGATCGGCGCGAGCGTCGGCGTCGCGTTCTACCCCGACGACGCGGACGATCCCGCCGGCGTCATGGCCGCTGCCGACGCCGCGATGTACGCCGCCAAAGGCGCCGGCAACAATCGCGTGTCGTTCAAGCCGCTCGCGCAGGCCGCCTAGTCCTTCGTCGCGTCGGCCACCGCTGCCGCGACTCTCGCCGGCGTGTCGGCCGCGAACGCGTCGTAAGGCAAAGCCGCCGTCGCGCGCAACCAGGTGTACTGCCGCTTGGCGAGCTGACGGGTCGCGGCGATGCCGCGCGCGCGCAGCGTCGCGGCGTCGATCGTTCCGGCAATGAAGTCCCACGCCTGCCGGTAGCCCACGCTGCGCATCGACGGCAGATCGGGCTGAAGCGCGAAGCGCCGCATGAGGCCGCGCAGCTCGTCGACGAGGCCTGCCGCGAGCATGGCGTCGAAGCGCGATTCGATGGCGGCGTGCAGCTGCCCGCGATCGGGAACCAGCGCGATCGACACGGTCCGGCCGAGCGCGATGCCGCTACGGCGTCCCTGCAGCGACGAGAGCGGCGAGCCGGTCAGCCGATGCACTTCCAGCGCGCGCTGGATGCGCTGTGCGTCGGTCGGCGCAAGGCGCGCCGCGGTGGTCGGGTCGACGCGCGAGAGCGCCTGGTGCAGCGCCGGCCAGCCGTCGCGGGCGGCGAGCGCGTCGATCTCGGCGCGCAGGCTCGCGTCGGCGGGCGGCAGCGCCGAGAGGCCTTCGATGAGCGCCTTGAAGTAGAGCATCGTGCCGCCGACGAGCAGCGGCACGCCGCCGCGCGCGCGGATGTCGTCGATGGCGGCGAGCGCGTCGTGCGTGAACGCGGCCGCCGAATAGCGCTCGGTGGGATCGCGAATGTCGATCAGGTGGTGCGCCACGCGTGCACGCGTCGCGGCGTCGGGCTTCGCCGTGCCGATGTCCATGCCGCGGAACACCTGCGCCGAGTCGACGCTCACGATCTCGCCGCCGAAGCGCGCGGCCAGCTCGAGGGCGAGCGCGCTCTTGCCCGACGCGGTCGGGCCCATCAGCAGCACGACGGGCTTTTCGCGCGTCAACGGCCGCGCATGAAGAGCGTGTCGAGATCCGACAGCGACAGCTGATACCACGTCGGCCGCCCGTGATTGCACTGCCCCGCGCGCTCGGTCGCCTCCATGTCGCGCAGGAGCGCGTTCATCTCCGCGACGCCCAGCGTGCGATGCGCGCGAACGGCGGCATGACACGCCATGCCGGCGAGCAGCTCGTCGCGACGCGAGTCGAGCGCACGCGAGCCGCCGAACTCGCGCAAGTCGTGCAGCACCGCGCGTGCCAGCGCCGCCGGATCGGCGTCCCTGAGCGGCGCCGGCACGCCGCGCACACACAAGGACGAAGGTCCGATCGGCGCGAGCGCGAAGCCGAGCGCGTCGAGCGCCTCGTGCTCCTCGTCCGCGGTTGCGATCTCCAGCGGCTCCGCCGCGAAGCTCACCGGCACGAGCAGCGGCTGCACCGGCACCCGATCGGTGAGCGCGCGCTTCAGCCGCTCGTACACGATGCGCTCGTGCGCGGCGTGCATGTCGACCAGGATCAGCCCGTGCCGGTTCTGCGCGAGGATGTAGACGCCATGGAGCTGCGCGAGCGCAAAGCCGAGCGGATGCGCGTCGTCGGCGGGCAGCGCGCCGGGCGCAGCACGCTCGCCGAAGAGGCGCGCGTAGAACGAGGCAGGCTCGCCGGTCGCCAGACCCAGCGCGGACTGGCGGCGGCCTTCGCTCGTGGCGTCGTTGCCCGCGAATGCGTAGACCTGCGCGCCGGTGGCGCCCTCGTACGCCGGCGGACGCGGAGGCAGTCGCGCGGCCGCCACGCCGAGGCGCTCGGCCGCCGAGACGGCCGGCTGCTCCGCGGCGGTTGCCGCGAGCGCGCGCTCCACCGCGTGGCGAACGAACTGATGCACCGCGCTGGAATCGCGGAAGCGCACCTCGATCTTCTGCGGGTGCACGTTGACATCGACGCGGCGCGGGTCGACCGTGAGCCACAGCGCGAACGACGGCTGGCGATCGTGGTGAAGGACGTCGCGATATGCTTCGCGCAGCGCGTGCGACAGCATGCGGTCGCGCACGTAGCGGCCGTTGACGAACACGTACTGCGCGCCGCTGCCGCTCGCCGCGTAGGCGGGCCGCACGGCGTAGCCTTCGAGCGCGACGTCACCGGCGCGCTCGTCGACGCGCGCGGCCTGTGCGACGAACGGGTCGCCGAGGATCGCCTCGACGCGCGCCTGGCGGCCTCCGGCGATCAGCCGGTAGTGCACGCGGCCGTTGTGCTGGAGCGTGAAGCCGACGTGCGGATGCGCAAGCGCGATGCGGCGAAACGCCTCGTCGCAATGCGCCCACTCCGTCGCCTCGGTGCGCAGGAACTTGCGACGCGCCGGTGTGTTGAAGTACAGCTCCTCGACGGTGACGCTCGTGCCTGCGGCCAGCGCAGCGGGAGCGACCGGACCGACGGTGCCGCCTTCGACCTCGAGCCGCCACGCGTGCGGCCGCCCGGCGGCGCGCGACGCGAGCGAAACGCGCGACACCGCGGCGATCGACGCGAGCGCCTCGCCGCGAAATCCCAGCGTGGCGATCGCTTCGAGATCGATGACCGACGCGATCTTCGACGTGGCGTGCCGCGCCACCGCGAGCGGCAGGTCCTCGCGCTCGACGCCCTGCCCGTCGTCGGCCACGCGTATGCGCTTGATGCCACCGCCCGAGAGGTCGACGTCGACGTGCGTCGCGCCGGCGTCGAGCGCGTTCTCGAGCAGCTCCTTCAGCGCGGCGGCAGGCCGCTCGACGACCTCGCCGGCGGCGATCTGGTTGATGAGGAGATCGGGTAGCGCGCGGATCGCACCCATGCTACTGAGCGAGGTTGCGCGACCAGCGGACGTAGATGCCGTCGGCCACGGCGTTCAGCTCGCGCAAACGCGCGTCGGCGTCGCGCTGGATGTCGGCGCGCGACTGCAGCGCGCCGCTGCTCGACGCGGGCAACTCGGCCGATCCCGTGCGACACCACGTGTCGACGAGCTCGCGCGTCATCTCGATGTGGCACTGGAATCCGATGTGCCGGCCGTCGACGACGTACGCCTGATTCGGGTTGTAGCCGTTCTGCAGGATGCGCTCGGCGTTGGCCGGCAGGTCGAACGCGTCGTAGTGCCATTGGAACGGGGTGAATCGCGCGCGTCCGCCGAACCATTCGCGCGCGTGCCCGTCGTCGGTTGCTTCGACGTCGATCCAGCCGATCTCCGGTGTCGGGGTGCGCGTCACGCGTGCGCCGAGCGCCTGCGCGAGAAGCTGTCCGCCAAGGCAGTGTCCGATCACGGGCACGCCGTGCGCGACGGCGTCGCGCAGCAACGCGCCGAGCGGCGCGATCCACGGCAGCGCGTCGTTGACGCTCATCGGACCGCCCATCATGCCGATGCCGGCGAACGCCCGCGCTTCGCGGGGCACCGCATCGCCTGCGTCGATGGCGACGAGCTTCCACGAGAGCGCGCGCGCGTCGAGCCACTCGGCGAAGTGCGCGGGCCCCTCGGTAGGCGAAAAGCGGAAGACGGCGATGGGGCGCATGGCGGCGCGGTGGCACGCGGGGACCGCTACAATCGGACGATTCTAACAGCGCGCGCCGCCGCTCCGGCGCGTCCTCGTCGATGCCTCGCGTTCCGCTTCTCGCCGTCGCGCTCGCGGCGGCATGCGTCGCCCCCGTTGCGCCTGCCCTCGCCGACGACGACACCGTCGCGCCGAACCCGCATCTGCAGGTGAGCGGCGTGCCGGCGATTCCCGCATCGTTGATGCGAGCACTCGCGCCGTACACCGAATTCAGGCCGCGCGCGGTCGCGTCGTGGCATCCGGTTCGACGCGAGATCGTCGTTGCGACACGCGCGGGGAACACGGTGCAGCTGCATGCCGTCGACGCCCCGCTCGCTCCGCTGCGCCAGCTCACCGACTACGCCGAGCCGGTGCGCCGTGGACAGTTCTGGCCGCGCAAGCCCGACACGCTCGTGTTCACGCGCGACACCGGCGGAAACGAGCAGACGCGGCTGTTCCGCCTGGATCCTGGCGCCCGCGAGGCAGTCGCGCTCACCGACGCCAGCGTGCGCAGCGCGCCGGGTGCGCTCGACCACGCACGGCGCCGCGTGCTGGTCGCCTCGGTACCGCTCGACAAGACCGGCCGCCACGAGGCGCCGCAGGAGACGCTCACCCTGCTCGACCCGCTGCAGCCGCAGCGCGCGCGCACGCTCGCGACGCTGTCCGGAACCGGATGGGGCGATTTCTCGTTCTCGTTCGACGATCGCAAGATCGCGCTGGTGGAGTTCAAGTCGGTCGAGGACTCGCGTGTTCACGTGATGGACGTGGAGACCGGCAAGCTCACGCAGGTACTTCCGAAGCCGGGCTCCGGCACGCGCGTGACGAGCGACAACCTCGCGTTCGCGGCGGACGGACGTCACGTCTTCCTGGCGACCGATGCCGGCGGCGAGTTTCGTCGCGCGGCGCTGCTGTCGCTGCGCGACGGCAAGCTGCGCTTCTTCGGCCCGGAGGGCGCCGATGTCGAAGAGCTCACGCTCTCGCCGGACGGGCACACGGTGGCGCTCGTGGTGAACCGCAACGGCGTCGGCGAGCTTGCGGTCTACGACGCCTCGACGCTGCGCCTGCGCCCGACACCCGCGCTGCCGCCCGGAACGGTCTCGGGGGCGATCTGGCACGAGAACTCGCGCGACATCGCCTTCAACCTGAACTCGGCGCGCAGCCCCGGCGACGTCTGGTCGATCGAGGTGCCGACCGGCGAGCTCACGCGCTGGACCGAGACGCGCGTGGAAGGCCTCGACGCATCGACGTTCGTCACGCCGGCGCCGATCGCCTGGCAGACCTTCGACGGCCGCGTGATCCACGGCTTCATCACCCGGCCGCCCGCGCGCCACGCGGGCAAGCGGCCGGTGCTGATCGCGATCCATGGCGGCCCCGAAGCACAAGCCCGGCCGTCGTTCCTTGGACGATCGAACTACCTCGTCAACGAGCTCGGCATCGCCGTGATCGAGCCGAACGTGCGCGGATCGACGGGCTACGGTCGAACGTTCGTTTCACTCGACAATGGTGCGAAGCGCGAGGATTCGGTGCGCGACATCGGCTCGCTGCTCGACTGGATCGCCGCGCAGCCGGACCTCGACGCCTCGCGGGTAGCGGTCTACGGCGGCAGCTACGGCGGCTACATGAGCCTGGCGGTCGCGACGCACTATTCCGACCGCATCGCAGGCAGCGTCGACGTCGTCGGCATCGCCAATTTCGTGTCGTTCCTCGAGCACACCGAGAGCTACCGGCGCGACCTGCGCCGCGTGGAGTATGGCGACGAGCGGGATGCGGCCATGCGAGAGATCCTGACGCGGATCTCGCCGGTGACCAACGCGGGCAGCATCCGCAAGCCGCTGCTCGTCGCACAGGGCCGCAACGATCCGCGCGTGCCGTACACCGAGTCGGAGCAGATCGTCACCACCGTGCGTCGCAATGACGTTCCGGTCTGGTACATCCTGGCCGACAACGAGGGACACGGGTTCGCGCGCAAGGACAATGCGGACTACTTCTTCGCCGCAATGACCCTGTTCCTGAAACAGGTGCTGGCCGTGTAGCGGCCCGCCGGACCGACACGATCTTCCTACGAGGCGACGGGGCGCGCTCCAGCCCAGACTCCCCGCGGCGCGGCGTTGGATTGAGCGCGACGCGGGTGGCTCGAATTTCGCAACGCACTCGCCACGGTGGAACCCGTGCGAGCGCAACTGACTCATTTCATTCGGCAAAGGGCGCAAACGTCCATCGCGCGGGGCTCGTCACGCGCGCAACCGTGCGCACGCGCCATGAAAGCTTTACAAGCGTGTCGTCCGCTCGCCGATGCGGCGTTGCGCGCGCCGACGCGTCGCATGGGGCTCGCGGCGCTCGCGCTGCTCGCGGCGCTCGCCTGCGCGACGAGCGGGCCGGTTCGCGCCGAGCCGCGCACGGTGTGCACGATCACGGTGAACTCGCCGGACGAGAAGGAAGCGATGCGCCGGCACCTGCCCTCGGGGCAGTACCGCTTCGTGGAGCTCGTCGAGCGCGGCCGTCCGGACTGGCTGCAGTCGGCATGCGAGCGCAAGGTGCAGTGCGACGTGCTGGTCGTGTCCGGGCACTTCAACGGCCATGATTTCTTCTCCGACAAGCTCACGGCGCAGGAATACCTGCCGGTGGCCGAGATGGAGCGGGTCTCGTGCAGCAACGCGTGCCCCAACCTCTTCTCGCATCTGAAGGAGGTCTACCTGTTCGGGTGCACCAGCCTCAGTCCCGAGCTCAGCTACAACCGCGGCGCGGAAATCGAGCGGCGGCTCGTGCGCGCCGGACAATCGCGCGGCGAGGCGCAGCGCGTCGCGCGCATGCTGTCCGACCGTTACGAGGAGAGCAACCGCGACTTCATGCGCCGTGTGTTCCGCAACGTTCCGGCGATCTACGGCTTCTCGAACGTGGCGCCGCTCGGCCCGACGTCGGGCTACCTCCTCGACCGCTACTTCCAGGGCGGCGCCGGCAACATGTTCACGGGGCGGCCCAACCCGAGGCTGCTCGCGACGTTCTCCGCGCACAACATGGCGATGGCGAGCGGCCTCACCGAGTCGGATCCGCACACGCCGTATCGCGCGGAGGCGTGCGAGTTCGTCGACGATCGCCTGACCGCCGTGCAGAAGCTGCGCTTCATCCACACCATTCTCGATCGCGATGCACCCGAGGCGCGGATGTTCCTGGAGCGCATCGAGGGATTCCTCGCGACGCTGACGCCTGCCGACCGGGAGGATCCGCAATTCGTCGCCGCGCGTGGCGAGATCGCCGGGGATGCCGAGGCGCGCGCCCGCTATCTCGACTATGCGCGTGGGGTCGATCCTGCCGGCGTGCGCGCGCGCATGCTCGCCGTCGCGCATTGGATCGGCTGGCTCGACGACGAGGCGTACCACGACGAGCAGATCCGCCTGGCCGCCGATCTGATGTCCGGCCCGCCGATGAGCACGGCGGACCTCGACGTGCTGTGCACGCAGAATGCGAACGGCGAGCTCGACGCACGGATCGCATCGTTGACGCCGTCGCGGTTCACCGGGGACCGGATCGATCGGGCGGCGGCGCTCGCGTGCCTCGGCAGCGCGCCCGACCGGTCACGCATGCTCGACGCGCTGGCGAGCGCCGACGAAACCGACCAACGCATGGCGGAGGTCTATTTCCGCCATCGTCCGATCACCGACGACGCGGAGCTGCGCGAGGTCGCGTCAGCCATCGCAGGCATGAGCGGCGCGCCCGATGCGCAAGCGCAGGCGCTCGACACGCTGTCGCGCATGCGCATCGCCGACGCCGCCGTGCTGAACGAGCTCATGCGGCTCTTCGAAGTGGCGCCGTCGCTGAAGGTGCAGCGCGCGATCGCAGGCATCATGATTCGCGCCGACTACACGAAGATCGCCACGCCCGAGACCGCCAGCATGCTGCGCGAGCGGCGCATCCGGTCGCGCGACGGCGAGGACGTGATCGACATCCTGATTCGCCGCGTGCAGGCGAGCGCCTCGCTGGCGCCGCCGCGCCTCGACGCTACATCTGCCGAAACAAATGGGTGAATGCCTGCGAGATGCGCAGGCGCTCCGATCGATTCCTGAGCAGCACGAACTGTCGCTCGGAGTCCTCGCGCACGACGCCCGCGACCGCGGCCAGGTTGACGACGGTCCCGCGGTGAATCTGGCAGAAGTGCTCCGGATCGAGATCGGCCGCGAGGTCCTTCAGCGGCGTGCGGATGAGCGCTTCGCCCGCGGCGAGCACCACGCGCGTGTACTTGGCGTCCGACTGGAAGTACAGGACATCGTCGACGGCGATCAGCTTCACCTGGTTGCCCATCGCCGCCTTGATCCATTTGAGCCTCGGCCGCGCGAGCGATTCGCGCAGGCGCTCGACCAGTGAGGTGAGGTCCGACGGCTTGCTGCCGAGGCGGTCGCGCACCCGCGCGACGGTCAGGGTCAGACGATCCGTCTCGACCGGCTTCAGCAGGTAATCCGCTGCACCGGCCTCGAACGCCGCGATCGCATACTGATCGTACGCGGACACGAACACGACGTGGCAATCGTCGCCGATCGCTGCCGCGACATCGAGACCGCTCCTGCCCGGCATGCGGATGTCGAGGAATGCGACGTCAGGGCGATGCGCGGCGAAGGCCTGCAACGCCGCGTCGCCATCGGAGGCCTCGGCGACGATGCGAAGCGAGGGCCAGGCGATCGCGAGCTTGTCCTTCAGGCGCTCGCGCATGAGCGGCTCGTCCTCGGCGATGAGCGCCGTGGGCGACGCGGCGCTCATGCCGCGGCGCTCGCGAGCGGAACCCGGAGCCGCGCAACGAAGCCGCGCGGCGCATTCTCCACAAGCTCGAGCCGACCCTTTTCGCCGTACAGGAGCGCGAGTCGCTCGCGAATGTTGGCGAGGCCGAGGCCCTGTCCCGTCGGCGCGTGCGCAAGGCCGACACCGGTGTCGCTGACGCTGATGTCGAGCGCGTCGCCGACACGTCGCGCGCGCGCGACGATCTCGCCGCCGTCCGGCGCCGGCTCGATGCCGTGCTTGATGGCGTTCTCGGCCAGCGTGATGAGCATGCCGGGCGCGATGGGCGCGTCGCGCACGTCGTCGTCGATCTCCACGCGATAGCGCAGGCGCGAGCCGAGGCGCCTGGCCATGATCGACAGGTACGCGTCGACGAGTCGCGCCTCCGCGTCGACCGTGCTGCTGTCCGCGCGCAACGGTGTGGCGGCACGCAGGAAGCGTGTGAGATCCGCGATCAGCCGCGCGGCCTCCGGTGCACCACGCTCGGCGAGCTGCTGCGCACTGCCGAGCGTGTTGAACAGGAAATGCGGCTCGATCTGCGCGCGCAGGAGGCGCAGCTCCGATTCCGCCAGCCGCCGCGCGAGCTCCGCGCGCCGGCGCTCCGCATCCGTCTGCCGCTCGACCGCCTCCTGAACGCGAAATCGCAGCGTGGCGATCAGCACGAGGACCGTGAGAAACACGACGAGGAACACGATGGTCCATGCAATCGTCTGGCGCAGGAGCTGTGCGCCGAATACGTCGACCAGCGACTTGCCCTCGATCCAGGCCATGATGCCGAGCACCGCAGTAAACGCGACGGCGGCTCCTGCGAAGCCTTCCACCATCGTCGAAAGCCAGCGATGGTGCATGCGCCGGTAGCCGACCCAGCCGGTGAACACGCCGAACACGAGACCGAACGCGCAGAAGACGAAGCCGGTCATCGCGCCGATCAGCGACATCTTCCAGTCCAGGATGGCGCGCACGGTGGCGGCCAGCAATGCCGCGACCAGCGCGACCGCAACCAGGACGTACCAGCCGCCTCCGCGCGTGACCCAGGCCATGGTCGCCGCCGCTTCGCAGGCTTCCTCGCGCGAGCGCGGCGCGAAGCGCTGGTGGACGTAGTCGTCGAAGGATTGCTTCAGCGCGTCGATCATGGCGGCACCCGGGGTGAGACGCCGCCGATTGTAGGCACGCGCGGGCGCCGCGGCAGCCCGGTGGGACGAACGTCGACCCGCGGCGACGACCGCCGGCGGGCTGCGACGAACCCCGGAGAGCGCTTACCAGCCCCGCGCAATGCGCGCGTAGGCCGAGTGGTTGTGGATGGACTCGAAGTTCTCGGCCTCGACCACGTAGCCTTCGAACCGCGGATCCGCGCCGAGCTGTTGCGCCACGCCGCGCACGAGGTCCTCCACGAAGCGCGGATTGTCGTACGCGCGCTCCGTGACGTACTTCTCGTCGACGCGCTTCAGGATGCCGTAGAGCTCGGCGGACGCCTGCTGCTCCGCGACGCGCAGGAGCTCGGCGAGGAACACGGGCGCACGCGGCCGCACGCCGATCGTCACCAGCGAGCGCTGGTTGTGCGCGCCGTAGTCGGAGATCTCCTTGGAGCACGGGCACAGCGAGGTCACCGGCACGCTGACGCTGATCAGCGACTGGAACACTCCGCCCGTCAGATCCGCGGTGAGGCGCACGTCGTAGTCGAGCAGGCTCGGCACGCCCGAAACGGGTGCGAGCTTGCGCACGAAGAAGGGGAACGCCAGCTCGATGCGTCCGCCCGGCGCTTCGAGGCGCGCGAGCAGATCGTCGAGCAGCCCGCGCAGGCCCGCGACACTGATCGGCGCAGCCCCCGGCGCGGCGCGATCCTCGAGTAGCCCGACAAGCCGCGACATGTGCGTGCCTTTGCGATCGGCGGGCAACGCGACGTACACGTTGCACGTCGCGATGGTTGCGTGCACCGCGCCATCCTGGTCGACGAACGGCAGCGGGTAGCGCAGCCCCTTGATTCCCACCTGATCGATCGCGATGTCGCGATCGTCGGCGCTGCTCTGCACGTCGGGAATGGGAACGAGGTGGCTCGGATGCTCGGGTCGGTTCATGGCAAGGAGATCATAGCGTGAAGGCGGATCGGCTCATCGGCGGCGCAGAACGATCCAGTCGGAGAGCTCGCGCAGGCGCCGCGCCGCGCCGCCGAAGGGTTCCAGCGCCGCGTTCGCGGCCTCGCGCAGGCGCCCCGCTTCGGCTTTCGCGGCGTCGACGCCCAGCACGGTGACGAACGTGGGCTTGCCCTGCGCGGCATCCTTGCCCGGCGTCTTGCCGAGCGCGGCCGCGGAGCCTTCCACGTCGAGCACGTCGTCGACCACCTGGAACGCGAGTCCCGCGGCATCGACGAACTCATCGAGCGCGCGTGTCTCGCGCGCGTCGAGCACGCGGCCGCAATGCGCGCCGAGGCGCACGGCCGCGCCGATCAGCGCGCCGGTCTTCAGTCGATGCATCGCGGTGAGCCTTTGTTCATCCAGCGTGGTCCCTGTGGCGGCAAGGTCGATGGCCTGCCCTCCGGCCATCCCCCGGCTGCCCGCCGCGTCGGCAAGCGCCGCACAGGCGCCGGCGACATTGGAGGCATGTCCGCGCGCCAGCGTTCCGAAGGCGAGCGACTGGAGCGCATCGCCGGCGAGGAGCGCGGTCGCCTCGTCGAATGCGACGTGCACCGTCGGCCTGCCTCGACGCAACGTGTCGTCGTCCATGCACGGCAGGTCGTCGTGGATCAGGGAATACGCGTGGATCAGCTCGACGGCTGCCGCGACCCCGTCGACGTCGGACGGATCGGCATCGGTGAGCTCGCCCGCGGCGTACGCCAGGAGCGGCCGCATGCGTTTGCCGGCGCCGAGCACCGCATAGCGCATGGCCTCGTGCAGCCGCGCGGGCGGATCGCTCGCGAGCGGCAGGAGCCCCTCGAGGACGCGTTCGATCCGTTCGGTGCGCTCGCGCGTCCAGGGCGCGAAACCGCCGTCATGCATCGTCTTCGGCGTCGGGGCGGAACGACTTCAGCACGCCCTTCTCGAGGATCTCGACCTGCTGCTGGGCATCCTTGAGCGCGTCCTGGCAGTACGCGAGGAGCTCGGCGCCCCGCTGGTACGCGGCGAGCGATTCCTTGAGCGGAAGCTGCCCGGACTCCATCGTTGCGACGAGCGCTTCGAGCTCGGCGAGCGCGGATTCGAAACTCGTCGGCTGTTCAGCGGTCATGGACTTGTTACCACGGGCCGCGCGGTCGATTTGTCGTCGACGAAGTCGTGGAGAATTTTCGTTCCACAACATTGACCTGCACGCGGCGAGCCCAATATAATAGCATGTTTGACGACGCGGCCTGAACCGCGGCCTGGACGAAGCTTTGCGTCCACGCCCGCGGAGACAACGCGAGCCTTTCGCGTGGCCGACTTAGCAAAGCGGTCCGGGGCGATGGCGGCATTGGAAGCCGTGCATCGCAGACGTCCCGGGTTGTTGGGTTGGGTTGGTTGTTACACGCCTGAAAGGACGATGATGTCGGATCTCGCCACTGCCACCCGGCTGCCGGTGAGGGACGGGCTGCTGGCCACGTCGCAGCTTCCCGCTTCCTGGTATTGCGACCCGCGCGTACTCGAAGTCGAGCGGCGGCTCCTCTTCGCCCAGGGCCCGGGCTATGCAGGCCACGAGCTCATGGTGCCCGAAGCCGGGGACTACCACGTGCTGTCCGGCCGCGACAACGCGCAGACGCTCGTGCGCAACGCGAACGGCGTGGAGCTGCTCTCGAACATCTGCCGCCACCGCCAGGCGATCATGCTGAGCGGCAAGGGCAACACGCAGAACATCGTGTGCCCGATCCACCGCTGGACCTACGATCTCAAGGGCGAGCTCCTCGGCGCGCCGCAGTTCGAGAGCAAGCCGTGCGTCCACCTCGCTCGCTCCCCGCTCCAGAACTGGCACGGGCTGCTGTTCGACGGCCCGCGCGACGTCGCGAAGGACCTTTCCTCGCTGTCGCTGTCCGAGCTCGACTTCACGGGCCATGTGCTCGATCGGGTCGAAGTCAAGGAATGCCGCTACAACTGGAAGACGTTCATCGAGGTCTACCTCGAGGACTACCACGTGCAGCCGTTTCACCCGGGCCTCGGGCAATTCGTGACGTGCGACGACCTGCGGTGGGAATTCGCGCCATGGGCGTCGGTCCAGTTCGTCGGCGTGAACAACGCGCTCGCCAAGCCGGGCACCCGCACGTACGAACGCTGGCACAAGGCCGTGCTCGACTATTACCGCGGCGAGCAGCCCCGCCATGGCGCGATCTGGCTCACGTACTACCCGAACGTGATGGTCGAGTGGTACCCGCACGTGCTCGTGATCAGCACGCTGATTCCCAAGGCCGTGGACCGCACGGTGAACATCGTCGAATTCTACTATCCGGAGGACATCGCGCTCTTCGAGCGCGAGTTCGTCGACGCGGAGCAGGCGGCGTATGCCGAGACCGCGGTCGAGGACGACGAGATCGCCGAGCGCATGGACGCCGGCCGGCGCGCGCTCTACGCGCAGGGCCGCAGCGAAACGGGCCCTTACCAGTCGCCGATGGAAGACGGCATGCGGCACTTCCACGAGTTCTACCGGTCGCAAATGGACCGACAACTACGAAACGAGCACGCCTCCGCCGCGTAGCGGCGGTAGCGGCTTCACATGGCCTCCACGCTGGTCTCGCCTGGCGAGCTGGGCGCGCATCTCGATGACCCGGGCTGGGTGATCGTGGACGTCCGTCACGACCTCGCGCATCCCGACACGTGGGGCGAGGCGCAATACCGCGCCGGGCACATCCCCGGCGCGCGCTTCGCCCACGTCGATGCCGACCTGTCGGCGCCGAAGAACGGTCGCAACGGCCGTCATCCGCTGCCCACACCGGAGCAGGCGGCGCAGACGTTCGGGCGGCTCGGCATCGATCGCGGCAAGCAGGTCGTCGCGTACGACCAGAACAACGGCATGTTCGCGGCGCGACTGTGGTGGATGCTGCGCTGGCTCGGGCACGAGGCCGTCGCGGTGCTCGACGGCGGCTATGCACGCTGGCTCGCCGAGAAGCGGCCGACGTCCCAGGAATCTCCCGTCGTCGCGCCAGCAACCTTCGAGGTGCAGCGCGTGGCGCCCACGGTATCCGCGAGCGGCGTCGCATCGAGCCTGCCGCGCCACACGCTCGTGCTCGTCGATGCGCGTGCCGCCGAGCGCTACCGCGGCGACACCGAGCCGATCGATCCCGTGGCGGGTCACATTCCGGGCGCGCTCAACCGGCCGTATTCGCGCAACCTGCAGCCCGACGCGACGTTCCGGCGCGCGGCCGAGCTGCGCAGCGAGTTCGAGTCCATGCTGCATGGTCGCGCGGTGAGCGATGTCGTGCACTACTGCGGTTCGGGGGTGAGCGCCTGCCACAACGTCCTCGCCATGGCGATCGCGGGTTATCCGCTGACGCGGATCTATCCCGGATCGTGGAGCGAGTGGGTAGCCGATCGCGAGCGACCGGTCGCTACGGGCGGCGTGTGAAGCGCCACGTTGCAAGCGGCTCGTAGCGCGGGCCGCCCTCGGCGCTGATCGACTCGTAGAGCACCAGCCGGTCCACGTGCCATGCGAGCGGCGCGATCGAGCGACGCGTCAACGCATGGCGGCAATGTCGTGCCAGGGTGATGTGCGGGTTATAGGGCCGCGGATCGAGGTCGTACGACGCCGCGACTACGCCCGCGCCCAGCGACGCATGCAGGTCGCGCAGCGACTGCGGAACCTTCGAGGGCCCGATCCATGCCACGCGCGCGCTGCGAAAGCTGCCGAGCGTGTCGAGCGAGACGTCCATCGCATCGGCGTGCAGGTTTTCGCCGATCGATGAAAGCGCAGCAAGGCTCGCGCGCTGCACCGACCCGATGAACGCGACGGTTGCGTGCAGGTTCGCCTTCGGCATCGCTCGACCGCCGCTCGCCGCGGCCGCCTCCTGCGCAAGCGTGGCAAGCGTATCGGCGAGTGGCGCGTCGACGGGCAACCCGAAGAAGACGCGGGCGGTGTTTGGCACGCGCCCAGTCTAGCGCGACGAACGCGCAAAAATCATTTGTTGTCGGGCTTGGCAGGTGACCGCTTCCAAACCCAAAGCGGACATCACCAACACCCGCTCCGCGTTGCAGTTCAATGTGAAATCAAGGCCTGTAATGCAACAGTTCCGTGCCAAGCGGTGGGGACGCTTACGCTGAATAAGCGATGTCGGCGACTACTTGGGCGGCCGCGCTGCACGCCGATTCACGGACACACCTCTTCGGTGCCTCGTCACGGGCTTCGTGGTATCGGCTGCCTCAAACAATTGCCGAAGCCCGTGTTCCAAGAGTTCGACGGCTTTCTCCAAGGCGCCGAGTTGTCCGACCCGGACTATCGCGACGGATCGGTGCAGCTCAAACGATGGGGGACGCAATATTTTCACGCGATCGATGGAACGATTCCTGGCGATGAAGCGAGCGGGTAGCAGTCCGACACCATAACCGGCCTGAACGAACGCCAGCTGCATTTGGATGTTATTGACCTCGGCAGCGATCATGGGGGTGAGGCCGGCGCGCTCCATCCGATCGATGAGGCTCGCCCGAAGAAAGCACCCGGGCGGGTTGAGCACCCAGGGTGCCCGGCCCAGACTTTTCCAATCACCGTCAACGTCGCCTGCGGCGCCTTGAACGATCTCCATGCGGTCGCTGGCGATGATATTAGTCAGGAGCGGTGGAGGCGCGGTTTTACCTTCGGGCAAAGGCACGGCAGCAACGTCGAGTTCACCCGCGACCAGCCGCTGAATCAATTGTTCGCTCGACAGCTGCACTCGGACCTTGGGGTATTTCTCGGTCAGCGCCCGAATAGGTTCGATAAGTGCCCCCTCGGCCAGGGCATACGATATCCCGATTCGCAAAAGCCCGTGAGGTTCAGCGCCGCTCGACGTAAGAGACTTCAGAGCCTCCGTCCGCTGCAGCAGATCTCGCGCCTGTTCGAGCACCCTGGAGCCCAGCGAGTTCAGACGGGGCGGCTTTACCGAGCGGTCGAGCAACTCGGCACCCAATGCAGCCTCGAGCCTTTGCATTTGGCGGGTCACCGCAGACGGCGTTCGGAATAGACGACCGGCTGCACCGGCGATGGATCCGGCATCGGCGAATTCTACGAGGACGCGCAAATCTTCGAGCAAGGGGGTCTCCTGAAGCGGGCCGCGAATCGTGCGGTACTAGCATTATTATCGTGATAATAATGAATTTGCAGAATTTGTGGTGACGCATCACAATTTCGCGCAATGCACGTTTTTGCGGAGATCCGTATGCCTCGCAAGAGCCGGATTCGGCGCACCGCAAATACCTCGCCCGAACTCGTGCCGCCGGTTGGGCCGTCTTCCCAGGCGATCGAAGTCGCCGGTTTCATCCACTTCAGCTCGGTGAAGAACCGACGACGGGCGCGCTGGTGGCCGGAGGTATTGCGGCCGAGACGGAGCGCGTCTTCCGGAATCTCTCGGCGGTTTTGAAGGCGGCCGGCAGGCGTTTCGATGATGTCGTGCGCGCCGGCGTGCATCCCGCGAACATGAACGACTTCGTCGCAATGAATGGCATCTACGCAACGCATTTCAGTCATCCCTTTCCCGCCCGCACGACGATCGCGGTGGCCGCGCCTTGGGGCCTGCGTTGAGATCGACCTCGTCGCCAAGGCTTGAGGCACGCGCGGGAATCCAACGCGCGAAGAGAAAATGACCAGGATTATTTTGGCCGGGTGTGTTGCAGTTTTCCTGCTTTCGTTCAACGCGCGCGCCCAAAGCACCCAGGACGAGCGCCAGTATGCGGAGGGGCCGGTCACTCTCGTGCAAGAAATAGCGGTTGAGTACGGGCATTTCGAAGACTACGTCGATTGGCTGAATTCGACATGGAAGCCGACCATGGAAGCCACGAAGAAAGCAGGAATCATCATCGATTACAGGGTCTTCAGTTCCACTCCACCGTCACCAGATCACCCCGATGTAATTCTGTGGATTACTTATAAGAACATGGCAGCATTGGATAGAGGCGTCGAAGAAGAAGCAGTGGCCAAGAAAGTGATCTGCAGCACCGAGTGTCAGAACAAGGCGAGAGTTAATCGGAACGAATACAGGAAAGTTACGCGTAGAGAATATATTCGTGAACTTGTCTTGAAATGAAATCGTTGTTCGTGCTCGAAAACGCGCGCCGCTATTTGCAGCGCTCGGCCCGATGTGCGCATGCGGACGCACAGGGGGAAGCGTGACGACGATGAAGCTCTATTCCTGGGATCTCAGTCCCTACTCGGCGCGAGTACGGATGCAGATTTACGCCAAGGGTCTCACCGACATCGCGATCGAGCAGCCGCGGACTTACGGCACGGCGAAGTTCTACAAAGACCATCCGATCGGCCGCATCCCGTTGCTGGAGATCGATGGC
>DATJIS010000070.1:0-57474 GCA_035493035.1 Casimicrobiaceae bacterium | reverse complement strand
AGATGGGCGGCCCGCACGAGCTTCCCCAGCTTCAGTGTTTCGGCTTCCATGAATTGCGTGAATTCGGCGGGCGAGCGGCTGAGCGAGACCACGGCGCCGGCCGCTTCGCTGTCGGCGCGCAGCGCGGCATCCTGGTACGTTTTCGTGACGGCGTTGAACAGAAGGTCGACTATCGCTGACGGCGTACCGGCTGGCGCCCACAGGCCGAACCACGAGTCGAGCACGAGGTCCGGTGTCCCGAACGCCTCGCTCAGCGTGGGTACGTCGGCGAGCGCGGGCATTCGCGCTGCGCTGGTCACTGCCAGTGCGCGCACCTTTCCCGCGCGTATCTGCGGGATCGCCGTCGAGGCGATCGGAAACGCGAACTGCGTCGTGCCGGAGATGATCGACGGCACGATCTCGACCGAGCCCTTGTAGGGGACGTGCACGACGTCGAGCTTCGCGTGCAGCACCATCGCGGCGGCGCTCAAGTGCGCGGCGCTCCCGATGCCACCCGATGCGTAGTTGAGCTTCCCCGGCGCGCGGGCGGCCGCGTCCAGGAGCTGCTGCAGCGTCATGTAGGGCGAGGTTGCGCTCACGACGAGCACCGAAGGCGTGAACGCGGTGCGCGTGATGTGCGCGAAGTCGGTCATGGGATCGAACCGGACGGTGGGCTCCATCGCTTTCTGCACGATGTGCGAAGACGCGCCGAGGAGCAGGTTGTAACCGTCGGGAGCCATGCGCGCCACGTTCTGCGCCGCCAGGATGCCGCCCGCGCCGACCATGTTGTCGACGATAACCGCGGCATCCTTGTCGAGCACGTCGGCAAGCCGCACCGCCATCTTGCGTGTCAGCACGTCGGGGCCGCCGCCGGCCGCGTACGGCACGATGATGCGTACGGGCCGAGCGGGGAACTTGTCGTTGTTCGCGGTCGCGGGGCGCGGAATGCCTGCTGCCGCCGCGACGATTCCCGCAAGGCAAACGTTGAATCGACGCCGGCTAACCATCGGATGTCGCTCCTGGCACGCGGATGGGACATTGCCAATCTAGACGAGCAATGGCATAAGCAGAAGTTAAATGTGCTTATGAAAGTATTACAGCCGCTAATGACCATGGCGTCGCTGCCGTCGCGCCTCGCGCAGCTGCGCTTGCGCGACCTCACGTTGCTCGAGCACGTCGACTCGTCGGCGTCGCTCACCGAGGTCGCTGGCCGCCTGAACGTGACGCAGTCGGCGATCACGCAGGCCCTGCACGCGCTCGAGGACGCGTTCGGGCAGCCTCTCGTGGTGCGAAGCGCGCGCGGGCAACGCATCGCGAAGCTGAGTCCGGCCGGCGTCGCGGCGCTCGTGCACTTGCGTGTCGCGCGGCACGAGCTGGAGGCCGCGCACGAGGCGGCGTCGCATCCGGGGACCGCGGAGCTGCGCGTCGGCGTGCTGCCCCTTGCGATGGTGCACCACGTCCCGCTCGCGCTGGCCCGGCTCCGGCAACGGCTGCCTCGCGTGCACGTGCTTCTTACCGAGGATACGGTGCCAAACCTCTGGCGCCAGATCGAGGCGGGCGAGCGCGACGCGCTCGTGTGCCGGCTTCCCGAGGTCGGGGAGAGGCAGCGTCTTCCCGCGGCCGTCGCGTACCGAACGGTGGCCCACGAGTCACTGGTTCTCGTGTGCGCGCGCACTCACCCCGTCGCACGACAGCGCAAGCCGAGGCTTGCGTCGCTGCGCGAGTACGACTGGGTGCTGCCTCCCGAGGGCTCCTACACCCGGCTCGAGATCGAGCAGCTGTTCCTGCGCGCGGGTCTGCGCCCCCCGCAGCCTCGCGTGACCTCGATGAGCTTCCACGCCAACTTGCGGCTCGCCGCGAAAGGCGGTTTGCTCGCCATGGCGCCGCGATCCGCGGCGCGCGCGGAGCGTGCCGTCCTGGATCTCGTGCTGTTCCCGATCGCATGGGGGCGCGAAGACCCTCGGATCGTGCTGGTGTGGCGCGAGGCGAACGTGGCGAACCCGGCGCTGGCAGCCTTGCTCGAGTGCTTCTGACGAGCCGCGCGCTCGCAGCTGCGCAGCGCCGTTGCCGATCGGTTGTCGCCCCCGCGATCATCGGCGATTTCCGCGTCGCGCAACGCCGTTCCCGATCGGTTGTCGCCCACGCGATCATCGGCAATTTCCGCGTCGCGCAACACCGGGTCGCTGGACGACACTCGCTCGAACGCGCAGTGCGGCGCTCGCGCAAGCGGCAGCTCGGTGAGATTCCGACGTGCGTGTCGATGCATGCGGATGCCGTAATATGTGCGACGCTCGATGGAACGACGTCGCGCGCCGATGATGCAGCCGCCTCACCGGGCCGCGCCGTCGATTCTCATGCCCGGTCCGATGCTCACACGTGCGTAGCGCGCTCGACTTCAGCTCGTTGCAGGGGCTGTTCACGACGTTCGTGGGCCTGGTCGTCGTCTCGCTGGTGGTCGTCGGCATCCGGCTGCTGGTCATGCACACGGTGCAGCAGAAGCGCGAGCGCGAGAATCGCCAGATCAACGAGCGCCTGCGCACGCTGATCGCCGCGTACAAGACGCTGGGCGGCTCGTTCACCGGCGATCTCGCGGTCGACCCGGCGCATTTGCGCGACGCGCGCAGGGCGCTCACCGAAAACGATGCCAGCGACGCCGCTGCGGCAGCCGAGCCGTCTGACGGCGATTCGACGATTGCACCTGACCTCTCGAAGGGCAGCGACCGGCGCCGCCGCATCCGCGATGCGGTCGAAGGCGCGCTGTCGGACGTGATGCTCCTCGGCACCAGGAGCAGGTGCGGCTCGCGGCGCGGGCCGCCGGCGACATGGTCGCCGGACGTCCGATAGAAACCGCCGCGCTGGTCGTGTCGCTGCGTACGTTCATTCGTACGGTGCTCGATCTCGACGCGATCCCGGACGACGTCGTGATACCGCGACAGGGCCCGACCCGACCGGGTGGCGCGACGGCGCGCGGCGGCCGCGATGAGCGAGGCAGCCCGCAGCGTGGTGGCGGGGGTGGCAGCCGTGGCGGCGCGGGAGCGGGCGGTGGGGCGGGCGCCGGCGCGGTCGGCATGACCGCGAGCCATCATGACGATGCGATTACGCCCGATTCCACGCATCACGATTGAGTTCCATCGGCGCGCGGGCTCGACGGACCGGGCAACATGGCGCCGGCGAGCGTCACACGGTTTGGAGGCCCCTATACTGGTCGCATTTCCAAGACGCGTCGCGGACTTGCGAGGAACCGATGAGGCATTGCCGCCGCAACCTTTGCTGTCTGCTCCTCGCCGTGCAATTGCCCTTGGGCGTCGCGATGGCCGACGAAAGCGCTCCTGCATCGAGGCAGGACGAGGTAGCACGCAAGGGCGCCGGCGTCATGCCCTTCGATCTGCGCCGCACGACGCATCACTTCGACGACACGCCGACGGGCGGCATCGAGACGGTCGCGGCCAATGACCACGGTGACGCGGAGCAAGTACGTCTCATCCGCGCGCATCTTGCACACGAGGCCACGCGTTTCGCGCAAGGCGATTTCTCGGACCCGGCCCGCATCCATGGTGAGGACATGCCGGGCCTCGCGAAGCTGGCGGCGGCGGGCCCGGCGCTAACCGTCGCCTACCGCGCCGTGCCCGGCGGCGCCAGCGTGACGTATTCCAGCGGCGACACGCGCGTCGTTGCCGCGATTCACGAGTGGCTCGCGGCCCAGCGCGTGGACCACGACGCGCACGTGCACATGAACCACTAGGTGTCCGGCTCGCCCCGGGGCGGGCTTTCGCGCATTCCGCGAAGGGTGTGCTGAACCGGTCGGCAATGGTTTTGCCTAAAACCAGTCGATCGGGAGGTGGATGATGCACGCCGCGTTGCTCGGGCACGGAAGGTCGGGACGAAAAGTCGTGGTGGTGACGGGCGCGGGTGCCGGCCTGGGCCGCGCCACGGTACGCGAGTTCGCCCGGCCCGGCATCGCGGTGGGCCTGCTCGGGCGCCATGCCGGACGGCTTCGCGCCGCCGCGCGCGAGGTGCGCACGAAAGGAGGCGAGGCGACCATCTTCGTCTGCGACGTCGCCGACGCTGACGCCGTCGAGCGCGCGGCGCAGCACGTCGAGGAGCAACTCGGTCCCATCGACGTGTGGGTCAACAACGCGATGGCGACGATCTTCTCGCCCGTCACCGCCATTTCGCCGGAGGACTTCCGGCGCGCCACCGAGGTCACGTACCTCGGCACCGTGTACGGCACGATGGCCGCGTTGAAGCGCATGATCCCGCGCAATCGCGGCACGATCGTGCAGGTCGGCTCGGCGCTGTCCTACCGCGCCATACCGCTGCAGGCACCGTACTGCGGCGCCAAGTTCGCCATCCGCGGATTCACGGACGCGCTCCGCTGCGAGCTTGGGCATGACCGCTCGCGCGTGCACCTCACCATGGTGCAAATGCCGGCGCTCGACACGCCGCAATTCGACTGGGCGCGCAACCACATGGACAAGGAGCCCCAGCCGGTGCCGCCGATATTCGATCCGCGCACGGGCGCGCGCGCGATCGTGTGGGCCGCGACGCATCGCAAGCGCGAGGTCTACGTTGCCTTTCCCGCGCTGCAGGCCATCTGGCTGAACAAGCTCGTCCCGGGCCTGCTCGACCGATTCCTGGCGTGGCGAGGCTATGCCGCGCAGCTATCCGCGCACCCGAGGGATCCCGCGCGTGCGGACAACTTGTGGCAGCCGGTCGAAGGCGACTTCGCGGCCCACGGCCGCTTCACGAGCCGTGAGCGGGAGGGACGCCTGCAGACGTGGATCACCCTTCATCGAACGGCGGTTCTCAGCGCCGGTGCAGCACTCGCCGCGCTGGCATGGCTCAGCGCGCGCCGCAGTTCGCGCAGCTAGAACACGAGCTTGCCGAGCATCACCCCGAAAATCAGCACGATCAGGAAGATCACGACGGCGATGAAGAACAGCACCTTGGCGATGCTGCGTGCACCCGAGGCCACATTGGTGAAGCCGAAGAAGCCGGCGATCACGGAGATGACGAAGAAGATGATGGCCCACTTGATCATGCGGATTCCCCTGGTTGGCTTGCGATCGGTCGGCTGCGGCGGTTGATGGCGGTGCCGTGCGCGGCGCCCGTGGCCGATCGACAGCGCACGCGCCGCCGAGTTGCGTCGTGGAGAGGGATGCCGCGGCGACGTTCGTTCTCTCGTCGACACGGGCTGCCGCCGGGAATCCGCGGCGATCATGAACCCACCCGGCTCGCAGCGCACCGAGCATCGCATCGAGCTCGAGCACCGCTGCAGCGATCGTCGTCAACCGGGTGGCTTGGTCGTGCCGCCGAGCTTCACGCAAGTGCCGGCCGGCACGAGCTTCCAGTCGTACGGATCGTGATCGGCCTTCGACTGGCCTGCGCACGCGTGCCGTGCAGTGCCGCATTCGTTCTGTCCCGCCTTCGCGATGCCGTAGCAGCGCTCCTGCTCCGCAGCGGGCGCCGGGTCGTGCGCCCAGGCGGGAGAGATCGCTACCATTGCCGCAAGCGCGGACATCACCTGTTGCTGGATGAGGGAGCGCCTGGATGACATGCCACCTCCTTGGCACCATGGTGCGCGCGCGACGGACGGGCACGCGCATTCCGATACGTCAGGACGACCCGTACGTCAGCGGCACCGCGGCTTCGGGCGACAGCACGCGGAACGTCATGCTCTCCTGCAGATACAGCGACACGGTGGTCGCCGTGTGATCGAGGTAGCCGATCGAAAAATCCTGCCCGACGGTGAGCTCGAAGTCGCCGCCGCGAACGCTGAGAACGGTGGCACCGTCGACCCCCGGTGCCCACACGATCGGTCCGTCGATCAGGCGTCGGACGTGCTCGATCACCGGAAATCCCCCGGTGGTGCTCTTGGTGAGGCCCGTATAGCAGCGCGGCCCCAGCGCGATGGCGTAAGGGCCGTCGACGCCCGCATCGCGCAATCGATTGATGGCTTCGGCGACCGCGGAGGGATATTCGGCGTAGTCGGCGGTGATCGTGCACTTGCCGGGTGCACCGCTTTCGTTGATGCCCCGGATGCCCGCCTCCGGGTAGCCATGGAACACGACGCGGTCTTCGGCAAGCGCCGCGTTGTGCGCGGCGAGACGCACCGCATCGAGGTCGGGATCATGCGCGCCGCGCCCAAGGGCCTCCAGCTCGTCCCGGGACAGCTCGAACGGGGTGCGCAATTCCACGAGCGGTTGCACCCTTCGCAGGCGTGCCTCGACGCCCGGCCGCGGGGCGCGCTCGACCGGACGCGTGCGACCGAGTGACACCGCCGAGCTCTCCCAGCCTAGCGGCCCGACGAAATCGACGAGCTTGCGCGCGGCGAGGGCCGTCTTGAGCGAGCGCCTGGCCTCGTCCTCGATCGCGGTCCACGCTCGATCGGATACGGGCGCCAGCGCGCGAAGGAGATCGTTCATCGCCCGCTCCGCACGCGCAGGCTGCCGATGCCGAGCGATCCGTCGGCGCTCGCGACCGGTGAACCGCCGCCTTGGTCTTCCAGCTCGTGCTCGCGTTCGATGACCGACTGCTCGGTGAAAAGATAGTTGCGCAGATGCTCGTCGAGCTTGGCGTCGTGCCGGCGCAGCCATTCCAGCACCATGGCCGCGTGCTCCTTCTCCTCGTCGCGGTTGTGCGTCAGGATCGCGGCGAGGTCGGTGTCGCTCGTGGCGTCGACCCGCTGGTCGTACCAGTCGATCGCCTCGAGCTCCTCCATCAGGGAGTTGATCGCGCGATGACGATCCAGCGTTTCCGGTTTCAGTACATCCAGGCTTTCGTGGTATCCGGCGCTCGACGAGGCCATGCGGCTGTCCCTCCAGCGATCCCCGAACGTTCAGATCGCAGCGCCTTCAATCATAGCAAGTGTCGCAGGGCCGCGAGAACGCGCGATGCATTCACGAGCGCCGCCGCGCGCGGTCACCTCTGCAGCGCTGCCGCCGTCCGGTTGGCGTCGTCGACGCGATCGGCGAGCGTGCGCATGATGAAATCGTCGAAGGCCGCTCCGAGATCGGCCCGCTCACGGCGCATGCGCTCGAACGCCGCGCGCGTGAGCGTGAAGATGGTGGCCGGTCCGAGCGACAAAACCGTCGCGGAGCGGACGGAGCTCCGCACGAAGCCCATCTCGCCGACCATGGTGTGCTTCATGTAGCGGCGCACGCGCAGGCGTTCGCCGTCGCCGCCGACGAGGTCGATGGCGAGATTGCCGACTGCGACGAGCTCCACGGTGTCGGCGGGCTCGCCTGCCCGGTAGATCACTTCCGCGTCGCGCGTGTCGCGACGCGACAGATAGGCCATTGCGTCGGCCGCGACGACGCGCGGCCCGAGCGCCTGCTGGAGCCATGCCTGGAACGCGTCGACGTCCATGCCGCTGTGCAGGCGCGCTTCGTCGAGCAGGCAATCCTCGCACCAGGCGAGCGCGTGATTCGCATCGATGAATGCCTTGTGCCGGCTCGTGCCGCCGATGAGCGAGCCCTGCTCGAGCAGGCGCTGGTTGGCATGCGTGAGGCCGCTGTACACGAGGGTGACGTCGCGCCGGTTGCAGAAGTTCGTGAGCTTGGTGAGACTTGCGACGGCCGACGAATCGGCGCCGGACACCATCGCGAAATCCAGGATCACGTACGACGCACGGCCGTCGGGCAGCGCGTCGAGGTCGCTGCGCACGCGCTCGAACAGCCGTTCCGACGAGCCGAAGAAGATGTATCCGTTGAGCCAATAGATCTGGATGGCGTCCCCGGTCAGGCGCAGAAAGCGCGCCGCTTCCGCCGAGCGGTCGACGAAGCCCGCGAAATGCGCGCGCGTCGCGTGCCGGCGCACCACGCCGATGCGCGCGTAGCTCACGGCGAACAGCACACACGCAGCGACGATTCCCGCCACGACGCCGACCAGATAGCCGTAGCGCATGCAGACGACCGCGATCACGAGCGCGAGTCCGGTGTCGAGCCACGCCCGCTGCGCGATGGGCGCACGCAGCGCCTCGACGAAGAAGGTGTAACCGAGATACAGGACCAGCCCGGCGATGATCGGAACGGGGATCAGCGCCGGAAGGTCCAGGTGGAGCAGCGCGACGGCTCCGAGCACCAGCGACGCCATGATGCCGCTCAACCGTGACGCGCCTCCGGCCTTGCGCAGCAGCTCGCTCGTGCCCGTCTGCATGCTGCACGCGATGCCGCCCAGCGGCACGATGACGACGTTGGCGATGCCGTGCGCGAGGAATTCGCGGTCGAGATCGCCCGGTGACTGGCGCGTGACCTCCAGGCTTGCGACCTTCGTGACGAGCGACATCAACGCCACGATCGCAACCGCCACGAACTCCGGCACCAGGTCGAGCACCATCGGGAGCGTCAGCTGCGCACCCTCGACGGCGTGCCACGGCAGCCAGGGCTCGAGGCGACCGAGGGACGGCAGGTACCATCCCGCGCTGCCGAGTGAAATGCCGAGCACGTGCAGGACGCCGACGGTCAGCAGCCACATCGCGAACAGCCCGAGCGGCATGGCGAACGGCGATTTCGTGACGCGGCGTACGCCGAGGAGCATCAGCAGCACCGCCACGGCGCAAAGGAGCTTCACTGCCGCATACGCGCTCAGCGGCGCGCTCATCACGCCGTGCGTGAGCGACAGGCCGCTCGCCATGCGCACGCCGCCGACGACAAGAAAGCCGCCCGTCGCGACCAGAAACCCGGCAATGACGAAGTACGGGATGAAACGGAAATACGTGCCCCACCGAAACGCGCCGATGACGCAGAAGAGCGCGCCGGTCATCAGCGTTGCCGCGGTGAAGATGACCATGACGGTCGCGATCGTCGCGCCCACCGATGCGCCCATCGTTCCCATGACCGTTGCGGCCGAGGCGCTCAACAGCACGAGAAACGCGCCGGTCGGGGAATCGATGCCCGTGGCGAGCGGCGAGATCGAGGTGCACAACGCGATGCAAACGCCGCCGATGCAGCTGCCGACGAGCATGGCCCAGATCGCGACAGGCACGCCGGCCGCGAGATGGCCGGGAAACATCAGCGCCGCGAACGATACGATGTTGGCGACGAGCACGATCGATGCGACGACGCCGGCGGCGGCGTCCTTGACGGCGTGGCGGGCCGACGGCATCCGGTACGACCCGGTTCGGTCGGCGCGCGGGACAACCACTTCATGCGGAAGCTGCCCCTTCGTTTGTTCGACCCCGGCTGCCATTCCCGCGCGCATACCTCCGGATGAGCCGGAACGATGTTACGGCATCCCGGACGGCCGCGAGCGGAAGATTCGCGCGGCGCGGCGCCCGGTTGAGCGGTGCACCGGGTGGTCGACTCAGCAAGCGGGACGCGAGTCGCCGCGGCACATTCACGCTGCGGGGCGCGCGTCGGACATGCAGCGACATCGGAATACGACGATGGCGGCGGCGCGAAAGTCGCGATAGCCGACGCATCGGTGCGGCGCCGCACGGCATGCTCCGGGGCTACGATTCCAGGAGACAAGCGATGTCAGAGCGCAACGCCGCAGATCGATCGGGGGAGCCACCGCAACCCGCAACCGGCGAAGACCGGCGCGCGCTCTGGCGCAAGCTCGAGAAGCTGCGCATGGCGATGGTCGCGACGCATGACGTCGCAGGCGAGATGACCGCGCGCCCGTTGACGACCCAGCAAGTCGAGGACGACGGCACCGCCTGGTTCTTCGTTCCCCTCGACGGCGGCGTGTCGGAGGAGCTCGCGCGCGATGCGCGTGCGCTCGTCACTTATGCCGACGTCGGCGACGATTTCTTCGTGGCATTGCGGGGCAGGGGCGAGGTGGTCAGGAACGAGGCGAAGGCGCGCGCGCTGTGGACGCCGTTCGCGGCCGGATGGTTTCCCGGCGGTCCCGAGGATCCGAATCTGGGGCTGCTCCGCGTCGACGTGGAGAACGGCGAGTACTGGGACCCCGTCGCGAGCAAGCTCGTGCAGTTCTTCGCCATGGCGAAGGCGGCCGTCACCCGCAGACCGCCGCAGAACATCGGCGAGCATCGCCGGTTCAGCAACTGACCGGTAGACCCCCGGCGGACGCCGCAGCCCTGGGCGCCGCGGTGGCCGCCCGGATAGCGACATCTCCTGGCGCCGCGCGGTGGACGCGGCGCGGGCGTTTGTATCTTTGCGCGGGCGAAGCGTATGCTGGCGCTGCTTCTGGAACGCGTCGTGCACGCGGCTGCCCGGAACAGCGAGCCGTCGCGCCGATCGCGGAGAACACGCCACGACGAAGGAGGGTCTCATGGTCTACCGTACTTGCGTCGCTGCCGCGACACTGCTTGCCGCGGGCCTCGCGGTTGCCGCACCGCCCAAGGTGGTGACGCTGCCCAATTCGGACCCGCAGTGCTTCGTGCCCTGGGCCAGCACGACCAAGCTGTTTCAGTACCCGGCCAAGAAAGGTCCGTACCGCATCGCGCTCGCGAACGGCTACATCGCGAATACGTGGCGCATTCAGATGATCAAGACGGCCAAGGCGTATGCCGCCCAGCCGGAGGTCGCGGCCAAGCTCAAGGAGTTCAAGGTCGTTTCGACGGGCGAGGACGTTGCCGCGCAGATCGCCGCGATCAACAACTTCATCGACTCGGGCTACGACGCCATCGTCGTGAACGCGCAGAACCCGGCGGCGTTCAAGCCGGTGATCAAGCGCGCCAACGACGCCGGCGTGGTGCTCGTCGCGTTCGACAACATCCTCGACACCGAGGAGGCCATCAACGTCAACGTCGACCAGAAGGGCCTGGGCAAGTACTGGGCGGAGTGGCTCGTCAAGAACGTGCCGAACGGCGGCAAGGTGCTCGAGGTGCGAGGCGTATCGGGCACTTCCGTCGACCGCGACCGCCACGAAGGCATCCAGGAGGTGCTCAAGGCCTCCGGCAAGAAGTGGGACGTCGTCGAAGTCATCGGCAAGTGGGACGACCCGACCGCGCAGAAGGTCACCGCCGATGCAATCGCCGTTCACAAGCATTTCGACGGCATCACCGCGCAGGGCGGGGACACGGGTGTCGTGCAGGCGATGATCGACGCCAAGCATCCCTTCGTGCCCTTCGGTGGTGAAACGGAGAACGGCTTTCGCAAGTTCTGCGGCAAGTACGGCGCGGAAGGCCTGAAGTGCGCATCGGCGGGCACCGGGCCCGCGCAAGTCGCTGTCGCCATCAAGACCGCCATTGCGGCGCTCGAGGGCAACGTCGTGCCGCAATCCATCAAGCTGCCGCTCGCGAAGGCGGAAACCCCGAACATGAAGGACGGCAGCGACTTCTACGTCGCGCAGAGCGACAACTTCTTCGTCGGCAACGCGTTCCCCACGTGCGGCATCAACTTCACCGCACAGGAGATCATGGGCCAGAGCGAAGCGAACGTGAAGTGATGCGCGACGCGGGGGCGGCAGAGTCGCCGCCCCCGTCCTCGAACCCGGCGCTGTTCGAAATGCGGGGCGTGTCGAAGCGCTACGGCGGCGTGCGCGCATTGCAGGCCGCGGACCTCACCATCCATGCGGGACGCATTCACGCGGTCCTCGGAGAAAACGGCGCAGGCAAGTCCACGCTCATCAAGATCATGGCGGGCGTGGTGGCGCCCGACGAGGGGCGCATGCTCCTCGACGGCGAGCCGGTGAAGTTCGCATCGCCGTCCGATGCCCAAGCCGCTGGTATCGCGTGCATCTTCCAGGAGCTGTCTCTCATTCCGGACCTGTCCGTCGCGGACAACATCTCGATCAGCGACCCGCCGCGCCGCTTCGGGCTCATCGACGCGCGGGCGCAACGCCGGATCGCCGAGGCCGCCCTGGCTCGCGCAGGAGCCGACAACATCCACCCGGCCGCGCTCGTGAAGGACCTGTCGCTGTCGCGCCGCCAGATGGTGGAGATCGCCAAGGCGCTCGCGCGAAAGCCGCGGATCCTCATTCTCGACGAGGCCACCTCGGCCCTCACGGCGGCGGATGTCGAGCGCATCTATGCGGTGCTGAAACGGCTCCGCGCGGAAGGCCTGGCGCTCGTCTACATCTCGCATCGCATGCACGAGATCGCGGAGCTCGCCGACGAGTGCACGGTGTTCCGCAACGGCGTCAGCGTCGCGAGCTACCCGGCAGGGGCGCGGACCGACGCCGAGATCGTCGAGCTCATGATCGGGCGCGAGCTCTCCGCCGAGTTCCCGCCGCGCGCGCCGCATGCGCCGCCCGACGCGCCGCCCCGCATCTCCGTGGAGCGGCTCAACTGGGGCGATGGGCTGCGCGACATCTCGTTTCGCGTTCACGCCGGCGAGGTCGTCGGCCTGGGCGGGCTCGACGGGCAGGGCCAGCGCGAGCTGCTCCTCGCGCTGTTCGGCGTGCTGCGCGGCACGAGCGGCCGTGTGTCGATCGACGGCGAGGCCGTGCACATCGCGGGGCCGAGCGATGCCAAGCGGCGCGCGATCGGCATGGCGCTCATCCCCGAGGATCGCAAATCCGAAGGCCTCATGCTGCCCATGTCGGTGCGCGACAACCTGTCGTTCGCGGCGCTCGACTCGCTCTCGCGCATGGGCATCATCGATCGCGCCTCCGAGCGCGATGCCGTGGCGCGCATCGTGCGCCTGCTCGCGATTCGCACGAACGGCACCGACGTGCCTGCCGGTGCGCTTTCCGGCGGGAACCAGCAGAAGCTCGTGATCGGCAAGTGGCTGATGGTGTCGCCGCGCATCCTGCTCCTCGATGATCCCACGCGCGGGATCGACGTGGGCACCAAGCAGGAGATCTACCAGCTGCTGCGCGAGCTCGCGCGCGGCGGTGCCGCGATCCTGTTCTATACGACGGACCTCGACGAACTGGTCGGCTGCTGCGATCGCGTGCTGGTCATGGTGGAGGGTGCCATCCGGCGCGAGCTGACCGGCGGCGAGATCACCGAGCACGCACTCGTGAGCAGCGCGCTCGACCTCGCGGCCGCTCCGGCCGCGAGCGGCGCGGAGGTGCGGCTCGCTTCATGATGGTCGACGCGCGCTATTGGTTGCGCCAGAACGCCGGCACGCTGGCGGCGTTCGCTGCCTTCGTCGCGATGTTCGTGCTCTACACCGCCAACCATCCGGCCGGCCTCAACGCCAACGTCGCGCAGACCGCGGCCAACAAGGGCGTGATACTCGCGCTCGTGGCCATGGCGCAGACGTTCGTCGTGCTCACCTCGGGTATCGATCTGTCGGTCGGCATGGTCATGGTGCTCGCGAATTGCATGGCATCGTACGTGGTGGTCGGCGGCATCGCGGGCGCGACGCTCGGCGTGGCCGCCGTGCTCGCGGCGGGCGCCGCGTGCGGGGCGATCAACGGACTGATCGTCATCTTCGGCCGCCTGCAACCCATCGTCACCACCATTGCGACCGGCGCCGTGTACTACGGCATCGCGCTCGCCCTGCGGCCCGTGCCCGGCGGCGACGTCGAGAGCACGCTGGCGGACGCGGTGACGGGCCGCATTGCGGGCGTCGTTCCTTCGAGCATCGTGTTGCTGGCGGCGGTCGTGGCGATCGTATGGTGGCCATTCCGCCGCTCGGTGGTCGGGCGTGCCGTGTACGCCGTAGGCTCCGCGGAGGTCGCGGCGTACATGTCCGGCGTACCGATCCGCCGGGCGAAGCTCGTTGCGTACACGCTGTCGGGCCTTCTCGCGTCGGTCGCCGGATTGTTCGTGACGTTCGTGACGTACTCCGGCGAAGCATCGGCCGCCGGCGGCAGCACGTACACGCTGTATTCGATCGCCGCCGTCGTGCTGGGCGGCGTATCCCTGTTCGGCGGATCGGGCAGCGCGATCGGCGCGATCTTCGGCGCGCTCATGTTCCGCACGATCGGCGACCTGCTGTTCGTCTTCAATGTCGAGCCGCTGTGGCAGCCGCTGTTCCAGGGACTCGTGCTCCTGGGGGCGGTGTGCCTGGGCTCGTGGCGCCTGCTGCGCATTCGCAACCGTCTCGAGCTGTATGGCTGACGCGCCATTGCACGGTGTCGGCTTGCCGGCGCGCCCGGATGCGGCGCGCGCGTGGCGGCGGATCGATCCGGCCGTCGCGTGGGCATTCGGCTGCGTGATTCTCGTGCTGCTCGTCGGCAGCCTCTACTCGCGCAGCTTCATGTCACCCGAGTACCTGCTGCAGCAGCTCAAGGTCGCGTCGTTCCTGGGCGTCATCGCGACCGGTGCGATGATCGTCATCCTGCTTGGCCAGATCGACCTGTCGGTGCCATGGGTCGTCGCTACGGGCGGGATGATGGCGACGGCGGCGACCGGATGGGGCCCGATCGGCACGGCGATGGCGATTCCCATCGGCATTGCCTGCGGCATCTCGCTCGGGCTCGTCAACGGCCTGGGCGTCGCCGTTCTCCGCCTGCCGTCGATGGTCGTGACGCTCGCCGTGAACGCCGTCGCGCAGGGCCTGATGGTCGTCCACACGGGCGGCTTTTCGCCCCAGGCGTCGTCGTCGCCCGCGATGCGTTTCATCGCGACGGGCGACACGCTCTTCGGCATACCGAACGCGCTCGTCGTATGGGCGCTCGTCGGCATGGCTGCGCTCTTCCTGCTGACGCGTACGACGTTCGGCCGCACGGTGTATGCGATCGGCAACCGCGAACGCGCAGCGTATCTTTCCGGCGCGCGCACCGGCGCGGTGGTCATCGGTGCCTTCGCGATCGCCGGCGGGCTCTCGGCGTTCGGGGGCGTGCTGCTGGCGGGCTACGCGAGCAAGGCGGCGCAAGCGATGGGCGATCCGTATCTGCTGCCCGCGATCGCCGCAGTCGTGCTGGGCGGCACGTCGATCCTCGGCGGGCGCGGCAGCTACCTGGGCACGGTCGCGGGCGTCATCCTGATCACGCTGCTGCAGTCGATCCTGTCCGTGATGCAGATCGAGGAGTTCGGCCGGCACGTCATCTACGGCGTCGTGATCATCGCGATGCTGCTCATCTACGGCCGTGGCCGCAAGTACTCCGAATAGCGCGACGCCCATCATGCCTCTCGACCTCACTTCCAGCTTCGAAGTCGTCGATCCGCGCTTTCGCAAGCTCGTCCTGCCGTACATCGCCGTCGAGAAGCTGTACAGCGGCTGCCGATGGGCCGAGGGGCCCGCCTGGTTCGCCGCGGGTCGCTATCTCGTGTGGTCCGACATTCCGAACGACCGCATGATGCGCTGGGACGAGACGGACGGCTCCGTCTCGGTGTTTCGCCAGCCCGCCATGAACAGCAACGGCAATACCGTGGACGCGCTGGGACGGCTCGTCACGTGCGAGCACCGCGGGCGCTGCATCTCGCGCACCGAGTTCGACGGCACGCGGACGGTGATCGCCGAGCGCTACGAGGGCAAGCGATTCAATTCGCCGAACGATGCCGTGGTGAAGAGCGACGGCAGCATCTGGTTCACCGATCCGAGCTATGGCATCGACTCCGATTACGAAGGAGACGCAGCGCCGAGCGAGATCGGCCGCTGCAACGTGTATCGCGTCGACACGGACGGCCGCATCGACGTGGTGGCCGGGGATTTCGTGCAGCCGAACGGCATCGCGTTCTCGCCCGATGAATCGCTGCTGTACGTGGTCGACACCGGCCTCACGCACCACGCCGACGGGCCGCACCACGTGCGCCGATTTTCCGTGTCAGGCGGTGCCTCGATCTCGGGCGGTGAAGTGCTCGCGACGTGTCCCGCCGGGGTTTACGACGGACTGCGGGTCGACGTCCACGGGAATCTCTGGCTGGCGGCGAGCGATGGCGTGCACTGCCACGCGCCGGATGGCGTCCTGCTCGGGAAGGTCCGCGTCCCGGAGGCCGTCGCCAATGTCTGCTTCGGTGGGCCGAAGCTGAATCGCCTGTTCGTTTGCGCGACGACGTCGCTCTACTCGGTATTCCTCAACACCCGTGCGGCCGCTCGGCCGCGCGGCGCGACCGCGTCGCTGTGACGGCGTAACCGCCGAGCGCCACACGCCTCGCTGGCCACGGCGTGCCGCGTCGTCGCGCCGACCGCCATCGGTGCGCGATGCCGCCATTCCCCGCGTACCGCGGCACACGGGGAATGCGCTTGGAACGCGTTTCAGCGGAACAGGTCCGCGGCCTTCTGCAGCGTCACCCACACGCCCCAGGCGATCGGGATGCCGACGAGCAGCCACGCGGCAGCCACCAGCCACGCCGGCGTCGGGCTCGCGTCCTTGCCTGCCGCGCGCAAATCCGATGCGCGTGCCGCTTCGTGCGCGAGCCGTCGCTCCGCCTCGAGCTCGGCGTCGGTCATGAAATGCTTGTCCGCGACCGGCTTGACCAGCCAATTGCAGATGAAGCCCAGCGCCAGCAGACCGCACAGGATGTACGCCGTGATGTCGTACACCTGCGCGCGCGGCACTCCGTGCTCGAGCTGGTACTCGCGCAGGTAGTTGACGATCACCGGGCCGAAGATCCCCGCCGCCGACCACGCGGTGAGCAGCCGGCCGTGGATGGCACCCACCATCTGCGTGCCGAACATGTCCGCGAGGTAGGCCGGCACCGTCGAGAATCCGCCGCCGTACATCGACAGAATGATGCAGAAGGCGATCACGAAGAGCGCGATGTGCCCGTAGTGACCCGACCACGGCGCGGACGCGTACAGGACGATCCCGAGCACGAAGAACGTGTAGTAGGTCAGCTTGCGCCCGAGGAAGTCCGACGCGGACGCCCACACGAACCGGCCGCCGATGTTGAACAGGCTGAGCAGGCCGGTGAAGCCCGCCGCGATCGCGGCGATGGCGCCCTTCTGCGCGGCGCTGAGCTCGTTGAACGTCAGCGTATTGCCGAGCAGCTTGCCCGCGAAGACCTCCTGCAGCATCGGTGACGCCATGCCGATGATGCCGATGCCGGCCGTCACGTTGAGGCACAGCAGCCACCAGATGAGCCAGAACTGCGGCGTCCTGAGCGCTTCGTCCACGTGCACGTGCCGCGTCGTCATCATGGCCTTGGTGGCCTCCGGCGGCGTCCAGCCCTTGGGCTTCCATCCCGTCGCCGGAATGCGATAGCCGAAGGCGCCGCAGCACATCGCGATGAAATACACGACCGCGAGCGTGACGAAGGTCTCCCATACGCCGACGGACGTGGCGCTGGCGTAGTGCTTCATCAGGATGTCCGCGAGCGGCGCGCCGATCATCGCGCCGCCGCCGAATCCCATGATCGCCATGCCGGTCGCCATGCCGCGCCGGTCGGGGAACCACTTGATGAGGGTGGACACCGGCGAGATGTAGCCGAGCCCGAGACCGATGCCGCCGATGACGCCGGAGCCGACCCACAGCATCCAGATCTGGTGCTCGTAGATGCCGATCGCGGAGATCAGCAGGCCGCCGCACCAGCAGCACGCGGCGACGAAGCCCGCCTTGCGCGGTCCCGCATGCTCGAGCCAGCCGCCCCACACGTACGCGGCTCCGCCGAGGAACACGAAGAACAGCGTGAACATCCAGCCGAGCTCGCTGATCTTCCAGTCGCAGGTGGTCGCGAACATGCGCGCGAAGAACGACATGTCGGCCGGGCATGCAACCGCCTGGTTGATGCCGACCGCGTGCGACAGCGGCAGCCAGAACACGCTGAATCCGTAGGCCATGCCGATGCAAAGATGAATCGCCAGCGCTGCCGGGGGAACGAGCCATCGGCTGAATCCCGATCCGGCGATGATGCGCTCCTTCGATAGCAATCCGATGGGCTGCTCCGGCTCCATCGGCAATACACGCGCCGCTTGACCCATGCTCTCCTCCTGTTTTGTTTTTCACGAGACGCGCCTGCCGCCCGGATAGCCGGGCGGCCCCGCGGCCGCCGCAAACTATAGGGGGAAACTAATTTGCCGACAATGCGCCCTGCGTCGGCGTCCGGCCGCGGGCTCCGGCACGCCCATGCCTACGGCGTACGCCCCCGGATGATGCTTGGCGGCCGTTCGCGCTCGTGCGGACGGCGGTGCGAGCGCGCCTCGCGTAGCGCCCGACCTATAATGGGCGTTTGTTCAGCGCGCCTCACTTCGCGGCGCACCCCGAGCGCCCGCCCAGCCATGCAACACCCCACGCCGGCCACTCGCGCCACCGTCACCGACGTGCGCATGCAGGGCTTCCGGCAGCGGTCGGAGGTCGACGACGTCCTGGCATGGGTGGACGCCAACGCGACGCCGCTCCCTGCGACCGTCGTCGACGTGGACGTTGCATCCGGTCGCGTGCTCGCCGAGGCCGTGAGGGCTCCCATCGACGTTCCGGCATTCGACCGCTCGTCGATGGATGGTTACGCGCTGGCGGGGGCGGAGACGCACGGCGCGAGCGACTACAACCCGCTGTCCTTCGAGGTCACGGGGCAGGCGCTCCCGGGACGGGCCTATGAAGGCGCCGTCGGCAGTGGATGCGCCGTCCGGGTCATGACCGGCGCGCCGTTGCCGCAGGGTGCCGACGCCGTCGTGCCCGCCGAATATGCGCAGGAGCGCGACGGTCGTGTCGAGATCACGCTGGCCGTTGGGACCGGCAAGCACGTCGGCGCGCGCGGTGAGGACATACGCCGCGGCGACGTCGTGCTCGCCGCGCGACGGAAGCTTCGCGCGCAGGACGCCGGCCTGCTGGCGTCGCTCGGCATTGCGCGCGTGCCGGTTCTCGAGCAGCCCCGCGTGCGGATCGTCGTGACGGGCAACGAGATCGTCGCCGCCGGCGACGCGAAGGGCGCGTACCAGATCTACGACGCGAATTCGCCGATGCTGCGCGGCGTGGTCACGCGTGACGGCGGCGTCGTGGAGGGCCACCATCGCCTGGGTGACGATCCCGGGCGCATCCGTGCCGCGCTGACGGCGCCGGGTGCCGACGTGATCCTCGTGTCGGGCGGATCGAGCGTCGGCACCGAAGACCACGCCCCCCGATTGCTCGCCGAAGTCGGCGAGCTCGCGATACACGGTGTCGCCATGCGCCCGTCGAGCCCGGCGGGTGCCGGGCGCATCGGCGACACGCTCGTATTCCTGCTCCCGGGCAATCCGGTCTCGTGCCTGTGCGCGTACGACTTCTTCGCGGGGCGCGCGATACGACTGCGCGGCGGTCGTGCGGCGGACTGGCCGCACCGCACGCGCGAGGCCGTGGTCGGTCGCAAGATCGTCTCGGCGATCGGGCGCGTCGACTACTGTCGCGTGCGTTTCGTCGGCGACGAGATCGAGCCGCTCGCGTTGAGCGGCGCATCGATCCTCTCGTCGACCACGCGCGCCGACGGCTTCGTCATCGTGCCGTCCGCGAGCGAAGGTTTCGCTCCGGGCGCGAGCGTGGTCGTGTATCTGTATGAATGAGCAGGACCGGAAGCTCGCGGGCGCCGACGCGCGCCAGACGCAATTCCTGACGGTTGTCACGCGTGACGAAGCGGCGGAGCGCTTCCGGCGGCATCTGCGCCTCGAGCCGCTCGGCCGCGAGACGTTGCCGCTCGGCGAAGCCCTCGGCCGCGTGCTGGCGCGCGACGTGCGCTCGGATGTCGACGTTCCGGGATTCGATCGGTCCAACGTCGATGGCTTCGCCGTGCAGTCGGCCGACACGTTCGGGGCGATGGAAGAGAAGCCGCGCGGCGTCGTGCTCAACGACGAGATGCTCTCCACCGGCATCGTGCCGAAGCAGACGGTCACGCGCGGGCATGCGACGATGATCGCCACGGGGGCCATGGTCCCGCGCGGTGCCGACGCGGTGGTCATGGTGGAGTACACCGAGGTGGTCGACCGCGATCGCCTCGAGATCACGCGTGCCGTGGCGCCCGGCGACAACGTGAGCTATGCGGGCACCGACATCGCGAAGGGTGAAACGGTTCTCCGCGCGGGCCAGCTCCTCACCTCGCGCGAGATCGGCGTGCTGGCCGCGATCGGCCTCGCGAGTGTCGAGGTGTATCGCCGGCCGCGGGTCGCGATCCTTTCCACGGGCGACGAGATCGTTGCGCCCGGCGAAGCGCTGCCGCCCGGGGCGGTGTACGACTCGAACGCCGCGATCGTGGGCGCCGCCGTCGAGGAGCTGGGTGGCGAGGCCATCCAGCTCGGCATCGTTCGCGACGACGACCGTGCGCTCTCCACGGCGCTCACGCAGGCACTGCGATACGACGTCGTGATCCTGTCCGGCGGCACGTCGAAGGGCGCGGGCGATCTTTCGTATCGCGTCGTGAGCCAGCTTGGGGACCCCGGCGTGGTCGCGCACGGCGTTGCGCTGAAGCCGGGCAAGCCGATTTGCCTCGCCGTGACGTCAGGCAAGCCGGTCGTGATCCTGCCCGGCTTTCCGACGTCGGCGGTGTTCACGTTCCACGAGTTCGTCGCGCCGGTCGTACGCGCGTACGCGGGCCTGCCGTCCGCGAAGGCTCGGAGCGTGCCTGCGGTTCTGCCGATGCGCGTCAATTCCGAGCGTGGACGCACCGAGTATCTACTCGTCGGTCTCGTGCGCACCACGGACGGTTTCGCGGCCTATCCCATGGGCAAGGGTTCCGGCTCGGTCACGGCGTTCTCGAACGCCGACGGCTTCGTGACGATCGACCAGCACACCGAGATCATCGATGCGGGATCGACCGTGCCCGTGCAGCTCCTCGGCGAGAAAATCGAGCCCGCCGACCTCGTCATCATCGGCAGTCATTGCGTCGGACTCGACTACCTCGTCGGCGAGCTGCAGCAGCGCGGCGTGCGCGCCAAGGCCATGTACGTGGGAAGCATGGGCGGGCTCGCCGCAGCGAAGCGCGGAGAATGCGACGTCGCGGGCATCCACCTCATGGACCCGAAGACGGGCGAGTACAACCGGCATCTTCTCACCAGCTCGCTGACGCTCGTGCGCGGATACGGGCGCATGCAGGGCGTGGTCTTTCGACGCGGCGATGCGCGATTCAGCGGGAAGAGCGCCGAAGCGGCCGTTGCCGCGGTGGCGGACGATCCGGACTGCGTCATGGTCAATCGCAACGCGGGCAGCGGAACGCGCGTGCTGGTCGACCGGTTGCTCGGCGAACGGCGGCCGCCCGGTTATGGCGTGCAGACCAAATCGCACAATGCGGTTGCCGCCGCCGTCCAGCAGCATCGGGCCGATTGGGGAATTGCGATCAATACGATCGCCGAGCAGTACGGGCTCGACTTCATTCCCCTGCAGGAGGAGCAGTACGACTTCGTGATTCCCAACGCGCGGCTGGAGCGGCGCGAAGTGCAGCTTTTCCGCGAGATGCTCGCGGACCCGGCAATACGGCGGCGGCTGTCGGACATGGGATTCCGCGCGTGAACGACGCGCGGTCGCGCGCACCGGTCTCGGCGCATTGACCTGATCGTGCTTCGCGCCTAGATTTCCGCATCCCGACGATACGCGCGGAGCGCTCCTGGAAAAGGTCGTCTACGAGTGCGGTGGTGTGTCCATCGACCCGGCCAATCGGCGGGTGACCCGGGATGCCACCGAGATAACGCTCGAGCCCAAGGCGTTCGCCGTCCTCCGCCTGCTGATCGACCGGGCAGGAGACCTCGTAACCCGCGAGGAATTGCTCGACGGCGTATGGGGACATCGCTACATCACGCCGGCGACGCTCAACCGCGTGATGACCCTGCTGCGTCGCGCGTTCGACGACGAAGCCGAAAACCCGCGCTTCTTCGCGACCGTGCACGGCTCGGGTTACCGTTTCATCGCCGCCATCGACCGGGTTGCACCCCCGCAAACGCACGCGCGCGCGCGTTTCGGGCCACCGCCGATCGCGCAATTGCCCACCAAGCTCGAGCCTCTCATCGGACGCAAGCGCGAGCTCGCGAGTCTGCAGGCGATGCTGGCGGAGCATCGCGCCGTCACCGTCATCGGTCCGGGCGGCATGGGCAAGACGCAATGCGCGCTCGAAGCCGCGCGCCTGTGCTCAGCCGAGTTTCCCGACGGCGTCTGGTTCTACGATCTGTCGCCGTTCGAGCAGGCGCCCGAGTGGCTGCGCGCGGTAGCCGCAACGTTGTCCGTTCCCACCGCCGGCGCGCAGTCGCTGCTGCCTCGCGTAGCGGCAGCGCTGGCGAACCGGCGCGCGCTGCTCGTCCTCGACAATTGCGACAGGCTCGCCGCGAAGATCGGGGCGCTGGCATACGACCTGCTGTGCGGCTGTCCGGATCTCAGGATCCTCGCCACGTCGCAGCAGCGCCTCGATTTCGTCGCCGAGCGGTTGATGTGGCTGCCTCCGCTCGAGCTGCCGCCGGCACCCGGCGACGCGCAGCACATGTCGCTGGACGAGCTGGCCGCCGTACCCGCCGTAGCGTTGCTGCTCGAGCGTGCACGCGCCGCGCAGCCGGCGACCGACCTGCGGCGAAGCAACGCCGAAGACATCGTCGAGATCTGCCGCCGGCTCGACGGCATGCCGCTCGCGCTGGAGCTCGCCGCGGCGCGCTTCGCCACGCTTTCGCCGGCGCTCATCCGCGAGCGGCTGAGCGATCATTTCAGCCTGCTCGCGAGCGACACCGCAGGACGGCAACGGCGACACCAGACGATGCAGACGCTCGTCGAGTGGAGCTACGGCCTGCTTTCGCCGACGGAGCAGCGCCTCCTGTGCTGGCTCGCGGTGTTCCTGCAGGGCTGGACCATCGACGCGGCCGAGTCCATGGCGGATGCGCTCGGCACGAATGCCGGCGAGATCCTCGAGGTCCATTCGTCGCTGATCTTCAAATCGCTGGTGGTCATCGACCCGATGCTCACGCCCGTGCGCTACCGCATGCTCGAGCCGGTACGCGAGTTCGCGTTGCAGTGCCTTCGTGCCTCGGGCAGCGAGGCGCAGGCCCGCACAGCGCATCTTCACCATTTCGTTCGGCTCGCGGAGCGCTCGCATTGCGAGATCCTCGAATCGCGCGTGGAGCACTGGATCGCGCGACTTCGACACGAGCACGCCAATATCGACGCTGCGCTGACGTGGGCCAAGTCCGACGCGCGCGACGACGATGCCGCGCTGCGCCTCGCCGGCTCGCTGATGCTCTACGGCAAGTCGACCACGTTCCTCTGGCTGCCGAGCGAATGGGCCGCGCGCGCCCTCGACGGCGTCGCGCCGGAGCCGACGCCGACGTACCTGCGCGCCTTGCTCTGCAGCGGCGTGTTCAACCTGTACGTGCAAAATCCCGCGATCGAGTCGCACCTGACGCTGGCGGTACGCATCGCGCGTGAGCTCGGCGACCGGTGGGCCGAGGCGTGCGCCAATGCATACCTCGCCTGCTGGAGCGCTCATCGGAACCGCCTCGAGCAGGCGAAGGTGCACGCTGCGATCGCCGATGAGTTCGCAAACGACCTGCGCGACGACTGGCTGCTGTCGCTTGCCGGTTGGGCTAACGCGTGGGTCGCCCTGGGCGAGGGCCGGCACGAGGACGTCCTCGCAAGGCTGAAGCCGCTGCGGCACGTCAGCTTCGACCCGCAGCAGCACCAGATGGTCGATATCTACCTCGGCCTTTCCCAGTACGCACTCGGTCATTGGGCGGACGCGGCGGTGTCGTTCATGAGCGTGGTCGAGATCTCGTTGCGCACGCGGGGCTTGCGCTCGAGCGCTGCGGCGATCGAGGCCGCAGCGTATCTCGCGATGCGCGAGGCGCGACCGGACGTGTGCGCGCGTCTGCTCGGCAAGGCGGCGGACATCCGCGAACGGGCCCGCGCGCCATTGATGAGCTTCTGGCTGCAGCACAACGTCGCGGCGAGCGAACGGGCGCGCCGCGAGCTGGGCGACGGGTTCGATCCGCTGTACGACGGTGGCGCGACGTCGCGCGACGAGCTCATCATCGATGAAGCGCGGGCAGTCCTGCAGGAGGTGGCCGCCGGCAGCGGGTGCGGGCTGCTGCCGGCAGCTGTTCCAGCATCGCCGCGTGCGCGCAAGCGACACGGCGGCACGGCATCGTTCAGAACGTGAAGCGAGTTCCCTGGATCGTCCCGCCGATGTGCTCGAGCAGCGTTGTCTCGTCCGTCGCGTACTGATCGATCGTGAAGGATCCGACGTAGTTGTTGCGCGCGTGATCGAGCGTGACCAACTCGTGGAAGATGGCTGGGCCCAGGTACACCGCAGGTGATGCCGGACCGATGGGTGGCGGCGTGTCGCTGCTCACGTAAGCGAGCGCGATGTGCCTCATCTCGTAGGTGAACGCACCGGTTTGACGCCAGACGCCCATGCAAACGTCGCCGGAGCTTGGCGGACGGCCGCCCGAGATCATGATTTCCGTGCCATCGTCATGCCATTGGACGGTCCCGAAGTCGACCAGGGCGCCCGCCGGAATCGGACCGGGGTGCGCGGAGCCGTCGGACACGAAGCTCACGCGCCACGTGCCGACGATGTTATGCGACGCCGCCTCCGGGAACTCACCGCGCGCCATCAGGTTCGCCGTGGAAGACGTCGCTGCGCCGTTCTGCATCGCCTTCTCGAGGCCCGACGGGGCGATCAAGGGGTAGTTGAAGCTGCAGCCGAGGGCCGGCGCAGCGCACAGGGCGCCCAGCGTGCCGAGGCCGAGCACCGCGGCGATCCTGCTGTGCGGAATTTGCGAGAGTGACTTCGGGTTCATTACGGATCTCCGGTAAGTGGGTGGTCCGGGATCAACCCGGCTCGATCGTCGCGGGACGTCGTTCGCCGTGCCTCCCGAGCGCACTATTTCCGAATGAGCGATGTCCCGAAAGACTCCTTTCGTGAGGTTTTCGTGAGGGCCGGCCTCAGGCCGTCGCCGGTGCGATGTTCTGATTCATCCGGAACACGTTCTCCGGGTCGTACTGCGCCTTGACGCGGCGCAGGCGCGCGTAGGTCCTGTCGCCGTAGGCCGCCCTGACGCGCGCCTCGCCCTCCTCGCCGAGGAAGTTCACATAGACGCCGCCGTTGGCGTGGGGTTGCAGCGCGTCGCTGAAGGCGCGCGCCCACCCGACGTACCGATCGTCGTCCGCGCGATCGATCCACGTCGCGACGATGTTGACCGCGTAGGCCGAGCTGCGGTGCGCAAAGGCCGTCGCTTCAGCCGGCACGCGGGCGACGGCGCCGCCCATGTGGTGCACGTGAACCTGCGCGAGCGGCGCACCCATGGCCGCGGCGTGCTCGACGATCGTGTCGATCGCGGCATCGGTGAGCTGGTCCAGGTACGACGACTTCCAGTAATTCATGCAGCCCGCCGGCGCGCTGGCGTCGAGCATCGACTGCAGCGCGGTATACGGCATGGGACCGATCAGATCGACGCCCGCGGGATCGAAGCGCTTGATCGGCTGCACCGCCGCTTCACCGTCGGACGCATCGCCGGCGTAGCACGCGACGATTGCGACGGCGGGCTTCCCCTGCAGCTCCGCCGGCACGAACGGCGCGGGTGGTGCGGTGAGGAAAGCGAACAGCGTCGTGAGCTCGTCGGGCGCCGAGGCGGTGAGGTCGCGGAAGAAGCGCAAGGCGTCGCGCGCCTGACTTGCCGGGTGCAACGTGAGCCCACCAATGACCGTGCTCACCGGATACAGGCGATAGGCGAAGCGCGTCACGATGCCGAAGTTGCCGCCGCCACCGCGCAGCGCCCAGAAGAGATCGGCGTGTTGTGCTTCGCTCGCGGTGAGCGTCATGCCGTCGGCGGTGATCATCTCCGCGCTCAAGACGTTATCGCACGTGAGGCCGTGCGCGCGCATGAGCCACCCGATGCCGCCGCCGAGCGTGAAGCCGGCGATGCCGGTGGTCGAAACGAGACCGCCGGTCGTCGCAAGGCCATGAACGGCGGTCGCGCTGTCGAATTCGCCCCAGGTGAGCCCGGGCGCCGCGACGGCACGCCGGGCGGTCGCATCCACCGCGATGGACTTCATGCCCGACAGATCGATCACGATGCCGCCGTCGATCGTGGCATTGCCGGCAACGTTGTGCGCGCCGCCTCGCACGGCAATGGGAAGCGCCTGCTCGCGCGCGAAAGCAATGGCACGCGCGACGGCGGCGCCATCCGCGCAGCGGGCGATGATCGCCGGTCGCCGGTCGATCATGCCGTTCCACACCCGGCGCGCGGACTCGTACCGCTCACTGCCGGGTATGATGACTTCGCCGGTGAACGTTTCACGAAACCGGGACAGGCTCTGGGCATCCATGAAGCCTCCTCGCGTGCGTTGATCCGGTGGGCACGCCATCTTGCCACGCAGGACGCATCGCGGTGCAATGCGCCCGCTGATCGGATCCTGTTGGAGGCCGTCGTGACGGATCGTCGTGGATTTCTGCTGAGCGCTGCCGCGCTGGCGCCGTGGGCACTGTCCGGCTGCGCGCACTCGCCCGCCGAGAGCGGGCCGCCGGTCGCGAAACGCGTGCCGGTCTCGGACGACTATTACGGCACGACGGTGGTCGATCCCTACCGTTGGATGGAGAACGGCACCGATCCCGAGCTCGAGCGCTGGCTGAGGGCCCAGGATGCGTACACGCGCAAGGTTTTCGCGGCAATGCCGGGCCGCGCCGCGCTGAGCGCGCGTATCGGTGAATTGTCGGGCGACCTGTCGATCACGAGGAACGTGCAGGTCCGAGGCCGCCGCCTCCTGTTCGAGCAACGCCCGGCACGGGCGCAGAACTACAAGCTCTTCGTGCGTGACCCGGGCGGCAGCGTGCGCACGCTCATCGATCCGACTGCGGTGACCATCTCGGGCTCGCACGTCAGCCTCGATTGGTGGGAAAGCTCCCCCGACGGGCGACACGTCGCCTATGGGTTGTCCCCCGCAGGCTCCGAAGCGTCGACCGGCCACGTGATCGACGTCGAAACGGGTCTCGTGCTCCCGGTGCGCCTTCCCGACACCGATTTCGGCGTCACGGGCTGGCTGCCCGACAGCTCGGGGTTCTTCTATGTGCAGCTCACGGGCCAGCGCGGAACACCGCAGCTTTACTGGGACAGCGTCGTGAAGCTGCACGTGCTCGGCCGCGACGCCGCGGCGGATCGCGTGGTTCTGACGCGCGGGATGTACCCGCAGGTTCCGGTGGCGCAAGTGCAGTTCGGCGTCGTGATCCCGGTGCTCGGCACGGATCAGGCGATCGTCATGGTGCGTGACATTCGCCGCGAGCGCGCGGTATGGACGGTCTCGCTGCCCGATCTCCTGGCGAACGGCACGCCACGCTTTCGTCCCGTTGCGAGCGACGATGACCTCGTCGTGGGCGTCGCGGCCACTGGCGATGATCTCTTCCTGCTCTCGAACCGCGATGCGCCGCGCGGACGCGTGCTGCGTACCGCGGTGACGTCGCCGTCGTTGGCGGGCGCCGCGGAGGTGCTTGCGCAATCGGCTGTCGTCGCGGAGTCCGTGCATCCCGTGGCGGGTGGCGTGGTGGTGCGCATGATGGACGGGGGCATCCAGCGCCTGACGCGTGTCGAAAGCAATGGCCGCGTCCTGCCACTGGCGTTGCCCTTCGAAGGCTCCGTGGGCGAGGTCTTCAGCTCGGAGCTGTCCGGGGATGCACACGTCTCGCTGGAGGGATGGCTGCAGCCCCCGGCCATCTGGCATCTCGGTGCCGACGGCTCGATGCGCGACATCGGCCTCGATCCCAAACCTGCGATCGACCTCTCGTCGTACACCGCCGAGCGCCGCTTTGCGCGCGCGCGCGACGGTACCGAGATCCCGTACACCATCATCGCGCGTCGCGGCTGGCGTGCGGATGCGGCGAACCCCGTGCTCGCCGAGGCTTATGGTGCCTACCAGCTGTCGATCACGCCGGCCTTCACGCCGCGCGTGCTCGCATTCCTCGACGCGGGCGGGATCTCGGTCGTGGCCAACGTGCGCGGTGGCGGCGAATTCGGCCGCGAATGGCACAAGGCCGGGCAGAAAGCGACCAAGCCCAATACCTGGCGCGATTTCATCGACGTCTGCGAGGCGTTGATCGCGTCGCGCGTGACCTCGTCACGTCACCTGGTGATTCACGGCGCGTCCGCCGGCGGCATCGCGGTCGGCCGTGCATTGACCGAGCGGCCGGAGCTCTACTGCGGCGCGATCTCGGAGGTCGGCTGGCTGAATCCGATCCGCTACACCGCGGAGCAGAACAACGTCGACATCGACGAATGGGGGCCGATCGTCGACGCGGCGAGCTTCCGCATCATGTACGACATGGACACCTACCACGCAATCCGCGATGGCGTGCGCTATCCGGCGGTGCTCGTCACGTGCGGCTTCAACGACCCGCGCGTCGCGACGTTCCACGCGGCCAAGTTCGCCGCGAGGCTCCAGGAAGCGAACGCGGCCGACGCACCCACGCTGCTCCGCGTCGATTTCGATTCGGGGCACGGCATCGGCAGCACGCGCGACCAGCGCGATGCGCTGCTCGCCGACCTCTATTCGTTCGTGCTGTGGCGCGCGGGCGTCAGGGATTTCGTGCCTTCGAACGCGGCGTGACGAGCGCCGACGGCGTAGCCAGGCGCCCGGATTCGATTCAGCAATCTGCGGGGTGACCCGCGGCGCGCGGGGCGCTTCGTATACGACAAGTCGATCGCCGCGCTGCGCGCAGAGGGGTGCGCGCGCTTCATTCGCGCCGCGGCTGACCCGCGACGGTCCATCGAAAGCTATTGGCAAGGTTGGCGCCCGTAGAATCAGCGGCCGCCTGCCCGGTGCGTGCTTCGAATCGCGCGCGAGGCTCACGCACCCGGATCCCATGAACCATCGAAACCTCGTCAAAGGGCTGTTCCTGATCGCCATCGCGCTGGCATTCGGGCTCTCGTCGCTCAGGTATCCGATGGGCAATTTCGGACGGGCGGGCCCCGGCCTCTTTCCGATGCTCGTGAGCTCCCTCCTGTTCGTGCTCGGCGCGACGGCGGTCGTCCGCTCGCTCGTGACCGAGCGCGTGCCGATCAACTTCAATCTTCGCAACATCGCCATCATCGTCGGCAGTCTCTGCGGGTTCGCGGTGGTGTCCGAATACGTGAACATGATGGCCGGCATCGTGGTGCTGGTGTTCGGAGCCACGCTCGCGGGTGCGACGTACTCGGTCGTGCGGAACGTCAAGGTCGCCGCGGGCCTGATCGCGGTCGCGTTCGCGTTCCAGAAGCTGCTCGGCCTGCAGCTGCCGCTCTACTGACGCGATGGATATCATCCACAACCTCGCATTCGGGTTCGAGCACGCGCTCACGCTGCAGAACCTGATGTTCTGCGCGGTGGGCTGCGTGGTGGGGACGCTGATCGGGTTGCTGCCCGGGCTCGGCCCGCTCGCCACGATCAGCTTGCTGTTGCCCCTCACGTACTCCATCCCGGTGAACGGTGCTCTGATCATGCTCGCCGGGATCTACTACGGCGCGCAATACGGCGACAGCGTGAGCGCGATCACGATGAAGATCCCGCACGCCAGCAGCATCGTTGCGTGCATCGACGGCTACCAGATGACGCTGAAGGGCCAGACCGGGCTCGCGCTGTTCACCGCCGGGGTGTCGAGCTTCATCGGCGGCACGGTGGCCATCGTCGTGCTGGCGAGCCTGGCGCCCGCGCTCGGCGAAGTGGCCCTGCTGTTCGGACCCGCCGACTACTGCGCGCTCATGATGCTGGGCTTCGTTTGCGTGAGCTTCGTGACCACCGGCAGCCTGCTCAACGGCCTCGCGATGTGCCTGGTCGGCGTGCTGCTCGGCCAGGTGGGAACCGACGTCAACAGCGGCGCGCAGCGTTTCACGCTCAACCTGCCGTTCCTCACCGACGGCATCGGCCTCGTCAGCATCGCGCTCGGTTGCTTCGGCATCGCGGAGATCACCAAGAACCTCGACAACCGCGACGAGCGCTCGCCGTTCTCGGGCAAGATCCACCTCATGCCCACGTGGGCGGAGTTCAAGCGCATCATCCCGAGCGCGCTGCGCGGCAGCGTCATCGGCTCGTTCCTGGGCATCCTGCCCGGCGGCGGGCCGTCCATTGCGCAGTTCGCCGCCTACGCGGTCGACAAGAAGGTCAGCAAGTATCGGCACCAGATCGGCACGGGCGTCATCGAAGGCGTTGCCGGCCAGGCCGCAGCCGACGAAGCGGCGGCACGCACGAGCTTCATTCCCCTGATGAGCATCGGCATTCCCGAGAACGCCGTCATGGCGCTGATGATGGCCGCGTTCATCATCAAGGGCATCCAGCCGGGACCGAACATGATCGCCGGCCACGCCGACCTTTTCTGGGGCCTCGTTGCCAGCATGTGGATCGGCAACTGCTTCCTGCTCGTGCTCAACGTGCCGCTGGTGCGCTACTGGCTGTCCGTGTTCAAGATTCCGTATGCGGTGCTGTTCCCGTCGATCCTGTTCTTCTGCTGCGTCGGCACGTTCAGCGTCAACAACAGCCTCGAGGACGTGCTCATCACCGCGGCGTTCGGCTGCGTCGGCTACACGTTCCTGCGTCTCGAGCTCGATCCGGCGCCGCTCATGCTCGGATTCATCCTGGGTCCGATGCTGGAGGAGAACTTCCGCCGCGCGCTGCTGCTGAGCCGCGGCAGCTTCACGACGTTCGTGACGCGGCCGATCAGCGGGACGCTGTTCGGGCTGATCGCGCTGTTCGTGGTATGGCAGCTGACCGCGTTCGTGCTGCAGGCGCAGCGCGCGCGGCCTGCGGCCTAGCGATCACAATGCTTGGGGTCGACCTTCGCGCGAGGAGCGCGCGATGGCGTCGATGAGGCGGTGACGCGCGAGCGCGTGCGCGAAGCCCGGTTCCGCGGCAACCCCGTCTCGAATGGCGCCGGCCAGCCGGCGATACAGGTGCGCGACATTGCGCGGTGGCCCGACCGGAGTGTCGGGCGGCACTTCGACATATTGTTCCGGTACGGATAACCGCTCGAGCTTGCTTCCGCGCTTCACGCCCACCAGCGTGTTGGCATCGCGCTGCGGCGCGCCGGCGGTGGACACGACGAGCGTGCCGTCGGCCCCGTAGATCTCCATGCGGAAGCCGGACGCGGCGTAAGGCACGGTCGCGATGTGCGCGCCGAGCGCTCCGCCGTTCTGCAGCCTGCCGGCTATGATGACGTTGTCGGGCACTTCAACGTCGACGAGCTCGCCGGTTTCGGCCACGCGCCATTGCTTCACCTGTGTCGCCATGCGCGCCGATACTTCGGCGAGCTCGCCGACGCACACCGCCATCGCTTCGAGCGCGTGCATGCCGCGTATCGTGAGTGCCGACACACCGCCGGCCAGCTCGCGCTCCCAGAGCTTCGATCGCGGCCGCTCGGGCAGCCCCGGCGACATCATCGACAGGGTCACCGACAGCACATCGCCGATGTACCGCTGCGCGACGAGGTCGCCCGCGTAGCGCAGCACCGGATCGCATCGCGCCTGCAGCCCCACCACGGCCGGGACGCGCCGGGCGGCGGCCAGCGAAGCCATGTCTTCCGCCTGTGCCGTCGTGACACCCAGCGGCCATTCGCAATACACGGGCTTTCCCGCGCGCAGGGCTTGCATCACGACGGCATGATGATTCGGCGCGCGCACGACAACCGACACGACGTCGATGTCCGGATCCGCGAAGAGCGCCTGCGGGTCGTCGTACGCCTTCGCCACGCCGTAGCGCGCGGAAGCCGCGCGGGCTGTTTCGGCGTGCGCCGTGCAGAGCGCGGCAATCTCGTATTCGGGCAGTGCGCGCAGCGCCGGGAAGTGCGCGAGGGGCGCCCACCCCTGGCCGTTCGCATCCGCGCCGACGATGCCCACACGCAATTTGGAGCTCATGGCTATTCTGGCCCTCCAGGGCACGTCACACGAATTCGCGCACGTCGATGTCCACCGGCCGGAAGCCTTCGAACTCGGCTCGAACGCGCGTGCCCGGCGTGGCGAAGTTGAGTCCCGTGTAGGTGCCTGTGGTCATGATCTGACCGGCACTCACGCCGCCTCGGGCGCGCAACACGTTCACGAGGTCGATCGCCGGCTTCAGCGGATGCCCGGCGACGTGACCGCCGACGCATTGCGCCACGATGCGCGTGTCGAATCGCAGCGAAACGGGCACATGGACGAGGTCGCGCGAACGCCAGTCGGGCTGCTCCTCGCCCACCACGAAGGCCCCGTTGGACATGCAGTCCGCGGCGCGCTCGATCACCGGCGTGCCCTTGTAATCGCGATAGCGCGTCGCGACGATTTCGATGGCGGGAAAGGCCATCACGCGTGCCGCGATCTCGTCATGGACGTACGGCGCGTCGCGTGGCGGTACGTCCTCGAGGAAGCGGAAAGCGATCTCCGCCTCCATGCCGAGCAGCGGCACATCGCGCACGTCGACGCTGCTGCCGCTGCCGATCACGCGCGATCGAAGCAGCACGCCATAGGTCAGTTCGCCGTCGATCACGCCGCCCACCTTCCAGCCGGCGACGACGTCGCCAAGCTGGACCACCGACGCGGCCTGGATCGCGAGCGCGTCCGCGACCGTGGCGGGGCGGCATTCGGCCGGCAGGCGGTCGAGCGGCTGACGCGTTCGGCGCGCCCGTACGAGGAGGGCGGCGGCGCGGTCGGCCGCAGCAGCATCGAGCGTCATGGGATTCGCGTTGCCTGACGATAGAGAAGCTTCCAGTGCGCGCCTTCGCGCCGCCACACCAGACAGAAGAGCAGGTGGATGAGCGCCTTCGGCGCACCCCGGGCGGCGACGGTCATGTCGACGATTCCGTCCTGGATGGCGAGGTCCTCGGAAACGTGGAGGCGCACGTCCCGGCTTTCGATGTGACCATATTCGTAGAGCCGGTCGACCACGCCCGCGAGGTATTCGTCACGGCTCTCCGAAACGCCCGTCGAGTGCAGATAGCGAACATCGGCCGACAGCAGCGGCTCGATGTCGGCGACTGCACCGCCGATCTGCGCGCGATAGAGCTGCCCTTCCAACGCGGCGATCTGCGCAGCAAGCTGGGGTGTCGCTTCGGTCGTGGCGTACACGCTGCTCATGTTCGGTTCAGGCGAGCTCGCGGGTGGCGAGGTCGAGGAAATCCTTCCCGATCGAGCCCTCGAACTGCCTGTAGATCGGGCGCGTCGCTTCGATGAAGAGCTTCTTGTCATCGGGCGAGATCTCGTTGACGGCCATCAGCGTCTTCAGCTTGGCGAGGGCGCCTGCGATCTCCTCGGGCTGAGCCTTCCATTGCCAGTCCATCGCGGTCTTCATCGCGCGCTGGAGCGCGCCTTGATCGTCGGCGGACAGGGCGTCCCAGATGCCCTTGTTGATCGAAACGATGAAGAAATCGGTCGTGTGCGCATCGAGCGAGATGAACTTCGACACCTCGTACAGCTTGATCGATACCAGGTCGGGCAAGGGATACTCGAAGCCGTCGACGACGCCCTGCTGCAGCGCCACGTACAGCTCCGAAGGATCGAGGGCCACGGTGCTCGCGCCGAGCGCGCGAAACGTCTGGATGTACACCTGGCTGTTGATCACGCGGAGCTTCAGGCCCTGGCAGTCGGCCGGCTTGTGGACGGCGTGCACCTTGTTCACGATGTGACGGCTGCCGATCAGCCAGTACCCGAGCACGTGGAAGCCCACGGCATCCCCCATGCGGGCGATCTCCGCGCCGAGCCTGCCGTCGAGCCCCGACTTCAGCTTCTCCGGCGAGCTCACGATATACGGCAAGGTGAACGCGTCGAGCGGCTTGATGAAGTTCGAGTACCACGCGGGCACCGCCATGGTGAGTGTCAGCGAGCCGACCTGTGTCGCCGAGAGCATCTCGGGGATCGTGCCGAGCTGCGACGCGGGATAGATCTCGACCTTGAGGCGTCCCGACGAGAGCCTGGCCGCCTCGTCGGCGAACATCTGGCAGGCCTTGTTGTACAGCGTATCCGCGGGCAGCATGTGACCGAACCGGAAGGTCTTCGCGCGTTGCGCGAACGCCCTGCCCGGCATGGCGAGGGTCGCCGCGGTCGCGCCGCTGAACTTCAGGAATTGTCGGCGTGGGGCGCGTTCGCTCATGGTCGTTCCTCCTTGGACGGGGTGGTCAATGCATGCCGAACCGGTTGGGCAACCAGACGGTGAGCTGCGGGAACACGATGACGACGATCAGTCCGATGATCAGGAACAGCGTGTAGAGCATCGACGGCTTCATCGTCTCGTTGACGGGCGCCTGGCCGATCGCGCAGGCGACGTAGTAACCGATCCCGATCGGCGGCATGAAGACGCCGATACCCATGCCGATCGCGAGGACCATGCCGAACTGGAGGGGCTCGATGCCGAACCGTATCGCCACCGGCAGCAGGATCGGGGCCGCGATGAGAATCGCCGGCAGTCCTTCCAGCACGAGTCCGATCACGATCATCCCGAGCATGGAGACGAACATGAACAACAGCGGGCTCTTCAGGGCGCCGAACGTCGTCGCGAGCGTGCGGCCGAGGCCGTCGGTGACGATCGCCTGCGACAGCAGGTTCGACCCCGCGATCATGAACAGGATCATCCCGGCGATGAGCGTTGCGTCACGCAGCGCGGTCCAGCAGGTTCTCCAGCCGACGGTGTGATAGACGAGGATCGCGACCGCGAACGCATACACGACGGCCAGCGACGCGGATTCGGTCGGCGACGCGAAGCCGCCCACGATGCCTCCGACCACGATGACCGGCACGAGCAGCGCGGGCAATGCGTAGGGAACGCTGCGGAAGGCGCGGCCGAGGTCGAAGCGCGGCCCCTTGTGGAATTTCTTCAGCTTGCTGCGGATGGTGACCGCGACGATGAGCGTGATCGCGAGCACCGTGGCGGGAATGATGCCGGCGACGAACAGCGAGCCGACCGACAGCGTCGTGATGGAACCCAGCACGAGCAGCGCGAGCGACGGCGGAATCGTCTCGCCCATGGCCGCCGCGGCGGCGAGCACCGCGACCGATTCGGTCGCCGGATAGCCGTACTGGCGTAGCGGCGCCTTCATGACGCTGCCTACGGTGGCCACGTCGGCGGCCTTCGAGCCGCTGACGCCGGAGAAGATGTACATGCCGACGATCTGCGCGATCAGCAGCCCGCCGGTCCAGTGCCCGACCCATTGCTGGACCATGTCGATCATGCGCCGTGCCATGCCGGTCACCTCCATCAGCGTGCCGGCCAGCATGAAGAACGGGATCGCGAGCAGGATGTAGCTGTGGATGCCGTATTGCAGCGCCGACGGAATCGCGACCATCGGTGCATCGCCTGTCGTGATGAAGAACAGCATGCCGCCGATCGCGAGGATGCCGGCGATCGGCACGGCGGTGACGAATGCGATCACGATGATCGGCAGGATGGCGAAGAAGGGATCGAACTCCACGTATCCGCGCGCGTACCCCCATCGCAGCGCAAGCGTTCCGGTGACGATCGCGATCGGCACCGCTGCGCCGCGCGCGATGGCCGCGCTTCCGAGCGGCGCAAGCTTCTCGAGTGTGAACACGCACATGAGCACGAGCCCGATGCCGAGCCACACGGCCACGTAGCCCGAATCGATCCCGAGTATCGGGAGCGTCTGCGCGCGCTGTGCCGCGAAGAACGTGCCGTAGGGGGCCAGCGCGGTGATGCAGACGCCAAGCAGGATCAGCAGCCCGCACGCGCGCGTACCGGCCTGCCACCCGCCGTGCAGCACGTCGACCACCGCGGTGTACGCCATGCCGTGTGTCCGGCGGAAATACGCTGGCGCGCCCAGGAAGGCGATCATGGCGATCAGCACGCGCCACAGGTCGGCGGCCCAGGGAAAGTCCTGCTGCGTGACGAAGCGGACGAGCGCGTTGCCGAACGTGACGAAGATGTTCACGACGAGCGCAGCGACCGCCAGGGTCTCGACCGTGAGCGCGAGCAGGTCGAGCGCGCTGCGTCGGCGTCGCGCTGCGGGAGACGCCGCACCCGCGTCGGCCTCGAGGATCGCCTCGCTCACGGCGCGGGGTTCCCTGGAAGCGCGAAGGTCCTGTCCATCGCCACGTCCCGGCGCTGGAAGCGCCACGTGCCGTCGCGCCGGCGCAGCTCGGCGTCGTATTCGCCTGGGGACAACAGCTGCGTGGCGCCGCGGTCGGTGACGAAGTCGAGGAGGTAGCAGCGCGCGCGCGCGGCGTCGCCGTCCACCCAGGCACGGAGATTGGCGACGACGTGGCGGAATTGCGCGTCCCGTTCGCGCTTGAGGTCGACGGTCCGCTGGGCGAAGGCACGAATGCCATCATGGCCATGAAAGCGCCCGAGAACCGGGCTCCAGAGGCTGCATTGCGGCTCGAAGCAGGCCACGACGGCGTCCACGTCGCAGGCGTCGAGCGCCGTCGCGTATGCGATGAACACGTTGTGAATCGCGAACCAGTCCTGCAGCGAAGCCGGCTTCATTGCGGTGGCAGCACGCGCGTCGGTGCGCCGGACAGGAATGCCAGCGCGTTCTCGATGCCCTGCTCGAAGAACACGCGGTAGACCTCGATCACGCTGTACCCCAGATGCGGCGTCAGCACGGTGTTCGGGCACGCCATCAAGGGATGATCGCCTGGCAGCGGCTCGCGCTCGTAGACGTCGAGCGCGGCGATGATGCGACCGTCGCGCGCCGCATCGATCAGCGCCTGCTCGTCGACCAGGGACGCGCGCGACGTGTTGACGAGGATCGCGCCGCGCTTCATGCGCGCGATCTCGGCAGTGCCCAGGATGCCGCGCGTGCGCGGCGACAGCACGAGATGGAGGCTCACGACGTCGGCGTGCTGCAGCAGCGACTCCTTGTCGATGCGCCGTGCGCCCGCTTCGGCGGCGCGCGCGTCGGTGAGGTTCTGGCTCCAGGCCAGCGCCTTCATGCCGAGTGCCGCGCCGTAACGCGCCATGCGCGAGCCGATCCGGCCCAGCCCGAGGAGTCCCAGCGTCTTCCCGGCGAGCACGAATCCCGTCGGCGTGTCGAGCTGGAAGCGGCCGCCGCGAACCGACGCGTCGCCTTGCGGTACGCGACGCGCGGCGGCGAGCATGAGGGCGAGCGCGAGCTCGGCGGTGCTTTCCACGCCGGGCCCGCCATCGGTGCAGCACACCAGCACCCCGCGCTGCTGCAGATATGCGAGGTCGATCCTGCCGGCGCGGCTGCCGGTCAGTCCGAACATGCGCAGCTTCGGGAGGCGGTCGATGAGCGACCGCGGAAACGGCGTGCGCTCGCGAATCGCCAGGATGATATCGAAGCCGGCAAGCGCAGCCGCCGCGTCGTCCTCGGAATCGAAGGCCGCGTCGAAGATGCGCACCTCCGCCTGCGCTTCGAGTCGTGACCAGTCCGCGCACGCCCGGGCGACGCGCTGCCAGTCGTCGAGCACCGCGACGCGGCTCATGGCGTGTGGCGCACGAGGAAGTCACGCACGCGCTGCATCGCCTTCTCGCGCAACGCCACGCCTTTCCACGCGGCGAGCACCTGCACGTTGGGTGCCTTGGCGAGGTCGTTCGAGACGTCCGCGGCATGGACGAGATCGTCGCCGGGCATGAGCAGCATGGGGACCGTGCAGCGCGCGACGAAGTCGCGCGTGACGCTGAAGATGAAGTCGCCGCCGAACATGCGGTCGCGGAAGGCGGGCAGGAGCCGGGGGTCGATCTCGGGCCACGCGCGCACTTCGCTCGCCCATCGGTCGAATTCCGCGTCGAGCGCGGCCCGATTCGTCTTCGACAGGCCGATCGGGTTCTGCAGCACCAATGCGCTCACCGCATCGGGCCTGCGCTTCACCACCGACAGGGCGAACGACACGCCGATGCACGCACCGAATGCGTGAAAGCGAGCGAGACCGAGGTGGTCGGCAAGGGCGAGGAAATCATCGGTGTAGCGTTCCCAGTCGTCGTCGGGCCCGAGGCGCGCGCGTGAGCGTCCCGCGTTGCGCACGTCGAGCGCGACCAGCCTGAACCGATCCTGGAGGGCGGCAATCGGATCGAGCCAATCCTGCGCCACGCCGGGCCGCGCGGGATTGGCCGACCAGCGCTCGATGCGCGAGCTCAGGAAGCCGGGGGCGAACAGCATCACCGGATAGCCGGTGCCGTGCACCTCGTAGTACAGCTTGCCGCCGTGGACGTCGAGATAGGGCATCGCTACCGCAGGTTGCGATCCCACACGTCGAACAGCCGTTCCCAGCATCGCTCGGCAGCGGCCGCGTTGTAATCGGGCCGGTTGGCGAAGCAGAAGCCATGGTGTGCGCCTTCGTAGGTCTCCATGCGATAGCGCGTGCCCGCGGCCTTGAGCGCCTTGTCGAGGGCGGACGGCACGGATGCCGGCACGGCGGGATCGTGCTCGGCGAAGCCGACATAGAGCTCGCCTTCGATGTCGCCAGCGAGCGCATGCGGCGAATCGGGCTTGTCGGTCACCATGTCGACGCCGTACAGCGCAGCGGCCGCGCCCATGCGCGAGAACCGGGCAGCCGCCGTCATGGCGAACGGTCCGCTCATGCAATGACCTACGCAGCCGAGCGGTCCTTCCTTGACCTTGTCCTGCGCGTCGAGGAAGGCGATCATGCCCGCGGTATCGTCCATGACCGCGGCGTTGCTCAAGCTTTGCATCGACGCGCGGATGACCGCCGACATCGCGTCGTTGCGCCGCGGCACGTCGAAACGGAGGGTCCCGAGGCGATAGTACAGATCCGGCACCAGGCAGAAATACCCGTGCTTGGCGATGCGCCGCGCCTGGTGCTTCAACTCTTCGCGAAACCCCGGCGCATCCATGTAGACGATGATTGCGGGGTACGCGCCCGGCTCGCTCGGGCAGGCCGCGAAGGCTGGCTGGCGTCCGTACTTGGTGTTGACGACGACGTCCTGCTCGATCATTGGATTCGTGCTCCTAGGCCGAATGCGCTGCGGTGGCGGGCCTCGCGTCGACGAGCGCGCGCATGCCGGCCCGAAGCACATCGTTGACCCACGCGAACTTCATGAAATCCTCTCGCACGCGCTTGCCGGCCTGGTTGATGCGCCGGGTGCACTCCGCCACGGCGCTGCGGACCTCGGGATGCATGGCCTGGCCGGGATGGCCCAGCGACTGGGCGAGGTCGAGCAGGCCGAAGCTCAGGTAGTCGACACCCGGCACCTTGGCGATTCGGTCCGCTGCGGCGAGCGCGGCGGCGGTCTCGATCATCATGCACACCGACAGCGCCTTGTTGCAGGCCGCCATGTACGCCGCTCGATCGGCGCCGTTTTCCCAGTATTCCGGCCGTCCCGCGCCGAACGAGCGCTCGCCCTCCGGCGCGAAGTACGCTGCGTCGATCACGCGCTTCGCGTCGTCAACCGACTCGACGTGCGGCACCACGATGCCGCGGATGCCCCGATCGAGGAAGCGCGTGATCGTGGCGCTCGATGGGTCCGGGATGCGCGCGATCGGTGTCAGGCCATGCCGCTCGGCCGTGATGCACATGAGCTCGATATCGCGCCAGTCGAAGCAGCCGTGCTCGCCGTCCAGGTAGACGAAATCGAGGCCCTCGGAGGCGAGCACCTCGATCACCGCGGTCGCCGGGAACGTGAGGTGGATGCCGCGAATCGGCTCGCCGGTGGCGGCGCCGTGCTTCACGGAGTTTCGGGAGATCATGCGTGCCGCTCCATCATGCGCCCGTGGCGCGCGCCATCTTCACGAGCTCGGGCACGAACAGGTCCGGGTTCTTGTCGATGACCGGCGCGCAGGCCACGCGGAACGACTCGACGTCCGGCGTGAGGTCGACCTCCATGCCGTGCGCCTTCAGGAAGTCGTACGCTTCGGATTCGTCCTTGACGGTGTAGTTGCGCAGGAACTCGTTGGCGTTGCTGCACGCGCTGTTGAAGATCTTCTTCTCGTCCGCCGACAGGCCGTCGTAGAACTTCGGATTGGTGACCGTGTAGGCGGTCGTCAGCACGTGTTCCGTCTTGGAGATGTATTTCTGCACTTCGTAGTACTTGTTCGACTTGACCACCGAGGGAGGCGTGTCCTGCCCGTCCGCCACGCCCTGGCGCAGCGCAAGATAGAGCTCGCTCAGGTCGACCGCCACTGTCGTTGCGCCCATCGCCTGGATCATCTGGATGTAGGCCTTCGAGTTCGGCACGCGCATCTTGAGGTTCTGCATGTCCTTCACGCCGGTGATCGGCAGCCTGTTGTTCGTGATGCTGCGAAAGCCGAGGTCGGTCCAGCCGGTGAGCACGAAGCCCTTGTCGAGGCAGCGCTTGCGCAGATCGTCGCCGAAGGCGCCGTTGATGGCGTTCCAGCATTGGGCGCGCGACTTCCACAGGAAGGGCGCATCGGTGATCGACATCTCCGGCACCCAGTTCATGAGCCCCACGCCGATCGCGCCCATCTCGATCGATCCGACGCGAACCGCTTGCGCCGTATCGCGCTCGTTGCCCATCTGGGCATTGGGAAAGATCTGAACGGCGAACTTGCCGCCCGAATCCTGCTCGATCGTCTTCTTGAACTGCTCGGCCCAGATCTGCCATGCGTGCGCGGTGGGCGCGGGATGCGCGAACCGGATGCGCTTCGCTGCCTGCCCGCGGCTCGGCGACGAGTAGGGCACGGCCGACGCGGCGACGGCGGACGCGCCGAGAACCTGCAGCAGGCGGCGGCGCTGCCGCGACGCGACATGGATCTTGGATGGCTTCATCGCTTCTCCTCGTGGTCTAGTGCTTGAAGTTGAGCAGGTGGGGCAGGATGGTCGTGATCGCCGGGAACAGCACGACCAGGACCAATCCCAGCAGGAGGACGGGCAGGTAGTAGAGCAGCGGCACGCTCGCCTTCTCGACCTTCGCGCCGCTGATCGCGCAGGCGACGTACAGCGCGATGCCGATGGGCGGCAGGATGATGCCGATGCCGAACGCCTCGGTCATCACGATGCCGTACTGCAGCGAATCGATGCCGAGCTGCTGGGCGACTGGCAGCAGGAGCGGTGCGAGGATGATGATGGTCACGAAGCTCTCCAGCATCGTGCCCATCAGCACCGTGATGGCGATTACCGCGGGCAGGAACGCGTGGGCGCCGAACCCGGCGATGGTGGCGGCGATCGCCGTGGTGACGCCCTCCAGCGTGAGGGCCCACGAGAACACCGTGGCGACGGCGACGGTGTAGAAGATCATGCCGTTCAGGAGCGTCGCGCTGCGCAGGCAGCTCCATAGCGTGCGCACGTCGATCTTGCGATAGCCGAGGCCCAGGGCGAGGCTGTAGAGGACCGCGAAGGTCGACACCTCGGTCGGCGTGCCGATGCCCCCGACGATGCCGCCCAGCAGGATCACCGGGATCATGAGCGGCAGCACGGCCTTGCGTCCCGAACGGACGATCTCGACGACGCCCGCGCGCGGCGTGGCTTTCCAGCCCGCGCGCGTGGCCCGGAGGCGAACCATGATCATGAGCATCAAGCCGATCATGGCGGCGGGCAGGATGCCCGCGATGAACAGCGCGCCGGTGGAGATCGCCGTGGCCGATCCGAGCAGGATCAGCGCGATGCTCGGGGGCACGGACTCGGCCATGGCCGCCGAGGCCGCGAGAATGGCCGCACGCTCCTGCGGGGGATACCCGTGCTCCTCCAGCTTGCGGTTCATGGGCAGGCCGACGGTGGCCATGTCGGCGGCCTTCGAGCCCGAGATGCACGACGCGATGTACACGCCGACCACCATGACCTGGAGCAGCCCGCCGCGTATGTGGCCGATCAGCGATGAGACGAACGCCACGATGCGCGCGCCGACGTCGGCGCGATCCATGATGAAGCCGGCGAGGATGAAGAACGGCAGCGCGAGGAACACGAAGCCCCCAGCGCCGCGCTGCGCGTTCATGACCACTCCCATCAGATCGCCGGAACCGCTCGCCTTGGCGCAGACGATGCCGATAACGGCCAGCACGAACCCGACGGGAACGCCTGCCGCGATCATCGCGACGAACCCCGCGACGAGCAGGGCATAGAGCGCGTGAGGCTGCTGCGACAGGAGCGGAAACGCGGCGACGAGCGCCGCGGTCAATGCGCCGATCACCAGCAGTGATGCGACGGCGTGCCGAAGCGGCATGGCCCACAGCCGGTGCGCCGCGCGCACCACGAAGAGCGCGCAGCCGATCGTGATCGGAATGGTCATCCAGAGGTAGTTGATGCCGAGCAGCAGTGTCTTCTCCTCGGCGTTGGCCAGGAACATCGGAACGGAGTAGCCGCCGATCAGGAGCGAGACGACGATGGCGATCCACTCCGTCGCCGCCTCGAGAAAGCGTTGGGCACCGGCCGGCATGCGCTCCAGCACGACCTTGATGGCGATGAACTGGCCGTGCCCGTAGGCTACGGCGCCGCCCATGAACGCGAGCGTGACGAGGAACAGCGGTGACACCTCGTCGACCCACATCATCGACGACGTATTGAACAGCGTGCGGATCATCGTGCTCGCGAACACGAGCAGAACCTCCGCGGCCAGCATGACGTTGATCAGCCCGATGACGACGTCGTCGACCGCCTCGAGCCAATGCGGCATCGCACGCGGCGTGACGCCGCCGTGCTCGGTCGGCAGAGCTGTGGTCGTGGTCGCCAACGCTCGCGTCTGCGGGATCGCAGACCTCCTCCGCAATGCGGCTGTCGCGCCGCTTCGAAACAGCGCCGGTGCGTCAGGCGCTGCTGGTGCGCACGTTAGCAGTGCAGTAACATTAAAAAAAGCTGATTTTTTTGAGGGACCTCAATAGGCTGTACCTATCAATGCACGTAACCCTGGGCCAGTTGCGCGCGTTCGAGCGCATCGTTCGACTCGGCAGCTTTCACGCGGCCGCGCACGAGCTGAAGCTGTCGCAGCCTTCGGTGTCGCAGCGCATTCGCGAGCTCGAGGCCGCGCTGCAGACGCCGCTGTTCGTGCGGCGCGGCCCGCGCGTGAGCCTCACCGCGGAAGGCCACGCGCTGCTCGACTACGCCGATCGCATGCTGACCACCGCAGGTGAACTCGTCGAGCGCTTCCGTACGCGCGACCCGCTGAAGGGCACGCTGCGCCTCGGAGTGAACGAGACGTTCGCGTTCATCTGCCTGCCGGATCTGCTGAAGCGCATGGAGCAGCGATATCCGGCGATCCGCACGAACGTTTTCGTGGGCGACACGGGCGTGGTCAGTGCGCGCCTCAACGACCAGGCGCTCGACATCGCGGTCGTGTCCGAGCCGACGGTCGCACCGCACGTTTCGCACGAGCCGCTCGGCATGAACGTGTTCGGCTGGTTCGCGAGCACCTCGATGAAGCTGCCGCGCGGGACATTCGCGCCGTCCGACCTCGAGCAGTATCAGCTGCTGGTGCCGCCGCCACCGGCGCGCCTGCACGCCACGGTGATGCGCTGGTTCACCGAGGCCGGCGTCAAGCCGCGCCGCATCAGCACCTGCAACAGCATCCACGCAACCGCGGAAACGATCGCCGAAGGCGCCGCGATCGGCGTCGTGCCCGTGCGCATCATGCAAAGCGGCGTGGACCGGCGCATGGTGCGGCAGCTGAAGGTCAGTCCGCCGCTGCCGGGCCACCACGTGGCGATCTGCTACCAGATCAGCGAGTTCGGGCCGGGCCTCAAGGTCCTCGTCGAAGTGATCCGCGATCTCGTCGCGCAGCACAAGCTCTTCGGCTGACGAGCAAATCCCTACCCGATCCGTCACCGCGCGCAGCGTGACGCTACACTGCCGCCGCATGACGGTCTCACAGGGCGCCACGTGGACGATCGCGGCGCTCGCCGTCGCGGGCGTCATCGCGCGCCCGTGGCGCCTGCCCGAGGCCGTGTGGGCGGTCCTCGGCGCGTCGACGCTGGTCGCTTTCTCGTTGCTGCCCGCGCACGATGCGGTCGACGCCATCACGCGCGGCAGCGACGTGTATCTGTTTCTCGCCGGCATGATGCTGCTCGGCGAGATCGCGCGCAGCGAAGGACTCTTCGACTGGCTCGCCGCGCTCGCGGCGCGCTTCGCGCGAGGGTCGGGCGAGCGTCTCTTCACGCTGGTTTACGTCGTCGGCACGGTCACGACCGTGTTCCTGTCGAACGACGCGACGGCGGTCGTGCTCACGCCGGCGGTCTACGCGGCCGCTCGCGCCGCGGGTGCCAAGCCGCTGCCGTATCTGTACGCGTGCGCGTTCATCGCCAACGCCGCGAGCTTCGTGCTGCCCATTTCCAATCCCGCGAACCTCGTAGTGTTCGGCCGGGACCTGCCGCCGCTCGTCGAGTGGCTCACGCGCTTTGCGATTCCCTCGGCGGTTGCCGTGGGCGCGACGTACGTCGCCCTGCGGCTCGCGATGCGCGACGCGTTGCGGCAGCCGATCGTGCCCGAGGTCGCGTTGCCGCAGTTGCCTCGCGGTGCGGTCGTTGCGGCGATCGGGATCGGCGTCGCGGGATTCGTGCTGCTGGTCGCCTCGGCGCTCGGCGCACCGCTCGGCGTGCCGACGTTCCTCGCCGGCGCGGCAACGCTTGCCGCGGTGCTGCTGCGCCGTCGGGAAGGCCCATGGCACATCGTGCGGCATGTCTCGTGGGGCGTTCTGCCGCTCGTCGCGGGGCTGTTCGTGCTCGTCGCCGCGCTCGAGCAGAGCGGGGCGCTGCAGTTGCTCGCACGTGCGCTGAACGCACTGCTCGAGCAGCCCGCACTCGCGGCGGTCTGGCTTGCCGGCTGCGTGGTAGGCATCGTCTGCAACCTGATGAACAACCTGCCGGCGGCGCTGGTGGCCGGCACGGCTGCGAGCGTTGCGAACACGCCGGTGCACGTCAAGAGCGCGCTGCTGATCGGCGTCGACCTCGGTCCCAACCTTTCGGTCACCGGGTCGCTCGCCACGATCCTGTGGCTCAATGCGCTGCGCCGCGAAGGCGTGCACGTCGGTGGCTGGGCATTCCTGCGCGTGGGGTGTGTCGTCATGCCACCCGCGCTGCTGCTCGCGCTTGCCGCGGTACTGCTCACGCCGTCGGCATGACGACACGACGGCTCGCCGTTCGCCCGGACATCGCTTATCCTTGCCGCGCCACGGGGAGACGATGATGATGCACGGCGCGTCGGGGATGCGGGCGGTCGAATGGATACGCATCGCGCTGGCCGCGGCCTTGTGCGCCCTCAGCGCGCCCGTGGTTTTCGCCGACGCCGTGAGATTCCCGTCGCGAGCCATCACGCTGGTGGTCGGGTTCGCGCCGGGCGGAGGCATCGACGCCAACGCGCGTTTGCTTGCCGCGGAGCTCGGCCGGCATTTCGGGCAAAGCGTGATCGTCGAGAATCGCCCGGGCGCCGGCTCGCGCATCGCGAACGATTACGTCGCACGCGCGGCGCCGGACGGTCACACCTTGCTCATCGCCCCCGCGGCCGTCACCATCGACATGGCATTCGGCAAGCGGCAGGACGCACAATTCCTGCGCGACCTTGCACCCGTGTCGACGCTTTCGACCGCGCCGATGGTTCTGGTCGTCAATCCCGCCGTCGCGGCGGACAACGTGCGCGAGCTCATCGCGCTCGCGCGCGCACGTCCCGGCGTGCTCAACTACGCGTCTTCAGGACCCGGGACCACGCCTCATCTGTACGGCGAGCTCTTCAAGCTGCGCACCGGCGTGCAGATCGTTCACATCCCGTTCAAGGGCACGGCCCCGGCGATTAGCGCCGTGATGGCGGGCGAGGTGCAGATGACGTTCGCCCCGATGGCCGCGGCATTGCCTCAGTTGCGGGCGGGACGCTTGCGCGCGCTGGCGACGACCGGTTCGGCGCGATCGAAGTTGTTGCCCGACGTGCCCACCATCGCGCAAGCCACGGGGCTGCGCGGCATCGACGCATCCGTCTGGTACGGCGTCTTCGCCCCGGCCGCAACGCCGCCGGATGTCATCGAAACGCTCGCACGCGCCGTCGCGAGCATCGCGGCGACGCCGGCGTTCGAACGTCAGCTGCTGGCGCTCGGCCTGGAGCCGGAGATCGAATCAGCGGCGCGCTTCGACGCGCTGCTGCGGCAGGAAGTGGAGCGCTGGAGCGGCGTCATCAGGGACACGGGCATTCGCGCCGAATGAGGGCCGCTTCATGCGCGTCCCCGCGTGGTCGTATGCGACGTGCTAGGGGTATCCCGCGGGCAACGCGGTGACCCGGACGCGCGGTATCAAGGGTGCAGCACCAGCTTCTGCACGCGCCAGTTGAGGAGCTCGCCCACGTACAGCACGTTCTCGGACGGACACGCGATCTCGTGTATCCATCCGAACTGCTTGAGCTGCTTGCCGGATTCACCGAGCACGCCGAGCACCTTGCCGTCGAGGCTCAGCTTGTAGATGCGCCCGGGATACGCGTCGGACGTGTAGAGCACCTGGTGCGGGCCGGGCGTGATGCACACCGTCCACGGCGCACCGGGCGCCATCGTGAGCGGTGAGCCCGCCGCCTCGAGCTTGGCTACATCGGGGATCGAGCCGATCGCCGGTTGGGCGTCGGCCTCGACCGGCACGTCGATGCGGATCTCGCGTTGAAAGTTGCCTTCGCCGTCGAATACCTGGATGCGACGGTTGCCGCGGTCCGCGACGTAGATGTTGCCTTGCGCATCCGCGGCGATATTGTGCGGCGTATTGAATTGACCCGGCTTGTTGCCGGGCTCACCCCACGACTTCAGCCACCGCCCGTTCTTGTCCGCCTTGGCGACGCGGGAATTGATGTAGCCGTCGCTGATGTAGATGTTGCCGGCCGGGTCCCACGTGACGTCGGTGACCTGGCGAAAACGGCCGACTTCGGGCGGCAGCGGCGGCTTGGGGTGCTTGAGCGGCCCGGTGTCCTCGTCGGAGGCCTCCTGCTTGCGGCCGAACACCATGGTCACGCGCCCTTGCGGGTTGAACTTGATGACCATGTCCGAGCCTTTGTCGGTCACCCAGATGTTGTCGTCGCGATCGACGCGCACGGAATGGCCGAACGACCACGCATAGAGGTTGTGCCCGATCTCCCTCAGGAACTTGCCATTGCCATCGAATTCCAGCAGCTGCGCCGCCGCGGCCGCGTACGCCGGCCCGGTCGTGTTGCCGCGCGACAGCACGAACACGTGTCCCTTGGAATTGACCGCCACGCCGGTGACCTCGCCGAAATAGATGTCGCTCGGCAGCTTGAGCGGATCGGCGATGGAGTCGAAGCGAATGACCGGCACGCGGTCCTGGGCGACCGCCGCCGTGGTGCCTGCGAGCAGAGCCGCGACGAGCCATCGTTTCATCATTCCTCCTCCTCGTGCGAAATGGATGTCGCGGCGCGCAACCGCGCAGGCGACGATCGGGTGAGCCGGCGGACCGCGCGCGTCATGTGCGCCTGATCGGCGAAGCCGCAATCGTGAGCGATTGCGCCGATCGGTGTGCGCGTCAGGCGAAGCGCGCGAACCGCGCGCAGCGCGCGCGCGACCAACCGGAACGATGCGGGCGAGACGCCGAAGACCTGCCGGAAGCCGCGGCTGACGGTGCCTGGATGCAGGCCCATCGCGTCGGCCCACGCATCCAGGCGGGTGGCGGGATCGCGCCGCAGCGTGCGGGCGAGCAGGTCGGGCCAATCGTCGGGCGCATCGACGCGCGTCCGGGCGTTGCGCGCGAGCAGCCGCGCGGCCAGCGAGGCGTTGCGCTCCGCCGCGCGCACGATTGCGTCGGCGTCCTCGACACGACCCAGGAGCGGACCGCGCCACGCGTCGGACAGCGGCACCACGAGCACTTCGGCACCGCGCGCGCCGAAACGATCGATGTGGCTTTCATAGCCGCCGTGAACGAGCACGTCGCCGGGCGCCACGCGGTGGAATCCGGTGTCGCCTGCCTCCGCGTAGCGCCCGCGCAGCACGAGCGCGGCGAAGCCCGCGGCGTGCTGATGTCGCGGCAGGACGTCGTTGGGTGCGTGCAGCGTCCGGCTCATCCTCGCACAGTGTAGCGCGACGTGAAGTTCGTTCAAGACGGCGGGCCGCGATCGCGCGATCCTGCGCGAACATCGCACGGGATGGATGCTCATGCGTTTCCCGCACTTCATTGCCCTTGCCGCCATCACGGCGGCGCACGGCGTGCCGGCTGTTGCAGTCGATGCGCGGTCGCACGGCGTCGACGAAATCCTTGCGGCGCATCGCCGCGCCATCGGCGACGACGGCAAGGCGGGAACGCTCGAGCTTCACTACGACTATTCGGGACAGGGGCTCACCGGCACCACCCGGGTGCTGGTCGATCGCGTCACCGGCGCGTACATCGACCGTGACGAGGCCGGGCCGTCGCGCAGCGCCTCCGGCTTCGATGGCCAGCACGCGTGGATGCAGGACATCAGCGGCGCATACACGCCGCAGGATGGCGGCGATCGCCCGGCGCTTGCGATCAACGAGGCGTACCGCAATGCGAACCGCTGGTGGCGGACCGACCGCGGTGGCGCGAAGATCGTCTACCGCGGCCGGGAATCGATCGACGGCGTCGTCGCCGATCGTCTCACCGTGACGCCTCGCGGCGGCAAGCCGTTCGACGCGTGGTTCGATGCCGCGACGCATCTCCTCGCGCGCGTGCGCGAGCCGAGCATGTTCCTGACGATCACCACGCAGTATCGCGACTTCGCGCGCGAGCACGGCATGACGGTCGCGCATACGGTCGTCACGGACAGCGGCACCGGGCCTTCGGGCATCGAGACGCGTCGCCTCACGCGCGTCGCGCTGTTGCCTGCCCGGCCGCTCGCGGCGTACGCGTGCCCCACCGAGCCGCCGACCGGCGCCGCGCTGCAGGGCGACGCGCCGAGCACGACGGTGCCGATCCGGCTCATCAACAATCACATCTACGTCGAAGCCAGGGTGAACGGTCAGGGCCCGTTCGACGTCCTGGTCGACACGGGGGGCCACACGATCCTCACGCCGTCGACGGTGGCGGCACTGGGCCTGACCGCGGAAGGTGCATCGACGTCCGCGGGCGCCGGAGAGAAGACGACCGTGAACGGCTTCGTGAAGGTCCGCGAGATCGCCATCGGCGCGGTGCGCATGCGCGACCAGACCGCATTCGCGCTCGACTTCGCCGACAAGGAGACCGAAGGACTCGACGTCGGCGGCATGGTCGGCTTCGAGCTCTTCCGTCGCTTCGCCGTGCGCATCGATTACGGTGCGCTCACGATGACGATCATCGATCCCGCGCGCTTCGATCCGCGTGATGCAGGCGTGCCCGTGCCGTTCCGTTTCTACGACCACCTGCCGCAGGTGCGCGGCACGTTCGACGGCCGCCCCGGCTGGTTCGACATCGACACCGGCTCGCGCAGCGAGATCGACCTGACTTCTCCGTTCGTCGCGCGCGCCCGGCTGCGCGATGCCTATCCCGGCGGCTTCGTCGCGGTCACCGGTTGGGGCGTGGGCGGGCCGGTCCGATCCTACGTCGTTCGCGCCAAGGCCGTGACCATCGGGGCCGTGGAGGTCGACGCCCCGGTGACGAGCCTGTCGGACATGCGCGCAGGATCGTTCAGCGATCCGAACTACGAGGCGAACGTCGGCAGCGGGCTTCTCAAGCGCTTCGTCGTCACCTTCGACTACGCGCACCAGACGATGTACCTGAAGCGCATCGAGCCGCCGCCGGCGGATGTCGGCACGTTCGACAAGTCGGGGATGTGGATCAATCTCGGCGATCGCGGCTTCGCCGTCGTCGACGTCGCGCCAGGCGGTGCGGCCGCGGCGGCGGGTATCGCCGCGGGCGACGTGATCGTTGCGCTGGACGACCGTCGTGCCGAGTCGATCGCGCTCTACGAGGCACGCCGACTGCTGCGCCTCGGTGCGGACGGCACGGTCGTCACCCTGGAGATCGAGCGCAACGGCAACCGCAGCACGGTGGCGCTGACGCTGCGAAGCCGCGTGTAGCGCCGGCGGCGCTCACGCCGCCTTGCGGCGATTGCCCTCCAGCCAACCGTCGACGAGCTGGACGATCCGATCCACGGCCTCCGACCTCAGGCCGTGCTGTGCGGCGATGGCCTGCACGAGTCGATCCACGCGCTCGATGTGCGTGGCGCCGGCGGCCAGCGCACGCGCCGCCGACGACGGGCTCTCGAGCGACAGCGCGGCGTTGGCGTACTTGTCGAAAGGCACGAGATCGGCCTCGCTCGCGCCGAGCCGCTTGCAAACCTCCGCGACCCATTCGTAAACCGCGCGCGCCGCCGCCAGGTCGCCGTGTATCGCCTCGCGGATCGAGCGCATGCCGCTTTCCTGCACGCAGCGATAGTTGCCTGCGATGAGCATGCTCCATTTCGCGAGCGGCACGAACACCGAATCGTGCACCTTGAGCTTCACCGGCACCTCGACGGCCGCTTCGCCGTCGGGAAAGCGTGCCGCGTCGACGTCGGCGGCGAGCTCGCGCAGGAGCGCGGTGTGCTGCGGGGATTCGAAGCGCGCCGCCTTGAAGTTGGTCGCGAGGCGCACCTGCAGCACGTTGGATTTTTCACCCGGCGGGCGGAACGCCTGCGGGTCGGGGCTGCACAGCGTCATCAGCGCGGGGTCGAAGCCGTCCCAGACGGTCGGATCGGTGTAGCAGGCGCGGCACGCATCGGCCTGCACGCCCGGAATGCGCGCAAGGTATGGCAGCGGCGGCATGTTCATGATCGACATGCAGGGCACGCGCGACCTCGCGATGCGTGCGAGCAGCTCGCGGACGCCGGACGAGCGGTATTGCGGCTCCTGCATGGCCAGCGCGGTGAGGTCGAACGGTCCCGGGTCGATATCCGCCGGCGTGCCGGCCGACAGCTTGCCGGGAAGGCGGCGCGAATCGATCTCGAAGAGTCCCGCGCGTCCCCTGACCGGCATGCGCACGCGGGCGCCTTCGGCGTTGAACAGGGCGGCTTCGTCGGGCAGGCATGCGAAGCGCACGTGGTGCCCGGCGCCCACCAGCTTGATCGCGAGGAGCGACCCGTACGAGGCGCCCAGGATGAGGATGTTGCGTGCAACGGTCATGCGCGTCGACTCCGGATGAACCATGGTGCGCGCCACTGTAGTGCAATGCCGGAGCCGCTACAACGGGCGAGCGTCCGCATTCCGCACGCTGCGCCGCACAACGAGTGTCGCTCGGTATCATGCCGGGACCATGAACGACGACGCATCGAAAGCGGCCAGCGGCCTCGAGCGCGGTCTCACGAGCTACGGCGACACGCAGTTCTCGCTGTTCCTGCGCAAGGCCTTCATCAAGGGGGCCGGGTACGGCGACGACGCCCTGTCGCGGCCGATCGTCGGTATCGCGAACACGGCGAGCGGCTACAACCCGTGCCACGGCAACGCGCCGCAACTGATCGAAGCCGTGCGCCGCGGCGTCATGCTCGCAGGCGGGCTGCCCATCGCGTTTCCCACGATCTCGCTGCACGAGAGCTTTGCCTACCCGACCAGCATGTACCTGCGCAACCTCATGTCGATCGACACCGAGGAGATGATCCGCGCGCAGCCGATGGACGCCGTCGTGCTGGTCGGCGGATGCGACAAGACCGTGCCGGCGCAGCTGATGGGCGCGATCTCGGCCAACGTTCCCGCCGTGCAGCTCGTGACCGGGTCGATGATCACCGGCGCGCATCGCGGCGAGCCGGTGGGCGCGTGCACCGATTGCCGGCGGTACTGGGCACGATTTCGCGCGGGCGAGATCGACCAGGCCGAGATCGACGAGGTGAATTCCGAGCTCGTGCCGAGCATCGGCACGTGCGCAGTGATGGGCACCGCGAGCACGATGGCGTTGACGGTCGAAGCGCTCGGCATGATGGTCCCCGGCGGCGCGACGCCGCCCGCGGTGACCGCCGATCGCATGCGGATCGCCGAGCGCACCGGTGCGCTCGCGGTCGAGATCGCGACGCAGCGGCGCACGCCGGACCAGGTGCTCACGCCGGCCGCGTTCGACAACGCGCTGCGCGTGCTGCTCGCCGTCGGCGGCTCGACCAACGGGCTGATCCATCTTGCGGCGATCGCCGGCCGCTGCGGCTACGCGCTCGACCTCGACCGCCTGCACCAAATGAGCGAGACGACGCCCGTGCTGGTCGATCTCAAGCCTTCCGGCGAGCATTACATGGAAGACCTGCATCGCGCGGGCGGTCTTGCAACCATCCTGCGCGCGCTCGCGCCGCTGCTCGACCTCGACGCGCCGACGATCACCGGACGCACGCTGCGCGAAGCGCTCGACGCCGCGCCGCCCGCGTTCGCTCAATCGGTGGTGAGATCGCTCGACGCTCCGCTCTATCCGCGCGGTGCACTCGCGATCCTGCGCGGCAATCTCGCGCCGGGCGGTGCGGTGATCAAGCGATCCGCCGCGTCGCCGCGATTGATGGAGCACGAAGGCCGCGCGGTCGTGTTCGAGGATGCCGCGGACCTCGCGCGGCGCATCGACGACGACGCGCTCGACGTCCATCCGGACGACGTGCTCGTGCTCAAGAACATCGGGCCCATCGGCGCCCCGGGCATGCCGGAAGCCGGTTACCTGCCCATTCCGCGCAAGCTCGCGCGCGCGGGCGTGAAGGACATGGTGCGCATCTCCGACGGGCGCATGAGCGGCACGGCGGCAGGCACCCTCGTGCTGCACGTCACGCCGGAAGCCGCGGCCGGCGGACCGCTGGCGCTCGTGCAAAGCGGCGATCGCATCCGGCTGAGCGTGCAGTCGCGCGAGCTTGCCCTGCGGGTCGACGACGTCGAGCTGGCGCGTCGCGCCGAGCGACAACCGGCGCACGCGCCAATGCCGGCGCGCGGCTACGCGCAGCTCTTCGCGCGCAGCGTCACGCAGGCCGATCTCGGTGTCGACTTCGACTTCCTGCGCGCGACGCAGTCGCGCGGCAGCGTGCCGACGCGCTGATCGACGCGCATCGCTACGCTTCGCCGTCCCAGTACCGTACGCCGTCGTCCGGACGGCACAACCCGACGATCAGCTCCGGCTTGCCGTCGCTGCCGGCGAAGCGACCGTAATAGCCCAGCTTGCCGCTGTCCGGATACTGGACGATGTCAGGCGTCTCGAGCGTCGACACCGACAGGACCTCGAGCTCCTGCTCGGGCGACGTGTTGACCAGCTGGTGCGCGGTGTCCGGACCGCCGGGAGGGCACGCGATGATGTCGCCCTTGCGCACTGGCCAGCGCGCGTCGCCCACGACGAGCTCGCCGACGCCTTCGAGGATCACGAACAGCTCCTCGTTGACGCGATGATTGTGCCGTGGGAACGCGCGCTTGCCCGGCAGCAGGATCGTGACGTTGTAGCCGAGCTTGCGCGCGCCGATGCGCTGCCCCACCGCCGCTCGTCGCGCGCCGTAGCGCTCGCTCGGGCGATCGTCGGGTGGAAATCGCGCGTCCCAGGGGTCGTACTGGAGCTCGTCGAGATTGATGATGGGCTTGTTCATGGCGATGTCTCCTGCGGGCGTGTCGCGTTCACGCGCGCACCGGGGCGCGCTCGATCACCTGTTGCGCGCCCGGCGTCGCGGGATCCTGCTCGAGCGCGACGCGGGCCGCGTGCACCGCCTCGTCCCAGCGCTGCAGCGCCGCCAGCGACGACGCAAGGTGCGCGTGAGCGATCGGACAATGGTACGTGTGCCCGAGGCCGGCGCGGAACGCCGCGATGGCTTCCTCGTATCGCGCCTGGGCGTGGAGCGCGCAGCCGAGGCCGTCGTAGGCGAGCACCGAGTCCGGCAGCGACTGCAGCGCCTGACGGAACAGGCGCTCGCCCGTGGCGGGATCGTTGCTCGCGAGGTGCAGCATCCCGAGCCGCAGCGCGGCGCTCGGAGCGCCGTCGACATGCGCGCCTGCCCGTTCGAGATGCGGCTGCGCCGCGGCCGCATCGCCCGCAAGCACGCGCGCCGCCGCGCACAGCAGGTGGCCCCAGGGATCGTCGGGGCGCTGCGCTGTCAACGGCGATGCGATGTCGAAGCACGCGTCGTAGCGGCCGAGATGCAGCTCGCACTGCGCGAGCCGTGCGCGCGCCCGCCAGTCGTTCGACGTGCGCTTGACCACGTCCGCGAAGCAGGACGCGGCCTCGGCGAAGCGGCCGGCCGACAGATGCGCCTCGGCCGCGTTGGCGATCCACGCGAGCGACGCATGCTCGATGGCGACGCGTTGCGCGGCGGTGAGCGTATCGTCCGGCTCGACGAGATGATCCCACACCGCCGGCAGCGCGGCGGACACTTCGACTGCCGCGCCGCGCGGCAGCGGCGCAGCGATCGCTTCGATCGGGCGGCCGTCGAGCGCATCCGCGCGCGCTCCCAGCAGGTTCAACACGGTCGGTGCCACATCGAGCAGCGAAGCGCCGTGAACGAGCGCGTCTTGCGCGACGCATGCGCCGCTCGCGGCAAGGAAGCCCTCGGCGGACACGACGATCACGGTCGCGTCGCGTCCCGCGCAGTCGAGCAGCCTTCCGAGCATGGCATCCTGCAGCCGATGCGCCGCGTCCACGGCGCCGCCATACAGCGCCCTGTCGGCGGCGGTGGCGGCGGAGACTTCCCCCGCGCGGTACTGCATGAAATCGCGCGAGACGTCGGCGAGCAGCGGATACACGACGCAGCACAGGTCCCACTCGGCGTCGGCGGCGAACTGCGTCGCAACGGCATGGATCGTGGCCGCACGCGCCAGCGCAAGCGCGATGCGCACGAGCCGCCGATCGCTTTCCTGATCGATGCGTGCGGCCTCGGGCACGAATGCCTGGAGCTGGTCTCCGGTGATGTCGGCGGGATGGACGCGCAGCGCGCGCAGCGTTTCGCGCGCCGAGACGGGACTCACGCAATCGGGCAAGAGCGCCCACGCATCGAAGTCCGCGCCGAGCGGCTCGCGAAACGTCTCATCGACGATCGTGACGCCGTCCCAGGACGTAGCGGGCGCGGTCGCAGGCCAGCCGACCACGACGCTGCGCTTGCCCGCCTCGCGCGCGAGTTCCCACATCGCGGGCGCCCGCCACGAAGCGTATCCCGCGGGGCGCACGCCGCCACCGTCGTCGCGGACCTCGACGTCGCCGCACACGCCGTGCAGCGGCGCGTCGCGTCCTGTCGCCAATGTCGTCCACAACATGGCGCGTACGTGCGGCGGGCGTACCGTCAGCGCGCCGACGCAGCCCGATTCCACGATGCGCTGCAGATGCGGCAGCGCGCCTTCATCCATGAGCCGCGTGATGAGCGCCCGCTGAGCGCCCTCCAGGCCGACGAGCAGCACGCGTGGCTTCATGCGGGCGCGCTATAGAATCGGTTCATGGCGCCGAACGCTATCACGAGCGCGCTCGACATCCGACCGGCGCGCGGCGCGGAAGTCGCCGTGGCCCGACGCATGGTGCCCGAGGTGTTCAAGGCGGCCATCGCGCCCGATCGCGTGCTCCTCGCGCGCGCCGCGGACGACGTTCAGCCGATCGGCGTCGCGGCGCTCGCGTGGCGCCCGTGGGGCACACCCGCGGGCTTTCCGATTCACGTGCACGTCGTCGAGCGCGCGCGCCGGCAGGGCGTGGGGCGCGCGCTCGTGCGCGCCGCTGCCCTGCTGTCCCGCGATGACACCGATCGCTTCCATGCCTGGGACGCCGTCGACGAGGGCGGCGACGGCGATGCGTTCGCGCGCGCGGCAGGTTTCACGCCGCAGCGTCGCACGCTGCATTACCAAGCCGACCTCGCGGCCTGCCAGGCGATCGTGCAACCCATCCACGAGCGCTTGCAGGGTTACGGCGCGATACCGCCGGACGCAGCGGTCGTTGCGCTGCGCGAGGCGCCCGCACACGAGGTCGCGCGGCTGGTGAGCAATGCCTTCGGCGCCCGCTACGACGCGATGGTTGCGAGCATCGGCGCACGCGGCGGCTTCGATGCGGACCTGTCGTTCGTGCTGATGCACGAAGGCGCGGTGGCCGCCGCGATCCTCCAGCGATTCGTCGACGGCGTGCCGCACGTCGAGGTGAGCGTCGTCGCGCCCGCGCTTCAGTGCGGATGGGCCGTGGTCGTGCTGTTGCACGAAGCCGCGCGCCGCGGCCTTGCGGCGGGCGGACACCGCTTCGGCTTTCGGTGCGAGGACGGCGTGCGCGACACCGTCAACCTGGCGCGACGGGTCGGCGCGCGCCTGACGCGCACCGCCGTCGAACACTCGGCAGCGCTCGAAGCGCTGCTGTGATTACGCTGCCTTCTTGCGCCGGCGCAGCGCCAGCACGCCGGCCGCGCCGGCGGCGAGCAGTGCGAGCGAGCCGGGCTCGGGAACGAGGCTCGGCGTCGTGATCGCTCCGCGCGGATCGGTCTCGTAGCCCGCGCGGACGAGCGTCAGGTTGCCGTCGTTGTCGTGGATCTCGACCCAGCCGTAGTGCGTCGCACCCGACAGCTGGAACGTGAGACCGACAAAGCCGGACTGGTCGAAGAAATGGCCGAACGGGGCTCCGCCGGGCACATCGGTCGTGAAGCCCGACAGAAATGCCGAGGTGTTGGTCATGTACGAGCGCGAGCCGTCGATGACCTCGCCGCTGCCGAGCAGCGTGGCGTACGTCCCCGACTTCGGCGTCGACTCGCTGGTGGCGATGATGCCGCCGCTCGACTGGAGCGGAGCGATCGAGTTCTCGAAGCTCGGCGGGGTACCGAGGAATCGGGTGAACTGGAATTCCGCCGTCGAGTCGCCGTTGAAATCGAGGTTGTAGCCGTTGGTGAGGAGCACGTCGATCGGCAGTATCACCTCGGTTGCGCCGGCTGACGTGGTCGTGAACGCCGCGCAGACTGCCACCGCGACGGCGCTGCCCGCGATCGGAACGCGGGATCCCCCTGGTACTGCCATTATTCCTCCCCTTTTTGTTAGGCTTGAACGCCGCAAAGCCAAGAGCGGTGCTGCCTTTAGCAAATATCGTGCGCCGCGTTGCGTATCAGGTACTTGCGGTGGAGATTCGCACGCGCTGTAAGATTGCCCGACGCGTGAACCACCCCTCGCTCACGACGCAGGAGCGCCGATGAAACGCAGCACCGAACGCTTCCTCACGACGCATACAGGCAGCCTGCCACGGCCGGACGACCTGATCCGCACGATGTTCGCGAAGGAGGAGGGCGTGCCGGTCGACCCCGCGGCGCTCGAGCGCCGCGTGGCCCAGGCGGTCAAGGAAGTGGTCGACAAGCAGATCGACGCGTGCGTCGACATCGTCGACGACGGCGAGATGAGCAAGCCGAGCTACGCGACCTACATCAAGGACCGTCTCTCCGGCTTCGGCGGCGAAGGCAACACGTTCGTCTACCAGGACCTCGCGGATTTTCCGCGCCTCGAGCGGCGCGTCTTCGGCGACCCCGGGCGCTCGCGTCGCAAGACGCCTGCGTGCAACGGGCCGATCGCGGTGCGCGACCCGAAGGCCGTGCAGAACGACGTCGCGCATCTGCGCGCCGCCGTCGGCGAAGCGGACGTGGAGGGAATGTTCCTGACGGCCGCGTCGCCGGGCGTCATCTCGCTCTTCTTTCGCAACGAGTACTACCCGAGCGAGGAGGCCTACCTCGCGGCCATCGCGGACGCCATGCGGCACGAGTACGAGACGATCGCGCGCGCGGGCATCACGTTGCAGGTGGATTGCCCCGACCTCGGCATGGGGCGGCACATCCAGCACGCCGACCTGCCGCTCCCCGAATGGCGCCGGAAGGCCGAGTTGCACGTCGAGGCGCTGAACCACGCGCTCGCCAACATCCCGCCCGAGCAGCTGCGGCTTCACCTCTGCTGGGGCAACTACGAGGGGCCGCATCACTGCGACGTGCCGCTCGCCGACGTGATCGACATCGTGTTCAGGGCGCGGCCGAGCGCGATCGTGCTCGAAGCCGCCAATCCGCGCCACGCCCACGAATGGGCCGTGTTCGAGAACGTCAAGCTGCCCGAGGGCAAGCTGCTCGTCCCGGGCGTCATCGAGTCCAAGTCCAACTTTATCGAGCATCCGGAGCTCGTCGCGCAGCGCATCGGCCGCTACGCCGATCTCGTCGGACGCGAGAACGTCATCGCGGGAAGCGATTGCGGCTACGGCACGTGGGTCGGGCAGGCGGCGGT
>DATJIS010000069.1:0-10809 GCA_035493035.1 Casimicrobiaceae bacterium | reverse complement strand
GGCTCTTCCTCGTCCTCCGGCTCCTCCACCGGCGGCTCCGGATGCTTCGGCTCGTCGACCGGTGCCACGGGGTGCGGCGTGGTCGGCGTCGGGTCTTCGACCGGGTGGCGCTTGGGCATCAGGCGTTCGTCCGGAAGCGGGCCGCGAGCTTCTCGGTCTCGCGGGCGAGGATGAAGGTGTCGACGCCGACCGCGGTGAACAGGGCGCCGGCCTCGATGTAGCGCCGCGCGAGCGCCTCGTCGGCGGTGAGGATTCCCGGCGCCTTGCCGGTGCGCCGGATGCGACGCAAGGCGTCTTCGATCTGCGGCACCACCGCGGGGTTGGCGGTCTCGCCCGTATGCCCCATCGACGCGTGAAGGTCGGCCGGCCCGATGAAGATGCCATCGATGCCGTCGAGCGCAGCAATCGCGTCGATGTGCTCGAGCGCTTCGCGCGTCTCGACCTGCACCAGGAGGCACAGCTCCTCCTCGACGCGGCGCACATAGTCCTTGACCCGCCCGAAGCGCGTGGCGCGCGTGGTGCCGGCAACGCCGCGCACGCCCTTGGGCGGGTAGCGCGTGGCGGCCACCGCCGCACGCGCCTCCTCGACGTTCTGCACATAGGGCAGCAGCAGGCTCTGCGCGCCGATGTCCAGCACCCGCTTGATGTTGACCATGTCGTTCCAGGGCACGCGCACGACCGGCGTGGTCGCATACGGCGCGACGGCCTGCAGCTGCGGCACCAGCGACTCGAGATCGTTGGGCGAATGCTCGGTGTCGATCAGCAGCCAGTCGAAACCCGACCCCGCGACGACCTCCAGGCTGTAGTGGTGCGACAGCGAGCACCACAAGCCGATCTGCTGGCGGCCCGCGGCGAGCGCGTGCTTGAAGGCGTTGCGCGGCAGATCCATGGCTCCTCCGGGCTGCCGGCGCGGCCGGCGTCAGCGAGGATCATAGGACATCGGCGATCCGGGCCGTTCGACCTCGCGCACAAGCACGTCCGCACGCCGGGCGGCGTGGCTGCGGCGCCGATGCCCAAAGCGTGTCGTCCTCGTCGTCCTCGTCGTCCTCTTCATCGTCGTCGTCGAAGTCGTCGTCATCGGGATCGCCGATCGGGACCTCGTCATCGTCGTCGTCACCGGGCCCGGCGATGCCGACGACCCGACTGCGTTGGATGCTCATCGCGATGTCCTGACAAGAAATGACGAAGCGAGGTTACACGGCGTTTCGGACGCGCGCCGGCGCAACAGCCCCACCGGCGAGCAGCACCCGATGGGAACTGGAACAGTCGTGCAAATCCCTCGCTCGCCGCTGCATTGCGCAACTGTTACAGGGTGCGCGGCCGGAACTTGTAAATCTTACAAAACTTTCGACGTACGGTTGCAACACCGGCGGTACGACACGCGCGCGCGCGTTGTATCGGCCCGGGTGTAACGGTACATTTTCGGGCATCCGCCGGGTCGCGCGCGCCTCTTGCGCGCAAACCCCCGGCGCCCGGAGACAAAGCCATGCCATTGGACGATCGCGCACGCGCATCCAACAACGAGATCACCGTCATTCTGAGCGCGCTCAACGCCTTGAAGCGAGGCGACGCAGGCGTTCGCCTGCCGGCGGAGTGGCCGGGATCGCTGGGCCGCGTGGCCGAGGCGTTCAACGACGTCGTGGAGCGCAACGAGCGCATGGCGAAGGAGCTCGAGCGCCTGTCGCGCGTGGTCGGCAAGGAAGGCAAGCTCGGGCGGCGCGGCACGCTCGGCGACGTGACGGGTTTCTGGCGCGATTCCATCGACGCGGTGAACCTGCTGATCGACGATCTCGTGCACCCGACGAGCGAAACCGCGCGCGTGATCGGCGCGGTCGCGCAAGGCGATCTCTCGCAGACGATGGCCCTCGAGGTCGAAGGGCGCGCGCTGCAGGGCGAGTTCCTGCGCACCGCCAAGACGGTCAACAAGATGGTGGATCAGCTCGGCTCGTTCGCGGCCGAGGTGACGCGCGTCGCGCGCGAGGTGGGCACGGAAGGCAAGCTCGGCGGGCAGGCGAAGGTGAAGGGTGTCGCGGGCACGTGGAAGGACCTCACCGACTCGGTGAACTCCATGGCGGGCAACCTCACCGCGCAGGTGCGCAACATCGCGGAAGTGACCACCGCGGTGGCGACCGGCGACCTGTCGAAGAAGATCGCGGTCGACGTGAAGGGCGAGTTCCTGGAGCTGAAGAACACCATCAACACAATGGTGGACCAGTTGCGGTCGTTCGCATCGGAAGTGACGCGCGTGGCGCGCGAGGTGGGCACCGAAGGCAAGCTCGGCGGCCAGGCGCGCGTGGAAGGCGTTTCGGGGACGTGGAAGGACCTGACCGATTCCGTCAACTCCATGGCGTCGAACCTCACCGGCCAGGTGCGCAACATCGCCGACGTGACCAAGGCGGTCGCATCGGGGGACCTGTCGAAGAAGATCACCGTCGACGTGAAGGGCGAGATTCTCGAGCTCAAGAACACCATCAACACGATGGTCGACCAGCTGTCGTCGTTCGCCTCCGAGGTGACGCGCGTGGCGCGCGAGGTCGGCACCGAAGGCATCCTCGGCGGCCAGGCCGACGTGCGCGGCGTGGCCGGCACGTGGAAGGACCTGACCGACTCCGTGAACTCGATGGCGTCCAACCTCACCGGCCAGGTGCGCAACATCGCGGACGTGACCAAGGCGGTGGCGGGCGGCGACCTGTCGAAGAAGATCACCGTCGACGTGAAGGGCGAGATCCTCGAGCTGAAAGCGACCATCAACACCATGGTGGACCAGCTCCGCTCGTTCGCATCGGAAGTGACCCGCGTCGCGCGCGAGGTGGGCACCGAGGGCCGTCTCGGCGGCCAGGCCGACGTGCAGGGTGTCGCAGGAACGTGGAAGGACCTCACCGAGTCGGTCAACTCGATGGCCTCCAACCTCACGAGCCAGGTGCGCAACATCGCCGACGTGACCAAGGCCGTGGCGCGCGGCGACCTGTCGAAGAAGATCACCGTCGACACGAAGGGCGAGATCCTCGAGCTCAAGAACACCATCAACACGATGGTCGACCAGCTGTCGTCGTTCGCCTCCGAAGTGACGCGCGTGGCGCGCGAGGTCGGCACCGACGGCCGACTCGGCGGCCAGGCCGACGTGCAGGGTGTGGCCGGCACGTGGAAGGACCTGACCGACTCCGTGAACTTCATGGCGTCGAACCTCACCGCGCAGGTGCGCAACATCGCGGATGTGACGACCGCGGTGGCCAACGGCGACCTCTCGAAGAAGATCACGGTCGACGTCAAGGGCGAGATCCTCGAGCTCAAGAACACCATCAACACGATGGTGGATCAGCTGCGCTCGTTCGCTTCCGAAGTGACGCGGGTTGCGCGCGAGGTCGGAACCGACGGACGCCTCGGCGGCCAGGCCGACGTGCAGGGTGTCGCCGGCACGTGGAAGGACCTCACCGAGTCGGTGAACTCGATGGCATCGAACCTCACCGGCCAGGTGCGCAACATCGCCGACGTGACCACCGCGGTCGCGAACGGCGACCTGTCCAAGAAGATCACCGTCGACGTGAAGGGCGAGATCCTCGAGCTCAAGAACACCATCAACACGATGGTCGACCAGCTGCGGTCGTTCGCCTCGGAAGTGACGCGCGTGGCGCGCGAGGTCGGCACCGAAGGACGGCTCGGCGGGCAAGCCGACGTGCAGGGTGTCGCGGGCACGTGGAAGGACCTGACCGACTCCGTGAACTTCATGGCGTCGAACCTCACCGGCCAAGTGCGCAACATCGCCGACGTGACCAAGGCCGTGGCGCGCGGCGACCTGTCGAAGAAGATCACCGTCGACGTGAAGGGCGAGATCCTCGAGCTGAAGAACACCATCAACACGATGGTGGACCAGCTCCGCTCGTTCGCTTCGGAAGTGACGCGCGTGGCGCGCGAGGTCGGCACCGACGGTCGCCTCGGCGGCCAGGCCGACGTGCAGGGCGTGGCCGGCACGTGGAAGGACCTCACCGAGTCGGTGAACTCGATGGCATCGAACCTCACCGGCCAGGTGCGCAACATCGCCGACGTGACCAAGGCGGTGGCGTCGGGCGACCTGTCGAAGAAGATCACCGTCGACGTGAAAGGCGAGATTCTGGAGCTCAAGAACACCATCAACACGATGGTGGACCAGCTTTCGTCGTTCGCCTCCGAAGTGACGCGCGTCGCGCGCGAGGTCGGCACCGAAGGCATTCTCGGCGGGCCGGCCGACGTGAAAGGCGTGGCCGGCGCGTGGAAGGACCTCACCGACTCGGTGAACTTCATGGCCGGCAACCTCACGAGCCAGGTGCGCGGCATCGCGAAGGTCGTGACGGCCGTGGCGAACGGCGACCTGCACCAGAAGCTGACCGTGGAGGCCAAAGGCGAGATCGCAGCGCTCGCCGACACGATCAACGGCATGATCGACACGCTCGCGACGTTCGCCGATCAGGTGACGACGGTCGCGCGCGAGGTCGGCGTCGAGGGCCAGCTCGGCGGCCAGGCCAAGGTGCCGGGCGCGGCCGGCACGTGGAAGGGCCTTACCGAGAACGTCAACCAGCTCGCGGCGAACCTCACCACGCAGGTGCGCGCGATCGCGGAAGTGGCCACGGCGGTGACGCAGGGCGACCTCACGCGGTCCATCACGGTGGAGGCGCGGGGCGAAGTGGCCGCGCTGAAGGACACCATCAACGAGATGATCCGCAACCTGCGCGACACGACGCGCAAGAACACCGAGCAGGACTGGCTCAAGACCAACCTCGCCAAGTTCAGCCGGATGTTGCAGGGCCAGAAGGACCTCAACACGGTCGGCCGGCTCATCCTGTCGGAGCTCGCGCCGGTGGTGACCGCGCAGCACTCGCTCTTCTACGTGCTGGACGGCTCGGGCGACCGGCCGGGATTGCAGCTCCTCGCGAGCTACGGCTCGCGCGGCGTCGGCGCGCTCGGCTCGCGGCTCGACCTGGGTGAGGGCCTCGTCGGTCAATGCGCGATCGAGAAGCAGAAGATCCTGCTCTCCAACGTGCCGCACGAGTACATCCAGATCGCGTCCGGCCTGGGCAGCGCCCCGCCGCAGAACATCCTCGTGCTGCCGATCATCTTCGAAGGCCAGGTGAAGGGCGTGCTCGAGCTCGCGTCGTTCGAGCGGTTCAGCGCGACGCACGAGGCGTTCCTCGATCAGCTCACCGAGTCCATCGGCATCGTCATCAACACGATCGAGGCGAATACGCGCACGGAAGACCTGCTGAAGCAGTCGCAGTCGCTCGCCAACGAGCTCACCAACCGGCAGCAGGAATTGCAGCAGACCAACCAGGAGCTCGAGGAGAAGGCCGGCCTGCTCGCGCACCAGAACCAGGAGGTCGAGCGCAAGAACGCGGAAGTCGAGCAGGCGCGCAAGGCGCTCGAGGAGAAGGCGGAGCAGCTGGCGCTCACGTCGAAGTACAAGTCGGAGTTCCTGGCCAACATGTCGCACGAGCTGCGCACGCCGCTCAACTCGCTGCTGATCCTGTCGGACCAGCTCTGCAAGAACCAGGGCGGAAACTTGACGCCCAAGCAGGTCGAGTTCGCGAAGACCATCCACGCGTCGGGCAACGACTTGCTGACGCTCATCAACGACATCCTCGACCTGTCCAAGATCGAGTCGGGGACGGTGATCATCGATCCGACCGACCTGCACCTCGAGGACCTTCGCCGCTACGTGGAGCGCACGTTCCGCCACGTCGCGGAGGCGAAGAACGTCGACTTCTTCATTCGCCTCGACCCACGGCTGCCGAAGTCCATGTTCGCGGACGCCAAGCGCCTGCAGCAGGTCCTGAAGAACCTCCTGTCGAACGCGTTCAAGTTCACCCACGAAGGCAACGTGACGCTGACGATGGAACCGGCGGAAGCCGGCTGGGACCCCGACAACGACGACCTGAACCGCGCATCGGAGGTCATCGCCATCTCCGTTTCCGACACGGGCATCGGCATCTCCGCCGACAAGCAGCAGATCATCTTCGAGGCGTTCCAGCAGGCCGACGGCAGCACGAGCCGCAAGTACGGCGGCACGGGACTCGGCCTCGCGATCAGCCGCGAGCTGTCGCGCCTGCTCGGCGGCGAGATCCGTCTCACCAGCGCACCGGGCATGGGGAGCACGTTCACCCTCTACGTGCCGACCGTCTACGTCGGCACGCGCGCGTTGCGGCGCGGCGCTGTCGGCGAGCGCGACGCGAGCGCGTCCGCGACGCTGCGCGACGCGGGGCGCCCGCAGGTCTACGACGCGCCTGCGCTCACGCCGCCGCCGCAGCCGTCGAAGCTCGTGAACGAGGTCGGTGACGACCGCGATGCGGTCTCGCTGCACGATCGCATGGTGCTGATCGTCGAGAACGACCTCGGCTTCGCCCGGTTCGTCCTCGATGCCGCGCGCGAAAAGGGCTTCAAGGGCATCGTCACGTCGCAGGGCGTCTCGGCGCTCGCGCTGGCGGCCGAGTACAAGCCCGCTGCCATCACGCTCGACATCTTCCTGCCCGACATCGACGGCTGGCGCGTGCTCGAGCGCCTGAAGAACGATCCGCAGACGCGCCACATCCCCGTCGCGGTGATCTCCACCGACGAGGCGCGCGAGCGAGCGCTCGGCTCGGGCGCGTTCGACTTCGTGGCGAAGCCGCTGCAGAGCAAGGAAGCGCTCGACGTGCTGCTGGAGCGCGTGGGATCGTTCGTCGACCGCTCCGAGCGCAACCTGCTGGTCGTGTCACCCGACGCGGGCCGGCGTGACAGCCTCTGCAGCTATCTTCGCGCCGACGACGTCCACGTGCTGTCGGTGGAGGACTACCAGGCCGCCGTGGAAATGCTCGCCGGACATCCCGTCGACTGCGTGGTCCTCGACTCCGCGCTGCCGGCGCCCGCGCAGGGCGCGCTGGACGGCGACACGGACCTCCTCGCGCAGCTCGCGTCGCGTCCCGTGGTCATCTACAGCGAAGCCAATGGCGGCGAGTCGACCGGCGCCGAGCACGACCGCTGGTCGCGCTTCGTACGCCATGCGGTGGTGCGCGAAGCGCACACGCCCGCGCGCGTGCTCGACCATGCGAGCTTCTTCATGCACCGCGCGCCCACGCGCATGCCGGACGTGCATCGCGACGCGCTTCGCCAGCTCTACGATGCTGACGACTCGCTGAAGGGACGCAGGGCGATGGTGGTCGACGACGACATGCGCAACATCTTCGCGCTCACGTCGCTGCTCGAGGACCGCGGCATGCACGTCGTGTCGCACGACAACGGCCGCGACGCGATCACCGCGCTGCAGGAGCGGCCGGACGTCGACGTCGTGCTGATGGACATCATGATGCCGGAGATGGACGGCATCGACACGATTCGCGAGATCCGCCGCATTCCCGCCTGCAAGAACGTGCCGATCATCGCCGTCACGGCGAAGGCCATGAAGGGCGACCGCGAGAAATGCATGGAAGCGGGCGCATGGGATTACCTCGCCAAGCCGGTCGATACCGATCTCATGGTCGGAACGCTGAGAGCCTGGCTGAGACGCTGACCAAGCGAGCGCGCCGCATGTCGCCCAAAGCGAACATCCTCGTCGTCGACGACCGGCCGGACAAGCTGCTGGTCGTCCAGGCGATCCTCGACGAGCTCGGCCAGAACCTCTACACGGCCGCGTCCGGCGAGGAAGCGCTGCGCCACATCCTCGCGCGCGATTTCGCGCTGATCCTGCTCGACGTCAACATGCCGGGTCTCGACGGCCTCGAGACCGCCGCGCTGATCCGCAGCCGCAAGCGCTCGGCGCACATCCCGATCATCTTCATCACGGCGGACTACGCCGACGAGTTGCGGACCGCCAAGGGCTACTCGCTCGGCGCGGTCGATTACATCACCTCGCCGATCGTTGCCGAGGTGCTTCGCGCCAAGGTCAAGGTATTCGTCGACCTGTACCTGCTCGCCGAGCAGGCGAAGCAGCAGGCGCAGCAGCGCATCGCGCTCGCCGAGGAGAAGGCGGCGCGCGAGGCTGCCGAGCGCGCGACGCGGCGTCTTGCCTTCCTGGCCGAGGCGACCGGCACCCTTGCGGCATCGCTCGACGTCGCGGCGTGCGCGCGCGAGCTCGCGAAGCTGCTCGTTCCCGCCATCGCCGACGTGACGCTCCTGCGCCTGCACGACGAAGGACGCGAGGACCACGCGGAGATTGCCTGGCTCGACGCGTCATCGCCGCAGGGTGTCGCGCTGCGCCCTCTCGACACGCCGGCGCCGCGGTGGCTCGACGAGATGATGGCGCGCTGCACGCGATCCGCGCGCGCCGAGATCCTCGCGCCGCAGGTCGATGGCGGCGCCACCGCACCCGGCGCACCGGCCATCAGCGAGGCCTACTGCGTGCCGCTTGCGGCGCGTGGACGCACGCTCGGGGTGCTCGTCCTCGGCCTCGCGGGAGGCGCGCGTCACTTCGACTCGGATGCGCTCGCAACCGCCACCGACCTCGCGAGCCGTGCCGCGATCTCGCTCGACAATGCGATGCTGTATCGGCGCATCCACGAGGAGGATCGTCGCAAGAACGAGTTCCTTGCGATGCTCGCGCACGAGCTTCGCAATCCGCTCGCGCCCATCAGCAATGCCGTGCACGTGATGAACGCCCAGGAGCACGAGCCGGGCCGCGTCAAGTGGGCCCGCGAGGTGATCGGCCGGCAGCTGAAGCAGCTCGTTCGCCTGGTCGACGATCTCCTCGACGTCTCGCGCATCACGCGCGGCAAGATCGATCTCAAGGTCGAGACGCTCGACGCCGGCGCGGTGATCGCCGCGGCGGTGGAGACGAGCCGTCCCAACGTGGACCAGCAGGGGCACACGCTGACCACGCTCGTGCCGCCCGAGCCGATCCGCTTGCGCGGCGATTTCGCGCGCGTGGCACAGGTGCTTGCGAACCTCATCAACAACGCGGCGAAATACACGCCGCGGGGCGGACGCATCTCGGTTTCGGCGGAGCGGGAGGATCGCGAGGTGATCTTCCGCGTGCGCGACTCGGGCGTCGGCATACCCGAGCAATTCCTCGGGACGATCTTCGAGCCGTTCACGCAGGTCGACCGCACGCTCGACCGTTCGCAGGGCGGACTCGGTATCGGGCTCACCCTCGTGCGCAGTCTCGTCGAGATGCAGGGCGGCAGCGTGAGGGCGATCAGCGGCGGACGCGACCAGGGCAGCGAATTCGTCGTACGGCTGCCCGCGCCGGCCGAGGCCGACCTTCCGAGGACGGCTCCCGAGGCCGCAGCGCGCGTCGACATGTCGGCGGCAGGCTTGCGCGTGCTGGTCGTCGACGACAATCGCGACGTCGCCGACACGACCGCGACGATCCTGCGCCTGTCCGGCTGCGACACGCACGTCGCCTACGACGGGCACACGGGACTCGAGGCCGTCGAGCGCCTGAACCCCGACGCGATCCTGCTCGACATCGGCCTGCCGGGCCTTGACGGCTATCAGGTCGCGGAGCGGTTGCGCGCGAAGCCCGCACACCGCCGCACGCTCGTCGTGGCGGTGTCGGGCTACGGCCAGGAAGAGGACCGCGCGCGGTCGAAGGCGGCCGGCTTCGACTATCACGTCGTCAAGCCGATCGACCCCGTCGTGATCACCGGCCTGCTCGGGTCGCTGCGCGAAAGCCGCACGCCCGCGCTGCTGCCTGAGAATGTCGTGCACTTCCCCGCACGACGCATCGCCGACTAGCGATCGATCGCGCGCCGCGAATCGGGCGCGAGGGCGCACAGCGCCTCGCCCAACGCGGCGGCCACCTCGCGCCGCATGCGTCGCCATGCCGGGCCTCCACCGACCGGATGGCGCTGGTTGACCTCGAGCTCGACGCCCACGTAGTCGTCGACACCGAAGCGACGCCGCAGCATCGTCGTGAGGCCGTCGCCGGCGCCGGCGTACGGGTAGTTGCGGCGCACGCGCCCCAGCGCGCGCCGCTCCAGGCTTTCGCGCCAGCGGGTGCAGAGCATCACCTCGCGTGACCGCGCGGGATCGTACAGCAGCCCGATGTCGGCATTGCGAACGACGCCGTCGAGCTCGGGCGTGAACGAATGCGAGCCGATGTGGACGACACGCGCGCCGCGTGCGACCGCACCCGAGACGTCCTGCACGACGGCGTGGTGATACGGCTGGTAGTACGCCTCGAAGAGATCGCGGCGCAGTGACGGGGGCGCGCGGCGCACGATCGCGGAGAACACCCGCGGGTTGTGCGGCGAGCGATTGAGCTCGACCAGCAGGCGGCTGACCGTCGTGGCGATCAACGTCGCGCCCGTGGACGCGGCGAGCGTTCGTGCCATCGCGAGCGCGCCGGGATCGTAACCGCGGTGCGATGCAAGCAGCGCCGCCTCGCCTTCGAACCAGCGACGATAGCGCGAAGGAATGTGGTTGCCGCCGTGCTCGCACGTGACGAGCACATGGATCGGGCGGGACGCACGCGGCCCCATGGCATACGCCTTCCCGCCATGTGCAGAGTGCACCGACGCCGCGTGGCCGCCGTTCATGCCGGCATGAACAGTCGATCCGACACGAGGCAGTCGCACAGCCGCTCGTACACCCCGCGAAGCCGCGCACGGTCCGGGGCATGTCCGGTGGCGCGCAGGATGCGCGCGGCGAGCGTGCCTCGCGCGACGATGTTGGATACCGCTTCGCTTGCGGACGGCGCGAGCGCCTGGATATCGCCGGCGCACCCGTCGACCATGCGCGCCCACGCCTCGCCTGCCGTCATGCGCCGAGCCGGCAGGCCGAGCGCTGCGAGCAGGTCGCCGCTCTCGACCATGGCGTGCTCGGCGCGCGCGATGCACGCCCGCAGCTGCTGCACGAGCATCGCGTCGG
>DATJIS010000068.1:0-41163 GCA_035493035.1 Casimicrobiaceae bacterium | reverse complement strand
CGGGAATCGGGACCACCACGTCGGGCGCCGTGCCGAATGACAGCGCGACGTGCGAGAACGTCGACTGGGGGCTCACGCCCGGAATGTTGAGCGTGAAGCTTCCGCTGCCCAAGAGGTACGGCTGATTGACCGGGTTGCCGAGGCCGCCGGGGCATTTGTTGCCGGGTCCCCGGCAGCTGAAGTTGGTGTTGCTGATGATGAGACTTCTGCTGCTGCCTACGAGCGCAGTCAGAATGTACGTTCCGCTGCCGAGCGTACCCTGGCTTCCGACCGTGCCGTTCATGCCGTAGTACCACTGGTGGGCGCTTCCACCAACCGGCGTGCAGCTGGCGTTTCCGTTGATGCATCGCACGAGGCTGCCGGTGGGAACGACGGTCTGGGTTGCTGCGATGCTATGACCGCCTGTCACGGCGAACGAGACGTCGCTGACGAGATCCGCGATGCTGCGCATGGGCGACGTCGTGTCGGTGAGAACGACGAAGACCTGATTGGTGCCCGCGGTGAGCTGAACGCTACCGCTCAGTCCGCCCGAGGCGAATGGGATCGTCAACGCAAGGGCCGGTGAAGAAAACGCCACCAGTGCTGCAATTAGCGCAGTCTCCAATAGCCGACCGAGCGAGGACACTCTCGAGGTATTCATTGTTGCTCCTCTTCGCCGATGAGACTCGCAGAGTCTGCAGTGCGTCGGCGCGAAAGATCCCTGGAATGGGCCCGTTTGCGCCAGTATGAGGTCGCGCGGTTTACTACAGAAAGTCATCCCTCGATATAGAGCGATATGCCTTTCGATATACGGCGGCCGAAAGTGTAGCGACGGTTGAACGCCCCGCATCAAAACAAACGGGGGAGCATTGCGCTCCCCCGACCGAAAAACAAGCGATTGCGAGAGTCCGCTAGGCCATGGCCGGCGTCGGCGCGAGGGCGCCGGTGATCCGACGACGCGCGATGCCGATCAACCCCAGCAACCCGGACCCGAAGAGCCACACCGCCGCGGGGATCGGGACCACCGTCTCGGGCGTCGTGCCGAATGAGAGCTGAACATTCGAGAAAGTGGAATCGGTCGTCACGCCGGGAATGGTGAGAGAGAAGCTGCCGCTTCCCGAGAGGTACGGCTGATTGACGCCATTGCCGAGACCATCGGGGCATTTGTTGCCGGGGCCCTTGCAGCTGAAGCTGCTGTCGCCGATGATGAGGCTCCTGTTGTTCCCCACGAGTGCGGTCAGAAGGTACGTTCCAGTGCCCGTGACTCCCTGACTGCCGACGCTGCCGTTCATCCCGTAGTACCACTGATTCGCGGTTCCGCTGGCCGATACGCACCCCGCTTGGCCGTCGGTGCACGTGATCAGGCTACCCGTCGGTGTCACGGTCTGCGTCGTCCCGATCGTCTGGCCGCCGGTCACGGAGAACGAGAGATCGCTGATGAGATCGGCGATGCTCGTCGTCGGCGACGTGGTGTTGGTCAGAACGATGCTGACCGTACCGGTGCCAGCCGTGAGCGTGGCGCTACCGCTCAGGTTACCCGAGGAGAACGGCACTGTTAGAGCACTGGCTGGTACCGAAAAAGCGACCAACGCTGCGGCCGAGCACACTGCGAGCAGCCGCCCGACCGATGACACTCTCGACGCTTTCATCTGTCACTCCCTTCCGCGTTTGGGACATTCCCCCCGCAATCTCGACAAGCCCCGTAAGCCGGCTGGCAAGACTGCAGTCCACTTCCCGCGAAGATGCTTTGTCGCGTCTTCGTGTCAGCGAAGTATGGGAAGACGTGATGCGCTATAGAAGTGATCGATCGATATAAACGGATATAACTTTCGATATACGACGGAGCTGGCTCGGACGGCGAGGCCCGTCAGCGCATCCGCCGCGTGCGAAATGGGGCCGCGAGAGGCTCGCCGACGAATATGCCTTGCCCGGGCATGTCGACGCTCTTCCAGTATGCTTCGATGAGCGTATCGCCGCCCAGATAGTGGGCCATCAGCACCGCGGGATGCGGGAATTTCTCGAGCACTGCGCACGGCTCGACCACCGTTCCATAACTGCCGGTTGCTCCCGCTTCGAGCCAGCGCAGCGCGCTCATCTGACGGCTGTCGGTCAGCATGCCCGCCGTGGAGGTCAGATGATCCGCGACGGCGCCAGGAACGAAGTGCAGGCTCTCGAGGCCGCTCACCTCCGCCTTACCGGTGAAGTAGAACAGCACGTCGTTCCGGTCGCGCAAGGCGTCCTGGCCGAGCACGCGCACGTCGAGACGCGAGCCGAACATCTGCGCTATGCTGGGGTACCAGACGCTGCGTACATTGCGTGCCTTGTCCGACGTCGAAAGCAGGTAGGCCGTGCCCCGCGGGAACGACCCGTCGGCTCTGATCCCCCGGTCGATGAGCGCCTTGGCCCGGTCGAACGTGAGCGCAGCAATCGACATCGCCGGGCGGATACCGAGGTCCTTGAAGGGCAACGAGCTCGGCGAATCGAAGTACGGACTGGGGCGCGTCCGCTTGCACCCTTCGGCGCACAGCTGCGTGTCGAAGCCGAACGCGAATGCCGACGTGATGGACATGCATTCGACACGATAGGGCGCGGCCCACGTGAGCGCGAACGCCTGTACCGACGGCAGCACCTGACGGTCCACCTGCGCCTTGACGTCCGCGAACTCCTCGCGAGTGAGCGCGCTCGTGTCCGGACGAAAATGCACTTTGATGAGATTCTGGAACGAGATGCCGCGGCGTGAGGCGTAGTAGTCGCCGATCCTCAAGCTGAGAGGATCGAGCGTGTTGACGACGATTGCCAGCTGCCCGCGATCCAGGCTATACGCGGGCCCCGCCCACATGAAGCAGAGGCCAAGGGCGGCCAGCGCCCTCTCGACCCACAAAAGCATGCGCCATGAGGGCGGGCGCTTGGAGGCGCCCGCACGGCCTGCGCGGCGGAAGCTTGCGCCGCGAACGCGTTCGTGCGAACGTAGGCATGGCATCGCCAGCAAGCGGCCGTCCATTCCGGTGCAGTCATTTGCAGTCAAGGTTCGCCCGACCAGCTCTCACGCGCCTGAAGAATGGGTTTCGCGGCCAAACCACGCACCCGTTCGGTGATCCGACCGTCGCCGTCCTTCGCGAGACGTCGGCTGCTCGTGGCAGGCGGGGCCGGCTTCGCCGCCGCGATCGCGCACGCGCTCACCAGTCAGTCTGCCACCAACACGGCGTTCGGTTCCGACCAGAGTGAGCCGCAGCGATTCGGCGACGACTTCTGCGTGCCACGACTGTTCTGCACCGCGTACGTTACGCCCGGTGTTGCGGACCAGTCGGGACAGGAGGCGGTGGTGGCGCGATATCCGCTCGCGCTCGTGCCGCAGGACGACCGTGCGCAATTCGTTGGGTGGCGCGATCGCATAAGGCATCTCAATCCGTCCATCGTCATGCTGGGCTACCAGCAGGTGATCGAAGAGACGACCGTTCCAGGCCCCGGCCACGACGAGCTTCGCAAAGCCGACGACGCATGGGTGCAATATCCGGGCGGCGTCACGGCCAGGGTGCCGTCGAACGCCGGAAGAGCCCTGAGGATCTACGATCCGAGAAGCAGGCAATGGCAGTCGCGGTTTCTGGCGGCGTGCCGGGCAACGCTCGAATCGTATTCCTTCGATGGTCTGTTTCTGGATCAATGCACAGTGTTTCGTCGTGCCTACCTGTCCGAGGAAAGTGGCGCCGAAATGCGCGAAGCGCTGCAGGAAACGTTGCTGCGCCTGCGCGCAGAGCATCCTCATGCGGTGCTCGTGGGTAATTCCAGCCATCACTGGGCGGGCCTCAATGGCGAGCTGAACGAGGGAAGGCCGAACGACCTTCAGTCGGCGTGCGCGCCTTATCCGGGGCACGCCCGGCCGGAGCTGACGCTGTATCAGTCCCTCGTTCCGGATCCGGGCGCGGTTGCACTCGTGGAGCGCGAGATGGCCGCTGCACACCGCTGCGGAGCGTTCTACGGAGTCGCCAGGGACTATCAGCATGTCCTGTGGTACGACATGTTCGATCACGTATCGCGTTCCTGCACACGCTGAACGGCCGTTGCAACAATCGATGATCCATCCGCCCGTCGCCGAATGCCGAACGCCAACGTGACCGCACGATCCATGCTAGGGGCGGGTGTCGGCGTAACGCTCGGCAGCCTCCTTGCGCAGGGCGCGAACCTCGGAAGGGACGTCGCGTTCGCCGTGTCGTTCGGGAGCAACCTGAAGGTCGACTGCTTCTTTCTGGCGACCATGGTCCCGATCTTCCTGGCGACCGTCGCAACCGCCGCATTCCGCTCGACGATCGTCCCGGTGCTCGAGCGTGTCGCGCAAGCGCGTGGAGAAGGTGACAAACGGGCAATCGTGCTTCGTGCGGCCCGTGCCGGGGTCGTGACGGTTGCAGCGGTGGCATGCTTGCTCGCGTTGAGCGCGCCTTGGTCCGCAACCGTCATCGCCGGGCGGCTGCCGGAAGGTGCTGCCCGACTCGTGACGCTGTTCACTTGGGCCACTCTGCCCATGCTTGCAATGTCGTGCTATGCGGCGCTCGCCGACGGCCCGTTGCAAACGTACGGCCGGTTCTTCTATCCCACCGCCTTGCGTGCCGCCGTTCCGCTCGGCATGGCGCTGGGCGCGCTGATATGGCCAAGCCGCGACGGATTGTTCGCCGCGAGCATTGGCGGGGCGATCGGCGCGTCGTGTCAGCTGCTGGCAGTATTCGTGCTGCTGCGCAGCGCCGTGCCGCGTCAGCCCATTCGGCTCGCGGCGCCGGCCGACGCGATGGCCGCCGTTCGCGCGCAGTTCCTGCTGCTTTCCGCCAGCGTCTCGATCCAATACGTCGGTCCCATCATCGACCAATGGATGGCCTCGTTTCTTGGCGCCGGCGCCGTCTCGGCGATGACGTATGCGAGCCGACTTGCGGTCGGCGCGGCATCCATTGCGGCCGGGTCGATCGGTCCCGTCCTCTTGCCTCTGTTCAGCCGCGTGATCGCGCGAGCGGACCGGCATGCGCTGAATCGCCATTATGTTTCCGCGCTGCGGTTGACGTTCTGGGCCGGGCTGTTGCTGGCAGGCTTGATCTGGCTCGCGTCCGAGCCGGCAGTGGGCCTTTTGTACGAGCACGGCAAGTTCGCGCGCGCGGACACGTATCTGGTGAGCCAGGTGCTCGCCTGCCTTGCCCTGCAGTTCCCCATGTTGCTGCCCGGCATCGTTTCGGCAACCGTGATTTCGGCGGCAGCGCACAACCGCTTCTTCCTTCCACTGACCCTCGGCACCGCGATCAGCAACGCGACCGGCAATCTCGCCTTGATGCAATGGTTCGGGCTGGCCGGCATCGCTTTGTCCACCGTGCTCACTTACGCCTTGTCCCTCGCGGCCATGAACGTTCATCTTCATCGGGCGGGGCTCATCGACCTACCGCGCGGCCTGGCGCTCGAGGCGGCGGCAGCGGCTGCCACGGCTGGCGTGCTTGCATTGCTCATTCTCGCCTTCGATCTCAGGCCGGGGGTCGTGCCTACGGTCTCGCAGGTCGCCGCGAGCCTTTGCGGCCTCGGCCTCCTGGGCGCGGTCGCCTACCGCTTCACGAGGCCGGACATCGCGGCACTGACGGGACGCGTCGCTCCCGCTTCCGCTGCGTGACGGACTGAAGCCATGTGCGGCATAGCGGGCAAGGTCAATTTCGACGGCAAGGGCGTGGACCCGGCGCTGGTTCGCCGCATGCTCGACACGATCGTCCATCGCGGACCCGACGACCAGGGCATCCACTGCGCGTCGAACGTCGGGCTCGGCGAGCGGCGCCTGTCGGTGATCGACCTCAGCCACCAAGCGGTCCCTCCGCTCGCCAACGAAGATGGAACCATCTGGATCGTATTCAACGGCGAAATCTACAACTTCGCCGAACTGCGTGAAACGCTGATCGACAAGGGGCACGCGTTCCGAACGCGCTCCGACACGGAGGTGATACTCCATCTCTACGAGGAATGCGACACGGCGTGCCTGCAGCACTTGCGCGGCATGTTTGCGTTCGTTGTGTGGGACCAGAGGCGCAAGCTGATCTTCGCCGCGCGCGACCGCATGGGCAAGAAGCCGCTCTACTACCACCACGCCGGATCGTCGTTGACGTTCGGCTCCGAGATCAAGGCGATCACGGCCGATCCGGCGGTGCGCCGGACTCCGAATTACCGCGCGATCGACGCTTACCTGACGCATCAATACGTGCCCAGTCCCGACACCGCGTTCGAGGGCATCGACAAGCTCCCGCCGGCACACTACCTGTTGTGCGACGCAGACGGAAACATCCAGTTGTGCCGATACTGGAGCTCGCCGACCGAGCGCCGCGATGACATTTCGATCGAAGAGGCGGAGCACGAGCTGGAGGCGCTCCTTCGCGAGTCGATCCGACTGCGCATGGTCGCCGACGTCCCGCTGGGCGCGTTGCTGAGCGGCGGCATCGACTCGGGAACGACCGTCGCGCTGATGGCCCAGCAAAGCAGCCGACCGATCAGGACGTTCTCGATCGGGTTCGAGGAAGCGGATTACAACGAGCTGCCGTACGCGCGCCAGGTGGCCGAGCGCTACGCGACCGAGCATCACGAGTTCATCGTGAAGCCCGAGCTCGCGGACGTCTTGCCGTTGCTCGTGCGGCACTACAACGAGCCGTTCGCCGATTCGTCGGCCTTGCCGACGTATTACCTGTCCAAGCTGACGCGGCAGCACGTGACCGTCGCGCTCAGCGGAGACGGCGGCGACGAGAACTTCGGCGGTTACCAGCGCTACGCGGAGCTCGCGCGCTACGGCGTGCTGGACCGCGTTCCGGGCCGCATCGACGCGGTGGCATGGTGGCCTCTCGAAGGTGCTTTGAGGCGCGCCTCGGGACTGGGAACGCTCGCTCGAGTCGAGCGGGCCGCGCACTTGCTGCGAACGCAATGGCCCGAGCGTTACCGTACCTACATGGCGATTTTAAAAGACCAGGAAAAGCGCGCACTCTATGCACCCGAGTTCATCGCCCTCGTCGCTGAAGAGTCGAACGACGACGCGTGGAGCGAGCCATGGCTCGCGGGTGACAACGCGTACGAATGGATGATGAGGCACGACCGCGGCCACTATCTTCCCGACTGCCTCATGGTCAAGACGGATGTGGCCTCGATGGCCAACAGCCTGGAAGTGCGCTGTCCGTTGCTCGATCACCTGGTCGTTGAATACGCCGCGACGCTGCCCACGGACTTCAAGATCCACGGCACGAAGGGAAAGGTCATTCTGCGTCGCATTGCGCGGCGGTTGCTGCCGCAATCGGTGGTCGACAAGAAAAAGAGCGGATTTGCGCCGCCACTGGCGCACTGGTTGCGAACGGGCCTCGCGGAAATGCTGCGCGCAACGCTGCTGGATCAACGGGCGTTGAGGCGAGGCATGTTCAGGCCGCAGGCCATCAAGGCGCTCGTCGGGGAGCACGTTACGGGGAAGCGAGACTGGAGCAACCGACTCTGGGCCCTGATGATGCTCGAGCTGTGGTTCCGCGAGTTCATCGACTGACGGAGACCGAGGTGAGTCGCATTCGAAAGGCGTGCGGTGGCCTTGCCGGGGGAGGATGCGGTGCAGCCCGCTCGACACGGTGAACTGGCTTCGGCCGAGCATTGGGAGGCGTTCCACTCGGGTCGCCAGCCGCGGCTGCGCTTGCCCTCGCCACTCGTAATCGCTACGAGGAACCTGCATCAGACGCTCCGGGCGTACGTGAAGCCGGGAATGGACGTTCTGGAAATCGGCTTCGCGCCGGGAAAGCATCTTGCTTTCGTCGCCAAAGACCTCCATGCCCGGGTGGCGGGTGTCGACTTTTCCGAGAACGGCGTGCGCTTTGCGCGGCAACTGTTCGAAACGCTCGGCCTCGCGGGCGACTTGCGCTGCGAGAACATCTTCGACACGACGCTTGCGGATGGGACCTTCGATTTCGTATACAGCGTCGGGGTGATCGAGCATTTCGCCGACCCGCGGGAGATCGCCCGGCGGCATGTCGCTCTGCTGCGGCCCGGCGCGACCGCGCTGATCCTGATTCCGAACTACAAAGGCCTTTACGGTGCGGTGCAGCGCTATTTCGATCCCGCGAACCTGGCGATCCACAATCTGGAGATCATGACCTGCGACCGCCTCCAGTCGCTTGCGCCGAAGGACCTGCTCCAGTCGTGTCGCACGTTTCGCTGCGGACGTCTCGACCCTTCACAGGTAAGCCTGCACGGCAAGTGGCCGCGCGCGGTGGCTCGTGCGTCACATCTGGCGCTCACGGCGATCGGGCACGTTCAGCCCGTGCAGATCGGGGTCCTTTGCCCCTGGCTCGCATTGGAAATGACGCGGGCGCGTGCATGAGAGCCGGGACCTACCCGCTGACAGCGCCCGCAGTAGGAACGGGGTTGCAACTGTCCGCAATCCTGTTGCTGCTTGGCAGTGCGGTAGTGCTCGTCGTCGCGGTATGGCAGATCGGAGACAATCCGCAGGGCCGCGGCAACTGGCCTCTGGCCGTGACGATCGCCTGTCTCGCGTGGTTGGCAGTGTACGTTGCATGTGCGTACGTGCACTTCCACACGCTTTATCTGTTCTCGGCTTTCTATATTGCGGCGCTGATTCTTTTTCACCTTTCCGCGCCGGCGGCCGATGCGTTCGGCTGGTACCCCGGCATCGCGACCGCGCCCGACATCGCTCCGCGCTGGCTGGAGCTCTCGGGCTGGTACTCCGTGGTGGCATTGGCGAGCTTTGGACTCGGCCAGGGCGTCGCGTTCCGCGCGCGTGTGCCCGCGAAGAAACGGGTCAGCGTCGCTTCGCTGCCGTTCCGCGGCCTGCTGTTCAGGGACGCGGTGGGGCTGCTGGTCGTCTCGTGCGCGCTGCTCGCATGGGTCTTCCTGACCGTCGGAAACCTGCTTTCGTTCTCGCGCGCCGAACTGTTTCGCGGTGTGGGCGACACCCGGGGACTCGGCGTCTTCCTGATGCTGTTTCCATCGGCGGTCGTGCTGTTCTTCTTCAGCGCGTCGAGCGGGATCGGAAAGGCTCTGGGCATCTTTCTTGCGGTATGCGGTTTTGCGCTGATCATGCTTTCGGGCTACCGCACTTCGGCGTTGTACCCGCTCGTGGTGGGCGCGATCCTCTGGCGGAAGACAGGCAGACGGATCCCGATGGCCGTGGCGGCCGCAGCGCTTGTCGTGCTCGTGGCCGCGATCTCGTTCGTCGGTGTGCTGCGGCAATCCGGCCCTTATTCCGCCATGAGTCAGAGCACCATGAACGAGGCATTGCAGCACGTGTCCACCAGGGACACGTTGCATCTGGGGCAGACGGGTGCCCTGCTCGCTCATGTGCTCCGGCTCGTGCCGCACGAAGATGGCTATCGCTACGGCATGACGTACCTGGAGGGCCTGAGACAGGCCATTCCGAATGTGTCGTCGCAGATCAGCGAATCGCCGCGGCAGGCCGTCAAGCGCGGCGTCTTCACGCGGGCGACATTCGAGCGGCTCGTGCCTTCGGACTGGCTGACGTATCGCATCGCCCCGTGGGCATTCGACATCGGCCAGGGCGTCGGTTTCACCGCCATCGGCGAGGCCTATCTCAACTTCGGAACGCTGGGCGTGCCTGCGATCTTCGGCCTGCTCGGCTTCCTGCTGGGTCGACTCGATCACGTCGACCTGTCGCGTCATGCAGGCTGGTTCATCTTCTGCGGCGCATTCGCATGGCATCTGATACGCACGGTCCGCGATGATTTCACGAACTTCACCAAGCCTGCGGCTTTCACGCTGCTCGCGTTGATTGCATGGCGCGTCGCGACGTACCTGGTGGGATGGCGCGTCGCGCGACCGAAGCCCTAGCCGTGGCAGCCATTCGCGTGCTCCATTGCATTCATTCGCTGTGCGGCGGCGGCGCCGAGAGGCAGCTCGGCATGCTGGCCGCCGCGTCGCAAGCGCACGGCATGGCCGCTGCCATATTCTGCGTGGACGACAGGGGAAGCAACGTTGACCGGGCGGATGTCCCGATCTACAAGAGTGCCAGGCGAAACCGCTACGACATGGCGATATTCGGTGCCCTCGATCGTGCAGTCGATGACTTCAAGCCGCAGGTGCTGCACGCCTGGCTTCCGGCGTCGATCACCATACCGGCAATGCTCGTCGCGGCGCGCAGGTCGATACCGTGCGTCTATTCGTACAGGAACGCGATGTCGTTCCACCGGCCGTTGACCGTGCCCGAATACCTGATCGCCATGCTTACGGCGGCGCGGATCATCGCGAACAATTCCATAACGGCGTCGACGTTGCCCTACAGGTGGCTGTTCACCCTCAAGAAAGGCGTGCACATCGACAACGCCGTGAACATCGAGCCGCAATGGATCAAGCAGCCTTGCACACAGCGGAGTGGCACGTGGAACGTGCTGTTCGCCGGACGTTTGACCGGTCAGAAGAACTGGCAATGCGCGCTGCGCGCCATGACGCTCGCTGCCGGCCGGTCCGGGCTGCGCTTGACCATCTGCGGTGACGGAGAGCAGCGAAGCGACATGCTGGCAACGATCCGCGAGCTCGGCCTCGACGACTGCGTCGCCTGGGAAGGCTACCGGCACGACATCTACCGTTTGATGTCCGGTGCCGACATGCTCGTGGTTCCGTCATGGTGGGAGGGAATGCCGAACGTTCTCCTCGAGTCGCTGGCCATCGGACTGCCGTGCGCCGTGTCGGACATCCCTGCGCATCGGCGAATCATCGGCGCCACGAGAGCCGCGCTGCTATTCGACCCGGCCGACCCCGGCGCTCTCGCCCACTGTATCGAGCGCCTGCGAGGCGACCCGGCGCTCGTGCAACGCCTCGCCATCGAGGGCCGCAAGCTCAGCGAAGCGTACAGCGCCGACCGGATGGCGCAGTCGCACCACGACGTGTACGCCGGCCTAGCGTGCGCAGACGCCGCGGTCGCAATCTGAGTCGAGCGTGCGACCCTGCCGGTGAACATCTTGCTGAATTTCGTTCCGCTGAAGAGCGGTGGGGGCATGCAGGTAGGACTCGACTTCGTGCGGCAGGCGAAAGTCCACGGGTCGGCTCACCGCTGGTATCTCGTCGCCACGGCCGGAACGCCGCTGTCTCGCGTCGAACCACAATCGAACTTCTTCGTGGCGCACCTCGTGCCGCGCAATGCCCTGGCACGCTTGTGGTTCGAGGTGTTCGGATGCATCGGGGTGACGCGACGCGTGCGACCTGCAGTGATCTACACGCAGTTCGGGCCGCAATGGCCGGGCGCTCGGCGATTCGTCAACGTCGTCGGCTGCGCGTACTCGAACCTCGTGTATCCCGAGATCGATTTCTGGGGCCGCCTGGATCTGCCGCGTCGCTGGCTTCGCAAGATGATCGATATCCTGCGGGAACGGCGCGTGCGTCAGGCCGATGTGGTCGTGTTCGAGACGGCGGACCTTGCCGAGCGCGGCGTGCGCCTTCTCGGCCTCGATAGCGACCGGGTCCACGTCGTGCAGCCGAGCATCAGCTCGCTGGTGGCGCCAGACGTCGTGCACGAGGAGACGCGCAAGCGATGCGAGCAAATACCGTGCGGATTCCGGGTGCTGCTGCTCGCTGCGTACAACCCGAACAAGAACATCGAACTGCTGCCGCGTGTCGCGAAGGCGCTCGCGAACGAGCATGGAGACCACGATGTGCTGTTCCTGACCACCCTGCCGGGCGATGCCGCGGTCACTCGCAATATCACGGACATGGCGCGCGACCTCGGGGTGGCTTCGAGAGTGCACAACGTTGGACCGGTGCCCCAGGAAGGATGCGCCGAGCTGTATCGCTGCTGCGACGCGGTGATACTGCCATCGCAGCTCGAAAGCTTCAGCAATACAATCGCGGAGGCATGGACTATGCAGCGACCGCTGCTTGTCAGTGACCTGGCGTGGGCGAGGGCGCTTTGCGGCGACGGCGCCCTGTACTTCCGCTACGACGACGCAGGCGAGGCGGCGCGCCAGATTCACGCCATAAAGACCGATGCGCGGCTTCGCCAGGATGTCGTGAATCGGGGCACGCGCATGCTGGCGACGTACCCGACGGCCGAGCAGAGATTTCGCCGCTACCTCGACATCATCGAGCGCTATGCAGAGCGCTAGCGTGCTGCGGCTGCTGGATCGTTGGCGATGGCTGAAGCCGATGTTCGTGATCGGCTACGAGTTCGTGATGGCGGTTGTCTTCTCCATGCCGAGATTCCGCGCGCTGAACGCTCTCAAATCCGCATTTCTCAGGCTAAACGGCGCGCGCATCGGCCGGCGCGTGACGTATTACCCGGGAGTCTGGATCACGCCCGGCCGCAATCTTCGCATTGGCGACGACGTCGACCTCGCCGTCGGTGTTCTGATCGAGAGCGCGGGCGGCGTGGAGATCGGTGACCGCGCGCTGATCGGCCATGGCGTGAAGATCATTGCCGACAATCACGTCATTCCGGCAGGTCGCGGGCGGATCTTCGGCGCGGGCAGCGTCAGGAAGCCGATTCGCATCGGATCAGACGTCTGGATCGGCGCCAACTGCGTGGTCCTGGCTGGAACGACGATCGGCGAGGGCGCCGTAGTCGGGGCAGGCAGCGTGGTGACGAGGGACGTGGAGCCGTACTCCGTGGTCGCTGGCAGCCCGGCGCGCGTTCTGCGCGTTAGGGACTAGTGCTGGGCGGAGCACGCAAATGCGGGCACGCGCGGGATCGCCGTGCGCGCCGCGTCACGCGGCACGCACGGCGACCGATCACTTCGTGACCTGCACCTGCGCGGTAGTGGTGTTGCCGGCCTTGTCCTTGGCGATCGCCTTGACGATGTGCGTGCCCGACGTGATCCGGTTCGTCTGCCACGAATAGTTGATCGGTGTGCCGATGGCGGTGCTGCGCAACACGCCGTCGATGTAGAGCATCTGCGTGATGCCGGATGCCCCGGAGTTGTCGCTGGCCGACGTTGTGACGGCCACGCTTCCACGAACGCGCGTGCCGTTCAACGGATTGGTGATCGTCACGGTGGGTGGCGTCGTATCGGGCGGAGGAGCGTTCGAGACGTTGACCGCGACGGGGGACGAAACGTCCGAGTTGCCGGCCACGTCATAAGCAGCGGCCGTGAGGGTCACCGTTCCGTTCGCGACCTTCGTCGAGTCCCAGGTGAACTGATAGGGTGGGACCGTCGCGGATGCGATCTTGGCACCGTTTTGCATAAGGTCGACGTGCGCAATGGAGACGGTGTCGCTGGCGCTGACGGACACCGGCACCGCGCCGGACACGGTACCGCCGACCGGCGACGCGATCGCAACTGAGAGCGTGGTCTCCGGCCCTTGGTACACGCCCGTCGTCCACGCCGATGACGTCGGACGCTGAACGCCGGACGCGTCGAGCGAGACATTGATCGCCTCACCGAGGAAACCGATGAATGTCTGCGCTTGGGCCGCGCCGAGAGCCGGGCTGCTCGATTGCACGTGCCAGTCGCTCAACTTGTTCACGAACTGGGGATTGGAATACACCCCATGGGCCTCGCTGGGGGGCAAGGATTGCGGCGTCGACGAGTTGTAGTAGAGGTTGTAGTCGTTGCTGACGATTCCCGAGATGTCGCCGAACCAGACGGTGCTATGCGTGATGCTGTACACGGCGTCGACGACGGCGTTGTTCTTGATGACGGGGTTGCGCACGAGCGGATCCCACGCCCATCCGTTGTTGGCGTCGCCGCTCGACTTCGACGTGAAGATGCTCCACAGCGCGCCGACCACGACGTTGTTCAGCAGGGCGGAGTCCCGGGCCCCCATGAGCCGCAGGGCGTATTGCAGATTACCGGTCGTCTCGGACACGATGACGTTGTTATAGGCTACGCTGTTGTACGCCTCATATCCGTTCGTGCTCGGATCGTAGACCGCGTGCGCGGCCGACTGACCGCCCAGGATGATGCCGCTTGTGAGGGTCTTTCCCGCCTTCACGCGAAGGATGTTGTCGTACACCTGCGCGCTGCGCACGCCGCCCTTCAGCAGGACCGCTGCCGGACCAACGGGGTCCGCGCCGGTCACGTCGTAGATGTAGTTGCCCCGGATGACGGTGTTGTAAGTGTTGATGACGTCGATCGCCATGGCATTGGTGTCGTAGAGCGTGTTGCCGTCCGCGACGAAGTTGTCGCTCTTGTACACCTTGAGGGTGTTGAAATATGCACCATGGATCCTGTTGCCGATCACGCGATTGCCCGTGGTGGGCGGCGACGTGTCGAAGTTGTCGAAGTTCACCATGACGTCCGAGGTCGTGGTGCCCTTGCTGTCCTCGGTGATGTCGAAATCCTGGATCGTGATGTAGCTCTTCTGCGTGAAGATCTTGCCCCACGCCGTCTGCAAGCCCTGGAAGACCAGCTTGGCGCCGTACGGATTCGCCGACTTGAAGACGATCGGCGCGGTAGCGGTGCCGGAGTGGCTGATGATGCCTCGCTGCGTCTCGTAGTACGTGCCGTCGGCGAAGATCGCCGTGTCTCCCGCCTGCAGCGTCTGCGCCGCGTGGTAGAACGACTTCCAGGGGGCAGTCAGGCTCGTTCCCGCATTGGCGTCGCTGCCCGCGGGATTGACGTAATACGTCGTCGCGTGGACCGCGCCGCTCATGAGCAGCGCCGTTAGCGCAAGAACGGCCGAAGAGCGGCTGGCGCTCGGGCGGCTGGTTGTGGACGGAAGTTCGCGGGAGGCCGTACATACGGAACGCTTCAAGTGCAACTCCTTCCATGAGGATGGACATGGACGACGGAGTGCAGGTGAGCAGCCGCCTCCGCGTACGGGCTGAGCGCGTGCCCGTACGGATCGGCCTGGCGACAAGAGGTCGCCGCCAGTGCGCTGCGAATCCGGCAGTCCCGCCGTCGTAGGGCGACGCGCGCCCGTTAGACCGGTGACTTTGCGGCCCCGCCTTTCGACGGGTGAGCCCTTTTCAGATCCGATGTCATTGGCATACTGTTGGCAGTACTACGGCGGACGGCGGAACTACGCGGGTCCTTGCTGCTTCGCGCCGACATATGCCAGCAGCATAGCAAGCCGGCGACACTATTACAAGTGTTCAATACAGCCCGCGCCCGCAAGCCTGCAGCAAGGCTGACGCGCCCGTTCCACCGGAGGACGGGGCGCGCCGTTCGGCGGCGCCTGATGACGCTACGTTGCTGGTCCAGTGCAGGACGACGTGTTGTCCACAATCACCGCTTCGACGCTTTTTTACCACAACATCAAACGGTAAGTCGACGCGAGTGAGGCCATGACGGCAAATTACCCAAAGATGGCGTAATCATTGCTTGCATAGCCGCGGTGGCTGATTCGCCCAATTATATGACGCTCACGTAGCCAGGCATACCGCGCAAAGGTCCTCTTCTCGACAAAGGCAACCCACGAGCGATCGTGGTCACGCAAAGCCGCGGGTCTCACCGAGACAGCCGGGCTACCGAAGAAGGGAACGGTCATGGAGGGGTCTTCATGCGCATCCTCGAGGAGACCCCATGCACTGCAATCTGCAACAACGCCGTCGACCGGCAACCTTCGGCACGCTCGTCCTCTGCACGGCCGTCGTGCTGTTGACTGGAACAGACTCATTCGCGCATGCGCCGCCGATCGACAAGGCGCAGCCATCGGATGTTGCACGCGCCGTCGCACAGCAGGCACAGGCCTTGACGCTGACGCTGCTCGACGCTGCGCAGCAGCTTTCCGCGGCGTCCACCGGCAATCGAGGCAAAGCGATGGCAAACCTGGTAGCCGCGGCGCGCAATCGCCACGACGCGATGCTCGCGCTGGTCGCGAGCGACCCGGCGGAGGCCTACAACGTCGCGCTGCCGGCCGCGTTGCGCAGCCAGTTCCCCGCTGAAGCGGGCCCCTTCGTCGAGGAGGAAACGACCGAGGAGGGCGACATCGAAGTCGCGCACGTCGACTACGAGGATCCGTCGCTCGATCACTACGAATACGCACTGAACACGGCGCACGGCCGCCTGTCGCTTCATTTCGCCAATGAGGCCCCGGACGTCGTCACGGGCTCGCACGTGCGTGTGCACGGGCTGCGCATCGACTCGGCGCTGCTCGCCGCGTCGGGCAGCGACGTGGCCGTGACCACGAAGGCCGCTGCATTGCAGAACACGCTGGGACCGCAGAAGACGCTCACGATCCTCGTCAACTACACGACCAATCCGGTGCAGCCGTTCACGGTCGCGTCGGCACAGTCGATGATGTTCACGACGGTGAGCAACTACTGGTACGAGAACTCCTATCAGCAGACCACGCTCACCGGCGACGTGGCCGGCTGGTTCACGATCACGCCCAGCAGCACGACGTGCGACTACACGTACGTCGAGTCGAAGGCCAAGAGCGCGGCGCAGGCGGCGGGCTACAACCTGTCGGGCTATTCGCGCTTCCTCTACGTCATGCCGAGCAGCGGCTGCGGCTGGGCGGGATTGAGCTACGTCGGCGGCACGCCGTCGCGGTCATGGGTGATCTCCGGGTACTTCCGCCTGAGCACCATCGCGCACGAGCTCGGCCACGGGCTCGGGCTGTATCACTCGCACTCGCTCGATTGCGGCTCGGCGTCGATCGCCGCCAGCGGCTGCACCAAGAGCGAATACGGCGACGTGTTCGACGTCATGGGCACCGCGGCCACGCATTACAACGCGTATCAGAAAGAGCGGCTCGGCTGGCTCAACGGCGGCGTGTCACCGCCGATCATCACGCTGGCGGGCACCGGCAGTGCGAATTACAGCATCTCGCCGGTCGAGAAAGCGCGCGATGCGAGCCCGCGCGCGCTCAAGATCCCGCGCGTCGCCTCGTGCGGCACGGCGTCGGACTATTTGTACGTGGAGTCGCGCCAGGCCATCGGCTTCGACAGCGCGCTTGCGAGCAATGCGAGCCTGATGAGCGGCGTGCTCTTCCACGACGCGACGCCGTCGACGCCCGACAGCAGCTATCTGCTCGACATGACGCCTGCCACGGCGGCGTGGGCCGACGCGGCGCTCGGCGCGGGCGTCTCGTTCACCGATCCGGGGTCGGGCGTGGTCGTCACTCCGGTCTCGGTCGGCAGCAGCGGCAGCACCGTCAACGTGAGCTATCCGCCGGCGGCGTGCACGCATGCCGCGCCGACGATCACGCTGACGCCCACCGGCACCGAATACACCTCGGCCGGTGCGACCACCACCTTCACCGCCACCGTGAAGAACAACGATCCGTGCGGCTGTCCCTCGGCGCCGTTCAACGTCAGCGCGGTCGTGCCGGCGGGCTGGACCGCCAGCAATCCGCAGACGGCGAGCCTTGCGCCGGGCGCCTCGGGTACGGCACCGCTCGGGATCACGGCGTCGGGTTCTGCCACCGCGGCGTACTACACGGTGACGAGCACGGCGGCCAATGCGACCGCGAGCGCGTACAGCGCCAGCGCCAGCGCCACGATCGCGGTCATGACGTCACTCAGCGTCGGCTCGGCGTCGGACAAGTCGAGCTATGTGCGGCCGACGCACGGCAACCAGACGATTTACGCCACGATCACGACGACCGTGAAGAGCGGCGGCCTGCCGGTATCGGGCGCGGCCGTGACGGTCAACGTGCGCGATCCGAAGGGCAACACAACGGTCCTGTCGGCTTCGACGGGCAGCAACGGCGTTGCGATCGCGTCCTTCCCGATCAAGAGCAAGAGCATCGCCGGCACCTATGCCGCGACAGCATCGGCCAAGCTCGGCAGCATGGCGAATTCGGCGTCGTTTGGATTCGTGGTCCAGTAATCGCTACGCGTACCCGGAGCTGCGCCGCACGATCGCGGCGGCGTCGGCTCCGTGGGGCAGCGTTCCGAACGCACCCCCCGCGTACGGCTCGGGTGCCAGGCGCGACGCGCAATACGCGTCGGCCACGAACGGCGGCGCGTGCCGCACCAGCAGCGCCGCCGCGACCGTCGTCGCGATGGCCTGTGCGAGCACGCGGCCGCCCGCTGCGTCGGGCACGCGCGCCAGCTGCGCGGTCAGGCGCTCGGCTGCGCGATCCAGGTGTGCGTTCGCGCCATGCACGTGGCGCAGCTGCGCGTACAGCGCGTCGAGCGCCTCCGGATGGCGCTGCACCACCCGCGCCACGTCGAGGCAGATGACGTTGCCCGAGCCTTCCCAGATCGAATTGACCGGCGCTTCCCGGTAAAGCCGCGGAAGTGGCTGCTCCTCGACGTAGCCGTTTCCCCCGAGCACTTCCATCGCTTCCAGCGCCACCACCGGCGCGCGCTTGCAGACCCAGTACTTCGCGGCCGGCACGAGCAGACGCGCAAGCGCCTGCGCGTGCGCAGACGCGCCTTCGTCGAAGGTCCCCGCGAGGTCGAGCGCGAGCAGCAGCGCGGCCTCCGTCTCGATCGCGAGGTCGGCGAGCACGTTGCTCATCAGCGGCTGGTCGGCGAGGCGGCGGCCGAATGCGATGCGATGCCGCGCCCAATGGAGCGCCCAGGCGAGCGCGCCGCGCATGATGCCCGCGCTGCCGATGACGCAATCGAGACGCGTGAGCTGAACCATCTCGAGGATCGTGGCGATGCCGTGACCGGGCTCGCCGAGCAGCCACGCCTCCGCGCCCTCGAACTGCACTTCCGCGGATGCATTCGACCGGTTGCCGAGCTTGTCCTTCAGCCGATCGATGCGAATCGCGTTGCGCGAACCGTCATCGCGATACCGAGGCATGAAGAAACATCCGATGCCGGCATCGGTCTGCGCGAGCACGAGATGGGCATCGCATTGCGGCGCCGAGAAGAACCACTTGTGGCCCTCGATGCGCCAGCGCTCGCCGTCGCGCGTGGCGCGCGTGCGGTTGGCGCGCACGTCGGAGCCACCCTGGCGCTCGGTCATGCCCATGCCGATCAATGCGCTGTCCTTTTCCAGCACGGGCAGCGGCCGCGAGTCGTAGACGTCGGACTCGATCGCGGTGAGCCAGTGCGCGCGAATGTGCGCAACGTCGGCGTGACGGCGCAGGACCGGATTGGCGGCAAACGTCATGGTGATGGGACACTGCGTACCGTTCTCGACCTGCGCATGCAGGTAGTACAGCGCCGCGCGCTGCACGTGCGCGTGCGGGCCGGGCGTGCGCCAGGGCAGGCAGTGCTCGTGCTGGGCCATCGCGAGGGCCATCAGCGCGTGCCAGGCGTCGTGGAACTCGACGGTGTCGACACGCTCGCCGCTGCGGTCGTGCGTCACGAGGCGAGGCGGATGGCGATTGGCGAGATCGGCGGTGGCGAAACGCGCGCCGAGCACGCCGCCCCATGCGTGAAGCGCATCGACGTCGCCAACGCCCGCGCGCGCGAGCGCCTCGCCCAGCACGAGGTCGGTCGCGAACAGGTTGGTGCCCTCGTAGGACGGGGGTTGGTTGGGGAAGGGTGTCGCGACCATGGCCGGATTGTGTCCTATGACGGCGTTGCGTCGCGCTGCCTGGCGTCGTCGCCGGCGCGCGAGGGCGCGACAGCGCGCAGGGCATTGGCCCAGGGCGCTACGCGGGTGCCGGCCGCTGCGCCGACTTCGGCCGGAACGCCTTGCACACCGCTTCGTGGGTCTCGATGTAGGGCCCGCCGATGAGGTCGATGCAATAGGGCACCGCGGGGAACACGCCGTCGAGCGTCTCCTTGATGGCCTTCGGCTGACCCGGCAGATTGAGGATCAGCGCGCGATTGCGGATCACGCCGACCTGCCGCGAAAGGATCGCCGTCGGCACGTAGCGCAGGCTCACCTGGCGCATCTGCTCGCCGAACCCGGGCAGGACCTTGTGCGCCACGGCGAGCGTCGCTTCGGGCGTCACGTCGCGCGGCGCGGGTCCGGTCCCGCCCGTGGTGAGCACGAGGTTGCAGCGCACCTGGTCGACGAGGTCGATCAGCGTGCGCTCGATCACCGGCTGCTCGTCGGGGATCAGCCGCGTTTCCATGCGCCACGGCGACTTCAGCGCCGACGTGAACCATTCCGTCAATCCCGGGAGGCCCTTGTCCTCGTAGACACCGGCGGAAGCGCGATCCGAGATCGACACCAGGCCGATCAGCAACGTGTCGTCGTGCACGGTCATTTGGAGAGCGCCTTGAGCGTGCGGAAGAGCGCACGTTGATGATGGGGCGGACCGCCGTGCGCGCGCTCCTCGCGCGCGTCCGCGATCTGCCGCGCGAGCGCGGCGCGGTCGCTGTGCGGATGCTCCGCCATGAATGCGTCCAGGGCGGCAGGGTCGTCGAGGAGCCGCGTGCGCCAGCGCTCGAGCTCGGCGAAACGCGCGCGCTCCTCCGCCGGACCCTGTTCCCATCGCTCGAACGCCGCCTGCAAGGGCGCCGGATCGATGTCGCGCATCAGTCGGCCGATGTACTGCATCTGTCGCCGCCGCGCCTCGTGACGGGTCGTGCGCCGCGCGAGCGCCACGGCGTCGACGAGGACTTCCGGCAGATCGAGGGTCGCGAGACGCTGCGCGTCGAGATCGACCAGCCGCTCGCCGAGCGCCTGCAGCGCTTCCATGTCGCGCTTGCGGCGCGTCTTGGACGGTGCCGAGTCGGAATCGGGCAAAGCGGGCTGGGGAGCGGCGGACCGGGCCATGAGGTGCACACGCTGGCGCGCGGTGGCGAAGGCGCGCGCAAGGCTTTGTTATGATAGCCGAGGCGCTGTGCAGGCACGGATCGCAGGGGCGATACCACGGCGCGCCATAGTCCGTCGATGACCGCCCGAACTGCCGTCGGCTCAGCCGATTCCCAGCCACGATCCGCGGCATCCCCCGCGGACAGCTCCCGCTTTCCCGTCGAGACGGCGACGCTCGATCGCATCGCAGCGGCCATTCTCGACGCTGCCGCGAAAGCCGGCGCGACCGCGGCGGAGACCGAGGTGTCGCAGGGCGTGGGTCAGAGCGTCACCGTCCGCAAGGGCGAGGTCGAGACCATCGCGTACAACCGCGACAAGGGCATCGCGGTCAGCGTATTCGTCGGCCAGCGTCGCGGGCATGCGAGCAGCGCCGACTTCTCCGACGAGGCGATTCGCGACACGGTCGACAAGGCGGTCGCGATCGCGCGCTACACCGCCGAGGACCCGGCGGCCGGCCTCGCCGACCCCGATCGATTGGCGCACGACTGGCCGGACCTCGATCTCTATCACCCGTGGGCGCTCGACGTCGAAGAGGCGATCGAGCTCGGCCGCGAGACCGAGCGCGCCGCGCTCGCGGTCGACAAGCGCCTCACCAACACCGAGGGCGCCACCGTCGCCTTCGGCGAGTCGGAATTCGTCTACGCCAACTCGAACCGTTTCCATGGAGGCTACCGGAGCTCGCGACATCACATCGATTGCGCGGTGATCGGTGAGGACGCCGGCGCGATGCAGCGCGATTACTGGTACACCGCGGCGCGCGCGCCCGAGGACCTTCAGGCGCCCGCCGAAGTCGGGCGCATGGCGGGCCTGCGCACGACGCGTCGGCTCAACGCGCGTCGGCTCGGCACGATCGAGTGCCCGGTGCTGTTCGAAGCGCCCGAAGCCGCCGACATCCTCGGTGCGTTCGTGCACGCGGTGTCCGGCGGAAGCCTGTATCGCCGCTCGTCGTTCCTGCTCGACTCGGTCGGCACGCAAGTCTTCGCGCCGATCGTGAACGTGCGCGAGGAGCCGCACCTTCGCCGCGCGCGGGGCAGCGCGCCGTTCGACAACGAGGGGGTGGCGACCGCCGCGCGCGACGTGGTCCGCGACGGCGTGGTGCAGGGCTATTTCCTCGGCTCCTATTCCGCGCGCAAGCTGGGACTCGCGACCACCGGCAATGCGGGCGGCACGCACAACCTCGTCGTCACACCGGGCGAGGACGACCTCGAAGGGCTCGTGCGCCGCATGGGCCGCGGCCTGCTCGTCACGGAGCAGCTCGGCCAGGGCGTCAATCCGGTGACCGGTGACTACTCGCGCGGCGCCGCCGGCTTCTGGGTCGAGAACGGCGAGATCGCCTATCCCGTGGAAGAGATCACAATCGCGGGAAACCTGAAGGACATTTTTCGCGACATCGTCGCGATCGGCCGCGACGTCGACCGCCGCGGCTCGCGGCACATCGGTTCGTTGCTGGTCGGCAGGATGACGGTCGCGGGGCAATAGCGAGCCCCGGCGATGGCCCCCCCGATCTTCAACTGGTTCAAGTCGCTCAACGACCCGCTGCGCAACGCCAACCTGGCGTCGCGCTGGATCGCGCAGCTGCCGAGCGGCGACCCGGCCGCCATCCAGAAGCTCGCGCTCGACGTCGTCTCGGATTTCCCCGGCTCGCGACGTGACGTCGGACCCGGCCAGGTCGAAGCGCTGCTGAAGATCGACGCGCGGCTCGAGCCCGTCATCGCGCAGCTCACGCAGCAGTACACCGCGAACTACCAGAAGAGCTCGGCCGTCGAGTCGCGCCTCTGGCACGCTGTGTTCGACCTCGTGAAGGCGTTCATCGCGGCCTACAACGCGGCATTGAAGGCGGGTTATCCGCGCGGCGAGCAGAAGCGCTGGCGCGCGATCATGCCGTGGGTGCTCGTGCGCCTCGCGCACTATCGCGGGCTCGATGGCAAGTATCGTCTCTTCCGCTACAGCCACTGGATTCCGGCGCAGTGGAAGGATTTCCACGAGATCTACGAGTTCGCGCGCATGCGCGGCTGGCAGCGCGAGCAGCTCGTGTTCGGCGTCGGCGCGTTCGCCAAGCCGGGCATCTCGCTCGAGCAGGAATACCTGGGCACGCTGCTGCTGATGCGCCTCGACTCGGGCAATTTCACTCCCGACCAGGTGGAGTGGGTCGCGCATCAGCTCGGCGACTGGACGCCGACGCTGTCGCTCGTCCCGCCGCCTTCGGATGGTGCCGGATTCTTCGTCGACCTCACGGGCTCGCAGGGCCTGCGCCGCCGCGACAAGCCGCACAGCGGCAGCCGCGTGATGCTGCTCGACGCGACGCCGGTGTACACGCGCATCGTCGAGCGGATGCGCTGGCTGCCCGAGCAGGACGAGGAGATGCAGAAGCCGGGCGATCTTCCGCCGCGCGAGCAGCGCCTGCTCCTCATGCGGCTCGCAGCGCTCTTCGGGCCGGAAGCCATTGCACACGCGCCACGCGCGGCGCGCTTCAACACCGAGGGCGACGTGCGCGTCGTCGTCGGCCTGCAGGCGCTCACGCGCGCCATCGCCGAGATCGACCGCCTGCCCGAGCAGGCGCGCACGCCGGGGGTCGTGTCGAGCTACGACGAAGTCACGCAGATGGTGAACCCGACGGTGAATCCCGAATCGGTTGCGCGGCGGATTCGCGGCACGGCGTGGAAGATGGTGGACCGCAGCGACACGGGCTGCCGCCTGCTCGCGCCGGCGAAGGATGCGCCGGCGAAGCTCGGCGAGATCATCGCCATCAAGGACCACGAGCAATGGCGCCTCGCCGTCGTGCGACGCATGCAGCGCCAGCAGGTGGACGAGGTGACCGTCGGTGTGGAGATCATCGCCAAGCGGCTGGTGCGCGTGCTGTTGCGTACATGGGTGGCCCCGGCGGAATCGTCGCGCGCGGCACCGGGCGATCGGCCATTCTTCGGAATCTACCTCCCCGCGCACGCCGACAATCGCCAGACCGCGCAGCGCAGCCTGATCGGTCCGGACGACAAGTTCGTGGCGGGCGGGATGGTCGAGCTCGACACCGGCAATGCGCGTTACCTGATTCGCTTCACGCAGACGCTCGAGCGACAGGCGGGCTGGTGCTGGGCGTTGTTCTCGGCCGTTCGTAAGCTCACGCCGTAGCCTTCGGGAAATCGTCTAGAATCGCCGCGGAACGCGCGCCGGACGAACGACGATCGAAGAGGACGCCGGCCGCGCCGAATCCCGCTACGGGAAGTTCCCATCGTTGAAGAGAGGAGAATCGGATGGAACGTCGTTCGTTCATCAAGCACACGGGCCTCGCCGGCATCCTGGCCGCAGGCTCGGCGCCCGCGTTCGCGCAGGCGGCGCCCGAGGTCAAATGGCGCCTCGCGTCGAGCTTTCCCAAGAGCCTCGACACGATCTTCGGAGGCGCCGAAACCATTTCCAAGCGCGTCGCCGCGGCGACCAACAACAAGTTCCAGATCCAGACGTTCGCCGGCGGTGAGATCGTTCCCGCGTTCGGCGTCGTGGACGCCGTGCAGAACGGAACCGTGCAGTGCGCGCATACCGCGCCGTACTACTTCTTCGGCAAGGACCCGACGTTCGCGTTCGGCTGCGCGATCCCGTTCGGCATGAACGCGCGCCAGCAGAACGCCTGGATGTATCACGGCGGCGGCATGGAGCTGATGCGCGAGTTCTACAAGGACTACAACATCATCAACTTCCCGGCCGGGAACACCGGCGCGCAGATGGGCGGCTTCTTCCGCAAGGAGATCCGCACCGCTGCCGACTTCCAGGGTCTCAAGATGCGCATCGGGGGAACCGGCGGTCTGCCGCTGCAAAAGCTCGGCGTGGTGCCGCAGCAGATCCCTGGCGGCGACATTTATCCCGCGCTCGAGAAGGGCACGATCGACGCGGCCGAATGGGTCGGCCCGTACGACGACGAGAAGCTCGGCCTCTACAAGGTTGCCAAGTACTACTACTACCCGGGCTGGTGGGAAGGCGGGCCCGAGCTCGACCTGTACGTCAACATCAAGGCGTACCAGGATCTGCCCAAGGACTACCAGGCGATCCTCGAGGCGGCCTGCTACGAGGCGAACGTCGACATGATGGCGAAATACGACGCGCTCAATCCCGCCGCGCTGCGCCGGCTCGTCGCCGGCGGCGTCAAGCTGCTGCCGTTCTCCAACGACATCATGGCGGCGTGCTACAAGGCCACCACCGAGGTCTACGACGACATCGCAACCAAGAACGCGAAGTTCAAGAAGATCTACGATGCGTGGAAGCCGTTCCGCAACGACCAGGTCGCGTGGTTCTCCATCGCCGAGAACCGCTTCGACAATTTCATGATCGCGGGCGAGCGCATGTCGCAGCAGTCGAAGAGCGGCAAGAAGTAGCCGGCTCGGCTCCGAAAAAACCCCGCCGCAACGGCGGGGTTTTTTATTGCGGCACGTCGGGCGCGATCACTTGCCGGACTTGCCCTCGTCCGGCTTGGCGCCCCCGCCCATGATCTGCTCGAGCGCTCGCTGCGCCTCGTCGGTTTCGCTCGAGCCGCCCTGCGGCTCGGGTGCGTTGCCGCTGCCGGGCTCGAGTGACGGCCCGGTGCCCGGCGCGGGCTCTTCCACGGGCGGCGCGAGGATCTGCACCTTGCTCGGATCGACCTTGCTCTCGCCGGCCTTGTACACCATGACCATCTGGGGCACGGCGATCACGAGGCCGATCATCAGGATCTGGATCAGCACGAACGGCACGGCGCCCCAGTAGATCTGTCCCGACGTCACCGGCGCCATGCGCCTGCCGGTGAGGCGGTCGGTGTACTCGCGCTTGGCCGCGACGCTGCGCAGGTAGAACAGCGCGAACCCGAACGGCGGGTGCATGAACGACGTCTGCATGTTGACCCCGAGCAGCACGCCGAACCAGATGAGGTCGATCCCGAGCTTGTCGGCCACCGGGCCCACCAGCGGAATGACGATGAACGACAGCTCGAAGAAATCGAGGAAGAACGCGAGGAAGAAGATGAGCACGTTGACGACGATGAGGAAGCCGAGCTGACCTCCCGGCAGGCTCGTGAGCAGGTGCTCGACCCACACGTTGCCGCTGACGCCGTAGAAGGTCAGGCTGAATACCCGCGCGCCGATCAGGATGAACACCACGAACGTGGAGAGCTTCGCCGTGGTGTCCATGGCCTGCTTGATGAGCGACCAGCTCAGCCGGCGGCGCGCGAGCGCCATGATCAGCGCGCCGGTCGCCCCCATGGCACCGCCTTCGGTCGGCGTCGCGACGCCGAGGAAGATCGTGCCGAGCACGAGGAAGATGAGCGCGAGCGGCGGGATCATCACGAACGTCACGCGCTCCGCGATGCGCGACAGCAGCCCGAGCTTCAGGAGCTTGTTCAGCACCGCGAGCGCGAACGCGACACCGGTCGCGATGGACGTTCCGATCACGATGGTCTCGTCGAGCGCGCGGTCCGCGAGCTGCCATTTGGCGTAGCCCACACCCGACACGGCAGCGATCACGACGAGCACGAGCAGGGAACGCACGCCGCTCGATCCGTCCGGCTCGCGGATCGTGCGCGCCTCGGCGGGCAGCGCCGGGGCCCACTGCGGTTTGACCACCGTGACGCCGAACGTGTAGAGCGCGTAGATGCCGGCGAGCACGACGCCCGGGATGAACGCTCCGGCGTACATGTCGCCCACCGAGCGGCCGAGCTGGTCGGCCATGATGATCAGGACGAGCGACGGCGGGATGATCTGGGCGAGCGTTCCCGAGGCCGCGATCACGCCGGACGCCAGCCGGCGGTCGTAGCCGTAGCGCAGCATGATGGGCAGCGAGATGAGGCCCATCGAGATCACGCTGGCCGCCACCACGCCGGTGGTCGCGGCGAGCAGCGCGCCGACGAAGATGACCGCGTAGGCGAGGCCGCCGCGCACCGAGCCGAAGAGCTGTCCGATCGTGTCGAGCAGGTCCTCGGCCATGCCCGATCGCTCGAGGATGAGTCCCATGAACGTGAAGAACGGGACCGCGAGCAGCGTGTCGTTCGCCATCACGCCGAATACGCGCTCGGGCAGCGCCTGGAGCAGCGACGTATCGAGCAGGCCCAGCTTGATGCCGACGATCGCGAATGCCACGCCGACCGCCCCGAGCGAGAACGCAACGGGGAACCCGATCAGCAGCACCACGACCAGCCCGACGAACATCAGCGGCGCGATGTTCGCGATGAGCCAGGCCGTCATGCGAACCCCAGCGTGTTCGGCTCGCCGCGCATCGAGACGGCGGTCATGATTGCGGTCCCACGTCGAGGTTTCGCTGGCGGGCGATTTCCTCGGCGAGCTCCTCCTCCGCCGACTTCGCGTGGTGCTTCTCGAGCGGGTTGGGCGCGGCTCCCGCGAGGAACGCGATGCGCTTGATGAGCTCGGACAGGCCCTGGACGATGAGCAGCGCGAATCCGACCGGCACCATGAGCCGAGCGGGCCAGATGGTGAGGCCGCCCGCGTTGGTCGAGACCTCGTGGCGCACGTAGGAGTCGACGAACAGCGGCCACGACAGCCACATGATGATGATCGACATCGGGAACAGGAAGAACACGATGCCGATCACGTCGATCCAGTTCTGCGTGCGGGCCGACAGGCGGCCCGCGATGATGTCGATGCGCACGTGCTCGTTGCGAAGGAGGGTGTAGCCGGCACCGAACAGGAAGATGACCGAGAACAGGTACCACTGGATCTCGAGGTAGGCGTTGCTGCTGTAGTTGAACGCCTTGCGCACCGTCGCATTGAGGGCGCTGATGATCACGACGACGAGGATCAGCCAATAGACCACGCGGCCGACGCGCTCGGTCAGAGCGTCGATCGCTCGGGAGAGGGCGAGCAGAGCGTTCAACAGTGCCTCCTTGTCTTGGCCGGAGAGTCCGCGTGCGGATGCGGTGCCGGCGTCCCGGTCGGCGCTTGGGGCCGGCGCGAAGGACCGGCGGATTATAAGGGCCGGGGCGGCTCGAATGCTAAAATCACGCTTTGCCCCCGGCGGTGCCCATGTTCAGCCGTTCTTCCTCGCTGGCGCAGCTCGACCCGGAAGTCTGGGAGGCGGTCAACGCCGAAAACCGGCGTCAGGAAGACCATATCGAGCTGATCGCATCCGAAAACTACGCGAGCCCCGCCGTCATGGCGGCCCAGGGCACGCAGCTCACCAACAAGTACGCCGAGGGACTGCCCGGCAAGCGCTACTACGGCGGCTGCGAGTTCGTCGACATCGTCGAGCAGCTCGCGATCGATCGGGTCAAGAAGCTCTTCGGCGCCGACGCCGCGAACGTGCAGCCGCACTCCGGCGCGCAGGCGAACGAGACGGTGTTCTTCGCGGCGCTCAAGCCCGGCGACACGATCCTCGGCATGAGCCTGCCTCACGGCGGCCATCTAACGCACGGCTCGCCGGTCAACATCTCGGGCAAGTGGTTCAAGGTCGTCGCGTACGGCCTCGACCCGGAGACCGAGCTCATCGACTACGACGCCGTCGAGCGTCTCGCGCACGAGCACAAGCCGCGGCTCATCATCGCGGGCGCGTCGGCGTATTCGCGCGTGATCGACTGGGAGCGCTTTCGCGAGATCGCCGATGCCGTGAACGCGCCGTTGATGGTCGACATGGCGCACTACGCGGGCCTCATCGCCGCCGACCTCTATCCGAGCCCCGTCGGCGTCGCGCAGTACGTGACCAGCACGACGCACAAGACGTTGCGCGGCCCGCGCGGCGGCTTCGTCCTCACGGAGTCCGAGTACGAGAAGCAGATCAACTCGGCGGTGTTCCCCGGCCTGCAGGGCGGTCCGCTGATGCACGTCATCGCCGCCAAGGCCGTCGCGTTCGGCGAGGCGCTGTCGCGCGACTTCAAGATCTATCAGGAGCGCGTGATCGAGAACGCGCGCGTTCTCGCCAAGGTGCTGCAGGAGCGGGGCCTTCGCATCGTCTCGGGCGGCACCGATTCGCACATGTTCCTCGTCGACCTGCGCGCCAAGCGCATCACCGGCAAGGACGCCGAGGCGGCGCTCGCACGAGCGCATATCACGGTGAACAAGAACGCGATCCCGAACGATCCGGAAAAGCCGTTCGTGACCTCGGGCATCCGGATCGGCAGCCCCGCGTCGACCACGCGCGGCTTCGGCGAGCTCGAATGCGAGGAGCTCGGCCACCTGATAGCCGACGTGCTCGACGACCCCGCGGACGACGCGGTCATCACGCGCGCGCGGAACGGCGTCGCCGCCTTGACGCGCAAGTTCCCGGTCTACCGGTGACCACGAAGGCCGGCGCCGGGGCCCGCCGACCATGAAGTGCCCGTTCTGCGGCAGCGACGACACGCAGGTGATCGACTCGCGCGTATCCGAGCCGGGCGACTCGATTCGCCGGCGGCGTCGCTGCGCGGCGTGCCAGAAGCGCTTCACGACGTACGAGACGGTCGAGCTGCGCCTGCCGCAGGTGGTGAAGAGCAACGGCACGCGCTCCGACTTCGACGTCAACCGCATCCGCATCGGGTTCCAGCGCGCGCTGCACAAGCGTCCGGTGCCCACCGAGTACGTCGACGCTGCGATCGACCGCATCGTGCAGCAGGTACTGGCGCTCGGCGAGCGCGAGATCCCGTCGCGCCAGATCGGCGAGATGGTCATGCAGGAGCTCTACAAGCTCGACAAGGTCGGGTACATCCGTTTCGCGTCGGTCTATCGCTCGTTCCAGGACGTCTCGGATTTTCGCGACGCGCTGAAGGAAGTCGAGGCGCCCGCCCCGGCGCTGAAGCGCCTCCGCCGCTGATGGCGCCATCGCAGGAACAGGATCGCGTCCATATGGCGCGCGCGCTCGATCTCGCGCGTCGCGGCCTCTATACGACGGCGCCCAACCCGCGGGTGGGCGCGCTGCTCGTGCGCGAAGGCGTGGTGCTCGGCGAAGGCTGGCACGCGCGGGCCGGCGAGCCGCATGCCGAGGTCGTCGCGTTGCGCGACGCGCGCGCGAAGGATCACGATGCGCGCGGCGCAACCCTGTACGTCACGCTCGAGCCCTGCAACCACCAGGGGCGGACGCCCCCGTGCGTCGACGCGCTGCTCGACGCGGGCGTCGCGCGCGTGGTCATCGCCGCGCGCGATCCGTTCGTGCCGGCCGCAGGGGGCGGCGAGCGCCTGCGCGCACGCGGCGTCGAGGTCGAATACGGCGTGCTCGAGCGCGAGGCGCGCGCGCAGAACTGCGGATTCTTCTCGCGCATCGAGCGCGGACGCCCGTTCGTGCGCGCGAAGCTCGCCACCACCCTCGATGGACGTACCGCGCTCGTCGATGGCACTAGCCGGTGGATCACGGGCGAGGCGGCGCGTGCCGACGGGCACGCGTGGCGCGCACGGGCGTGCGCCATCCTGACGGGCATCGGCACCGTGCTGCAGGACGATCCGCAGCTGACGGTGCGCGCAATCGACACGCCGCGTCAGCCGTTGCGGGTCATCGTCGATCGCCGGGCCGAGAGCCCGCCGTCGGCGCGCGTGCTCGCCGATGGCCCCGCGCTGGTCGTCACGGCCGGGTCGCGCAACCCCGCGTGGCCCGCCACGACCGAGGTGCTCGCGTTGCCGGACGCGAGCGGTCGCATCGACCTCCACGCGCTCATGCGCGAGCTCGCGCGACGCGAGATCAACGAAGTCCATGTCGAGGCCGGCGCGAAGCTCAACGGCGCGCTCCTGGACGCCGGCCTGCTCGACGAGCTGCTGTGGTACGTCGCGCCGGGCATCGTCGGCGATCCCGCGCGTGGAGCTTTCGAGCGCGCCGTGCCGCTCGCGGAGCTTGCGCAGCGCACGCGGCTCGCATGGGAATCGATCGACCGGGTCGGCGACGATCTCCGCATCGTCGCCCGCATTCTCGACGAGGCCACGGGCTGATGTTCACGGGAATCGTTCAGGGCGTGGGCCGCATCGTGCGCGCGGACGTGCGCGGCGACGGCGTGCGCCTTCGCATCGACGCCGCGAGCATTGGAACCCGTGACGTCGCGGTCGGCGACAGCATCGCGGTGAACGGTTGCTGCCTCACCGTGGTGGCCATCGACCGCGACGATCTTGCCTTCGACGCATCGGGCGAGACGCTGCGCTGCACCGCCAGCCTCGATCGCGCGGGCAACGTCAATCTCGAGAAAGCGCTGCGCGCGGGCGACCGCCTCGGCGGTCACCTGATGTCCGGTCACGTCGATGGCGTGGGCGTGGTGCATGGCGTGGTGCCTGTAGCCGGCGGCGACGGCAGCGTCACCTTCACCGTCGAAGCCCCGCCTGCGCTGGCCCGCTACATCGCCGCGAAGGGCTCGATTGCCGTGAACGGCGTGAGCCTGACCGTCAACACCGTGGACGGCGCGCGCTTTGCCGTCAACCTGATCCCGCATACACTGGCCGTCACGACGTTGTCGCAACTTGCCCCAGGCGACCGGGTCAACCTGGAAGTCGACCTGATCGCGCGCTATGTCGCGCGCCTGCGGGAGTTCGAATGAGCAATCCGAAGGAGGAATCATGGACCTGACAAGCCTCGAGCGCCTGCCGCTGTGGGTCGGTGGCCGCGCATTCGCGCCCAGCACCAAGCGTTACGGCGAGATCACGAACCCCGCGACGGGCGAGGTCGTTCGCCACGTGCCCTATGCCAACGCCGACGACGTCGACGCCGCCGTGAGATCGGCCGCCGACGCGTGGCCCGCATGGCGCAAGGCGCCGGCGTTGCGGCGTGCGCGCGTGCTCATGCGCTTTCGCGACCTCGTCGAGCAGCACAAGCGTGATCTCGCGAAGATCGTCACGCAGGAGCACGGCAAGACGCTGACGGACGCGGAGGGCTCGATCACCCGCGGTCTCGAGGTGGTGGAGTTCGCGACCGGCATCCCGCATCTCCTGAAGGGCGAGCACAGCGACACCGTCGGCACCGAGGTCGACAGCTGGTCGTTGCGCCAGCCGCTCGGCGTGTGCGCGGGTATCACGCCCTTCAACTTCCCCGCGATGGTCCCGATGTGGATGTTCCCCATCGCCATCGCCTGCGGCAACACGTTCGTGCTGAAGCCGTCGGAGCGCGACCCCACGCTGTCGTTGCGCCTCGGTGAGCTGCTCAAGGAGGCGGGGCTTCCCGACGGCGTGTTCAACGTCGTGCACGGCGACAAGGAGGCCGTCGACGCGATCCTCGCGCATCCGACCGTGCGCGCGGTGTCGTTCGTCGGCTCCACGCCGATCGCGAAATACATCTACCAGACCGGTGCGGCACACGGCAAGCGCGTGCAGGCGCTCGGCGGGGCGAAGAACCACGCGGTGGTGCTGCCCGATGCCGACCTCGACTTCGCCACCGAGGCGATCATCGGCGCGGGTTACGGCTCGGCGGGCGAGCGCTGCATGGCGATCTCCGCCGTGGTGGCCGTGGGCGACGCCGGTGATCCGCTGGTCGAGCGCCTCGCCGCGCGTGCGCGCCGCGTCACGCTCGGTCCCGGCCACACCAGCGTCGAGATGGGACCGGTCATCACGTGCGCCGCGCGCGATCGCATCACGGGTCTGATCGACAAGGGCTGCGCCGAAGGTGCGAAGCTCGTCGTGGACGGCCGCAAGCCGACCGTGGCCGGGCACGAGAACGGCTTCTACGTCGGCGCGACGCTGTTCGACGACGTCACGCCGCAGATGACCATCTATCGCGAGGAGATCTTCGGGCCCGTGCTGGCGGTGCTGCGCGCCGAGTCGCTCGAGGACGCGATCGCGATGATCAATGCCAATCCGTATGCCAACGGCGCAGCGCTCTTCACGCGCTCCGGGTACGCCGCGCGCCGCTTCCAGCAGGACGTGGAGGTCGGCATGGCGGGCATCAACGTTCCGATCCCGGTCCCGATGGCGTTCTACTCGTTCGGCGGATGGCGCAATTCGCTGTTCGGCGATCTGAACGTGCACGGCATGGACGGCGTGCGCTTCTATACGCGCGGCAAGACGATCACCGCGCGCTGGCCCGACGACGGCAGCGCCGCGCCGGGATTCCACATGCCGGTGATGGGATGAAGCGCTAGGTCGCGGCGCGCGCCATCACCGGCGCGCCGCGCTGGTCCGCATCGAAGCGGAACTCGAGCGCGATCGGAAAGCGGATCGGCTTCATGTTGTTGCGCGCGGGCAGGAAGCGCGCCTCGCGCACGGCCGCGACGGCGGCCTGTGCGAGCTCCGGCGGACCATCGGCGACATCGATTTCCGTCGCGGCTCCCGTCTCGTCGATGATCGCCCACACGGCAACCGAACCTTCGATGCGCGCGGCAAGCGCGTCGACGGGATACTGCGCATAGACCGGGGTCGATACGCGCGCGGGCATGTCGATCTCGGTGGGAAATTCTGCGAGAGTGCGCGCATAGAACTCGCCGAGGCGCGCTCGATCCTCGAGCGGCGAGCCCGGCACGCGAACGTCCTCGAAAGCGCCTTCGACCGCGGTGGGCGGTGTGGCGAGCGCTTCGCGCGTCATCGCCACGCGCTGCAACGGCTCGAGCAGGGGCATCGCAGGCATGGGCTGGGCGGGCAGCGCCAGGGGCGATGCATCCACGGTCATCAGCGCCTGCGGTGTGGCGCGAAGCGGCGCGACGCTCGCCATGAGTACGATTTCCGGCTCCAGCGCGCGACCCGGCGGGTTCGCATCATGAATCGCGACCATCGCGACGAGCCCCGCGTGCGCGGCCATGGACGCACCGAGCGCCCATGCGAGCGTGGCGGAGCGGCCGCGCGCGGTCATCCCATTGAGCGTGCGGGGCGCGCCGGGTTGCCGGCGCGCCGCGCGCATGCGAGGTGCGGGATCTGAACGATCATTGGCCCGTCAGCAGGCGCCACGACAACCGGTTGCCCGGCCCGGTCACCGGGTTCAGCAGGTTCCACGTCACGAACTTGATCGTTTCCGTGGTGCCCCCGAAGCGCAGGATCGGATTGCCGTTCGCATCCAGCGTGCCGAAGATCATGCCGCCCACGAGACCTTCCGCCTCCGCCACCGATCCGACCGCACCGTTGCCGGTGCCGTCGTCGAGCAGCGAGCGGCCGGTCGTGAAATCGCGCGCGTACAGCGATGCCGGCAGCGAGATCACGCACGGATCGTTCTGCGCCTGCGTGCCGATGTAGACGACGATGTTCACGTCGGCTTCGGGATCGACGACGATGCGCTCGGCCGTGGGTGCCGTGTTGGGCAGATCCTCGTACCAGCCGTTCGGCGCACCGCCCGCGATCGCGCTCACCTTGTCGGCGTTGACGGGCGATAGCGTCACCCGCGGCTGGATCGGCAGGCCGCTCGGGAGTGGCGCCGCGACCGTGCCGTCGCGGATCGCGTACATCGTCTGCTGCTGTGTCGGCGTCGGATTGGTGAAATCGTCGACGTGCAGGAGGCGGCCGGTGCCGACGAACACGTAGCGATCGATGCCGTTGTTGACGTCGACCTCGATCTGCGGCGCGGTCGTGACCGGCTGCGCCGTGCCGCTGCCGTCAGTCAGCTTGGCGAACAGCACGCACGCGCTGGCGGCGCCGCAGGTCGTCGTGGTCTTGTAGCTGTCCGCGACGCTGACGTCCACGCGCCAGACGTTGCCGAGCAGGTCGCCGCCGTAGATCTGCTCCGCGACCTGGTTGCTCTCGTCCTGCACGAAGGCGTGCAGGTACGCGAGGCCCGCCGGATTGGCGCCCGACCCGGCGCCGGTGTCGATCGTGTTGATCGTCGCGCCGGTGTGCGCGTCGATGAAGAAGATCTTCCCGTGGCCCGACGTGTTGTTGTAGCCCGAGGCGACGATGACCACCCACCGGCCGGTCGGGTACGTCGAATCGCGCACCTTGACGATCACCGGACGGGTGTACGAGTACTTCACGTCGGCATTGGTCCACTCCCACAGGACCTTCGCCGCGGCGGTCGCTTCGTCGGGCGCGGCCGCGCTGCTGAGGTCGAGCGCGTAGAAGCTGCCGCCGCCCTTGCCGAGGCCGCCCACCGCGATCGTGTGCCAGTCGCCGCTGCCGTTGCCGAAGTCCACGTCCGCGATCTTCGGCGTGGCGTTGACGTAGAAGTGGTGGTGGTAGATCGGAACGCCACCGTCCTGGTAGGTGAGGCCGAGCAGCGACGTCGGGTCTTCCGTGGCCGCATTGCCCGCGGTACCGCGGAACAGCGCCTTGGGGATGAACGCGAAGAGCTCGGTGCCGCCGCCGGTGGCGAGCGGACGGTCCGGACCCGCATCGAACACGTGCACCATTCCGTCGTTGGCAGCCGCGACGATCTGCGTCGACCGGCTCGCCTGCGCGGTGGCATACGCCTTGTATCCCGGATCGGTCGCATCGACGTACGGTCGAAGCGGCGGTCCGACGATCGCCGCCTGCGCGTCGCTCACGTCACCGAGAATGCCGAAGCGCTTGCGGAACTGGCCGATACCCGTGCCTTCGATCGTGACCACGGGCGATGACCCAAAAGTCGATCCGCCGCGCAGGTACGCCACCATCTTCTGTTGCGTGGTGGGATCCGTGGCGAGCGACGCCTTCTGCGCTGCGGAGAGGTTCGCCCAGCGGAACGCCACCGCGGCGCCGGAGGAATCGTTGATGGTGACGATGCGACGCTTGCTCTGGTCGTTCCACGGCTCGTCGCCGGAGGAGGCCGGCGTCATGGCGCTCGTGAGGATCGCGCCCGCCGACCACCAGACCTTGACCGGTGCGCCGGTCGAGTCGATCTCGATCTTCGACACGTCGCCGGCCCAGCCGGGCTGCACGCTGCCCTGGTAGATCAGGTTGCTCGCGCCCAGCACCTGGCCTGCGGTGCCGGCGCCGGAGCGCGCTTTCGCGCCGTTCTGGATGCCCGCGAGGATGCTCGCGAGGCCCTGCGCCACTTCCGGCGGCGACTTGGCGTTGACGAACGTGCCGCGTCCCATCACCGTCGCATGCCAGAGATCGTCGACCGCGACCGCGCCCGCGGCGGGGCCGAACGGATGCGTCGGGTTGTTCGGCTGCGTGAGGTCGGGCCACTTCGTCGTGCCGGCCTTGATCGCGGCCAGCGTCGCCGTCTGGTGGACCGAGTCGGTCGCGTCGAGCACACCTTCCGTTCCGAACGAGATCGCGTTGAAGTTGACGTGCTGCCACCACGCGACGTCCTTGGGCTGCGGGTTCCACGCGGCGTCGCCGGTGGAATCCGGGTCCGGGAGGCCGGTGAGCGGATTGTTGGTGATGCGGCCGTCAGCGTTGGGCACGTCGTTCTTCAGCGCCGCGCCGTACGTGCCGTCGCGAAGGTCGCGCGACCAGTAATACGTGGCGATGTCGGCCAGCGTGTCGGAAACGGGCGTGCCCTGCTGGAACGGCGCGGGCCACGCGCCGCCAAGTTTCAGCGTGGGCAGGCTGCGGTCGGCGCCGTTGCCCGTCGCGTTCAACGCCGCGAGCGTTCCCGGGATGTTCTGGTCCTGATCGGGGCCGATCGACGGCACGGCGACCTGGTTGGTCGTGCCGTCGGTGAAGAGCACGTGATAGTTCGGCTGGCAGCTCAGCTGCACCGGATCGGCCGCCGCCCCCGGCAGCGGCGTGATCTTGGCCGTGTCCACGCCCGCGGCGCCGCCGCGCTCGAACAGGTTGCCCACGCGGATCATCGCCGACAGCGTCGGCGTCTTCAGCGTGCTGACGGTGACACTGAAGAGCTTGTTGTACCAGGCGGTGCGCTGCGTGAGGTCCCAGTCGGCGACGTCGACCCAGTAGAGGTTCGTGCTGCCGGTTCCGTACGGCGAGGGCTCGTCGCCCAGCGTTTCGAAGCCCACGCGATAGCCGATGGGATCGGGCGGGATGTTGTTGAGGTACGAGAACGCGGTGGCGGACGTCGTCTTGGCAGCGTTCAGGCGCGTCGCGTAATACGCGTACCAGTTCGCGTAGTTGATCGACTCGGAGTTCTGCGGCCCCGGAGACGCGCCCGCGAGCCATGCGCGGCCGGTCGGGAAGGCCACCGGGTTCGTAGCGAACAGATCCCAGCGATGGAACCTGCCGTACTTGATGTTCTTGTAGACGGTGAGGTCGTTCTTGTTCTGGCACACGCCCGTGCCGAAGCCGCGCCACTGATCGTCGACAGTGAGGTTCTTGTTGTCGCAGAACTGCAGCGAGTCGACCGTGTAGTAGTGCCGCCAGATGTTGACCGTCGTGCCGATGGTCGGGCACCCCGTCGCCGAGGCCTGCGTGAAGAACTTGCCGAGCTGCCCGCCCGCCGAGCCGGCGGCGGTGACGTCACCGGCGTAGCCCGCGGCAGGCGCCGGATACTTGAACAGGCCCGCGACGCCACCCGTGGCGTACGTCTGGTTGTTGTGGCGGCAGACGAGGCCGAGCCCGTTGGGCGAGACACCGTCGGCGTCCTGCAGCATCGTGATCGCCGGCGAGGTCGGTGCGTTGGTGCTCGGGTCCCACATGACCGAGTTGCAGGCGACCGTGCCGAGCTTGTTGTACTGGTAGACCGGCGTGCCGGTCGAGCAGCTGACGATGGTGGCGGACGCAATGTCCGGGCACGAGGGGTTGTTGCCGAGCGACCCGTAGGGCGCGCTGCAGCTGGCGCCCGTGGAGCTGCACTTGCCCTGCGCCGGCGTGAAATCGGCGTTGCACGTGCACTTCTGGCACTCGGGCACGTCGCCCGTGCCCGGCGAGTTGCCGTCCGAGCCGCCGGTGTTGGGCTTGCAATACAGCGGATCGGGCGTCTTGCACGCTGCGGGCGTGAAGTTGCGCGAGGCGGGCACGGGATTGCATTGCGCCGTGGGCGCGTTGCACTTCTGCTGCGTCGCCGGCCCCATGACGGGCGTGCCGCCCGGACCGCACGACGTGATCACGCCGGCGGCGCGCGGCCACCACGGCGAGGTGTTGTCGCACCACAGCACCTTGCTGCCGAGCTGGCGGTAGAAGTACTGCGCGCCGTTGACGCCCGACGAGGACTGGTAGGGATAGTTGTAGTCGTCCTGCACCGCGGGCGCGGTCGACGTGATCGACGCGTCGTACTTGGTGCCGTTGATCCGGCAATACGCGCCGCTGCCCGCGAGATACTGGCCGTTCGCGTCCGCGACGTCGGGATTGAGCGCCAGATTCACACCGGCGGTCACCGGCCAGTCGGTGTTGCAGTACAGCGGCACCGCGACCTTGGTGTTGAGGTTGTCCTTCACGCCCGAGCCGAACATCGCGTAGTAGGCGTCGCGGTCGACGGCCGTCCACTTCGCCGCCGTGTACCCCTCGTTGCCGTTGGCGTCGGTGTTCGCGTTGGTTCGGTACGTTCCCGTCTCCTTGATGGGCGGGTAGTACGTCACGTTCGGGTTGTACATCATCCGATTGAAATCGGACGTGAAGAACGGCGGATCGGTGAACGAGTTGTTGCCCTGAAGCGTGATCGTGCAATTTCGCGTGTAATTGCCGCTGCGGCAGTACGCCGACGAGACGGTGTAGTTGCCCTTCGGGTTGGCCGCGGCCAGCGCGGCCGGAATGGTGAACGTGATCACCGTGTTGGCGGCGTTCACCGTCACCGAGGTGATCTGCCAGTAGCCGTTGTAGCCGGCCGGCGTCGCGCCCTGGATCGTGATCCAGTCGCCGACGTTCAGCGACGTGGTGAGCGGCAGCGTTGCGGTCGCCGTGGTACCCGCCGACGTCATCGTCGTGATATTGGTCGTGGGCGCGCTGTCGTTGACGTACTCGGGGATGTAGTTGAGCTGCATGCTCCCGGAGTCGTCGAGCGTGTAGACGATGTTCGGCTTCGCCGATACCTTCGCCGCGATCGGCACGTCGGAGAGAAGCGGCGGCGCCGACTGCGCGTAGACGGGCAGGCTGACCTGCCCGAGGATGAGCAGCCACGCGAGTGGCGCCGTCAGCCATCGTGGCATCCGGGCATGCGGGCGTCGGGTCGTGTCCATGAGGGCTCTCCCTGGATCCTCTTATTTCAGCGCAGGAACGTCTGCGAAATCGTCGTTGTGTTGGTGTTGGGCAAATCCACGCGTACCGTCACGCGGTAGTTCGGTATCGGGGGCAGCGGAATGCAGCCGGCCGGCCGCACGCCGTTGGTGGCGCCATACGTGCCGCCCGGGCCCTGCACGCACTTGCCGTCCGTGCCCGCATTCGAGAGCTTGGGCGGAAGCATGTCGCACGTCGCGATGGTCGGCGCGCCGACGTCGTTGCACACGCGCTCGATGATGTGCCGGATCTCGACCGTGTTGGTCGGGTCCTTCTGCACGGCGAGCGCGTAGGTGATCGATGAAAGCGGCCCCGCGAGCATCGCCGGCGTGCCGTCGGATTTCTCGCCACCCTGCAGGCTTGCGTAATAGTGATGCGCCGTGTCGTTGGCGCTCGTGTTGGCGATCGTCTTGGACTTGAACAGGGCGTCGACCGAGCTTTCGACGGCCCAGTTCACCGCGACGATCGACGCCTGGCGAAACGCGATGTTGGTGGCGACACTCGCCCCCGTGTCGACCGTGCGCACCAGTGCGAGACCGGCAAGCGTGAGAACGACCATCGCGATCAGCGCGATGAACAGCACCACGCCGCGCTCGCGTTGGCGCGGACAACGGTTGCAGAAGCGCGTCTTCGTGTTCATGGCAGGTCGTTGAAGATGGCGTTGCGCAGCGGGATGACCGTCTCGTAGGTGCGATACCGCCATCCGTCGCGGATGACGTTGTTCGAGAGTCGGATGCGGCCCAGGCACGTGTTGTCGTTGGCGGCGCAATTGAAGAGGTACAGCGGCGGTCGCGTCGCGTACACGAGCTGGCCGTTCTGCGTCGCCTTCGTGTCGGGCTCGTCGTCGCGCACGACGATGCCGACGCGCACCGCCACGATGCGCTGCACGTTCACCAGCGCGAACGTCGGCACGGTCACGTCGCGGTAATCGGTCGCGATGCCCGCCCCGGCCGGGCAGTCGGCCGTGCCGACCACCGTGTTGTTCGCCGGTGTCCAGCAGTCGACGCGTCCGTCGATCGTTCCCGTGAGGTCGACGCCGTACTGGACCTTCATCAGCACGACGTTCTGCGCGATCGGATTCCATTGCGGGTTCTGCACGAAGAGATCGCGCGAATAGAGCTGGCAGAGCGGCTGGCTCGCGCCGGTGTTGTCGCAGGGCGTGGAGGTCCCGGAGTTGCGCGCCTCGAACTGCATGCGCGCGGCCTGGCCCGCCGGTCCGAGGTTGACCAGCTTGCCGTTCGTGGTGGAATAGGCCTTGGTCGTCTGGTACGCGCCCCCCTGCGTGAGGGTGACTCGGCCGAACGCGTCCGGCGCGGTGGCCGCGACGACTTCGGCGAGCTCGCAGTCGCCGGTCGTGGGATTGACCGCGATCACGCGATACGGCGCGGCGGCGCTCGGCGCCGGCACGGTGAAGCCGTTGGGGCTCTGCACGATGAGCGGATCGGCCGCGGCTGCCACGTTGGTCGTGAAGACCACGGGCCACACCACGTGCGACGACGAGCTGTAGAGCGTCGTGAAGCTGTCGGAAATGTCGTCGTCACCGCTGTCGTGCACGAGCACGGGAATCGGCCGCCACGGGCTGCCCGCCGTGCAATTGATGAGATCCCCGGCGGACAGGCTGATGCCGTTGCCGCCGTTGCCCGCCTCGCGCCCGAGGATGAACTGGCTCAGGAGCCCGGTGACCTGCGCATCCGAGGCGCCGTTCGCCATGCGTTTGTAGCCCTCGGTGGCCGACAGCAGGTTGTAGATGACGAGCACGACGATGAGCCCGATGAGGATGCCCACCATCGTCTCGACCAATCCCGCGCCGCGCTGGCGCGAGTCCCGGGTGCCGCGCGTTGCCATCAGTTGTTCGCTCCGATCGTCGCGAAGGCCTGGTATTGATGCGGGTCCTTGTCGCCCGGCACCTGCCACAGCACCGTGATGCTCACGTCAGCGCTGTTCGCGGTCTTGCCCGGCTGGATGTCGACCACCGGGTCCTGCGCGTTCGGCAGGTTGGCCTTGAGCAGGGTGTTGAAGTCGTCGTATCCGGCACTGCCGGCGCTCATGTACTTCGCCTGCAGCGCCGCGAGATTGCGGTCGTCGATCCACATGTTGCCGATGAACGATGCGGTGAGCGCGGCCGCATCGCCGCGCACCTTGCTCTCGTCGACGTTCTGGATCGAGCGCGACATGAGCGCCACCAGCCCGAGCACGGCGAGCGCGATGATCAGCACCGCCATCAGCGCCTCCAGCAGGAAGTAGCCGCGTGCGCGGCGCGCGATTGTCGGGTTCGGGCGCTTCATGCTTCAGGTTCCTCCGGCCGCCACGGCGGGGCAGCCCTTCGGGTCGGTCGCGGGCCACGCCGGGTCGCAGATCTTGATGCCCGTGCGTCCGCCACCGATCAGCACGCGCAGCGCGCGGGTGTCGGACAGCGAGGAGGCGACGTCGACCTGCGTGAAAGGCGCCGATCCATCGGCGTTCGCTGCAGCGACCTGGCCGAACGGGCTGAATGTCACGGTGTTGAGGCCGTTCGGGGTCACGGTCACCGTGACGCGGTCGGCGCCTTCGTTGAAGCCCGCGGTCTGGATCGCGGTGCCGCCGCCCGCCGGTTGCACGACCCATCCCGACGCCGGCGTGATGACGAACTCGATCGATGCGTTCTGCTTCACCGCCTCGGCCATGGCGGTGCGCAGGCCGTTGGCCACCGAGTCGGCGCCGTTGATGATCTGGTTGTCGGCCATCCACTTGGCGTACTGCGGTCCCGCGAGGACGAGCAGCAGCGACACGATCACCAG
>DATJIS010000067.1:0-25570 GCA_035493035.1 Casimicrobiaceae bacterium | reverse complement strand
TGCGTGAGGCGTGCCTCCGCATCGGCGCCGGGATACACGCCGTGCGATGTGTCGACGGCTCCCGCGCCGGCCGGCCGCGTGACGCGCTACGCCATCTCGAGCGGCCGCGCGCCGCCCGGCCGGGCCAGGCGCCGGCTCTTTCCCTGCACGAGGATCCACACGGCAAGCGCGTGCGTGATGAACAGCAGCGGCACGATCAGCGTGGGAAGGAAGTACGCGGCGCCGAACTGTCCGGGCACGAGTCCACTGCGACCGGCCTGGTAGAACGCGTTGACCAGATCCACGGAGCCCCAGATGCTGAACATCCATGCCAGGACGATGCCGCCCGGGCGTGCGATGAACAGCCATGCGAGCAGCGCGAGCGCGGCGGCGACGACATCGCCATAGGCGGCAGCGTCCGCGAACGCCGCGGGCAAGTCGGCGGAGACAACGCCCGGGACGATGAATGCCAATCCGATGAAGCGGAAGCTGTGCAGGATGAGCAGCGGACGTAAGGCGTCCGCGCGCGCCCGGGAACGCAAGCCCGGCCAGATATAGCGGACCGTCACGATGGTCCAGACGGCGAAGCTGAACGCGATGCTTGCGAAGAAAGCCACTTGCTGCTGCATGAGTCCCTCCGTTCGTGGAATGGTACCATTCGGTACCATTGAACGCATGCTATGGTACGCAGCAGTACCATGTCAAGAGGTCAACTGATGGCGAAGAGCGCAGGGCCGCGATCCGGGCACATCACCGACGGCGACGATGACAAGCGCAGCCGGATCCTCCACGCCGCCATGGAAGCCTTCGGCCGCCACGGATTCGCCGCGGCGACGACGCTCGAGATCGCGACGCGGGCCCGGGTCTCGAAGCGCGAGCTGTACGTGCTCGTCGGAAACAAGGAGGAGATGCTCAAGGCTTGCATCGCGGAGCGCGTGCGGCAGTTCACGGCGCCTGCCGACATGCCCGTACCGCGTGACCGCAAGACGCTTGCGCACGTGCTCGCGGCGTTCGGAGCACGTCTCGTCCGCGAGGTGAGCGATCCCACCGTAATCGCCGTGTTCCGCCTCGCGATCGCCGAAGCCGTCCACGCTCCGGAGGTGGCGCAGACGCTGGAATCGGCGGGCCGCGAGCCCGCCCGTGCGGCGCTTCTGGCGATCATGAGCCACGCTCGTGCATCGGGCTTGCTCGATGGCTCCCCCGACGCGCTCGCCGAGCAGTTCCGCGGATTGCTCTGGGCCGACCTGATGGTCGGGCTGCTGCTCGGCGTGACCAAACGGCCGGGCGCGCCGGAAATCGTGCGGCGCGCCCGCGATGCGGCGGCTGCGTTCCTGGCGCTTCACCCCGTTCGCCAGGAGCGCGCGACACCTCGCCGTTGAGGTCATGGCACTTCAACGCGCCGCATCAGCCGCCTTGCCGCGCCACGCGGCGCCCCCACATGCGCTCAATGGCCATTGCACTCTCCGTCCTCGACCTCGCGCCGATCACCGAGGGAAGCGATCCGTCGACTTCCTTCCGCAACTCGCTCGAGCTCGCGCAGCATGCCGAGCGGCTGGGCTACCGTCGATTCTGGATGGCCGAGCACCACGGCATGCCCGGTATCGCCAGCGCCGCGACGGCGGTGCTGATCGGGCACATCGCCGGTGGCACACGGTCGATTCGGGTCGGTGCGGGCGGCATCATGCTGCCGAACCACTCGCCCCTGGTGATCGCGGAGCAGTTCGGCACGCTGGAGGCGCTCTATCCGGGGCGAATCGACCTCGGGCTCGGCCGGGCGCCCGGATCCGACCAGGCCACGTCCCGGGCGCTGCGGCGCGACCTCGCGAGCCATCCCGACGACTTTCCCCAGGACGTGGTCGAGCTGCTGGATTTCATGTCGGACGAGCCGCGGCAGACAGTCCGGGCCGTTCCGGGCACGGGCGCCAAGGTTCCGGTGTGGATCCTGGGGTCCAGCCTGTTCGGCGCCCGGCTCGCGGCGATGCTGGGCCTGCCGTACGCCTTCGCGTCCCACTTCGCGCCGGCGCAGATGATGCAGGCCATCGCCCTCTATCGCGCGGAATTCAAGCCTTCGCCACAGCTCGCACGGCCGTACGTGATGCTGGGCTTCAACGTGTTCGCTGCCGAAAGCGACGAGGTCGCGCGCGTGCTCGCGACCTCGATGCAGCAGGCGTTCGTCAACCTGCGAACCGGCCGTCCGTCGCGACTGCCGCCGCCCATTCCCGGCTACCTCGACATGCTGCCGCCGCCCGCGCGCGCAATGCTCGACGACGTGCTGTCGTGCAGCGCCATCGGGTCGCCGGCCACGGTGCGCGAAGCGCTCCACGCTTTCGCCGCGCGAACCGGTGCGGACGAGATCATGATCGCATCGCAGATCTTCGATCACGAGGCACGGCTCGAGTCCTACGAGATCGCCGCACGCGCAGCCCAGCCGGAATGACCGCGTGATCAGCGCGGGCGCCCCCGTTCGGGTCGGGCTGTGCGGATTCTCCATGTCGATGAAAGCGTACGCATCGCGTTTTCCGGTCGTGGAGATCCAGGGCACGTTCTACGAGCCGCCGGGCGATGCCTTGCTCCGGCGATGGCGGCAAACCGCGGCGCCTTCGCTCGAATACACCATGAAGGTCTGGCAGCTCGTCACGCACACCGCGACGAGCCCGACGTATCGGCGCATGCGACATCCGCTCGCCGCCGAGGACACACCGGGCGGTTTTGCCGACTCCCCGGCAGTCGAGCGAGGCTGGCGACGCTCGGTCGAGTGCGCCGACGTGCTGGGCGCGACGGGCATGCTGTTCCAGTGCCCCGCGAGCTTCGGTCCGACGCCGGAGAATGTGCGCGCCATGCGTCGGTTCTTCGAGCGTGTACAACGTCCCCGCGCGAGATTGCTGTGGGAGCCGCGCGGCAAGGCGTGGGTCGCGAGTCGCGACATCGCGTCCGCGCTCTGCGAGGATCTCGACCTCGTGTACGTCGTCGATCCGTTCGTGACCGATCCGCCGAAGCGCAAACCCGTGTACTGGCGGCTGCACGGCCTCGGCAGCGCGCGCAACTCGTACACCGACGAGGCGCTGCGCGACCTGCACGCATTGCTGCTGCGCTCGGAGCCGGTCGGGCCCGCGTACATCCTGTTCAACAATCTGCCGCGCGCAGGCGACGCGCAGCGATTCGCACGCCTGATGGAGCCAGGCAGCGCACCCGAGGTGGCGTCCGGCTGATACGCAAGCGGCGAAGTCGGCGTCGAGCGCAGGCTCGATCGGGACGCGACGCGCCGCCGATGACCGATCTTCAGGTTTTGCCGCGACCGTGTAACACTGCGCCGGCGCCGGCCGGCGCTGCCGGCATCCCGTCGGCCAGGAGACGTCATGCGACTGCTCGCCCTCGCAGCCCTGTTGTGCTCCACGACCGCGCTCGCCAGCCTCGAGAAAGGCTACGAGGCGCTCATGAAGAAGGACTACGTCACTGCGGCGCGCGAATACCGCCCTCTGGCCGAGCGTGGTGACGCCGAAGCGCAATACCGTATCGGGCGAATGTACGAGTTCGGCAACGGCTATCCGCAGGACAAGGCGCAGGGGATCGCGTGGCTGCGCAAGTCGGCGGCTCAGGGCCACGCCGACGCGGAGCAAGAGCTGGGCGTCGTTTATGCGACGGGCGACGGGGTGCGGCAGGACGACGCCCAGGCTGTTGCATGGTTCAGCAAAGCCGCGGAGCATGGCAACGCGACCGCGCAGTACAACCTTGGCCTGTTGTACGCCCGAGGCCAAGGCGTTGCGCAGGACTACGCGCAGGCATTCGCGTGGTGGCGCAAGTCCGCGGCCCAGGGCAATGCCGATGCGCAGCTCAAGCTGGCGGTTGTCTACCATACCGGCCAGGGCGCCGCGCGGGACGACGTATCCGCACTCGCGAATGCGACGATCGCCGCGCGCAGCGGCGATCAGGAGACGATCGACTACCGCGACGAGATCGCGAAATCCGTGCCGCCCGCGCAACGGCGCACGGCAGCGGCACTGGCCGACGCCTGGAAGATCGGCCAGCCAATGCCGGGCAGCGGCGGGAACGCGTCGTCACCGGCGGCAGCCACGGCGTCAGCGGCCGTTTCAGCCGTCAAGACCCGGTGCTCGGCGAGCGGAACGATGGGGGGCGAGAAATTCACGGCCAGCCATTGCGTGGCGTCGCTCTTCGGCGATCAGCACAGCGTGGCCATCTGGTTCAACGAGGACCCCATCACGCCGCAGGACGCCGACGCCTTCCAGACGTCGTCGTACGCTGACGGTGCGGCGGGCGGCAAGCAGCGCACGATGGTCATCATCATGTTCTGTCCGGGTGCCGGCACGGAGACCGCATCGCCCGCGGCCGTCACGTCGATCGACCTCAACACGAACCACGCCCGCTCGCCCATGGCGGGCATCCAGCGGGTCGTCCAGGCGCCACGCGACTTCAAGGTCGAGAGGATGACCGGCGATGTGAAGCCCGGCGGCAGCCTGTCGGGAAAGATCGCCGGCGGCATCGACAAGACCGCGTTCAACTTCGAGTTCGACGTGATGCTGCCCGTCAAGGATGCATCGGCCGGAATGACGTGCGCACGGTGATGACGTGCGCAATTCGCCGCAGTTGCCCCGGCGCGTCGCGCAGCGCCCTCCTGCGCCGCCGATCTAGCCGAGCGCGAGCGCCATCACGCCGACCGCGATGAGCGCCGCGCCGAGCGTGCGCGCGACGCGCTCGCGCTCGCCGAGCAGCTGACCGCCGAGCAGCGCCGCGAACAGCATCGAGACCTCGCGCGCCGGCGCAACGTGCGACAGCGGCGACATCTGCATGGCGTAGAGCACGAGCACGTAGGCGATCGGGCTGATCGCCGCCACGATCAGCGCGGTCTTCCATTGCTCGCGCCAGTGCCGTGCCGCCGTAGCGCGGTCGCGCAGCACGCTCGGCACCAAGAGCACGATTCGAACGAAGTTGCCGTAGTAGTCGAGCAGGATCGGCGACATGAGCAGGAACTTGACCGCATATCCGTCGACCAGCGTGTAGGCCGCAATGAACAAGCCCGTGACGGCGCCGTACAGCGCCCCGGCACGCATGCGGGCGTGTCCGCTCGGGCCGGCGCTGCGCAGCAATCGCGTTCCACCCGCGATGAAGAACACGCCCGCGACCACGGCGACAATGCCCGCCATGCCGAGCGGCGTCGCCTTCTCGCCGAACAGCGCGATCGCGGCCAGCGAGGAGACCAGCGGCCCCGCGCCGCGCGCCAGAGGATAAACGACGGTCAGGTCCGCGTTCCTGTAGCCTCGAAGCAGCGTGACGTAATACAGCACATGAAGGATGCCGCTGACGACGACGCAGCCCCATTCCGCGCGGCCCCACGTCGGCGTGACGTCGCGCCCGAGCCAGATGCCGAGCGGTGCCCATATGAGCGCGAGGAGAAACGACGTGAACGCGGCGAAGCGCGCATCGCCGCCGGCCTTCTTGGCGAGAATGTTCCAGGTCGCGTGGATCAAGCCGGCCAGGATCACCAGCGCCAGGGATAAGGCAGTCATCGCGTCCGGTCGGGATCAATGCGTTGGCTCGATTCTGCCAAATGCATCGACGGCGACCGCGTGGCGAGGCTCGTGTCGACATGCGCATCGACGCGAGGCCATCGCTTCAGCCGCCTACAGGAACGGCCGCGCGACGAGCTCCAGTCCCAGCAGCAAGAGGAAGCACAGGAAGCACTGGCGGAAGCGCTTCGGACTGATCCGTGCGCGGATTTTCTGGCCCAGCCACATTCCCAGCAGAGCCGGCACGAGCGCAAGCGTCGACAGGCTTGCCTGATCGAACCGCAACGCGCCGTGCACGATGAGTCCACCGGCCAGTGCGATCGTCGAAACGGTGAACGACAGCCCCAGCGCCTGCACCAGTTCGTCCTTCTCGAGCCGCAGCGCCTGGAGGTACGGCACGGCCGGCATCACCAGCACGCCCGTTGCGCCCGTGACAACACCGGTCACGAGTCCGACGATCGGCGAAAGACATCGCTCGACACGGGACGCAACCGACCACGCGGGTGAGACGAGCGCATAGCCCGCGTACAGCACCAGCGCGCTGCCCAGCGCGAGTGCCGACCAGGCCGATCCGATCGTCACGAGAAGCGAGGCGGCGCTCACCGTGCCGGCCACGATTCCGAGCACCATCGCCCAAAGACGTCGCAGCAGCCGCCCGAGCGCCGGACCCCCCAGCAGCTGCCATACATTGGTCACGAGTGACGGAACGACAACGATCGCGGCGGCGGCCGCGGGAGGCATCACGCTGCCCAGCAACGCCATCGCGACGGTCGGCAAACCCATGCCGGTGACGCCCTTGACCAGCCCGGCGGCGATGAACGTCAGCGCCAGCAGCACGAGGACGAACGGGCTTTGGTGCATGAGCGCATTGAAGCTCGCCGCCCGCGTGCGCACAATGCGGTTTTCACGCGCCAGCCTTCGGATCAGCCGAAGCCTCGCAAAGGGCTAACCCGTGCGTTTCGACCTCGCGGACCTTCGCCTCTTCCTGTGTGTCCTGGAAGCAGGCAGCATCACGCAAGGCGCGGTGCGCGCCAACCTCGCATTGGCCTCCGCCAGCGAGCGCCTGCGCAACATCGAAGCCGGCGCCGGCGTCGCGCTCCTCGAGCGCCGGCCACGTGGCGTGTGCGCGACCGAGGCGGGCGAAGCGCTTGCACACCATGCGCGCCTCATCCTGCGTCAGCAGGCGCTGCTCCGGGGCGAGCTCCACGATTTCGCGACCGGCGCGCGCGGCACGCTGCATTTCTACGCGAACACCGCGGCGATGACCGAGTTCCTGCCCCCGAGGCTCGCGTCATGGCTCGCCGATCGGCCGCGTGTGCGTGTCGAGCTGAAAGAACGCACCAGTGTCGAGATCGTGCGCACCATCTCGGCGGGCCTGGCGGACGCCGGGATCGTCTCCGACGCCGTGGACCCGGCCGGATTGCAGCTGCGGCCCGTCGCGAAGGATCATCTCGTGCTGATCGTTCCGATCGGGGATCGCCTGGGCAAGCGAGACAGCGTGTGCCTTGGCGAGGTTTTGCGCGAACCCTTCGTCGGCTTGGCGCCCGGCAATGCGCTGCAGGATCACATCGACGATCACGCTCGCGCAGCCGGGCACGCGCTCACGTTTCGCATCCGCATGAAGACGTTCGAAGGCATGTGCGAGATGGTCGCCAATGGCGTCGGCGTGGCCATCGTGCCGAGCGCTACGGCGCGCCGGTACCGCCGGCGACATCGCTATCGAACGCTCGCATTGGTCGACCCCTGGGCGCGCCGGCGGTTGTGCCTGTGCTTTCGCGATTGGGCGCCACTGCCGTCGCCGATGAAGAGCTTGCTGACGCACCTCGAACAGCGGCCGCGCGGCCACTGATCGCCACGGCCTATTTCTTCTCGAGAAGACCGGCTGCCTCCTTGCGCAGTGCCGGCAGGAGCCGTTTGGCTGCCTGCGCCAGGAGCCACGGCAACGCAACCTCGATGCGTAGCGCGTCGTCGAGCACCTGGATGCTCGCCGTGGCCGCCTGACCCAGAGCGCGCATGCGGAATCGCACCGTGTCGTCTTGCCAGGCCTGCTGATCGATCGCGATCATCGATCCGAGCTGGCCGTTGCTGCGGGCGAGGCCGTCCTGGATACGGCGCATGGCCTCGGCTTTGCCGAGGCGGTGGTTCACGATGACGGTGACGGTCTCACTCATGGAATCGCGGCACAATGGCACGAACATGCAGACGCCACCATTATCCGTCAGCCGTGAAGCGCCCGCGTCGTGGCGTCGTCGTCCAGCGAGGCAGCGCGACCCCAGGGCGCCGCGGCAATCCGCGTGGACCGCCCGCGCAGTACTATTGGACTTCATTCCTGAAGCGCCGATTGTCGACGGCGGAAACCCATGGAACCCTTGATGACAAGCCATGCCGCGTTGTCGCGCATGCGCCTCGACGATCCCGCAACGACCCGCGCGTGCCCGGAGAGCGAGATCTACGAGTCGCTGCTCACACTCGACGGCGCAACGATCCTGGAGCTTGGCTGCGGCAAGGCCGATCACACGCGCCGCATTGCGTCGAGCCACCCCACCGCAAGCATCGTCGCGGCCGAGGTCGACCGGCTCCAGCACGCCGCGAACGTCGCGGCTGCTGCACCGCCGAACATGCGCTTCGCTGAATTCGGCGCGGAAGCCATTCCGCTCGACAGCGCGACCGTCGACGTGGTGATGATGTTCAAGTCGCTGCATCACGTTCCGACGGCCATGCTCGACGATGCCCTGGGCGAGATCGCCCGCGTGCTGCGCCCGGGCGGCCGTGCCTACATTTCCGAGCCGATCTTCGCGGGTCCGCACAACGAGATGATCCGCATCTTCAACGACGAGCAGGCCGTGCGCCAGGCGGCGTTCGACGCGGTGCGCCGTGCGGTCGACCGCGGCGTGTTCGAGCTGGAGGCGGAGGTTTTCTTCCTCGTGCCGGTGAAATACAAGGATTTCGCCGACTTCGCCGCACGGCATTTCGAGGTCACGCACAGTGTTCGTCGCGTGACCGATGCGCAGCGCCAGGCGGTTGAGCGCTTGTTCGACTCGCATCGCCGGGACGACGGCGTCAAGCTGACCCAGCGAATGCGCGTCGATTCGCTGCGCAAGCCCGGCAAGTAGCCTGCGCCGCGCAGGCGGGTGTCCCCGGCAGCGCTGCCTCACGTGGGCGTCGTGGGGCTCTTCGGGTCGGCCACAAAAAGCCTCGTCCGAGCCACCTGCCGTGCGCAATTCCGTTGGCATGTATCATCGCGCGACGCCACCGACTGGCAGTTTCCACGAGGACCCATGACGGTCATGCCCGCTTTGCTTCGAGCCGTCCGTGCGGTCGCGGTGGTGCTGGTTGCCGCAGGCTGCGCAACGCAGCCCGCGCAGCCGACCCTGGAGCAACGCGCACAGGCCGTGATCGCGAGCCCGATTCGCACGGACCAGGATCGGCGCATGGATGCCTCGCGCAAGCCCGCGCAATTCCTGCCGTTCACGGGGGTTACCGCCGGCATGGTCGTGCTCGACGTATCGGCCGGCGCGGGCTACACCTCGCAGCTTCTCGCGCTCTGCGTGGGACCCGAGGGCAAGCTTTTCGCGCAGCGCCCGGCACCCGGGGAGGCGCTCACCAAGCGACTCGCGGAGCATCCCCAGCCCAACTTCATTCCCGTCTACCGGCCGTTCGACGACCCCGTACCGCCGGATGCGCCCAAGCTCGACCTCGTCACGCTGGTCAACAATTACCATGACATCGTCTACCAGCCCATCGATCGCGCCAGGATGAACCAACGGCTGTACGCGGCGTTGAAGCCCGGCGGGCACTTCGTGATCGTCGATCACTCGGCCAAAGCGGGCACCGGCGTGACGGTGGCCAAGACGCTCCACCGCATCGACCGTGATGTCGTCGTCCAGGAGGTCACGCGAGCCGGCTTCGTGCTGGAGGCGGAAGCGCAGTTCATGCGCAATCCGTCGGATACGCGCGAGGTGTCCTCGGGCGATGGGCGTATCGACACCGACAAGTTCGTGCTGCGCTTCGTGAAACCCGGCTGATGCGCGCCAGGGCAGGCCCCCAGTCCATGCGTGCGACAGCGTTACGTGTCGCAGGCGCCGTCGTGGCGCTTGCGTTGCTTTTGGCGGGCACGGGTGTCCGCGCGCGCGACGCAGCGCCCGCGAACACGACCCCCCTGCGCCTGCAGTTGAAGTGGCGCCATCAATTCCAGTTCGCCGGCTTCTATACCGCGCTCGAGAAGGGTTACTACCGGCAGGCCGGTCTGGACGTGACGATCACGCCGCTGCAGCCCGGCACCGATCCGGTCGACATCGTGCTGGCGCGAGGTGCCGATCTCGGCGTCGCATCGTCCGAGCTCGTGCTGCGCTACGCCAAGGGCGATCCGGTGGTGGTGCTCGCGACGATTTTCCAGCACTCGCCGCTCGCCTTGTTCGTGCGGTCCGACATCGGCATCGAAACGCCGCAGGACCTCGCGGGCCACAAGGTGGCGCTCGCGCCGTGGGAATCCGAGATCTTCGCGTACCTGCAGCGCGAGCACGTGTCGATCAGCCAGCTGCAGATCGTCGAGCACGACCACACGGTGGACTCGCTGCTGAAGGGACGCGTCGACGCGCTCGCCGGCTACGAAACGGACGAGAGCTACTACCTCCAGCGATCGGGACGCGCGTTCCGGCAATTCACGCCGCGCTCGAGTGGCGTCGACTTCTACGGCGATACGCTGTTCACGACGCGGGCGATGGTCAACGAGCATCCGGAGCGAATCGAGGCATTCGTCGCCGCGAGCCTGCGCGGCTGGGAGTACGCGCTGGCGCACCAGGATGAAATCGCGACGCTCATACACGCGAAGTACGCACCCGATCTTCCCGTGGAAAAGCTGCGCTTCGAAGCAGCCAGCATGCTGCCGCTCGTGCGCACCGATCTCGTCGAGCTCGGTCATACCCACATCGCGCGGTGGCAACATATCTTCGACGTTTACCGCGGGCTGGGCCTCGCGGGCGCAGGCGGCGATGTCGACCTGAGCGGGTTGATCTATCGCCGCGCGCAGCCAACCGACTGGCGCTGGCTTCTGTGGGTGCTCGCGGTGGCCGCGCTGAGCCTCGCGGTGCTGACGTGGATCGCGCGTCGGTTCTATCGAATCACCGGCCGCCTGCGCGAACAACTGGACGAGAATCGCCGGCTGCAGGACGAGCTACGCGCGCTGACGATCACGGACCCGCTGACGGGCCTTCGCAATCGGAGGCATTTCGACACGGTTTGCTCAGCCGAATGGGAGCGCGCGCGCCGCGCGCAGCGGCCGGTGACGGTGCTCTTCATCGACATCGACTTCTTCAAGTCGTACAACGACAGCCACGGTCACGGCGCCGGCGACGACTGCATCGCGGCGGTCGGCAGGGCGATCGATCAATCGCTGCAGCGTCCGGCAGACGTAGCGGCTCGCTACGGCGGCGACGAGTTCGTGGTGCTGCTGCCGGACACCGATCTCGACGGCGCGCTCGACGTGGCGAGGCGCATCGAAGCGGCAATACGCGCGCTCGGTCTGTCGCATGCCCGCTCGCGGTTCGGCCGCATCACCTTGAGCATCGGCGTGGCGCAGCAGGTCCCTGAACCGAACCACCGACCCCAGGAGATGCTCCAGCGCGCCGACCGCGCCCTCTATGCGGCGAAACAGGCGGGGCGCAACCGGATCATGCCGGCGCCGCAATACCTCTTCGATCAACGCGCCGCGCAGTAGCCCAGGCGCAAGCGTGCCGGGGCCGCTTCACGGCGGCGGCGACGCCGATCTTCCCTGCCGCGGCGGCAGTTCATTGACCGTGCTCGTTGGCCACGCCGCTCGCGCACTCGGGCGCCTTTCCCCAGTGGCCCTCGCAGAAGTGTCGCCGTACGCGCTGGTCGCACACGACGCGTGCCAGCAGGTCGCCGTCGCACTGCGCCAGGTTCGTATGCATCACGTGCCAGCGATCGGACGGCGCGCCCGCGCCCCTGCGGGCACCGTCAGCGTCGGCGTGCTCGCTTAGGTTCCGTACAGCCGTTACGGTGGTACCAGCGACTGCACGACGCTCGGGCTTCGCGCCATGATGCAAAGCTGCCCGCTTCGGCGCGGTCGCCGTGACGGGCGCATGCGCCATGGCCGCGCGCTTCGGTCGATCCGAATTCTCGACGCGTGTCGCCAAGGCATGCTCCTCGACCATCGCCTCGGGCTCCGCCGGCTTCTGCTCGACCGCGGCAGGCATCGCCAGCGTTGCTGCGCTCGCGTCGCTGTCGAAGGCGTCGGAGGCCTGCGTCGCCAGGCCGGTCGCATCGGTGCTTGCCGCGCCCAGGCGGTAGGCCTGATACGCACCCACGATTCCGATCGTCGCCACGGCGGCCACGAGCAAGCGACCCGGCGCGAGCCAGCGCGCTGCGGCTCGCCGGGGCGGCGCGGCCACCGGCGGCTGGACCCTCGCCATCGTGTCGGGAAGAGGCGCGCCGGGCGTATCGGCCGCATCGGCCGGTGTCGATAGCCCGTCCTCGGCATTCGCGGACGCTGGATACGCGGCACCACATTGGTGACACCGCGTGGCGGTGTCGTCGTTGACCGCGTCACACGCCGTGCACGGCTTGAGATGCAGCGGCGAGGCGCAGTCATTGCAGAACCTCGCATCGTGCGGATTGCGGTGGTGGCAAAACGCGCACATACGGTCGCCGAAATACGCGGCGCGGGCGGCGAAAGTCCAATGGGGGGGACACGGCGAGCCCATGCGCGTATTTTATGCCGCGAACGGCCGCGTTGCCCGGCCGCGTGAAACGGCTGGCACTTGCTTGCGTGGCCGCGTGAGCCGCCGAAGCGGCGTCGGCATCAGCTTCGGAACCGAGAAAGGCGACTCCGTCACCATGGGTGGACGCCACGAATACATCGGGCGCGCGATCAACGTCGCGGATAGCCGCGCCGGCGGCTGCGACACCCGACGCGTCAGCGTCGCGCGCGATGCTCGTGTGGCGGATGGCCGAAGGCTCTTCGGAAGTGCTGGTAGAACGTCGACAGATCACCGAAGCCCGCTTGCGACGCGATCGATGCAACGGACTCGTCGCTGCCACGCAGCCGTTCCGCGGCGCGTCGCAGTCGCACATTCAACAGATAGCGATGGGGTGTCGACGCGACGACCTTGCGGAAGGTGCGCAGGAAGTGGTACCTGCTCATGTGCGCGATGGCCGCCAGTCGTTCCAGGTCCAGCGGCTCGTCGTAGTGTTCGTCCACGAACCGCAGTGCATCGGAGATGCGACGAAGGTCACGCGCCGACGGGGAAGCAGCGCCCGGGATGAACGCGGACGTCGCTCGAATCACGCGTTCGGCGAGGCCGATCGCGAGCTCCTCCGCGGCCTGCGCGCCCGCCCTCAGTGCTGCGGCCGCCGCGAGCGCGGCCGTCATGCTCGGCGACGACGGCAGGCGTGCGGCCTTGAAGCGATATTTCGACGTGCCGCCGCAACTCGCGGCGATCTCCTCGAAGAGCGCCGGCTCGAATCCGAACGCGATGCAATGGTCGCCGGTGCCATGCTCGTGACCGCATTCGAAGCACGCGCCGGCATTGCCGAGCAGAAACGAGCCCGGATAGAGCAGATCGCTGCCGTGGGACGAGCGGTAATGGAACGTCCCGCGCAGCACCGCCGCGATGCTCGTGAACGCGTGGCGTTCCTCGTAGGGTCGGTCGCGCGGCCCGAGGTTGCAGTTCACTTCCCAGACGGCCCAATCCAGGCCTCGGGCGAGCGCCTGCGACGATGGCGTGCGGCGGTCCGCTGGCATGGATGAGGGATAGCAATTTCTCCCAAGATGCGCGGCGCGTTCCCGGGCATGCTTGGGCTTTCCCGACATCGTACAAAGAGGATCCGCATGCTGAACCACGTATCGATCGGCGTTCGCGACATCGACCGCACGAAGCGCTTCTACGACGCCGCCTTGAAGCCGCTCGGCTACACCTGCGTGAGCAGCGGCGAAGGGTACCTCGGCTACGGGGCAGGCAACGTCGTGAGCCTGTGGATCAGTCAGTCATCGAGTCCCGTGCCCGCGGACAGGGCGTCGGGCCTGCATTTCTGCTTCGACGCGCCGACGCGCGCCAGCGTCGATCACTTCCACGCGGCTGCACTGGCATCCGGCGGACAGGACAACGGCAAACCCGGCCCGCGCGCCGACTACGGCCCGCACTACTACGCCGCGTTCGTGGTGGACCCGGACGGTTACCGGCTCGAAGCGTATTGCGGCAAGGCGAAATGACGTTCGCGCGCGATGCCGGCGGCGCCGGCACTGCGTCGAATGCGTTTCATTTGTTTCACAGAGCACGCAGGTCGGATCGGAAGTGGCACTATCGTCTTCGCGTCACGACCACGATGGGAGCGCGAGCCATGAATCCGAACCAGGCACTGTGGGAAAAGGGCGATTTCACACGTATTGCCGCGACCATGCGCGAGAGCGGCGAAGCGCTGGTGAACAAGATCGGCATCCGAAGCGGGCACAAGGTGCTCGATCTCGGATGTGGCGACGGCACGACCGCGCTGCCTGCGGCCAAGCGCGGCGCCGACGTCCTGGGGGTCGACATCGCGCGCAACCTCGTGGACGCGGGCAATGCGCGCGCACGGGGGCACGGCCTCAACAACCTGCGATTCGAGGAAGGCGACGCCACGAACCTGGGTGCGCTCGGCGACGACACCTTCGACTTCGTGGTGAGCATCTTCGGCGCCATGTTCGCGCCGAAGCCGTTCGACGTCGCCCGGGAAATGGTGCGCGTGACCCGACCCGGCGGGCGGGTGGTCATGGGAAACTGGATTCCCAATGATCCCACGCTCGTCGCGCAGATCCTCAAGATCAGCGCCGCGTATACGCCGCCGCCCCCGGAAGGATTCGTGAGCCCGATGACGTGGGGTGTCGAGGCGAACGTCATCGAGCGCTTCGGCGCCGCGGGCATACCGCCGGAGAAGATCATGTGCGCGCGCGACACGTACACGTTCAACTTCCCGGGCACGCCCGTCGACTTCGTCGATGTATTTCGCCGTTACTATGGGCCGACCATGAATGCCTTCGACGCCGCCGAGAAGAGCGGGCGTGCGCAGCAGCTCTTCGACGAGCTGAGCACGCTATTCACGAGCAAGAACACGCACGCCAGCCCCAATGTCACGTCGATCCCGGCCACGTTCCTGCGCGTCACGGTGGACGTGGTGTGACACCGCACCACGAGACGGTGGCCGGCGCGGTCAATGCACCGGTCACTGTCCGCCGGGAAGACCGATGATCGTCTCGAACCCGCCCCAGAACATGCGCTTGCCGTCGAAGGGCATCTTCGACGGATCCATGGACTCCTTGAGCTGCGGATCGTCCATCACGGCCTTGGCGATGCGATCGCGATCCTGCTTGCTGCGGTAGACGACCCAGGCGAGCGCGATCACCTCGCCGTCCTTGAGCTGCACCGCCTGCGGAAACGACGTGACCTTGCCTGGCTGCGCGTCGTCGCTGATCGAATCCGAGTAATACAGCGCGCCATGGCGCAGGTGCGCCTTGCCCCACTCCGCCGACATGCGCTTGTAGGTTTCGAGATTGTCGCGGGGCACCGGAATGACGATGGCGTCGATGTAGTTGGGCATGGGACCTCCGTGGGGTAAAGCGCCTTCGACCGGTCGCGCGGCCCGGCGTTCCCGTGTTGGCGAGCGGTCGAGGGCTGTTTGCGACAGGCGCAACGGCGGCTCGGGCCGCGCCGTGATATCGTGAAGTCGTAATGCCACGCACCGTTTCGTCGTATGCCGCCTGAGCAGACTGGGCCCGTAGTCGGCCGGACGCGAGCGGAATCGATCCCTCGGTGGCCCGAGCGTCCGCCGGCGATCCGTGCGCCGAACGTCGTTGTCATTCTGATGGACGACATGGGCTGGTCCGACGTCGGCTGCTACGGCTCCGAGATCGACACACCCCACATCGATGCGCTCGCTGCGCGCGGCGTCCGACTGACGCACTACACGACGCATCCGCTGTGCTCGCCGGCACGCGCCGCGCTCCTCACCGGCTGCAACGCCCATGCCGTCGGATCGGGTTGGCTCGCGAATCATTCCGCAGGCTTTCCCGGCTACGTCGGCGAGATTCCCTTGAACGCCGTGACCCTGGCGGAAACCCTTCGCGCCGCGGGCTACGAAACGATCATGGTCGGCAAGTGGCACAACACACCCGTTGCGGACACCGTCTCCGGCGGCTCGAAGCACAACTGGCCCGCGCAGCGCGGTTTCGACACTTTCTACGGATTCCTGGGCGGCGAGACGCATCACTTCTTTCCCTCGCGCCTGATGCTGAACAACGTCGTCCTGCCCATCGATGAATATCCGCACGACTACTATTCGGGCGACGACTGGATGGACCATGGCATTCGCTTCGTTCGCGAGCTGCGCGAAAGCCGGCCCGCGAAGCCGTTCTTGCTATACGTCGCGAACAACGCCATGCATTCGCCTCTCCAAGCGAAGGGCAGCGACATGGCACGCTATCGCGGTCGCTACGACACCGGTTGGACGGTAGCGCGCGCCAAGCGTTTTCGTCGGCAGGTCGACATGGGGCTCATTCCAGTCGGCACCCAGCTGCCGGCGTCCGATTCTCGCGTGCCCGACTGGACCCAGACTGATCCGCGGTACAGGCCAATGTACGCGCGGCACATGGAAGCGTATGCCGCCATGCTCGACAATGCGGATCAGAACGTCGGCAGGCTGGTGCGTTTCCTCGAGGGCCTGAACGAGCTCGACGACACGCTGATCGTGTTCACATCCGACAACGGCGGTACCGACGCCGGCGGAGCGCACGGCGCGTTCACGCTGAATCGCCTGTACGCTGGCTTGCCATCGCGCTCGGGCGACGAGGAAAGCGAAACCGCGCACGCACTCGGCGGGCCGAGTAGCGCGTCGCTCTACCCCACCGGCTGGGGCGAAGTGTCCAACACGCCGTTCCCGACATTCAAGACCTATACCGGCGCCGGCGGGCGCCGCGTCTCGATGATCGTATCCCTTCCTGCACGAATCGCCGCGCGTGGCGCGATTCGCCACCAATTCATGCACGTGACCGACGTGATGCCCACGATCCTGTCGCTGGCCGGCGTGCCACCGCTCGCGCGATACAACGGCATGGAGGCGAGGCCGCTCGATGGCCTCGACTGCACGGGCGTGCTGACTCACGATGCCGCATCTCCGCGTACCGAGCAGTACTACGAATGCTGGTCGAATCGTGCGTACTATCGCAACGGCTGGCTGGCTCGCTCGTTGCAGGTGCGCGGCCGCCCGATCGACATGAACAACTGGACGCTGCACAACCTCGACGAGGATGTCTCCGAATCGACCGATCTCGCGAACGCCGAGCCCGCCAGACTCGCCGAGCTCGTCGACGCGTTTGACGCTGCGGCATGGAAGAACGGCGTGTATCCGCTCGACAACCGCACGCTGATGGGCAAGTTGAGCGACGCGCCGCGATGGCTCGTGGAGCTGTCGGACCAGCCACGGCGCTTCTGCCGCGGCGCGCAGAGCGTCCACCGCGCGGACGTAATACCCCTGGTTTCGGATCGCTCGTTTCGAATCCGCACGCCCTTCGTTCAACGCCTCGGCGACGAAGGCGTTCTCTGGGCCCTCGGCGACATCATCGGAGGTATCGTGTCGTACGTCGAGGCGGACCGCGTGCACCTTCATTACAACGGCTTCGGCGACCACGTCGACCTGCCGGCGTTCGAGCTGCCGGCCGGCGCACATGAGCTGATCTTCGAATACGAGGCGAAAGGCGCCCGCCGCGGACGCGGCCGATTCGTCATGGACGGCGCGGAACGTGTTCCCTGGACCGAGCTGTCGCCGACGTTGATGTTCGGACCGTTCGAGGGTTTCGACGTCGGTCTCGACCGCCGTGCGCCCGTCTGCTGGGATATCTACGAGCGCCACGGCGCCTTCCCATATTCGGGAGCGCTCGATGCCGTATGGATCGAGCCCGGAGCGCGACCGTCGACATCGGTTAAAGAGTGAGAGGAGAGGACGTGGAGCGTTCGCGCAGGAGATTTCTGCATAGGTCCGGCGGCGTACTGGCATTGATGGCGCTGGCACGGCCAGGCCACGGCGCGGACAACGTGCGCTACCCGAGCAGGCCCGTTCGGGTGATCGTGCCCTACCCCGCCGGTACGCCGCTCGACGTGCTGATGCGCATCATCGGCCAGCGCTTGTCCGAGCGACTGGGCCAACCCGTGATCGTCGAAGACAAGCCGGGGGCGAGCAGCAACATCGGAACCGAGCTGGTGGCGCGCGCACCGGCGGACGGCTACACGCTGCTCGCGTACGGCATCAATTTCACCGTGAATCCGAGCCTGTTCAGCTCGGTGCCGTACGACGCGCAAAAGGACTTCGCGCCGGTGGCCGGGCTGATCCGCACGCCTTCGGTGCTGATCGTCCGCACCGACTCGCCGTTCAAGTCCGTCGTCGACATCGTGGCGCGCGCAAGAGAGAAGCCGGGCGCCCTCACCTACTCGTCCGGAGGCAACGGCTCGATGGCGCATCTGTGCGGCGAGCTCTTCAAGGCCGGCTTCGGAATCGACGTGCTGCACACGCCATACAAGGGATCGCCGGAGGTCTTCCAGTCGGTTCTCTCGGGACAGACCGACTATTCGCTGCCGGTATTCAATTCCGCGCTGACACAGATCAAGGCCGGCGCGTTCCGGGGGCTCGCCGTGACGTCGCCGCAACGGATGCCCCAGCTCGCCAGCGTGCCCACGATGCACGAGGTGATGGGAGACAAGGGCTTCGACCTCGAAGCGGAGAACGGCATCGTTGCGCCCGCGGGAACGCCGGCCGCTATCATCGAACGGCTCAGCTCCGACGTGCTCGCCATTCTGCGCGAGCGCGACGTGGCCGAGCCGCTGGTCGCGCAGGGTTTCGAGATTGCCGCGGGCACCCCCGGCGAGCTTTCACAGCGCATAGCCAAAGATCTCGCCAAATATCGGGAGGTCGTGAAGAAGGCTCACGCGCACGTCGATTGATGAACATCTGCGAGTACGGTCCTGCACTTTCTGCTCACATGGTCGGGCTCGCGCTAGCGGTGGTCTTCATGGCGTGGACCGGGGGCGCCTCGGCCGCCCCGCCGACGTGTCCGGACAGCGCCTACGAACACCCCGTCGCGGTCCCGGCCGAGCTGGTGCCGCGCGTCGCGAAAGCGTTCGAACTCGACGACGCCGTCGTCCGCGACGCGTCCTACATCCGCTGCGACGGCGACCGGTTGCTTGCCTGCGTCGTCGGCGCGAACCTCAACTGCTTCATGGCGGATACGCGGCGGAGTCTGCCCGGGGCGACGGCGTGGTGCCGCGACCATCCGGGCTGCGGGACCATTCCCATGTACGCCACGGGTCACGGCACCGTGTACGCATGGTCATGCAAAGGCGATCGTGCGATCGCCGGGAAGCGCGTTGCCGTCGTGGACGCGCGTGGCTACCTCGCCGACAACTGGAAACCGGTACGCTGAGCGCGCGGCTTCACCCCGGCGTGCGAGGGTGACCCGCGCCGGGCGACCTCCCGGGCGTTTCCCCGCCCACGAAGGGCAGCTGCAGAAGCTGCTGTGCGAGCGCGAGCAGCGCGCTCGTGGAAAACGCGAAGCACAGCAATCCCGCCATGCCGAGCATGCCCTCGAGCAGCCTCCAGGGAATCGGCAGATATCCGGCGCCGAGCGTCGTGTAGTTCACGAGCGCATGGTAGAACGCGCTCGACGCATTGGGCTGCGCCTGCTTCCACGTGAAGAACAGCGCCCACAGCACCACTTCGATCAGGTGCAGGACCACGATGCCGAGGATGGTCAGCACCATGATGGCCGTCCGGAAGCCCGGTAGCCGCCGCTTCGTCGGATCCATGAATCCGGCAGCCGCACGCGCCATGTAGAACACGCCGACGCCATGCACGAGCAGCGTGACGGCCAGCAGGCCGCAGCCCCACAGGATCTCGTCGACCCGCAGGACGTAATCGATGTCACGCTGCAGAAATTCGTACAAGCGTTCCTCCGGGCAGTTGCCTCACGCGCCGGCGGCCATTGTTCGACAGACGAATGCGGCTTGTCCAGCCAGACGCGGGTTTCGTGCGGCGTCCCGCCGATTTCCTCAAACGTATCGGAACAATGGCGGAAACACGATCACGACGAGCGCCGCCCAACCCGCGTACACCGGCAGGTAAGCCGTCTGCCATCGCTCGAGCCTCGCCAACGCATCGTGTCCGGTGACGAAGCGAACGTAGAACACCGCGGACCCACCCAGGTTCACGAGGAGGATCACGTTCTCGCCCAAGGCCGCCACCCGGTTGGGCGTGAGCCCGAATTCGTTGATGCGCGCCGCGATCGCACACAGCGCCAGCACGTCGGCCAGGAGCGCCACCACGACCAGCACGATCCGCAGGATATCGAAGCCGTTGCGCGGCGCGCGCGGATCACGGGCCGAGACGGCATACAGCAGAAGGCCCAGCACCACCACCAGCAGGAGATCGAACCCGATCAGCACGTCGCGCGCGATGTCGATTCCCCGCCCGGTCCAGAGCATCGTGCCCAGGAACGCGGTGAGCACGATCGCGAACAGCGGCGTGAAAAGGCCCGTCAGCACCGGCGCCATGTTCTCGATGACGCTCTGCTTCGCCTCCACGAGCCACGACGCGACGACCAGCGCCGCCGCGGCGCCGCACGGCAGCAGCCACGCCTGGAAGAGCGGCGCGACGTCGATGCCGATCGCGCGGAACATCATCGCCATGAAGGCGGTGAGAACACCGCCGCCGAGCGCAATCAGAACGTAATAGATGAAGAGCTCGCCGGAGAACCGGATGAAATCCATCCGCCGCGCGCCGTCGCTCCAACGTCCGCCCGCATACGCGATGCCGACGACGAGCCACAGCGCGATGGGCAGATGCAGCGCCGTCAGGACTTCGTCGTGCCGGCCCCACGCCGCCGGATACACGTTGGCGAACAGGGCGGCGATCATGAACGCCGCGATCAATCGTCGCGTCGTGAGGAGGTCGAGGCCGCGTTTCCAGGCGAAGTAGCCGGTCACGAACGGAAGCGCGAACAGCGCGGCGTTCCTCCCATAGAAGCCGGCATCGCCGACGATGTGCAAGCCGAACAGCGCAGGCAGCTTGACCGCGAGAGCGGCTCCGGCCGCAAGGGCGAAAGCCACGGCGGCTTCCGTGTGCGACGTGGCGGCGACCTCCGCGGGTTCCGATCGCGCGACGACCAGCTGTTTCCACAGTCGATCGGCATGCTCGCGCGCGAACTCGCGCGACAGCGCGTCGAGGCTGCCCAGGCGCTTCACGGCGATGAGGAACGCTTCGTCGACGGCGAGGCCGCGATCCATCAGTGTCGCGACCTGCTCGCGCAGGTGATCCTCCAGCTCCGCGATATCGACGGGTTCGATCGCCCGGCGCCGGCGCACGTAGTTGCGCCACGCGCCAACCTGCGCGTCGAGCGACATGGCATCCGTGCCGGCCATCGATCAGGCTCCCAGCCCTGCGGGCGCGGCACAGCCCCGCACGACGGCGACACGCGACAGCGCGTGCCACACGCCGCGCAGCGTCGCGTCCACCGCCTGCCATTGCCTGCGTTCTTCCGCCAGCTGCGTTCGCCCCGTCGTGGTGATGCGGTAATACTTGCGGCGCCGGCCGGTGTCCGCGACTTCCCATCGGGCCTTGACGAAGCCGAGCCGTTCCAGCCGGTGCAGCACGGGATACAGCATGCCGTCGGTCCATTCGATGCGTCCGCCGGACACCTGGCGGACGCGTTGAAGGATCGCGTAGCCGTAGCTGTCGCCCTCGGCGAGGATCGCGAGCACGATCGGCGTGGAAGATGCCGCCATGAGGTCTTTGCCGATTTCCATGTCACTGCGCGTGCCGCTCAGGGCACGCCTCGCATCGAGCGGCCGGCATGCCCGGAGTATACATAGCAGTGCGAGGTATGTGAAGCGCAGCGATGCCGGCAACCGTCACCCGCCGCGCGCGCGTCGACGTGCGAGGATAGGCATTTTCGCCGTCTAAACCTAAACTACCGGACGCGAGACCACACGCGCCATTCCACATCACGGGAGGAAATCGATGCATCCGGATCGCACGCACGCGCGCATTTTTCCGATCACGACGATGGCCGCGATCGCGGCCGTCGCGGCTTTCGCAGGGCCGGTGCGCGCCGACGTGCTGGATGACGTCAAGACGCGCGGCGTGCTGAAGTGCGGCGTCACGCTCGCCGCGCCCGGCTTTTCCGCCGAGGACAACAGCGGCAGGCGCACCGGATTCGACGTCGACATGTGCAGGGCGATCGCGGCGGCGGCGCTCGGCGACGACAGCAAGATCCAGCTCGTGCCGATGGATCTCAAGACGGCGTTCGCGGGACTGCCGGGCGGCGCCGTCGACGTGCTGACGCACCGCTTCACGTGGACGCAGAGCCGCGACGTCGGTGGCCTCAAGTTCGCGAAGGTCATGTTCTACGACGGCCAGGGCTTCGCGGTGACCAAGAAATCGCGGGCGAACAAGCTCTCCGACCTGAACAACGCGACCATCTGCACGGCGCAGGGCAGCACGTCGGAGCTCATCGTCGCCGACTACTTCCGCGCGCACAAGATGAAGTACAAGATCGTGACCTTCGCGTCGCAGGAGCAGGCGTGGGACGCGTTCGTCGGCGGTCGCTGCGACGCCGCGATCAACGACCGCTCCGGCCTCGCCGCCCGCCTCGCCAAGCTGCCGAACCAGAACGACTTCAAGGTGCTGCCTGAAACGGTGTCGAACGAGCCGATCGGCCCGATCGTGGCGCAGGGGCAGCCGCGCTGGGAGGACGTCGTGCGCTTCACGCTGAACGCGCTCGTGGCCGCCGAGGAGCTCGGCATCACGCAGGCGAACGTCGACCAGATGAAGACATCGCAGGTGCCCGACGTGCAGCGCCTGCTCGGCGCAACCGGCGACATGGGCAAGCAGATGGGCCTCGACAACGACTACGCCTACAAGGCCATCAAGGCCGTCGGCAACTACGGCGAGATCTGGGACCGCAACATCGGACCGAAGACACCGCTGCGACTCGACCGCGGCCGCAACGCGCTCGTCGCCAACGGCGGGCTCATGATGTCCGTGCCGGTGCGCTGAACGCACGTCGTCCGTGAAGCTTCGCGGCGCGGTCTTCCGCGAGCGCCTCCCCGGGTATATCGGTCAGGTCGCCCTGCTCGCCGCCGTGGCATGGCTGCTGTACGCCGGTGCCGCGAACTTCATCGACAACGTCAGGCGGTTGCACATCGCCAGCGGATTTCGCTTTCTCCACGCGCAGGCCGGGTTCGAGATCGCGCAATCGCTGATACCGTTCGAGGCGGGTGCAACCTACGGCCGCGCGATCGTCGTCGCGACGCTGAACACGCTGCTCGTCGTCGCCCTCGCCTCGCTCCTCGGCACCGCGCTCGCGCTGCTGGTCGCCTTTGGACGGCTCGCCGAGCATCCGCTGGTGCGCCGCGCCTGCACGGTCTACGTCGAGACGTTCCGCAACATCCCGCTGCTGCTGCAGATCTTCTTCTGGTATTTCTCGGTGCTCGCGCTGCTGCCGCCGGTCGCCGACAGCCTGCACCTCGGCGGCGTGCTGCTCAACAATCGCGGATTGTTCCTCCCGCGACTCCATGTAGCCGGTGGCCTCGCGGTCGAATGGCCGCATGCCGAGGGCTTCAACGTCGAAGGCGGCGTCGCGCTGCTGCCGGAATTCGTCGCGCTCACCCTGGGTCTCGCCATCTACAACAGTGCGTTTCTCGCGGAGATCTTCCGCGCGGGCATTCTGTCGGTGCCGCGCGGACAGTCCGAAGCCGCGACGACGCTCGGCCTCACGCCGACGCGCGCCGCGATCCTGATCATCATTCCGCAGGCGCTGCGCCTCGCGCTGCCGCCCGCGGCAGGCCAATACCAGACGCTCGCCAAGGCGTCCTCGCTGGCCGCGGCGATCGGCTATCCGGACATCATGCAGATCGTCGGCGGGACCATCCTCAGCCAGACCAGCCAGGCGCTCGAAGCGATGAGCCTCGTCGTCGTGCTCTACGCCGCGATCAACCTCGCGATCGCGCTCGCGGTGAACATCGCGAATCGCCGAACGATGAAGCACGCGGGCTGACGTGGCGGCCGTGCGCGACGCGATGATCGATGCGCGGCCCGCGCCGGCGCTCGCGATGCCACGGCGCCTGCGGTGGCGGCAGCTGTGGTTTCCAACCCCGGCGATGGCGCTGTTGTCGATCGCCCTGCTCGTCGCGGTCGCGTGGCTTGGGGGACGCTTCGTCGAATGGGGTGTCGTGCACGCGCACTGGACTGGCTCGAACAGCGACGCCTGCCCCGGCGATGGCGGCGCGTGCTGGGCGTTCCTGTCGGCCCGCTGGCGCCCCTGGCTCGTCGGCGCCTATCCCGACGACCAGCTATGGCGTGCCTGGCTGGCATTCGCCCTGTTCCTCGCCTACTGGATCTGGCTCCTGCGGCGGCCATCGGGCACGGCGACCGCGCGCGGCTTGTGGGGCTTTGTGCTGCTGCCGTTCGCGCTCTTCGCGATCCTTCTCGGCGGCGGGCCGTTGCGCGTCGTCCCGCCCACGCAGTGGGGTGGGCTGCTGCTGACGCTGGTCGCCACATTGGCCACCTTCGCCAGCGCATTGCCGCTGGGCCTGCTGCTCGCGCTCGGACGGCGCTCGCGCCTCCCCGTCGTGCGCGTGCTCTGCGCGGCGTTCGTGGAGATCATGCGCAGCGTTCCCTTGCTCGTGCTGCTCTTCATCGCCGCGACGCTGCTGCCGCTGCTGCTTCCGAGCGGGTGGAACGTCGATCTGTTCGCGCGCGCGCTCGGCGCCTTCGCGCTGTTCAACGCGGCGCTCGCGGCGGAGGTGTTCCGCGGCGGCCTGCAGACGGTGGGACGCGGTCAGCTCGAGGCCGCCACGACCGTGGGCCTGAGCGACTTGGCCGCGCTGCGCGTCGTCGTGCTGCCGCAGGCCATCGCCGCGGTCGTGCCGGCGCTCGTCAACATCATGATCGCCGTCATCAAGGAAACCACGCTGCTCTCCGTGATCGGCGTCAACGATCTGCTCGGGGCCGTGGAGAACGGCGCGAAGTCGCCCGACTGGATGGGCGAGACGAACATCCTGACGTCGGGCCATGTCTTCCTCGCGATGGTCTATCTCGCGGTGTGCTACGGGCTGTCGCGCTACAGCCGCCGCCTCGAGGCGCGCCGATGAGCGACGCCGCGTCCGCTGCGCCTGAAACGGTCGTCGAGATGCGGGGCGTCAACAAGTGGTACGGCGATTATCACGCGCTGCGCGACGTGGAGCTCGACGTGCGCGCGGGGGAGAAAGTCGTCGTGTGCGGTCCGTCCGGGTCCGGGAAATCGACGCTGATACGAACCATCAACCTTCTCGAGCCGTTTCAGCAGGGGCATCTTCGCGTATGCGGCATCGACATCGAGCCCGACGAGATCACGCGCGCCATGCGCCTCGCCGTCAACCGCCGGCTCGGCATGGTGTTCCAGCAGTTCAACCTGTTTCCGCACGTCACGGTGCAGGAGAACCTGACCATCGGACCGGTCTGGGGACTGGGCGTGACGCGGCGCGTTGCCGAAGACCGCGCACGGCACTACCTGGAGCGCGTCGGACTCGCCGACTTCGCCGCACGCTACCCTGCGCAGCTCTCCGGCGGGCAGCAGCAACGGGTCGCCATCGCCCGGGCGCTGTGCATGCAGCCGCAGGTCGTGCTGTTCGACGAGCCCACCGCGTCGCTCGATCCGGAGATGGTGAACGAAGTGCTGAACACCATGGAAGCGCTCGCCGCCGACGGGATGACGATGGTCGTGGTCACGCACGAAATGGGTTTCGCGCGGCGCGTCGCCGATCACATCGTGTTCATGGACCAGGGCCAGGTCATCGAGCGCGCCGATCCCGACGACTTCTTCGACCGGCCGCGCAGCCCGCGACTGCGCGCGTTTCTGGGCCAGGTGCTGTCGCATTGAATGCCGCTGCCGAATGCGTGCGGGCGCTCGTGTTCTCCGACGTCGAGAACAGCACCGCGCAGGTTGCCCGGCTCGGCGCGACGGGTGCCGTGGAGCTGTGGGCCGCGCACGACCG
>DATJIS010000066.1:0-45159 GCA_035493035.1 Casimicrobiaceae bacterium | reverse complement strand
CCCGGCCACACGTAGCGGCCGGTGATGTCGCTGCCAAGGCCGGGGACGACGATCGTGCGGATGTAGAAGAGCGCGCCGAAGAACGCCGCGAAGAACATCACCTCGCTGAAGATGAACCAGCTCATGCTCCAGCGGAACGAGGTGTCGACCTTCTTGTTGTACAGGCGCGCCTCGGATTCGCGGATGACGGTGCCGAACCAGCCGAACAGCATCCACAGCAGGACCAGGAAGCCGGCGAGCACGAGCCACGGGCCGATCGAGTACTGGTTGAACCAGCTCGCCGCACCGAAGGCCATCAGCAGCAGCGCAACCGATCCCCTGATCGGATAGCTCGACGGCTGCGGGACGTAGTAATACGGCTTCGTGTCCTGGGTGGTGGCTGCGCTCATCTTGACTCCCTGTTATCCGCGGCGCGTCGTGGAGACGTTCGCGACGCCGGCCGGCTTGCCGCGGCCCTCGACTTCGAAGAACGTGTAGGAAAGCGTGATCGTGTTGAGGTCGCGCGGCGCCGACGGGTCGATCACGAAAACGACCGGCATGCGGCGCGTCTCGCCCGGCTGCAGCGTCTGCTGCGAGAAGCAGAAGCACTCGAGCTTGCGGAAGTACTGCGCCGCGTACTGGGGACCGTAGCTCGGGATCGCCTGGCCGGTGATCGCACGGTCGGTGGTGTTCGTGACCTTGAACTCGGCCTGCGTCACGGCGCCGGGATGCACCGACATGATCGGCTCGAGCGGCTGGAACTGCCACGGCATGTTGCGCACGTTCGAGTCGAACTCGACGCGCACCACGCGGGTCGCGTCGACCTGCGTGTTCGCGACGGCGTCGGCCTCGCCGACGTTGTTGAGACCGGTGACCTTGCAGATGCGGTCGTACAGCGGCACGAGCGCGTAACCGAACGCGAACATGCCGAGCGCGATGACGCCGAGCTTGGCGAGGAGCGCGCGGTTGGCGCTGCGCTCGGAGATGCGGCGGGCGTCGTGCGCGTCGGTCATCTGCGCAGGTTGCGGCCGATGGCCAGCACGAGGAACAGCACCACCGCGCCGCCGAGCACCGCGATCGACACGCCCGGCGAGCCGAACATCCGCGCCGCGAACGCGCCGACGAAGAACACGAGCACGATGCTGAGGAGGATGAGGCCTGTCCTGCGGTTGGCGGCCCTGACGTTGCGGTCCATCCGGGCCTACTTCACCGTCGGCGGGTGTTCGAACGTGTGATATGGCGCCGGCGACGGGAGCGTCCACTCGAGCGTCATCCCGCCGTCCCAGGGCTTCGCCGGGGCCTTCTCGCCGCCGCGGATCGTCTTGATCACGACGTACAGGAAGATGAGCTGCGACAGCCCGAAGCCGAACGCGCCGACGGTCGACACCATGTTCCAGTCGGTGAACTGCTGCGCGTAGTCCGGGATGCGCCGCGGCATGCCGGCCAGGCCGAGGAAGTGCATCGGGAAGAACGCGACGTTGAAAAAGATGAACGAGCCCCAGAAGTGCCAGTCGGCGAGCTTCTCGTCGTACATGTGCCCGGTCCACTTCGGAAGCCAGTAGTACGTTCCGCCGAAGAACGCGAACAGCGTGCCGGCCACCATCACGTAGTGGAAGTGCGCGACCACGTAATACGTGTCCTGGAACTGGACGTCGATCGGCTGGATGGCGAGCACCAGGCCGGTGAAGCCGCCGAGCGTGAACAGGAACAAGAAGCCCAGCGCGAAGAGCATCGGGGCCTCCAGGCTGATCGACCCCTTCCACATCGTCGCGAGCCAGTTGAACACCTTCACGCCGGTCGGCACGGCAATGAGCATCGTCGCGTACATGTAGAACAGGATGCTCGCCGACGGCAGACCGGTCGTGAACATGTGGTGCGCCCACACGATGAACGACAGGATCGCGATGGCGGACAGCGCGTACACCATCGACGCGTAGCCGAACAGCGGCTTGCGCGCGAACGCCGGGATGATCTCGGAGATGATGCCGAACGCCGGCAGGATCAGGATGTAGACCTCGGGGTGGCCGAAGAACCAGAACACGTGCTGAAACAGCACCGGGTCGCCGCCGCCGGCGGCGTTGAAGAACGACGTGCCGAAGTGACGGTCGGTGAGCAGCATCGTCACGGCGCCCGCCAGCACGGGCATCACGGCGATCAGCAGGTACGCCGTGATGAGCCACGCCCAGCAGAACAGCGGCATCTTCATGAGCGTCATGCCGGGCGCGCGCAGGTTGAGGATCGTGGTGATGATGTTGATGGAGCCCATGATCGACGACGCGCCCATGATGTGGATCGCGAAGATCGTGAGGTCCATCCCCATGCCGTTCTCGACCGACAACGGCGGGTAGATCGTCCAGCCCGTGCCGGGCGGACCGCCCGGCATGAACATCGACGACACCAGCAGCACGGCCGCGAACGGCAGCAGCCAGAAGCTCCAGTTGTTCATGCGCGCGAACGCCATGTCCGGCGCGCCGATCTGCATCGGGATCATCCAGTTCGCGAAGCCGACCGCGCCCGGCATGAGGGCGCCGAAGATCATCACCAGACCGTGGAGCGTGGTGAGCCCGTTGAAGAACTCGGGATCGACGATCTGCAGGCCGGGGTGGAACAGCTCGGCGCGGATGGTGAGCGCCATGATGCCGCCCACGAAGAACATCGTCATCGAGAACCACAGGTACAGCGTGCCGATGTCCTTGTGGTTCGTCGTGGTGATCCAGCGCATGATCCCCGTGGGGTGATGCGCGTGCTCATCGTGGCCGTGGGGCTCCGTGACGCCGTGGCCGGCGACCTGATCGTGGGGGACGCTGCTCATCTCCGCTCCTTCACTTTCTGGCCGTCTTGACTTCGGACGGCTGCACGACGTTTTCCTGCGCCTTGTTGCCCCAGCTGTTGCGGGTGTACGTGATCGCCGACGCGATGTCGACGTCGGACAGCACGCCCTTCCACGGCGGCATCTTGCCGTTGTTCTGGCCGTTCAGGACGACGTCGATCTGGTGATCCTTCGGGCCGAGCACGACCTTGTCGCCGACGAGAGCCGGCGCGCCGATGGCCTGGTTGCCGGTGCCGGTCGCCTGGTGGCACGCCGCGCAGTTGGCGTTGAACACCTGCTGGCCGTGCGAGACGAGATCGGCGAGCTCCCATACCTTGTCGGGATTCTCGGCCGCGGCGGCGCTCTTCTTCTTCTGCTCGTCGCGCCACGCGGCGTAGTCCTCCTTGGACTTCACCTCGACCACGATCGGCATGAAGCCATGCTCCTTGCCGCAGAGCTCCGCGCACTGGCCGCGGTACACGCCCGCCTTGTCCGCGCGAAACCACGTGTCGCGCACGAAGCCGGGGATCGCGTCCTGCTTGACGCCGAACGCGGGGACCCACCACGCGTGGATCACGTCGTTGGCCGTGACCAGCACGCGCACTTTCGCGCCAACCGGAACGACCAGCGGATTGTCGACCTCGAGCAGGTAGTTGTCGCCCTTGGGCTCGCGACCTTCGATCTGCGCGAGCGGCGTGGAGAGATTGGAGTAGAACGAGAAGCCGTCGTCGAGATAGTCGTAGTTCCACTTCCACTGGTAACCCGTGACCTTGATGGTCATGTCGGGTGCCGTGGTGTCGTGCGCCGCGAGCACCGTCTTGGTGGCGGGATACGCCATGAACAGCAGGATCAGGAAGGGAATGACCGTCCAGACGACCTCGACCAGCGTGTTCTCGTGGAATTGCGCAGCCTGGTGGCCGACCGATTTGCGGTGCTTGAACAGCGCGTAGAACATCGTTCCGAACACGCCGACGAAGATCACGACGCAGATCCAGAAGATGTAGTCGTGAAGATCGATGATCGTGCGGGCGATCGTCGTCACCGGCTCCTGGAAGTACCACTCCCACTGCGGCGGCGCGGCCGCGGCACCCCCGGCCATCAGCGCGCAGGCCACCCCGAGCATCGCAAGCCGCGCCAGCGACCGTCCCCCCATCCGCTCACGAACCATGCTGTCCTCGTTCACGTCCTTTGATGTTCTGCAAAAGCTCGCTCACTGCGAAAGCAGCCGCCGGAGCTGCGAAACCACCTCGCCGCGCGCTTCGGCGGGCAGCGCCGCGCCGAACTCGCAGGCGTCGCGTCCGCTGCGCAACAGCAGGCGCGCGGGCTCGGCGTCGACGCGCAGCCAATAACGCTTCCATTCGCGCCGCACCAGCGTTCCACCCCGCATGCGTTCGACGATCACCGAGTCGCCCTGCACCGTGAGACGTTCCCAGTCGCGCGACCTGCGGTCGAGCCACGCGAACGCGGCACCGAGCACGGTGACTTCCGCGAGCGACCACGGCAGGACCGGCCATGCGCCCGCCGCGACGAAGGCGACGCCGAGCGCGAGGCTCGCTCCGCCCACCAGGCAAAACGCCGTCCAGCGCCCTCGCGCGCCCAGCGAGTCATTGCGCCGCGCGACGACGCAGAGCTCCGGCTCGACTGAAGACGATGACAGCGAAGCGGCCGGCACGCTCACGTCACGAAAATGCCGGCGGGCCGCCCGGTGAACGCCGCGCCCGAATCGGCACGCGAATTGAAACCGCCAAATGTTAGCACGGATCGAAATCGCGCCGCGGCGCGCCACGAGCGCGGCGCGTCATGCAGCGGCGTGCAATCCGAGCGTCGCAAGCGCCCGCGCGTCGAACGACGTCGCGTCCGGCGAAGCGAAGTCGCCGATGCACGGGGCGGCGATGCGCTCGCGCAGCGTGTCGACGCTCGATTGTGCAGCGAGCATGGACGGATCGATGCGCGTGGCGACCCAGGCCGCGAGCGGCAGCCCGCGCTGGCGTATGGCGAGCGCGGACAAGAGCGCGTGATTGAGGCAGCCGAGCCGGATGCCGACCACGAGCAGCACCGGCAGCCCGAACGCCGCTGCGATGTCGAGCATGTCGCGGTGCCGGTCGAGCGGCACCATCGCGCCGCCGGCGCCCTCCACGACGACGACGTCCGCGCGCTCGGCGAGCGCCGCGAATGCTTCGCGCAGCGTGCCGAGGTCGATCGGGCGGTCCGCGCGTGCCGCGGCCACGTGCGGCGCGATCGCGTCGGCGAACGCGTAGGGATTGGCGAGCGCGCGCGGCGCTTCGACGCCGGACGCCGCGGCCAGCGCGCGCACGTCGGCGTTGTCGCGCTCGCCGGGCTCGATGCCCGCCGCCACCGGCTTCATGCCGACCGCGCGCACGCGCTGTGCCGCGAGCGCACGCAGGATCGCCGCCGCGACCACGGTCTTGCCGACGCCGGTGTCGGTGCCGGTGACGAAGATGCCGCGCATCAGCGTTGCGAAGGCCGCTTCAGCTGCACGACGGCGTGCCCTTCCGGCGTACGGCGCGGCTCGCCCTTCCACGCGTGGCCGTACACGACCTCGAAGGTGGCGGGGATGCGATCGTCGCGGCGCGCGCGCTCGAGCGACGCGAGCACGCGCTGCCAGCGCCGCGCGCCGGTCAGCCCGCGCGGACGTCCGCGCGTGGCGTTCGTGGCGCCGATGCCTTTCAGCTCGCGCAGCAGCGCCGCGGGCGTCGCATAGGTGAGCGTGATCATTTCCATGTCCATCACCGGGTCGGCGAATCCCGCCGCGACGAGCGCGTCGCCGATGTCGTGCATGTCGACGAACCGGCTCACGTGCGTATACGAGTCCGCGCGCGCGAACGCGCTGCGCAGCTCCTTCAGCGTGTCGGGGCCGAACGTCGTGAAGGTGAAGAGACCGCCCACCTTCATCACGCGGCGCACCTCCCCGAAAACGCGCGGCAGGTCGTTGATCCACTGGAGCGCGAGGTTGCTCCACACGAGATCGAACGCCACGCCGCGCAGCGGAATCGCGTTCGCGTCGCCGCACACGAACCACGGCGCGAGGCCCGCCGGGCCGCGCAGCACGGGACGCAGCAGGCGTCGCAGGAGCGTGCGGCCGATCTGCGTGCGTGCGCGCGCGGCCGCCACCATCGGCTCCGCGACGTCGAGTCCGACGATGCGCGCGGCCGGGTAGCGCGCCGCGAGCTCGCCGATCGCCTCGCCCGTGCCGCAGCCCAAGTCGAGCACCATGTCCGGAGACACCTTGACGTAATCGAGGCGCTGCGCCATGCGCCCGCTCACCTCGCGCTGCAGCGCGGCGCGCGCGTCGTAGGTGCGCGCGGACCGCGAGAAGGCGCGGCGCACCGCGCGCGGATCGACCTCCCGTGGATCGGGCGCTTCGAACCGGGGATCAGCGGGCATCGATGAAGTCCTTGACGGTGCTCGCGAATTCGAGCGGGTGCGACAGGAACGGCGCATGCGCGGCGTGCGAGAACACGCGATAGCGGGCGTCGGGCAGCGCGCCGGCGAGCCATTCGCCGGCTGCCGCGGGCGCGAGCGTGTCGCGCGCGCCGCTCAGCACGAGCGCGGGCACGGTGATTTGCGGGATGCGCGGGCGCAGGTCGGTTTCGACCAGCACATCGAGCGCCGCGTTCAGCGACGCAACCGAGGGCGCGCCACGCTCGAAGAGACGCGCGCGAAGCTGCGCGAGCACCGCCTTCCCGGCCTCGCTGCCCTGCACCTGCAGCGTGAGGAAACGCTGCAGCGTGAGCCGATACGCGACCCGCAGCTCGTCGCCGAAGCGACGCAGCGTCTCGGCGCTCATCGCGCAGCGCCAGTGCGCGCGCTGGACGAACGACGGCGTGGTGCACACGAGCACCAGGCGCTCGACGCACCGCGGCCGGCGCAGCGCCCAGGCGAGCGCGATCTGCCCGCCCCACGACCACCCGAGCACGGTTGCGCGCGGTGCGGTCGGCGCCACCGCATCGGCAACCATGTCGGCGATGGCGTCCACCGATTCGGGCACGGGCGCATGCGAATGGCCGTGCCCCGGCAGGTCGACGACGTGGACGCGGTGGCGACCCGCGAGCGCCGGCAGCGCGGGCGCGAAAAGGCCGCCGTGCATGCCGAAGCCGTGCAGCAGCACGAGCGGAGGACCGGCGCCGAGGCTCTCGACATGGATCGCGGCGCTCATGCGGCGCGGCGCAGCGCGTCGAGCAGCTGGTCGACGTGCGCTTCGGTGTGCGCCGCCGACAGCGAGATGCGCAATCGCGCGCTGCCTTCGGGCACGGTCGGCGGACGGATGGCCGGCACGTAGATGCCCTCGCGCCACAGCCGCTCGGCCAGCGCGACGGCGGTCCCGTCCGCGCCGACGATCAGCGGCTGGATGGGGGTGTGCGACGTCGCGAGCGTCCAGGGCAGCCCGCGCGCGCCGTCTCGCAGCTGCGCGATGCGCTCGGCGAGCCGCGCGCGTCGCGCGGCGTCGTCGCGCAGGATCGCGAGCGCGGTGCGCACCGCTTCGGCGAGCAGCGCCGGCGACGCCGTGGTGTAGATGTACGGCCGCGCGGTCTGGAGCAGCGTCGCGATCACGGCCGGATGCGCGGCGACGAATGCGCCGCACACGCCCGCCGCCTTGCCGAGCGTCCCCATGTACACCACGCGCTCCGACGCGATGCCGAAATGGGCGAGGCTGCCGCGGCCGTCGCCGAGAACACCGAAGCCGTGCGCGTCGTCGACCAGGAGCAGGGCGTCGTGCGCCCGCGCGAGGTCGAAGAGCCCCGGCAGCGGCGCGATGTCCCCGTCCATGCTGAATACCGCGTCGGTTGCGATCACCTTGCGCCGCGCGGGGGTCGCGGCGAGACGCCGCTGCAGCGCGCCGATGTCGCCGTGCGCATAGCGCACGAAGCGCGCGCGTGAAAGCTGCGCACCGTCGTTGAGGCACGCGTGATTGAGCTTGTCGGCGAAGACCGCGTCCTCGCGGCCGCACAGCGCGGACAGCACGGCGATATTCGCGAGGTAGCCGCTGCCGAACAGGAGCGCCTCGGCACCGGCGCACGGCGCGACGAACGCGGCGAGCTCGCGCTCGAGCGCGGCGTGCGCCTCGGAATGGCCGCTCACCAGGTGCGACGCCCCGGCGCCGACGCCGTGGCGCCGCGCGCCTTCGCGCGCCGCTTCGACGAGGCGCGCATCGCCGGCGAGGCCGAGATAGTCGTTGCTCGCGAACGCGAGCACCGTGCGTCCGTCGATCTCGACGTTCACGCCCTGCGCGCCCTGCAGCGTGCGCCGCGTGCGCCACCGCGTTCCGGCGCGGCGCGTGGCGAGCGCGGCCTCGAGCGCCGCGATCGCGCCGGGGGGCTCAGGCAACGCGCAGGCCGAGCTTGTCGAAGAGCGCGCGGTCCGCGGCGGCGTCGGGGTTGCCGGTGGTGAGCAGCTTGTCGCCATGGAAGATCGAGTTGGCGCCCGCGAGGAAGCACAGCGCCTGCACCGCCTCGCCGAGCTCGCGGCGCCCCGCGGACAGCCGAACCATGGCCTTGGGCATGGTGATGCGCGCGACCGCGACGGTGCGCACGAACTCGAGCGGATCGAGCGCCGACTCGCCGCGGAAGCGCGCGTGCATCGGCGTGCCCTCGACCTGCACGAGGTGATTGATCGGCACCGATTCCGGATAGGGATCGAGGTTGGCGAGCTGCGCGATCAATCCTGCGCGCTGCCGCCGCGACTCGCCCATGCCGACGATGCCGCCGCAGCAGACGGAGACCCCGGCGTCGCGCACCCGCGCGAGCGTCTCGAGACGGTCGCGGTACTCGCGCGTGGACACGATGTCGCCGTAGAACTCCGGCGCGGTGTCGAGATTGTGGTTGTAGTAGTCGAGCCCGGCCGCCTTGAGCTGCTCGGCCTGGCCCTCGCGCAGCATGCCGAGCGTGCAGCAGGACTCGAGGCCGAGCGATTTGACGGCGCGCACCATGTCGAGCACCGGCGCGAGATCGCGCTCCTTCGGACCGCGCCACGCGGCTCCCATGCAGAAGCGCGTCGCGCCGGCCTCGCGTGCCGCGCGGGCCGCCGCCACGACGGCGTCGACGGCGAGAACGTCCTGCGACGCGACGCCGGTGTGGTAGCGCGCCGCCTGCGGACAGTAGCCGCAGTCCTCGGGGCAGCCGCCGGTCTTGATCGACAGCAGGGTCGACAGCTGCACCGTGTTGTGCGCGTGATGCGCGCGATGCACCTGCTGCGCGTGGAACATCAGGTCGCCGAACGGGAGGTCGAACAGCGCCGCGACGGCGTCGACGGTCCAGCGAGCAGCGGCAGCCGCGGTCGGCGGCGAAAGTGCATCGGTCGTCATGAGCCTCGGTCGAAAGTCGCAGCGACGTCGCGCTGCCGGCATGGGCAAAGTGGGCGCGAGTCTTCCGTAGCGGCCGCACATTGTCAAATTTCTCGCCGGCCGGATTTGACAGCGCCATGTCCACCGTCGCCCGGATCGCCGATCGCGCCCTTCAGGGCCTGCGGGTCCTGCTCCCGCAGTGCTGCGTCCTCTGCCGCGCACCTTCGGGCACGCGATTGCTCTGTGCCCCGTGCCGAAACGGCCTGCCGACGCTTGGCGATGCATGCCCTCGCTGCGCCCTGCCCTCGCCGCAGGGTGCCGTCTGTGGAGAGTGCCTGCGCAGGCCCCCGCCGTGGACGGCGGCGGTGGCAGCGTGGCGCTATGCGTTCCCGGTCGATCGCCTGTTGCAGGGACTGAAGTACGGCGGCCGCGTGGCATGGGCCGAGCCGCTCGCCGACGGCCTGCGCGAGGCCGTCGTCGCGTCCCGCGTGGTGCGGCCGCAGTGCATCGTCGCGCTGCCGCTCGCGCCGGCGCGCCAGCGGGAGCGCGGATTCAACCAGGCGCACGTCATCGCCGCGCCGCTGGCGCGGGCGCTGCGCGTGCCGGTCGCGCGCGGGTTGTCGCGCATCCGCGATGGAAGCCCGCAGGCAGCGCTCGAGCTCGGCCGCCGTGCGGCCAACGTCAAGGATGCCTTCGCCGGATCGCCGGCGCTCGCCGGGCTGCGCATCGCGATCGTCGACGACGTCATGACGACCGGCGCTACGCTCGACGCTGCGACGCAGGCGGCCTTGCGCGCCGGCGCCGTCGAGGTGCAGGTGTACGCGGTCGCCCGAACGCTGCCATGATCGCGCCATGTTCAGCGTCGTGCTCGTCCATCCCGAGATACCGCCCAACACCGGCAACGTGATCCGCCTCACCGCGAACGCCGGCGTGGGCCTGCATCTCGTCGAGCCGCTGGGCTTTCGCATGGACGACCGCGAGCTGCGCCGCGCGGGCCTCGACTATCACGAGTACGCACGCGTGGTCGTGCACCGCGACATCGCGTCGTGCCGGGCGGCGCTCGACGCGAGAGGCGCGCGGCGCTGGTACGCGTTCACCACGCAGGCGCAGCGAAGCGCCTACGATGCGCGCTTCGCGCCCGGCGACGTGCTGGTGTTCGGCGGCGAGACGAGCGGGCTGCCCCCGGCGATCGTCGAGCAGTTTCCGCACGACGATCGCCTGCGCATCCCGATGCAGCCCGGATTGCGCAGCATCAACCTGTCCAACGCCGTGGCCGTCGCGGTGTACGAGGCCTGGCGCCAGAACGGTTTCGCAGGCGCCTGAGGAGCTACTCGCCTTCCAGGCGCGGCTCGCGGCGGAGCAGCTCGCGCACGGCGTCGGCCGGCGAGACGTCGTGGTGGAGCACGCGGTGCACGGCGTCGACGATCGGCATGTCGACCCCGTGATGACGTGCAAGCACGTGCGCGGCGCGCGCCGCCCCAACGCCTTCGGCCACGTGCCCGAGATGCCCCAGGACATCGGCGAGCTTCTCGCCGCGCGCGAGCGCGAGGCCGACCTGGCGGTTGCGCGACAAGTCGCCGGTGCAGGTCAGCACGAGGTCGCCGAGACCGCCCAGTCCCATGAGGGTTTCACGCCGGCCGCCGAGAACCGCGGACAGGCGCATCGTCTCGGCGAGGCCGCGCGTGATCAATGCCGCGCGGGCGTTGTGACCGAAGCCGAGGCCGTCGCTGGCGCCCGCCGCAATCGCCAGGACGTTCTTGATGGCGCCGCCGGTCTCGAGGCCGGGAAGGTCGTTCACGGCATAGACGCGCAATGACTCCGCGCGCATGCATTCGGCGATGTCGTGCGCGAGCGCCGGCACGGTCGCGGCTACCGCGAGCGCCGTCGGCAGGCCTCGCGCGACCTCGCTCGCGAAGCTCGGACCGGACACCGCGCCCACCGCGGAAGGCCAGAGGCGAGCAATGCGGTCGTGGATGAGCGCATGACCCGGCGCATCGGGCGTGCTCACGAATCCCTTCGTGAGCCAGACCAGCGGCGCGGACACGTTGGCACAGCGCAGCGTTTGGATGGCAGCCAGCAGCGCGGCGCTCGGCAGCGCGGCAACGACGTAGTCGACGTCCCGGAGCACGTTCACGTCGTGCGTCACGGCGACGGCGTCGGACAGCGCGAAGCCGGGCAGGTAGCGCGGATTCAGGCGATCACGCGCAAGCGCAGCGGCCTGCTCCGGCGTGCGCGTGCACAGCGTCACGCGGGGCTGCGCGTGAGCGCGTGTCGACAAATGAATGGCGAGCGCGGTGCCGAAAGCGCCGGCACCGAGGATCGCGATGCGGGCCGTCATGACGAGGGCCGCGCGCGGCGGTCAGAAGCCGAAGACCTGCGACAGCCGGATGTAACCGCTCGCGCCGTCGCGATGCCGCACGTGCACCCAGCCGGGCGCCGCGACGGCGGACGGGGACGCCGCGGTCTCGGCGACGTCGAGGATCACGTTCTGCTCGGCGCGGAACACGACCGGCGCATTCTCCTCGGGGCTCGCGCGCACGTCGGCCACCGGCGGTCGCACGACGACGACGCGCTTCTCGGCGAGCGACTTGCTGGGCATCCACCCGATCGTGCCGCTCGAGTCGCGGATCTTGGTCCAGCCTTCCACGCCCACGAGCACCTCGACCGGGACGTCGCGGCCGTAGACGAACATGGGCTTCGCCTTGGCCGACGGCGCGTCGTAGAGGACGGTCGCCGGCTCGGCGGTGGCGCGATATTCGGCCGCCGCGAGGGGAGCCGCGACGAAAAGGAGCAGCCAGGCGAGCGCCGCGCGCGCCATGGAAGCGACGATTAGTTGGTGACCGCGGGCGCCGCCTCGCGTTGCTGCGCGAGCTGCTGCTGATAGAGCGCGTCGAAGTTGATCGGCGCGAGGTGCACCGGCGGGAAGCCCGCGCGCATCGTGGCGTCGGCGATCGTCTCGCGCGCGTAAGGAAAGAGCACGGCGGGACAGTGCACCGCGAGGACCGGCTGCAGCTGATCCGGCGACACGCCGCGGATGCCGAACACGCCGGCCTGCGACGCCTCGACGAGGAACACCGTCTGGTCGCCGGTGCGCGCGGTGACCGTGAGCGTCAGCACGCACTCGTAGACGTCCTGCTCGACCTGCTCACCGCGCGTGCGCAGCCCGATCTCGATCTGCGGCGCCTCGGTGATCTGGAACGACTTCGGCGCGCCGGGATTCTCGAGCGACAGATCCTTCACGTAGATCTTCTCGATCGAGAATTGCACGGTGGTGAAGCCGGCGCCGGGTCCTGGCGCAGCGGCGGGTTGGTCGGCCATCGAGGAGCTCCGCAGCGAAAACAGCGATTCTACCGTACCGCCTGTGCGCGAAACGCTAGACGGGGTCGCCGCGAAGCAGGGGATCGAGCACGCCGGCGCGATCGAGCGCCACGAGGTCGTCGAAGCCGCCGACGTGGCGCTCGCCGATGTAGATCTGCGGAACGGTGCGCCGCCCCGTGCGGGTCATCATCTCGGCGCGACGCTCGGGATGCTCGTCGATGCGGATCTTGTCGATCGAAGTGACGCCCTTCTGTCGCAGCAGGCGCTCGGCATGGACGCAGTACGGGCAGTAGCCGGTCGCGTACATCGTGATCGGCGGCATCAGCCCGGAACCTTCTGCACCGGCAGGCCCGCCTCGCGCCAGGCCTTGTAGCCGCCGCGCAGCAGGAACACCTTCTCGAACCCGCTGCGGCCGAGGATGCCCGCGGCGCCGCGCGCGCGCTGACCGCGCTCGCAGTACACGATCACGGGCCGCGACGTGAACTTCGACAGCTCGCCCACGCGCGACTTCAGCTCCGACAACGGGATGTGCACCGAGTTGGGCACGCGCCCGGCGCTCGTCTCCTTCTGCTCGCGCACGTCGAGGAGCACGGCGTGCTCGTTGTTCATGAGCCGCGTCGCGTCGAGCGTGCCCACCTCGCGCACGGGCGAGAAGAGCCGCACGATGTACGGCCACAGCAGCATGACGCCCGACACGACCATGACCAGCACGATCGGCCAGTTCTTTTCGAGGAAAGGCATGGGCTTGGCCGCGCGGGAAGTGCGCGGCGAGGCAAAGGTAAAATGATAACGCATGGACGTGCTGACACCCGCGCCGCAGGCCGCGGCAGGCCCCGCCTCGGTGAAGCCCGCCGTTCGCCCGGTCGTGCTGCTGATCCTCGACGGCTTCGGCTGCCGCGAGGACGCGCCCGACAACGCGATCACGCGCGCGGACGCGCCGCACTGGCGCGACATCCTCGCCCGCTATCCGCACACGACGATCGACGCATCCGAGCTGCGCGTCGGGTTGCCGGAAGGCCAGATGGGCAACTCCGAGGTGGGACACCTCAACATTGGAGCCGGGCGCGTCGTGTACCAGGATTTCACGCGCATCGACGTCGCGATTCGCGACGGCGAGTTCGCCCGCAACCCCGCGCTCACGCACGCGGTGCAGACCGCGGCGCGCAACGCCTCGACGCTGCACGTGCTGGGCCTTCTGTCGCCGGGAGGCGTGCACAGTCACGAGCGACAGATCGCGGCGATGGTCGAGCTCGCCGCCGCAGGGGGCGCACGGGTCCGCGTGCACGCATTCCTCGACGGACGGGACACGCCTCCACGCAGCGCGGCCGCGTCGCTCGAGCGCATGAGCGGCGTGTGCGCGCGCTTCGCCGATGCGCGCATCGCGTCGCTCTGCGGGCGCTACTACGCGATGGATCGCGACAAGCGCTGGGAACGCACCGCCGCCGCGTACGCCCTGCTCGTCGACGGCGACGCACCCTACGTGGCGGCCGATGCGCAAGCCGGCCTGCAGGCGGCCTATGCGCGCGGCGAGACCGACGAGTTCGTCAAGCCGACGGCAATCGTGCCGGCCGGCGCGGCGCCCACCCGCATGGCGGACGGCGACGTGGTGGTCTTCATGAACTTCCGCGCCGATCGCGCGCGTCAGATCACGCGCGCGCTCACCGACCCGACATTCGACGGATTCGCGCGCAGCCGCGTCCCGAAGCTCGCCGACTTCGTTTGCCTCACCCGCTACGGCGACGACTTCGCGCGCCTGCCGGCGGCGTTTCCGCCGCAGACCATCCGCGAGAGCTTCGGCGAGTACCTGTCCGAGCTCGGGCTCGCGCAGCTTCGCATCGCGGAGACCGAGAAATACGCGCACGTCACGTACTTCTTCAATGGCGGGACCGAGGCGGTCTATCCCGGCGAGGATCGGATCCTGGTCCCGTCGCCCAGGGTCGCCACCTACGACCTCAAGCCGGAGATGAGCGCCTACGAGGTGACCGACAAGCTCGTCGAGGCGATCGGGAGCGGTCGCTACGACGCCATCGTGTGCAACTACGCCAACGGCGACATGGTCGGCCACACCGGCAACTTCGACGCCGCGACGCATGCCATCGAGGCGCTCGACCGCTGCATCGGCCGCGTGGTCGACGCGGCGCGCCGCTGCGGCGGCGAGGTGGTGATCACCGCCGACCATGGCAACGCGGAGAAGATGCACGACGACACGACGGGCCAGGCGCATACGGCGCACACGCTGAACCTCGTGCCGTTCGTCTACGTGGGACGGCCCGCGCGACTGGCCGAAGGCGGGGCGCTGCAGGACGTCGCGCCCTCGCTGCTCGCGATCATGGGCCTGCCGAAGCCGGCGCAGATGACCGGCCGGTCGCTGATCGAGCTTCGTCCCGCCTGAGAAGTCGTTACCAGTTCTTTCGACGCGGAACTCGCGGCCGTCCACCATAGCCCAAAGCCAGCCGCCAGCCGTTCACGGCCGCCCGGCGGAAAGCGCCGTCGGGAGCTGCCCGGGGGTATACTTTGAACGGTGCAACGGTGGTTACGCGCGGGTCGTCCGCGGGCCGTGCCGAATGAAATCGAAGGAATCGAGGTCGCGATGCGCGAACGCATGAAAAAAGCAGGCTGGATCGGACTGGGCGCGGTGCTCGGCATCCTCCTGTCACTCAATCTGTCGGTGTTCGCGCAGCGCGAAACCAGGCTGCCCATCCCCTACGAAGACCTGCAGCTCCTCTCCGCGGTCTTCGGCAAGATCAAGAGCGATTACGTCGAGCCGGTCTCGGACGACAAGCTCATCAAGGAGGCCATCAACGGGATGGTCCACGGCCTCGATCCGCACTCCGACTTCCTCGACGCCGAGGCGTACAAGGAGCTGCAGGTCGACACGCAGGGTCGCTTCGGCGGCCTCGGCATCGAAGTCGGCATCGAGGACGGCGTGGTACGGGTGATCTCGCCGATCGAGGACACGCCCGCGTTCAAGGCCGGCATCAAGTCGGGCGACCTGATCGTCAAGATCGACGATCTCGCCACGCGCGGCATCCCGCTCTCGAAGGCGGTCGAGAAGATGCGCGGCAAGCCCGGGACGCCGGTCGTGCTGACGGTCGTTCGCAAGGATGTCGACGCCCCGCTCACGTTCACGCTCCTGCGTCAGGAGATCAACGTCAAGAGCGTCAAGGCGAAGCTGATCGAGCCCGGCTACGGTTACGTGCGCGTACGCAAGTTCCAGGAGGACACCGGCTCGGACCTCGCCAAGGCGCTGAAGGACCTCTACCGCAACGGCGATCTCAAGGGGCTGGTGCTCGACCTGCGCAGCGATCCGGGCGGCCTGCTCAACCAGGCGGTCGCGGTCTCCGCCGCGTTCCTGCCCAAGGACGCGCTCGTCGTGTACACCGACGGCCGCTCGCCCGACGCGCACATGCGCCTCACGGCGACGAAGGACAACTACATCCGCCGCGGTGACGATTACTATCGCGACCTTCCGGCCGGCCTCAAGACCGTGCCCATGGTCGTGCTGGTCGACGGCGGCACCGCGTCGGCGTCGGAAATCGTCGCCGGCGCGCTGCAGGACCATCACCGCGCCACGGTGATGGGTGCGCAGACCTTCGGCAAGGGCTCGGTGCAGACGATCCTGCCGCTCGGCAACAACACCGGCCTCAAGCTCACCACGGCGCGCTATTACACGCCGGCGGGCCGATCGATCCAGGCCAAGGGTATCGAACCGGACCTCGCGGTGGACGACGGGCGCGACTCCCCCAACCGCATCCGCGAAGCCAACCTGGAGCGCCACCTGATCGTGCCGATCGGCGGCGCGAAGGGCGACGCCGCGCTCGACACGACGGTTCCGGTCACCCCCGGCAAGCCCGCGCCGCCGGATGCCCAGGTCGATCCGAAGAACGGAGCCGGCGCGAGGCCCACGAACTCCGTGCCGACAGGTCCGCAGGTCGAGGCGCCGCTCCCGCGGGTCGAGTTCGGCGCCGACGACGACTTCCAGCTGCAGCAGGCGATGAACCACCTGAAGGGCGCACCCGTGATCGCCAAAGCCAAGACGGTGAGCGCCCAGGCGAAGCCGCAGTAGCCGCTGCTCTTCCGCGACAAAACGCCCGGCACCGCCGGGCGTTTTCATTTGCACGCTTCAACAGGCCGGCGCCCTCCCCCGTGGGCCGAAGCTTTCATTTTTCTTACAACACGGTCCTTGCGAACGGATGCGTGCGACGCCGACGCGACTCCCGGCAACCTGCGCCAGAACTATCCGGTGATGTCGTCGGCATCCGTATCGGCCGGCAACGTGACACTGTCGGGCTCGCTCGACAGCGCCGCCAGCACGAGCTTCCGGGTCGAGTTCTACGCCAATGCTTCGTGCAGCCCTTCGGGCAATGGCGGCGGGCGAACCTTCCTCGGCGCGACCACCGTCGCCACCAACGGCGCGTGCACTGCGAGCATCGGGCCCGTGACGTTTGCCGTGCCGGCTGGACAGAACGTCTTCACCGCCACCGCGACCGACCCCGCGGACAACACGTCGGAGTTCTCGGCCTGCAAGTCGATATCGTCCGTGACGGCCAGCAGCACGGCGCTCGGGCCGTCGGTCAATCCCTCCAACAGCGGTCAATCGGTCACGTTCACCGCAACGGTCAGCGGGTCGAGCCCGACCGGCACGGTTCAGTTCATGGACGGCGCATCGAACCTCGGCGTACCCGTCGCATTGAGCGGGCAGTTCGCAGCTCACCACGGCGGCGCTCGGCGTCGGTACGCATTCGATCACCGCGATCTACAGCGGTGACGGCGCCAACCTCGGCAGCACGTCGCCCGCCGTGCTGCAGACCGTGACCGCGGTCGCGGGGCGCGTGCCCACGGAGCCGATCCCGACGCTGTCGCAGTGGGCGCTCGGCGCGCTGGCTCTCGGCGTGGCGGCCATGGCCGCCGATCGCCTGCGACGACGACGCGGCGGAATGCGGTGACGTCGCGCGCGGCGTCGTTGACCGCGGGCATACAATCGCCCGCATGGACGATGCCGCGCTGCTGCGCTACAGCCGACACATCCTGCTCGACGAGCTCGGGCCGGATGCGCAGGCGCGCTTCGCGGCAGCGCACGCGCTGATCGTCGGCATGGGTGGGCTCGGCGCGCCGGCGGCGCAGTTCCTCGCCGCGGCCGGTGTGGGTCGTATCACGCTGTGCGACGCCGATCGCGTCGATCTCACCAACCTGCAGCGGCAGATTCTCTACGACACCGAGGACATCGGCGTGCCCAAGGTCGACGCCGCGCGCGCGCGGCTGACCGAGATCAATCCCGAGGTCGACCTCGTTACCGTTGCGGCGCGCGTCGGCGATGCCGAGCTCGCGACCCGGGTGGCGGACGCGCACGTCGTGCTCGACTGCAGCGACAATTTCGCGACGCGTCATGCCGTGAACCGCGCCGCGGTGGCTGCGCGCGTGCCGCTCGTATCCGGCGCGGCGCTGCGCTTCGATGGCCAGGTCGCCGTATTCGACGCGCGCGACCCGGCGAGCCCGTGCTACCACTGCCTCTTCGGCGAAGGCGACGAGCTCGAGGAAACGCGCTGCGCGACGATGGGCGTGTTCGCGCCGGTCGTCGGCATCATCGGATCGACGCAGGCGGCGGAGGCGCTGAAGCTGATCGCCGGTGTCGGACGGTCGCTCGCGGGGCGACTCCTGCTGCTCGACGCGCTCGCAATGCAATGGCGCGAGGTCGCCGTGCCGCGCGACCTCCAGTGCGCCGTGTGCGGCGGGCGAGCGTGAGCGAGTCACCCCTGCGAGGGCGAGGAGACGATGGCTGAACCACGGGTGAAGCTCGCGCGCCGCCGCGCCTTGCGCGGCCTCGCGCTGGCGATCGCATGGCCGCGCCTCGCGCGAGCCGGCGAATCCGAAACGCTCGCGCCTGCCGAATGGGACGCGATCCGTCAGGTGATCGGCGAACAGCTCGCTGCGCTTCGGCGCGGCGACGGCGCGGGGGCGCTCGCGTATGCGACGCAGGGTTTGCAGCGCCAGTTCGGCGACGCGCAAGGCTTCATGCGCATGGTTCACGGCGGCTACGAGGCGCTGCTCGTCGCCCGCTACACCGAGTTCCTGGAAGGCGCCGTCATCGACGGCGTGACGATCCAGCCGCTGCGCCTGGTGCTTCCCGATAACTCGGTCCTGGTCGCGCTCTACACGATGGAGCGCGAGGGCGCGCGATGGCACATCGCTGGCTGCGTGCTCGCGCCCTCGACCGTCAAGGCCGTTTAGCGCTGCCGCCGTAGAGGCGCTCGCACGCGCCGACCTCGCCGTACTGCGCCTGCGCGCGGATCCAGGCATCGCCCGCCGCCAGGTCGCGCGTGCGGACGTTCGGGTCGGCGGACTCGAGCCCGCCGAAGCGCGCCAGCATCGCGTCGTTGCAGCGCGCACGCACCGCATTGAGGCTGCTTCGCGTCGATTCCACGCGCGTCCGCGCCGCGGCGTCGGGCGCGTTGCGATACTCCACCGCGACGCCGATATAGCGCGCCGTCCACGACGACCCGCGCTCGCGCAGCGCGCGGCCGAGCGCGGCGCACGCCGCGCGCACGTTCTCGTTGCCGCGATCGCGCGTGTTGACGCACATCGCCTGCACGGCGTCGGGCCACAGCACCTGCTGCGAAACGCCGTAGTTCACCGCGGCGACCGCCTTGGCCGCCGGGTCGTAGTCCGCGGGCAGCGCACGCACGTAGTCCCAGAACGCGAGCACGCCGCGACCCCAGTATTCGTCGAACCGCGGCTTGCCGGCGGCTTCGGTGAGGTGGGCGACCATCGTGTCAACCTCCTTGCGCTGGCGCGCGCGCTCCGCGAGGAGGATCGAAGGGACGCCGTTGTCCTCGTCCCGGCGTGCCCAGTCCGCGAGACGGTCCATCGCGTCGCATTCCGGCAGCGTCGGCTGCGTGGGCTGCAGGCACGCGCTCGCGAGCGAAGCGAGATAGAGGGATTCGTTCGGACCTTGCGTGCGCGCCGCGGCGTAGTGCGTGACCTGCGACTGGATGTCGGTCTTGTCGAGCGACGCGCGGATCCAGTTGCCCCGCGGGTCGTTCGGCGTGAGGAGGCGCAGCCGCAGGTCCTCGTCGATGCGCTCCAGGTCCCCGGCCCAGCGTGACGGCGTCGGCGCAGTGGCGTCCGAAGCGGTGCTCTGCGCGCGCACCGCGCCCGCGGCGAGCGCCACGACCGCCACGAACGAAGCCACCACGAGACGCGACGTGCTGCGCATGACGACTCCCGGCTTCCCCTGAAACGTCAGTGTAGCGATTCGGTGGAAAAGTTTCGTGACGATGCGCGCGGCGGCGCTAGCCGAACAGGAATTTGCGCTGCAGGTCCCAGCCGTCCTGCGGCGGGCGCCGGAAGCCGCTCTTGGCATAGAGCTGCCATCGCCCCATCACGTAGGCGATCAGCACCGCGGCGTCGGCCTGCGCATCGCCGTGCCAGGCGTTGGCCGCCTGCGCGATGCGCAGCGACTGGCGCAGCGACGCCTCCAGCTTGTCGATGAACTGATTGATGCGCGCCTGCAGGCGCTCGTCCTCGTTCACCAGCGCGTCGCCGATCATCACCCGCACCATGCCGGGATTGCGCTCGGCGAAGTTGAGCAGCATCACGACGGTCTGCTCGGCCTGCGCGACGCCGTCGGCGTTCTCGCTGCCGATCTTGTTCACCAGCGAGAACACCGTCGTCTCGATGAACTCGATGAGGCCCTCGAACATCTGCGCCTTGCTCGCGAAATGACGGTACAGCGCCGCCTCGGACACGTCGAGCTTGGCCGCGAGCGCAGCGGTCGTGACCTTGTCGCCGCGCGGGCTCTCGAGCATGGCGGCGAGCGTCTGCAGGATCTGCAGCTTGCGCTCGCCGGGTTTGCTGGCCATGGGCGAAGGGATCGTGCCGGGGCGCGGTGCGAGCGAAGCGGCGTTACGCGCGCCGCGGCGTGTCGTCGGCGCGGATCATGGTGCCCACGCCTTCGTTGGTGAGGACCTCGAGCAGCAGCGCGTGCTCCACGCGACCGTCGATGATGTGCGAGCTCTTGACGCCGTTGCGCACCGCGTCGAGCGCCGAGCCGATCTTGGGCAGCATGCCTCCGTGGATCGTGCCGTCCGCGAACAGGGCGTCGATCTCGCTCGCCGTGAGGCCCGTCAGGAGGTTGCCGTGGCGGTCGAGCACACCCGTGGTGTTCGTCATGAGGACCAGCTTCTCGGCATGCAGCGTTTCCGCGAGCTTGCCGGCCACGAGGTCGGCGTTGATGTTGTACGCCTCGCCTTCGTCGCCCACGCCGATCGGCGCGATCACCGGGATGAAGTCGCGCGAGTCGAGGAGCGCGATCAGCTCGGGATCGATGCGCTCGATCTCGCCGACGAGGCCGATGTCGACCATCGCGCCGTCGTTGGCCTCGCTGCGCAGGAGCATCTTGCGCGCGTGGATGAACGCGCCGTCCTGGCCGGTGAGGCCTACCGCCTTGCCGCCCTGCTGGTTGATGAGGCCGACGATCTCCTGGTTGAGCTCGCCCAGCACCATCTCGACGACGTTCATCACGCGCTCGTCGGTCACGCGCATGCCCTGGCGGAACTCGCTCTGGATGCCCATCTTCCCGAGGAGTTCCCCGATTTGCGGACCGCCGCCGTGCACGATCACCGGGTTCATGCCGACGAGCTTCAGCATCACGACGTCGCGCGCGAATCCGGCCTTCAAATGCACCTCCGTCATCGCATTGCCGCCGTACTTGACGACGATGGTGCGATCGTGGAAGCGGCGGATGTACGGCAGCGCCTCGGCGAGGATCTGCGCCTTGACGGCGGCGTTGAGTGCGTCGATCGGCATAAAGACGAGGGCGCACGGGCGCCACGCAGCGAGCGATTGTACCCGATGCGAAAGCGCTTCCGTGGCCGCGCGCCGGACGAGTGAGCGCTGACCGCCGCCCGTCGTTGCGGGCGCCCCCGCGCGGCCGATTTGGTATCGTTGACGGCCATGTCGAGCCCGCTGCAGGACCCGGTGCCGTTGTCGGACGTCCGTCGCGCGCTGGTCACCAAGCTGCGGCATCACGGTGACGTGCTGCTCGCCTCGCCGGTGTTCACGACGCTTGCGCGCGCGGCGCCGCACGTCGAGATCGACGCGCTCGTCTACGCCGAGACGGCGCCCATGCTCGAGGGACACCCGTCGATCGCCCTGCTGCACACCATCGACCGCGACTGGAAGCGGCGCGGCGTGACGAGGCAGGCCGTGCACGAGATCCGGCTCGCGCGCGCGCTGCGCGCACGTCGCTACGACCTGCTGATCCATCTCACCGAGCATCCCCGCGGCCTCACGCTCGCGCGCGTGCTGGGCCCGCGTTACGCGGTCACGCGGGAGCGCCCGCGCGCGGACTGGCTGTGGCGCCGCCATTTCACGCACTTCTACCGCCTGCCGCGCGCCACGCCGCGCCACGCGGTCGAGGCGAACCTCGATGCGCTGCGCCGCATCGGCGTCTATCCCTCCGACGACGACAAGCGCCTGGTGCTCGTCCCGGGCGCACCGGCGCACCAGCGGGTCGACGCGCTGCTCGCGCAACACGGGCTTGCGCCGCGCGGGTTCGTGCAGATCCATCCCGGCTCGCGATGGCTGTTCAAATGCGCGCCCGCCTCGCACACCGCCGCGCTCATCGATCGACTGAGCGGCGACGGCCATCGCATCGTCGTCACCGGCGCACCCGACGCGCGCGAGCGCGCGCTGCTCGACGACATCCTGGCACGCGTATCCGCGGCGCATCGACCGGGCATCGTCGACCTCTGCGGCGCGCTCACGCTTCCCGAGCTCGCGGCGCTCACCGCGGCCGCGCGCGCGTTCGTCGGGGTGGACTCGGCACCGATGCACATCGCCGCCGCGATGGGCACGCCGACGGTCGCGCTGTTCGGCCCCTCGGGCGAGCACGAATGGGGACCGTGGCGCGTGCCGAGCCGCATCGTGGTATCGACCGCGCATCCGTGCCGCCCGTGCGGCATCGACGGCTGCGGCGGCGGCAAGATATCGGAGTGCCTCACGACGCTTCCGGTGGAGCGCGTGCACGTCGCAGTGCGCGAGCTCATCGCCGCCACGTCGCGGCCCGCGCAGCGCGCGCCGGCGCTCTAGGCCTCATCGTGCGCATCGCGATCATCCGTCAGCGCTACAACCCCTTCGGCGGCGCCGAGCGTTTCGTCGAAGGCGCGCTCGAGGCGCTCCTCGAGCGCAACGTCGCGATCACGCTGTACACGCGCGAGTGGCCGCAGACGCGGCTGCAGCTCCTCGAGCCGCACATCGTCGACCCGTTTCATCTCGGACGCCTGTGGCGCGACTGGGGATTCGCGCGCGCGGTGTGCCGCGCGGTGGGACGCGCGCACCTCGATCTCGTGCAGTCCCACGAGCGCCTGCTGTGCTGCGACATCTTCCGCGCCGGCGACGGCGTGCACGCGACCTGGCTCGAGCAGCGCATGAAGGCGGTGTCGTGGGGGAAGCGCATTTCGGTGCGCGCGTCGCTGCACCACCGCTACCTCCTCGCCATGGAGCGGCGCATGTTCGCGAGCCCCTGGCTTTCCGCGGTGATCTGCAACTCGCGCATGGTGCGCGACGAGATCCGCGACCGCTTCGGCGTACCCGAGAGCAAGCTGCACGTCGTGTACAACGCGGTGGACGCCGAGGACTTCTCGCCGGCGCTGCGTCGCGAGCGCGCGGCGCTGCGCGTGCGCCACGCAATTCCCGAGGACGCCGTCGTGTTCCTGCTCGTCGGCTCGGGCTTCGAGCGCAAAGGCGTCGCGACCGCGATCGCGGCGCTCGCCGAGGTGCCGGCGCCGGCGCGCCTCGTGGTGGTGGGCGACGACAAGAATCCCGGCCACTATCGGCGCCTCGCGCGGCGTCACGGCGTGGCCGAGCGTGTGCTGTTCGCGGGTCCGCAGCTCGATCCGCGGCCGTATTACGGCGCCGCCGATGCATTCGTGCTGCCCACGCTCTACGATCCGTTTCCCAACGCGGCACTGGAGGCCATGGCCTGCGCGCTGCCGGTCATCACGAGCACCAAGTCCGGTGCGGCGGAGCTTGTGCACGAGCACGACGCCGGGCTGGTGTGCCCGGCGCTCGACGCTGCCGGGCTCGCGGCCCACATGCGCGTGCTGCTCGACGCCGACCAGCGCGAGCGGTTCGGGGCGCGGGCGCGCGCCGCCGTGCTGCCGCTCACGCCCGCGGCCATGACGCTGCAGCTCGTGCTGCTGTATCGCGAGCTCCTCGCCGCGACCGTGGCGCGGCGCCAGGCGCGCCGGTCGGGCAAGCCGCGCGCCGACGCGACCGCCGCGACGGCCGCACCCGAGCGGCCGGCCGGCGAGCCCCCACCGGCGGCACCCCCGCCGGCATCGGGGACCTGACCCCCCTGCGCTATACTCCGGCCACCGCCTGATCGCGCAGCGTGTCGCCTGCGCGCCCGCGCTCCATGCGTCGAATCGCGCGGGCCCGTTCCGATGACCGGAGTCCATCTCTACCTGCGCCTTTTGCACTACGTACGCCCGTATTGGTGGGCGTTCGCGCTGGCGGTAGCGGGCATGGGGATCGTCGCGGCGGGTGATCTCGTCATGGCGATGCTGGTGATCCCCGTCGTCAACAATTTCCAGCATCCCGACCCGGCGAAGACGCAGTGGCTGCCGCTCGCCATCATCAGCGTGTTCGTGCTGCGCGGCCTGGGCTCGTACGTCTCCGAGTACGGCATGGCGTATACGGGGCAGCGCGTCGTGTTCGACCTTCGCCGCGCGCTCGTCGACAAGCTGTTGCGTCTTCCCACCTCGTATTACGACGTGACGCCGGCGGGGGTGGTGCAATCGCGCCTCACGTTCGACGCGCATCAGCTCGCCTCGGCAGCGTCCGGCACGATCGCCACCGCGATCCGCAGCTCGCTCACCATCGCGGTGAGCCTCCGCTGGCTCCTCTACATCAACTGGCGCCTCACGCTCATGACGTTCTTCGTGCTGCCCGTCGTCGGCCTGGTGACGCGCTATTTCAGCCGCCGCTTGCGCCGCATCGCGCGCGACGTGCAGACGCGATCCGGCTCGATGACGCACGTGCTGGAGGAAATGATCGGCGGCCATCGCATCGTGCGCGTCTTCGGCGGGCAGGACTACGAGCGCGGGCGCGCGACGCGCGCCGCCAACGCGCTGCGCACGTCGATGACCAAGCAGTCATCGGCGAGCGCCGCGAGCTCGCCGATCACCCAGACGCTGGCCGCGCTCGCGGTGGGCATGATCATCTTCGTGGCGCTCGGGCAAAGCGAGTCGGGGCGGCTCGACCTCGGCACGTTCGCGTCGTACGTCGTCATGCTGTTCGCGCTGCTCGACCGGTTGAAGTCGCTTTCCGGCATCAACGCGTCGATCCAGCGCGGCCTCGCCGCGGCGGAAAGCCTGTTCGGCCTGCTCGATCGCGAGGAGGAGCCCGACACCGGCACGGTGACCCTCGAGCGCGCGCGCGGCGAGATCCGCTTCGATCACCTGTTCCTGCGCTACGTCGGCAACGAGCGCGAGGCCCTGTCCGACGTCTCGCTCACCATCCGCCCCGGCGAGACGGTGGCGCTCGTCGGGAGCTCCGGCAGCGGCAAGACGTCGCTCGTCAACGTGATCCCGCGCTTCTACGAGCCGAGCGCCGGACGGCTCTTCGTCGACGGGCACGACGTGACCACGCTTGCACTCGCGAGCCTGCGCGCGCAGATCGCGCTGGTGTCGCAGGACGTGCTGCTGTTCGACGACACGATCGCGGCGAACATCGCGTACGGCGCCCTTTCCGGCGCGCCGCGCCAGGACATCGAGCGCGCGGCGGCGGCGGCGAATGCGCTCGAGTTCATTCGCGCGCTGCCCCAGGGCTTCGACACGCAGGTGGGCGAGAACGGCGTGCGTCTGTCAGGCGGGCAGCGCCAGCGCATCGCGATCGCGCGCGCGATCCTCAAGGACGCGCCCATCCTGATCCTCGACGAAGCCACCTCCGCGCTCGATTCGGAATCGGAGCGGCAGGTTCAGTCGGCGCTCGACACGCTCATGCAGGGACGCACGACGATCGTGATCGCGCATCGCCTTTCGACCATCGAGCACGCGAACCGCATCGTGGTGCTCGAGCACGGACGCATCGTCGAGCAGGGCTCGCACGTCGATCTCCTCGCGCGCAACGGCGTCTACGCGCGGCTCCACCGCATCCAGTTCGCGACGGTCGCGGCGGCCGCCTAGTCTCCGTGGCCGGCACGCTTGCGATCGCGCACACCGAGGCTTCGCTGGGCTGGGGCGGCCAGGAGATACGCACGCTCACCGAGGCGGCGGGCTTCATGGCCCGCGGCCATCGCGTGATCGTGTACGCCGCGCCGGGCGCGCGCATCCTCGCCGAAGCGCCGCGCTTCGGCGTGCCGGCGATGGCGCTGTCCATCGGCGAGAAGCAGCCGCGCGGCGTGGCCGCCCTGGTCGGCGCGTTTCGCGCCAACCCGGTGGACGTCGTCAACGGGCACAGCTCGACCGACACGTGGCTTGCCGCGCTCGCATGCCGCTGGCTGCGCGTGCGCGATCGTCCACGGCCCGTGCTCGTGCGCACGCGGCACGTGTCGATTCCGGTGCCGCACAACCGCGCCACCCGCTGGCTCTATCAGCGCGCGACCACGCGGATCGTGACCACGGGCGAGATGCTGCGCGAACAGCTGGTCCGCGACAACGGCATCGACGCGGCAAAAATCGACTCGGTGCCGACCGGCGTCGACCCTGCGGTGTACACGCCGCGCGACCGCGGCGCCGCGCGACGCGCGCTGAATCTCTCCGAAACCGCCCCGCTGGTCGGCATCGTGGCGACGCTGCGCAGCTGGAAGGGGCATCGGTTCCTGCTCGAGGCGATGCCCAAGCTGCGTCGAGCCGACGTGCATCTCGCGATCGTCGGCGATGGCCCGCAGCGCGCCGCGCTCGAAGCGCAGACCGACGCGCTCGGGCTGCGCTCGCGCGTCCTGTTCGTCGGCCAGCAGAACGACGTCGCGCCATGGCTGTCGGCCTTCGACGTCTTCGCGCTCCCGTCCTATGCGAACGAGGGCGTGCCGCAGGCGCTGCTCCAGGCGATGTTCGCGGGCGTGCCGTGCGTCACCACCGATGCCGGCGCGATTCCCGAGATCGCGCGCGACGGCGAGACCGCGCTGGTCGTGCCGCGCGAGGACCCTGTGGCCCTCGCCGCGGCGCTCGACCGTCTGCTGCTGGTGCCGTCGGTCGCCGGTGGACTGGCCGAGCGCGCGCGCGCCTTCGTGCTGCCGCGCTTCACGCTCGCGACCATGCTCGATCGGATGGAGGCCGTCTTCCAGCGCGCGCTGGCGGAGGCGCGCCGATGAGCACGCTATCGCTCGAGCGGCCGCGCTCGCGTTTCGGCGGACGCGCGTCGGTCGTGGTGCGCGCCCTGGCCGACCGCGGCGCGCGCCGCAGCCCGCCTGCAACGCCGCAGCGCATCCTGATCGCGCATCATCTGCTGCTCGGCGATACGCTGATGCTCACGCCGCTCGTCAAGAAGCTGCGCGAGCGCCATCCGCACGCCGACATCGCGATGACGCTGCCGCGTGCGTATGCGCCCCTGTACGCGACGCGCCCCTACGGGGTGCGCGCGCTCGCGTGGGACCCGCGTCATCCCTCGCCCCACCTGTTCGACGAAGCGCCGTTCGACGTCGCCTTCGTGCCGGGCGACAACCGCTACGCATGGCTCGCCGCGGCGATGCGCGCCCGCTGGATCGTCGCCTTCGCCGGCGACCGGCCGGCGACCAAGAGCTGGCCAATCGACGGGCTCGTACCTTATCCCGATGCACCGGCCGCGTGGGGCGATCTCGTCGCAACGTTGGTGGAAGGCGCGCCGCCGGCGCCTTACGACACGGGTGAATGGACGGCGCCTGCGTGCACGGCCTTCGCGCGACCCACCGGACCCTATGCGGTGCTGCATGTCGGCGCGAGCTCGCCGCTCAAGCAATGGCTGCCGGATCGCTGGCTCGCGCTCGCGCAATGGCTTGCCGCGCGCAGCGTGACGCCGGTGTGGTCCGGTGGTTCCGGCGAGGACACCGCCGTGCGCGCGTGCGACCCGCGCGGGCAGTTCGCCTCGTTCGCCGGCCGCTTGGATCTCGCGCAGCTGTGGCATCTGCTCGCCGATGCGCGCGTGCTCGTCGCGCCGGACACGGGCGTGGCGCACCTCGGGCGCGTCGTCGGGGTGCCCACGGTCGCGCTGTTCGGCCCCGGATCGGCGCTGCTGTGCGGCGCAGGCGATTTCTGGCGCGACATGCCGTACCGCGCGGTCACGGTCGATCCGTTTCCCTGCCGCGACCAGACCGTGCTGTTCAAGCGCGACATTGCGTGGGTGCGGCGCTGCGGCCGCTCGCTCGCGCAATGTCCCGCGCATCGTTGCATGCCGGCGATCGGCCTCGAAGCCGTCATCGCCGCGGTCGAAGACATGATGGAGCGCCCGCGATGAGCGAAACGTTCGCCGATGTCGGCGCCGCCGCGGTCTGTGCGTTCCACGACTCGCGCGTCGGGCTGCCGCAATGGGCCGTCACGATGGCGCCGTCGTTCGCCGAAGGCGTGTGGCATTCGATCGAGGCGAACCATCGGTTCAACACGCTGCTGTGGGACGAGGAGGACCAGGCGCGCCGGCGCGACGTCGCCGACTCGGCCATCGCGGCGAACAAGCGCGCCATCGACGGCTACAACCAGAAGCGCAACGACGCGATCGAGCGCATCGACGAGGCGCTGCTCGCCCGGCTTGCCGCTGTCACGCCGCGAGCCGGCGCGTGGCACAACTCCGAGACCGCGGGCGCGATGATCGACCGGCTGTCCATCCTGGCGCTCAAGGTGTTCCACATGCGCGCGCAGGCCGAGCGCACGGACGCGGACGCGGATCACGTCGCCTCGTGCGGTGAAAAGCTCGCGCGGCTCATCGTCCAGCGCAACGACCTCGCGCGCTGCCTCGACACGCTGCTCGTCGCGGCCGCGCGCGGCGACGCGTTCTGGCGCATCTACCGTCAGTTCAAGATGTACAACGATCCGGCGCTCAATCCGTATCTCTACGCAAAGCGCGCGGGCTCCTGACGCTAGTCGGGTTGTCCGTCGCCGGGGCGCGGCATCACAGCGGCCACCGGCGCGCCGTCGCCGCTGCCCGTGAGCCGCTCCGCACGCGGGCCGAGCAACGGTTCCAGCGCCTCGAATACCACGGCGTCGGTGAGGTCGCTCACGCGCTTGTCCGCTTCGAGCCACGTCGCGCGTGCGCCGCGCGGCGCCCAGCGCGCGGCGGGCGCCGAGTCGGCGGGATCGGCGAAGAGGCCCAGCACGCCGCCGGGGCTCGCGGCGGCGAAGTGCATCAGTCCCGAGTCGGGGACAATCGATGTACGTGCATGGAACATGAGACCGAGCGCGTGCGGGATCGGACCGCGGAACGGATGCACGTACGGCAACGCTTCGGCCAGAACCGGCGCGGCGATGTCGTCGTCGCCGGGATAGCGATCGGCGTCGCGCGCGCCCGGCGTCCACATGAACACGGTCGACAGGCCGCGCTCGCGCCAGAGGCGCTCGCTCCAGCGCAGGATCTGGGCGGTCGACGGCTGCTTCTTCGCCTTGCGCGCGCCGAGTCCCAGCACCACGTAGCGCGAGGCGTCGAGACCGCGCTCGCGCAGCCACGCTCGCGCGAACGCCGCATCACCCTGCGGCAATGCGTATTCGGGATGCGAGGCGCGGTCGGGTGCCGCGATGCCGAGCGGCGTCAGCAAGGCCATCATGCGGTCGACCTCGTGACCCGCGGCCGGCACGGGCAGCGCGTCGGTGAGCCGGCGGCCGTAGCGGGCGGGGTCATGCGCGTAGGCGACGACGCGCGACGCGCCGACGAGCAGCGTTCGACGGATTGCCCGCGGCGACTCATCCCCGCCCATCACGATCGCCGCGTCGAAATGCTGCCGGCGCAGCGCGAGGCCGATCGGTATCTGCGCGAGCGCGGCAAAGGGTCGCAGCCGGCGACCATCGCGTACCCGAGGATAGGTCCACACGCGCGCGATCGCGGCATGCCCGCGCGCGACCCAGGCGTTGTAGTCGTTGGCAAGCAGGTGAACTTCGGCGTCCGGGCGCATCTCAGCTAGATGCCGGAGCACCGGGGTCGTCAGGAGAAGATCGCCCAGCTTGTCGCGTTTGACGATCAGGACTCGCAAGGCAGGTAGAATTGCGCGCGCAGCGCCAACGACCCGATGATCGATCATTGTAACCGCTGGTTGCTGGGCTTCGCGGCCGCGTACCTGGCGCTGCTGCCGACCAACGCGGCGACGTTCGCGCATTCGTTCGCCTACGCCGGCGCGGTGGTCTTCGCGCTCGTGGCGCTCGGCCTCGCGCGGCGGCTGCAACCGTCGACGCTTCCCGCCCCGGGCTGGACCATTCTCGCGCCGCTCTTCGCCTGGGCCGCCTGGTGCCTGCTGTCGACGGCGTGGTCGATCGACCCGGCGTATTCGCGCACACAACTATCCCGCGAGATCGGCGACAGCCTCGTCGTGATGTTCTTCTTCTACGTCGCCGCACGCGATCCGCGCAGCTTTCGCGTGCTCGCGGCGACAGCGCTCGCGAGCTTCGGCGCGCTGGCGGCCCTGGCGGTTGCCATGGCTTTCAGCGAGGGCGATTGGGACGCCGGCCGCTGGCATCACGGCGTGGGTCCCTGGTCGACCTGGACGGTGCTGGTCGCACCCTTTCTCTTCGCCCTCATCGCGCCGCGCCCGGCCGGTTTCGGCACCGGCAAGCGGTCGGTCGCGATCGGCCTCGCGCTGCTCGGGCTGATGGTCGCCACCGATCGCATGACCGACAACCGCATCGTATGGGTGGCGTTGGCGGGCGTGTTCGGCGTCGCGTCGCTCGCCGGAGCGATCCGCTGGCCGGCGACGCTCGTGCGCACGCCGATGCGCTGGGTGAGCCCGCTGGTCGCGCTGCTCCTCGTGCTCGGCATCGCGTTCACCGACGCGCTGCGCGAGCGCGCGTCCCTGGAATTCCCGCAGAAGCCCGACGTCGCGGCGTCCATCGAGCAGGACCCGCGCATCGTGCTGTGGGACGCGCTGCGCGAGAGGATCGAGGCGAAGCCGTGGCTCGGCTACGGCTTCGGCCGCCGCGTGCTCGCCGACGAGCTGTCCCGCGACCTCGGCAACCCGCTGCTCGCGCACGCGCACAACGTGTTCGCGAGCCAGTGGCTGCAAACGGGATTGATCGGCGCGACGCTGTTCACCGCGATCTTCATCGCGCTGCTGTATCGCTATACGCGCTTCCTGAGCTCGCGCGACGACACACTGGCGTTCATCGGGCTGGTCGGCATCGCGCTCGTCGCCGGGTTCGTGATCAAGAACCTCACCGACGACTTCCTGTTTCGCAGCAACGCGAAGGAGTTCTGGGCGCTCTGCGCGCTGCTGCTCGGTTACGGCACGCGCCGCGCACAGGAGGTCGAGGCGAGCACGGCCGCGCTCGCGGCCGACCTGTCACGCAGGGAGCCGGAACGACCCAGGGCGGCCGCGCGCGCCACCGCCGAGCTCGCGGACGTCGATCGATGACGCCTGGTCAGCGCGCGCGACGCGGCGCGCGCAAGGGAACCGGCGCGGTTTCCTGAGCCGATTCCGCCGGGATCGGCTCGATCGGCGCGCCCGCCGGAGGCGCGTACTCGGAAATCCACGACTTCAGCCGCGCGCGGACCTCGGCATCGCTCGCCGGCCGGTCGCGCTCGCACCAGGCGACCATCTGGCCGACCGCGTCGCGATTGGCCGGCCGCGCCTGCGCAATGCGCAGCTTGGGATGCGGGGTCGGCTTGGTCGATTCCTCCGAGGCGAGCGGCTCCTCGAACAGCTTCTCGCCCGGTCGCAGGCCCGTGAAGACGACCGGGATGCGGTCGGGATCCGCACCGTAGAGACGGATCAGATCGCGTGCGAGGTCGACGATGCGCACCGGCTCGCCCATGTCGAGGACGAGGATCTCGCCACCCCGTCCCTGCAGCCCCGCCTGCAGGAGGAGCTGCGTCGCTTCCGCCGACGACATGAAGAACCGCGTGATGTCCGGGTGCGTCACGGTGACGGGGCCGCCGCGTGCGATCTGCTCGGTGAAGCGCGGAATGACGCTGCCCGCGCTGCCGAACACGTTGCCGAAGCGCACCAGCACGAACTGCGTGCTGCCCTCCTGCAGCGTCTGGCACACCATCTCCGCCATGCGCTTGCTCGCGCCCATGACCGACGTCGGATTGACGGCCTTGTCGGTCGACACCAGCACCATCTTCTCGACTTTCGCCGCCACCGCGGCCTGCGCCATCACCCAAGTGCCATAGGCGTTGTTGCGCACCGCCTGCCAGCAGTTCGTCTCCTCCATCAGCGGCACGTGCTTGTACGCGGCGGCATGGAACACCACGCTCGGCCGCGTGCGCGACAGCACCGCGTCGACCAGCGCTTCGTGGCGCACGTCGCCGACCACCGGCTCGAGCGGCAGCTGGGGAAACGCGTCGGCGAGCGCGGTCTGGATCTCGTAGACGGCCGCTTCCGACACGTCGAACAGCACGAGCCTGGCGGGACGGAAGCGCGCGATCTGCCGGCAAAGCTCCGAGCCGATCGAGCCGCCGGCGCCGGTGACCATGACGACCCGGTTGCCGAGCCATTCGGCGAGACCTGCATTGTCGAGGACGACGGGGTCGCGTCCGACGAGGTCGTCGAGCTCGACGTTGCGCAGCGTGGTCACCGCCGAGCGTCCCGAGATGAGCTCGTCGTACGACGGCACCGTGAGCGCCTCCACGCGCGCGGCCGCGCACAGCTCGGCGACGCGGCGACGCACCGCGTGGTTCGCCGAAGGCAGCGCGATGATCACCTTGCGCACGCCGTAGCGACGGACCCACGTGCCGAGCTCGGCGATGGGTCCGAGCACGCTCACGTTGCGGATCTGGCGGTGCTGCTTCGCGGCGTCGTCGTCGAGCAGCCCGACGACGCGCCATTGGCGGCTCCGCGCAAGCGCCTCGGTGAGCTGCGCGCCCGCCTCGCCCGCGCCGGCGATGAGCACCGGCTCGCCGAGGGCGGCGAGCGGGCTGTAGAGGCGGTGCTCCTTCCACACGCGGTACGCGAAGCGCGACCCCGACATGAGGAAGATGAGCACGATCGGATACATCACCAGCACGCTGCGCGGCACGATCGTCTGCAGCTGCAGCATCACGAGGCCGACCGGAATGAGCACGGCCCCCAGCAGCGCGGCGAGCACGATGCGCTGCAGGTCCAGGATGCTGGCGAAGCGCCACAGCCCGCGGTAGAGGCCGAACGCGAGGAATATCGCCGCCTGGACCGGCACGATCCACGCGAGCGTGAAGAAGAGATCGACGGCGAACGGCTCGCGCATGTCGAGGTTCACGCGCAGCCAGTACATGCCGATCCAGGCGAGCGCGGCCGCGCACACGTCGTGCGCGAACGCCAGCCAGGCACGCCAGTTCGAGCGAAGTGTCATCGGGTGGCGGACGGCTTTCGACGCCAATGATAATCAATCGTCGCGAACAGGATCACGACGACCGCAATCCACGCGGCCAGCGCGGTCGTGCCGAGCTGCGGCGCGCGGGCACGCAGCAGCAGCGCGCTGAGGGACGACGCCCCGGTCACCGCCGCGTAGAGCGCCAGCGTGCCGCTGTGGCCGGCGCCGAGCTGGTGCAAGCGCTGGTAGTAGTGGCTGCGATGGGCCTCCCACACCCGCTCGCCGCGCACGGCGCGCCGCAGCAGCGTGACCGTGGAGTCCGCCAGGAACGGCAGGAACACGAGCACCGGGAACCATGCCGGCCAGTCGCCGCGCAGCACGCCACCGATGCCGAACATCGCGGCCAGGAACCCCGCCGGCACCGCACCGACGTCGCCCATGAAGATGCGGGCGGGCGGGAGATTCAGCGCGAGGAACGGGATCGAGGCACCCGCCACGGCCATGCACGCGATGCGCAGCGGCGCGTCGTCGCCCGCACCCGCCGCCATGGCGGCGAAGCCGATGAGCGTGGTGGCGCCGGCGAGGCCGTCGGTACCGTCCATGAAGTTGTACAGGTTCATGGACCACGCGATGGCGAGTGCGACGAGCGTGACCGCCACGAGATAGCCCACGCCCGGCGATACGCCCGGCAGCGCGCCGAACGACGACCGCAGCAGCCATGCCGCGCCCCAGAGCGCGCACGCGACCTGCACCGAGAGCCGTGGCAGCACGCCGACGCCGCGTGCGTCGTCCGCCAGCGAGACGGCAGCGATGACGACGAACGCGGGCAGCCATCCGGCGGCGCCACCGGGCAGGTCCGCGGCGACCCACGCCATGGCGGGCGCGAAGCCCGCCCACAATGCGAGCCCGCCCACGCGCGGCACCGGCGCCGCGTGCAGCGAGCGTCCGTTCGGCACCGCGAGCGGAAGGCGCGTGCGCATGCGCAGGAGAAGCCACAGCACCGCCGCGCTGCCGAGCGCGGCCACCGCGAACGCGAGCATGGCGCTCATCGCCGCGCCCCGCGGGAAGTGCGCTCAGCCGGCCGCGCGGACATCTATCTCGCCTCGGGTGGCACGTGTCGGCCGAGTAAACACGCGGAAACGGCCCATTGCCGCGAAAAGCGGCATCCGGGATTCGGCGCAGCGGTGTTTTCCCTTGTCGATCATCGCTTTATACGCCTTGCTTCAAGCTTGTTCCAGCTTATGCCGCACCATGGCGACGGCCGATCGATGTTGCTTTGAAACAACAGGCGCATGCATCGATTCGGCGCGTTGGCTCGTCACGCTACCAATGCTTTCGTCGCTTTGGCACAATGAATCGCAACTTCTCGACCGAACTGAGAAGGTTCCGATGGCAGGCGCAAATGGCTGTTTCCTTGCCAATTTTATCCGTTAGAGGAGAGACTCGATGAACAAGAAGCTCGTCGCTGTCGCGGTCGCTGGAGTGCTCGCGTCGCCGCTGGCTGCGCAAGCGCAAAACGCGAACGTGACGCTGTACGGCCGGCTCAATATCGACCTTGAGCTGGTGAGCGGCAAGCAGGCGCCCTCGCTCGGCTCCGTGAACCCGCACGTTTGGCGTCTGAGCTCGAACTCGTCACGGCTGGGCGTACGTGGCACGGAAGCGCTGGGCGGTGGCCTGAACGCCATCTTCCAGATCGAGCAGAACGTGTCCGGCGACACGGGCAACAGCTCGTCGTCCGGCTTCGCCAGCCGCGAAACGTTCGTTGGACTGCAAGGCAACTGGGGTACGTTCAAGATGGGCAAGTTCCTGATGCCCCTGGACGACATGCACCCCATCTTCGGTAACGTCCCGACCTACACGACGTCGATCCTGTCGACGGCCGACCTGTGGGCGCAGGGCACGCTGTCGAAGGGCGCCGGCGGTTTCGACGCGCGTCTCGGCAACTCGCTGCGTTACGACTCGCCGGTGTGGAACGGCTTCAACTTCAGCGGCCAGGTCTCGCTGCGTGACTCGTCGGGCTTCGCGGACATCGCGCCGCCTGCGGGTGACAACGGCGAGCACACCGCGGAACTGCGTCACGCGTGGGTGTGGGGCGGCGAAGCGGTGTACAACAACGGCCCGCTGCAAGTCGGCACCGCGTACGAGCGTAACGTCAAGGTTCGCGGTCCGGACCTGAGCGACTACGACTGGACGATCACCGGTGCGTACAACTTCGGCGTCGTTCGTCCGGCGCTGATCTACGAACGCCTGAAGTACGACACGCCGACCGGCGACCTGAAGCGCGACTTCTGGGGCGTCAGCGCCACCGCGCCCATCGGTCCCGGCGTGCTGTACGCGTTCTACGGTCACGCGGGCGACGGCAACGGCAGCGCGGCGGACGGCGAGCGCGTGGGCGGCCTGACGAAGGGCAACGACACCAAGTCGCAACAGTGGGAAATCAGCTACACCTACCCGCTGTCGAAGCGCACGCAGGTGTACGCCGGCTACGTCAAGCTCGACAACGACCGCAACGCGGCTTACACGTTCAACATCAACGCGTACACGTTCAACACGACGTGCACGGGACGTGGCGATGCGGCCGACCTGGCGTGCGGCGGTGCCAACGGCAAGCCGGACGGCTGGGTGTTCGGCATGATCCACCTGTTCTAAACGAACAGACGCTGCAGCTCGCAAGACGAACGGGCGCCTTCGGGCGCCCGTTTCATTTTTGGCGTCGAAAAGTTTCGCGACCGGTGTGCGTCGCTTCGCTCGCACAAACGGTCGCACGATACTTTTCGCCGGATACATCCAGGGTCAGTTCGCCCGGCTTCGGGCGGCCGCGCGCCTGGCTCACGGCAACTTCACGCAAAGACGAGTGTGTTGATGTGAGGCTTGCACCCCGCGAGCGCCCTTCGCATGCGCCGCGGCGTTAAAATGACGCCATGCTCGATCAACTGATCATCGGCTTCGACCGCTCGCTGAGAACGCTCGCAGGCACCGCATCGAGTGCGCGGCCGCTTCCCGGCGCGAGCCTTCCGGAGCCCGAGCTGTCGATCGCTGAGCGTCGACACGCGGGCAGCCTCATGCGCGTCAACCATACGGGCGAGGTGTGCGCGCAGGCGCTGTACGCCGCGCAGGCGATGGTGGCGCGCGATCCCGCGGTGAAGGCGCGCTTCGCGAGCGCCGCGCGCGAAGAGGAAGACCACCTCGCGTGGACGCAATCGCGGCTCGAGGAGCTCTCGACGCGGCCGTCGCTGCTGAATCCGTTGTGGTATGCCGGCGCGTTCGCCATCGGCGTAGTCGCCGGCATCGCGGGCGATCGCACGAACCTCGGCTTCGTCGTCGAAACGGAGCGCCAGGTCGAGGAGCACCTCACCGCGCACATGGACCGGCTTCCGGCTGCGGACACGAAGAGCCGCGCGATCGTCGATCGCATGCGCGAGGACGAGGCGCGGCACGGCGCGATGGCCTACGAGGCGGGCGGCGCCCCGCTGCCTTTCCCGGTCCGCGGCGCGATGAAGGTCGCGGCCGACCTCATGCGTGCGGTCGCGTACCGCGTCTAGCGCGCGAGCCGGGCCTTCTTCCAATCGCGGAGCGCGGCGATGCGCGCGGCGCGGATCGCTTCCGCGATCTTCGATTCGCCCTTGGCGCCGCTCGTGCGCTCCGGGTGCCGCGCGGCATGCCGCGCGATGGCCGCCGCCGCGACGGCGCCGGCGTCGACCGCCTTCACCACCTCGAGCGCGGCGCGGATATAGCTCGCCGGGGGATAGTCGTCAGCGCGTCCCGGTCGCGAGCACGCGTCGGCACGGCAGGCATCGATCAGGTCGGTCAGGCGGTCCGGCCGGCGCAGCGCGTCCGCCGCCATGACGAGATCCAGCAGCTTGGCCGGCGTGAGCTCGAGCGCGCGATGCACGACGCCGTGCCAGCGCGCCGTGAGCCGCGCGACGTCGCGGCAGTCGGCCGGCACGCGCAAGCGCTCGGACAGCGCGTCGGCGAGGCGCACGCTGCGCTGCTCGTGCGCGATGTGCCGAGGCAGCGTTGCGGGGACGCTCAGCGCCTTGCCGAGATCGTGCGCGAGCACGGCATAGCGCGCGGGAAGTGACGCTGCGTGCGCCGCCGCCCAATCGAGCGCCAGCGATAGATGCACGCCCGTGTCGATCTCCGGATGATGCGCCGGCGGCTGCGGTACGCCGTACAGCGCATCGACCTCCGGCAACAGCGCGGCGAGCGCGCCGCACTCGCGCAGCACGGCCAGCATGCGCGAAGGCCACGGCTCCATCAGCCCGCGCGCGATCTCCTGCCACACGCGCTCCGGCGCGAGCGTCGCGAGCTCGCCCGACGCGACGATGGTGCGCATCAGCGCTTCGGTCTCGGGCGCCACGTCGAAGCCGAAGCGCGCGGCGAAGCGCGCCACGCGCAGCACGCGCAGCGGATCCTCGGCGAACGCTTCGGACACGTGGCGCAGCACCCCGGCGCGCAGGTCGTCGGCGCCGTGATGAGGATCGATCAGCGTGCCGTCCTGCGTGCGCGCCATCGCGTTGATGGTGAGGTCGCGGCGCTTGAGGTCATCCTCGAGCGTGACGTCGGGCGAGGCGAAGAACTCGAAGCCGCGATAGCCCTGGCCGTGCTTGCGCTCGGTGCGCGCGAGGGCGTATTCCTCGCGCGTCTCGGGATGCAGGAAGACGGGAAAATCCTTGCCGACCGGCCGGTAGCCCGACGCGAGCAGCATCTCGGGCGTCGCGCCTACGACCACCCAGTCACGGTCGGCGCCGCTGCGACCCAGGAGCTCGTCGCGCACCGACCCGCCGACGCGGTAGACGGCAAACGGCTGCGGCCGCGGTTTCAATCAACGCCCGCTGTGCTCTCGGTAGACGTCGAAGGGCGAGCGAATCGCCTCGGGCGCGAGCCACATCGGCGCCACCGCCTCGAGCGCGGTGGGCTCGAGCCGGAACACCGACGGAAACGGCGCATCGCACACGTTGTCGCGCGTCATCGACGCGAGGTTGTCGCGACTCATGAGCCGGCCCGGCAGGAGCTCCAGGGTAAGCGCCTGCAGCCGGGCCATCGCAGGACCGAGCGGCACGATGGGCCGCGGCTTGCCGCTCACGTCGGCGGCATAGCGCACCAGCTCGCGCAGCGTGTAAACCTTCGGACCGCAGAGGTTGTACGTCTGGCCGATCGTGACGTCGTCGTCGAGCGCGGTGACGATGCACTGCGCCACGTCGCGCACATAGATCGGCTGGAAGCGGGCCTCCGATGCGCCGAGCGGCAGCACCAGGAACCGGCGCGCGAGCTGCGCGAACATGTTGAGGAAGCGGTCCTCGCGCCCGAACACGATCGACGGACGCAGGATCGTGTAGTCGAGCCCCGATTGCGCTACCACGCGCTCGCCTTCGCCCTTCGAGCGCATGTAACGGCTCGCGCCGCCGGCCGCGTCGGCGCCGATTGCGCTGAGCTGCACGAGCCGCCGCACGCCCGCTGCCTTGCACGCGTCGACGACCAGCCGAGGGAATTCGACGTGCGCACGCTGGAACGTCTCGCCGCCGCCCTCGTGCAGGATGCCCACGAGATTGACGACCGCGGTCGCGGGAACGGCAAGGCGCAGCAGCGTCGCGGGATCGTAGGGATCGCCTTCGACCACGTCGACCGTGGGCAAGAGGATGAGGTGCCGGCTGCGCGCGCGTCGTCGCGTCAGGACCGTGACGCGATAGCCGCCATCGGTGAGCCGCGCAACGACGTGGCGGCCGATGAAGCCGCTGCCGCCGAGCACCAGGATCGTCTCGGGCGCCGCCATCGCGCTCGCCTTACGGCGATCCGGAAGCGACCGTCGCGTTGTCGCTTCCGCGCGGCGTGACGACGCCGAGGCGGTCGGTGAGCGAGACGTACGGAAGGTTCAGGGCGCGCGCGTACAGCACCGTGTTGGCGAGGACCTTTTTCACGTAGTCGCGCGTCTCGCTGAAGGGAATCGTCTCGACCCAGATGGCGCCTTCGAGAGGCGCTGTCGCCGGGCGCCACGCCTGGGCGCGGCTCGGACCGGCATTATAAGCGGCGGCGGTGATGGCCGGCCGCTCGCCGAGGCGATCGTGCCAGTAGCGGAAGTAGAACGCGCCGAACTGCGTGTTGACGCCTGCGCTCGTGATCTGCGCGGGATTGAAATCGGTGCGCGCCATCTTGCCCGCGACCCAGCGCGCGGTGCGCGGCATGAGCTGCATCAGCCCCACCGCGCCGGCGGACGACACGATGTCGGGTACGAAGCGCGATTCCTGGCGTGCGATGCCGTACAACAGCGCCTCGTCCACACCCTGGTCGCGCGCCGCTGCGGTGAACTCCGCGCGAAACGGGGTCAGATAGCGCATGCCGAAGTCGTGGCGCGTCGTCGTGCGCTCGGCTGCATTGATCGCGCGGTCGTACAGGCCGGCGCGCCGCGCGAACTCGGCGGCCAGCAGCAGCCGCTCGTCGGGCTGCTCGCGCATGATGTACGCCCATTCGCGCAGCGCATCGGCGCGCAGGTCGAGCTCGATCAGCTTGGTAACGCGCCGCACGTCGTAGCGCTGCGCGAACGTCCGCAGCTCCGTGGGGTCGATCGTGACCGGCTGGCTGCGCAGCGCCGCGACCTGCTGCGGTCCCTGCCCGAGCGCCTCGGCTGCCAGCAAGCCGTAGAACCCGACCTGGGACAGGAGACCCGCGTACAACGCATCGGCGTCCGCCTTGCGTCCCGTCGTGGCCAGCGCGCGCGCTTTCCAGTAGCGCCACGCGGGATCCTGCTGCTCGGCGTCGGGCAATGCAGCGAGGCTCGCGAGGACCTCGTTCCATGCTTGCGCACGCAGCGCGGCGCGGACGCGCCACGCGATCTCGTCGACGGAGCCGGCCGGCGCGCCCGACTCGCGGAACCAGTCGAGCGCATCGGGATCGAGCTGCCGCGCCGCTTGGTACGCGAGCCTTCGGTTGCCGTACAGACGATCCGCGGCCGGCAATCGGTCGCGCCACTTCACCCATGCCGCATGCGCGGCACCGGCATCCTTGCGCGCGCTGCGCTCGAGCGCGTACAGGGCGAGCTCGCGTCCCGCGGGCGTCTTCCATGCGAATGCGCCCTTCGCGAGCGCGTGGACGGGGTCGCGCGTGACGAGCGCCAGCTCGCGCGCGGTGATGCGCGCGTTGCCGGTCATTTGCGCGCCGAGCGTCTCGGCAAGTCGGGTATTGCCCGCCTCGTTCGCAAGCCGCAGGCGTGCCCGGACGTCGTCCTGAGTCAGGTCGCCGCGCGCGAACAGCGCCGCGAACAAAGGCTCGCACGCGTCGGGTGTGCTCTGTCCGGTGAACCATGCCGCGCGAATGGAAGCGAGCGCGGCATCGCCTTCGAGCTGCCACTTGCGCTGGGCCGCGAAGCAGGCGAGCTCCGTGTCCTCGCCGGGGAGCATCACGTAGTCGGCGTCGAAGTCGCTCCACAGACCGCGGCGCGCCAGCGACTTCAGCCAGTCGACGCGCAGCCGGTCCGCGAGCGGCGACCCCGCCTCGCGCGCGAGGAACGTGCGCACGGCCGCGGCATCGGCGGCGTCGATGCCGAGCTTGAGCTGCCAGTAGGTCACGTACGGGGCGAGGATGTGCCCTGCGAGCTGCGGTGCCAGGGCGTCCAGGCGGCGCTGGTCACCGCGATCGAAGGCGTCCTTGGCGCGCAGCACGTCGGCATCGGTCTGGGCGACGGCGGGCACGGCGGCGACGAGCGCCAGCGCGAGGACGAGGGCGCGGAGCGGTGAGCGAAGCATGAGCATCATGATAGGGATTCTCGGCGACAGGCGCGGTCGTTGACAACGCAAAACGACATGCGGTGCCGCACGGATGACAGGCGCGTGCGCCGGTGCAACGCCGGATCGCGCGCGACCCCGATGCTAGAATCCCGCGTCGCCGTGATGCGGCCGGGAGGACGGATGGCGCAACGCAAGGCGGCGCCGCAAGTCGGTGTCGTGATGGGCAGCGACAGCGACTGGGATGTCATGCAGCACGCCGCGGCGCAGCTCGATGCGCTCGGTGTCGCCTACGAGGCGCGCGTGGTCTCAGCGCACCGAATGCCCGACGACATGTTCGAGTACGCCGAAAGCGCGGCCGAGCGCGGCTTGCGTGCGATCATCGCGGGCGCCGGCGGAGCCGCTCACCTCCCGGGAATGCTGGCGGCGAAGACGATCGTTCCGGTTCTCGGCGTGCCGGTGCCATCGAAGTATCTGCGCGGCACCGATTCGCTGCTGTCCATCGTGCAGATGCCGAAGGGCGTGCCGGTGGCCACATTCGCCATCGGCGAGCCGGGCGCCGCCAACGCCGGCTTGTTCGCCGTCGCCCTCATCGCCGCAACCGACGACGCCCTTGCGCGCCGGCTCGACGCGTTCCGACGCAAGCAGACCGACGCCGCGCGTGCCATGCGGCTGCCACCCGTATCGCGCTAGAGCCTGTGTCGTCGGCCGTCCCAAGCGCTGGTTTGCCACCCGGCTCGTGGCTCGGGCTCCTGGGCGGCGGTCAGCTCGGCCGCATGTTCTGCATGGCTGCGCAGAGCCTCGGCTACAAGGTCGCCGTGCTCGATCCCGGCGCCGATTCGCCGGCCGGATCGGTCGCCGATCGCCACGTGCGGGCCGACTATCTCCACGCCGGCGGGCTCGCCGAGCTCGCGAGCCTGTGTCGCGCGGCCACGACCGAGTTCGAGAACGTTCCGGCGGCGGCGCTCGATTTCCTCGCGCGGAACGCGCACGTCGCACCGGCGGCGGCGAGCGTCGCGATCGCGCAGGACCGCATCAGCGAAAAGATGTTCCTGTCCGGACACGGCTTCGACGTCGTGCCGTTCGCGGTGCTGCGCGAGGCACGCGACGCGCAAGCCGCGGACGCCGCGCTGCTGCCCGGCATCGTGAAGACCGCGCGCATGGGCTACGACGGCAAGGGACAGATCCGGGTCGCAACGCCGCAGGATGTCGTCGGCGCGTTCGCGTCGATGCAGCAGGCGTGCGTCCTCGAGCGCCGCATGGACCTCGCCTGCGAGGTGTCCGTGATCGTCGCGCGCAATGCGGCGCGCGAGGTCGTGTCCTGGCCGGTGGCCGAGAACCGCCATCGCAACGGCATCCTCGACGTATCCATCGCGCCCGGGCGCATCGACGCGGCGCTCGCCGCGCGCGCGCGGGAGCGCGCGACCGCGGTGGCCGACAAGCTCGACTACGAGGGCGTGCTGTGCGTCGAGATGTTCGTCACCCGCGAGGGGGCGCTGCTCGTGAACGAGATCGCGCCGCGTCCGCACAACAGCGGGCACTACACGATCGATGCGTGCATCACCTCGCAATTCGAGCAGCAGGCGCGCATCCTCGCCGGCGTGCCGCTGGGGGCAACTGCCCAGCACACGCCGGCGGTGATGGTGAATGTGCTGGGCGACGCCTGGTTCGACGACGACGACGATGCGCCGCGCGAGCCCGCGTGGAGCGACGTCCTTCGCCATCACAGCGCGAAGCTTCACCTCTACGGCAAGAGCGAGCCCCGTCGCGGCCGCAAGATGGGACACGTGACCTGCCTCGGCGAGTCGCTCGATGCGGCGATCGCCACGGCGCGTGCGGTGCGACGCGTGCTGCGCATTCCCGAGCCGGACCGGGTGTGAGCGACGGCGCGCTCGCCGGCGTGCGGGTGCTGGACCTCTCGCGGCTGCTGCCGGGCCCGATGTGCACGCTGTATCTCGCCGACCTCGGCGCCGACGTCGTCAAGATCGAGGACACGGACGCGGGCGACTATGCACGCGGGCTCGACGCGCCGGCCGGCTCGACGAGCGCGTTCTATCGCGCGGTCAACCGCGGCAAGCGCTCGGTCGCGCTCGATCTCAAGCAGGACGAGGGCCGCGATGCATTCATGTGCCTCGCGCGCGGCGCGAACGTGATGCTGGAGAGCTTCCGGCCGGGTGTCGTGCGCGCGCTCGGGGTCGACTACGACGCGGTCGCGCGCGTGAATCCGGCGATCGTGTACTGCTCGCTCACCGGCTACGGGCAGGAGGGTCCGCGCGCCGCCATGGCGGGCCACGACATCAACTACCTCGGTTACGCAGGCGTGCTCGACCAGACCGGCGTGCGCGGCGGACCGCCCGCGCTGTGCAACGTCCAGGTCGCGGACCTGCTCGGCGGCGCGGCGAGCGCCGCCATCGCGATCCTGGCCGCCCTGGTCGGCGCATCGCGCAGCGGCCGCGGGCGATACATCGATGTCGCGATGGCCGACGCGTCGCTCGCGCACAATGTCTTCGCGCTGCATGCGCTCGAACAGCGCGGCACGCCGCCCGTTCGCGGCGCTGACCTCCTCACCGGCGGCGTGCCCTGCTACGGCGTCTACGCAACCGCGGATGCCCGCTTCGTCGCGGTCGGCGCGCTCGAGCACAAGTTCTGGTCGGCGCTGTGCAACGCGCTCGGTCGTCCGGACCTCGTCGAAGGACGGCTCGCACGCGGCGACGAAGGCGCGCGCGTGCGCGACGCTCTGCAAGCCGTATTCGTGACCGCGACGCGCGACGAATGGACCGCGCGCCTCGCCGGCGTCGACTGCTGCGTCACGCCCGTGCTCGACATTGCCGAAGCGATGCGCGATGCGCAATTCAGCGCGCGCGAAATGGTCGGGCGCCGCAGCGACGGCACGCGGGAGATCGCGCCGCCGTTTCGCATGAGCGGGCATGCATTCGCACCGGATCGCAGCGCGCCCGCGCTCGGCGCGCACACCCGCGAGGTGCTGCTCGAAGCCGGGCTCGGCGAGGAGGCCATCGCGCGGCTCGCCGCGCGCAACGTCGTGCGCGCAGGCTAGCGCGGCTTGCGGGTCGCGGGCTGGCGCACGACGCCGGTCGGCAGCGCGCTGACGCGCGCGTATTCCGGATCGGCGAAGCGGCAACCGGCCGCAACATAGTCGAGCGCCATGTCGGTGGCGTCTACGCCCCAGAAGAGCTCGTCGCCCACCGCCAGCGTCGGCACGCCGAACACGCCGCGCGCGATCGCCTCGTCGGTGTTGCGGCGAAGCGTCTCCTTCACGTCGGGGTCCGCGATGCGCGCGTCCGCGTCGGCGACGCCGAGATCGTGCGTGAGCTCCGCCCATTCGATGGGAAGATCCGGCAGGCGGCCGTCGCGCCACACGAAGCGGAAGATCCGCTGCACGGCGTCCGGCCGGCAGTCGCACACGATGGCGAGCCGGAGCAGGCTCAACGGATTGAACGGATGCTCGTGCGGGAACTTGAGCGCAATGCCGAGGCGCCGTGCCTGCCACACGACGAAGCGATACGTGAACGCCCGCTTGCCCGGTATCTCGGCCGGGCCCTTGTGCCCGTTCGCGTCGAGCAGCGCCGCGAACAGCACCGGCCGATAACGCACGGCGATGCGCGGACCGAGCGCGGCCAGGCGCTCGGACTGCAGGTACGAGAACGGCGAGATGAAATCGAAGTACCAGTCAGCGATCGGCATCGTCGTCCCAGTGACGCGCGCGATTGCGCGCGCGCAGCGCCGACAGCCGCTCCGGCAGTCGATCGATCACCGCGCGCCGCTCGTCGTTGGTGAGATCGATCCACGACGCGATCTCGTCCATCGTGCGGCCGCAGCCCGTGCAGACACCGGTTCCACCCGGGTCGAGCACGCAGACGCTCACGCAGGGCGATGCGACGGGCGGCTCGCCACCCTGCGTGCCGCCGCGATCAGGCGGCATCGGGCAGAGGTGCCTTCGCGTCGAGCGCACGCGCGACGCGCGACACGGGTGGACGCCCGAGGAACCGCGAGATGAGCCGTCCCGCACGGCGCAACGCCGCCATGTCCACGCCGGTCTCGATGCCGAGTCCCTCCATGAGATACAGCACGTCCTCGCTCGCGACGTTGCCGGTCGCGCCCTTGGCATAGGGGCACCCGCCCAGGCCGGCGACAGCGCAATCGAAGGTCGATACGCGCATCTCGAGCGCGGCATAGACGTTGGCGAGCGCCTGACCGTAAGTGTCATGAAAATGGCCGGCGAGCGCAGTGATGGGAACACGCTCGGCGACGCGCGCGATCAACGCCTTGGTTCGCCCCGGCGTCCCCGTGCCGATCGTGTCGCCGAGCGAGATCTCGTGCGCACCGAGCGCGTGCAGCTCGGCGGCTATTGCGGCGACACGCGCGGGATCGACCGCGCCTTCATAAGGGCAGTCGAGCACCATCGAGATGTAGCCGCGCACCGGCATGCCATTGCTCTTCGCCGCCTCGAACACCGGTCGCGCGCGGTCCAGGCTCTCGGCGATGGAGCAATTGAGGTTGCGGCGGGAGAACGACTCGGTGGCCGCGACGAACACCGCCACTTCGTCCGCGCGTGACGCGAGCGCGGCTTCGAAGCCCTTGAGATTCGGCGTGAGCACGGCGTAGCGAACGCCGGGC
>DATJIS010000065.1:0-85547 GCA_035493035.1 Casimicrobiaceae bacterium | reverse complement strand
TGCGAAACCGCGGCTGGATCATCGAGATCGGGCGTCCAAGCACCGTCTCCCAACGGCTCAGCAATCGCGGATCCTTCGGGCGCGGCGGAAAGCCGTACGCCAGGAGGTCCCGCGCATGCGCTTTAAGGGGCTCGAATCCCTTGGGCGGCAGGGCGAATGTGCGCACACCCGCGTGCTCGACTTCGGCGCTCATGGTCGCCTCCCCAGTCAATGAATGATCGGCGGCGAGCCCAGTCCCGCCATGACCAGCTCGAACTTCTCGTTGTCGGACACGATGCTGCGACGTGTCGTCATCATCATGCCGTGCGACGTCGAGTAGATGCCGAAGTAGAACCCGCTCGCGGTCTGGATCGTGTACTTGCATTCACCCGTGTCGGCAATGCGGAACTTCTCCCAACCGAGAACGCTGGTCGCGTCGGTGTGGAAGATGCCGTTGACGCCGCTCAGGCAGGCGCCGAACCAGCCGGGGTCGCACTCGTAGTATTCCTGCACGAGGCCGCCGCCCTGCAGCGCCGTGACGTAGTTGACGCCATTCGACGTCTGCAGCGCGTACGTGCCGTCCGATTGGCGCAGCAGCTTGAAGCGCGACCATTGCGCGTTGGTCGGTCCGAACCAGAAGCCCATCGTGAGCGCGTACGACTCGGTGTGGCCCCCGCCGTCGTCGGCCGTGATCGGCTGGCCGTTGGCGGCGATGATGTAGTAGTCGTATCCGGAGCCGAGATCGCCGCATTTGTCCGGGCGCAGCTCTTCCCATGAGCCGACCTGGTAGCCGTCGGTATGGATGGGGTCGTAATACTGGCCGCCCGCGCCGACCGCAGTCACGACGTTGCCGTTCTGCGTGTAGAGCGAGTACCACGTCGGCTTGAACCCGCTCTCCGCCAGGTCGATGATCCGGAACTGCTCCCAGCCGCCGATCGCGGTGGCGTCGGTGTGCAGCGCGTTCGAGGTGAGGCCGCCGCCGTTCACGGCGGTCACGTAGTTTCCGTTCGCGGTCCTGAAGCTCTTGTCGTACGTGCTCGCGGGGTTCACCACGATCTGGAATTGCTCCCAGGGACCGACGGTGGGCGATGCGGTGATGATGGTGGGATCCAGATAGCGCCCGCCGCCGCTCACCGCGGTCAGGTAGTAGCCCTTGGTGGTGCGAAATGCGAACGACCCCGGCAACGTATACGGCAGTCGATAGACAGGCGGTTGCCGCACGAGCAGCGCCTTTTGCTCTGCGGTCGTGTCGGAACCGCCGCCGGCCAGCGCGGCGCCGGCGCAAGCCTGCATGACGAGGAATGCGCAGGCCGCCAGGCGCGACGCGTAACGGGACGAATTCATTGCGAGCCTCCTTTCCGATGACATGGACAGGAGTCTGCAAACGTTCGCGATCGCGATGAAGCTGCAAAAACCTCGTGCGGAAGGCGAAATTTTCCGCGCCTCCGTGTGGCGGCTTTCCCTGCGCGATTGCGATGCGTGCCGCCTGGCGCGGCGCGGGCGGCTAGTCCGCGCCGACGACCCAGTACGGGTTCGCAGGCGGATCGGGCCGGCTCAGGAACTTCTCGCGCAACGCCTCGCGCAGCGCCTGTGCCTTGCGGATGCTCTCCTCGGACGCCACGCACGGCGACGGCTCGGCGGGCGGCTCGGCATTGTCACGGACGACGGCCATTGCGATTCCTGCGAATGCGAGGTGCGACGAGAACAGCAAGCGCCATACCAGTTGTCGCCGACAAGCCGTTCGAGCCGCAGGCGCTTGATGACGCACGGAAAAAGCGCGGCAGAACACGGCTCACCGAACTTCGCGGCGCTGACGCGCCTGCGCGGCCGCCGCCGCGGGACGTCAGCTCCGTATCTCCAGCGATGGGCGCCCGCTACTTCCCGACCCCGGCGGTGAGACCCTTGACGATGTGCCGGTGCGCGAAGAGCAGGAGCACGATCGCGGGCACGATCGACAGCACCACGCCGGCGGCCATGACGCCATTCTTGATCTCGTATTCCTGCGCGAACTTGGCGATGGCGACGGGCACCGTCGCCGTGCGGCTGCCCGATAGCGTGAGCGCGACGGCGAACTCGTTCCAGCTGAAGACGAACACCAGGATCGCGGTCGCGGCGAGACCCGGCCGCACCAGTGGCACGACGATTCGCCACAACATCTGCGGGGTCGTGCAGCCGTCGAGGCGCGCCGCCTGCTCGAGCTCGACCGGAATGTCGCGCACGAAGACCGACATGACCGCCACGCCGACCGGTAGGTTGAGCGTCACGTTCGCGAGCACGAGCGCGATGTAGGTGTTGTCGAGCCCCAGGGTGCGGAACATGACGTACCAGGGGCCGACCAGCGTGATGGGCGGCAGCATGTAGAACACGAGCGATACGATCGCGATCAGCGCAGGCACCCAGCGCGGCCAGCGCATGCGGTGCATCGAGTACGCGGCCAGGGTCGCGACGACCAGCACCAGCGCGGTCGCCGACGTGGCGACGATGACGCTGTTGGCGAAATGCGCGCCGTAGTCGGCCGAGCGCGAGAACAAGAGCTCGTCGAAGTTGCCGAGGTACGGCTTGAAGAGGACGTCGCCGCGCAGCAGCGCGATCTGCGTCTTGAATGCGGCGAGCGCGATCCACATGGCCGGCACGATCACGATCGCAGCACATGCGACGAGCACCGCATGCAGCAGCACGGTGCGACGAGCGCGCGCGGTGCCCATCGATCTCACGCTTCGCGCATGCGCCGGCGCGCGGGCGCGATGGCGAGCACGATGACGAGAGCGAGCAGGAACAGCACGATCACGGAGATCGCCGATCCGTAGCCTGCACGGTCCTCGGTGAAGAACCGGCGGAAGATGGTGAAGCTGACGACTTCGGTCGCCGTGCCCGGACCGCCGCCGGTCAGCAGGTACACCTCGTCGAACACCTTGAACGAGACGACGAGCCGGAAGATGAGCGTCACGGCCATGGTCGGCAGCATCATCGGCAGCGTCACGTAGCGTAGCTCCTGCCACGCGCTCGCGCCGTCCACGCGGGCGGCCTCGTACGTGTCCTGCGGCAAGGCCTCGATGCCGGCGAGCAGCAGCAGGAACACGAACGGTGTCCAGTGCCAGATATCGACGACGATCACCGAAGGAAATGCGAGCGCGCCGTCACCGAGCCAGTCGCGTCCCGGAAGGCCGATCGCGGTCAGCGCCTGGTTGATGATGCCGAAATCCGGGTTGTACATGAGCTTCCAGATCGCGCCGATCACGATGCCCGGGATCAGGATCGGCAGCAGGAAGATCGTGCGATAGACGCCGCGGCCCGCGATCGCCCGGCTCACGAGCACCGCGAGCATGAATCCGATCACCATCTCCGCGGCCACCGAGAACAGCGCGAACAGGATCGTGTTGAGAAGACCTGCGCGCACCAAAGGATCGGCGGGAAGCGCGGCGAAATGCGTCAGTCCCACGAACGTCCAGCGCGCCGTGCCTTCCTCCCACCGGATGTCGTGAACCGACATCACGAGCAGGTTCACGATCGGCAGAAGCGCGAGGAGCAGGTAGATCGCGACCGCCGGCGCGAGGGTGAGCACGCGCCAGCGCCGCAGATCGCCGCTGGCGGAGCGATTGCGTGCGCCCGCGAGCGGCGCGGAGGCCAGGATGAGAGGCCGGCCCACCGTGCTATTTCAGGTCAGGCAACCGTCCCGTCTTGTACCCGGCCTTCTGCATGATGTCGTGGATCTCCGACGCCGCCGCGTTCAGCGCGTCGGCCGACGACTTCTCGCCGATGAGCGCCTGGTTGAGCCGCAGCTCCAGCACCGAGACGATTTGCGGTCCTTCGGGCACCGTGTACATCATCTTGGCGTTCGGCGTGCTGTCGGCGACCGCCTTCGCCCAGCGATACTCCGGCGTCTTCATGAACGGCGCGTCGTAGACGTCCTTGCGGATCGGCGGCTGGCCTGCCTTGGCGTAGATCACCTGGGCATCGTAGGTCTGGAACCAGTTCATGAACGCGAGCGCGGCGACCTGGCGGTCCTTCGGAATATTGCGCGGAATGCCGCCGATGAAATGCCCGAGCGTCGGCGTGCTCTTCGCGCCGGGGCAGTGCGGTATCGGCGCGACGTTGATCTTGCCGACGACGGCCGACTTGTTCGGGTCGTCCATCTGGGGCCACGCCGCGATGACCGGGGTGGCGTGCGCGGCCTTGCCGGTCACGAGCGCCTGGATCACCTGCGCCTGTCCGTAGCTGCCCGGATTCGGCGGACCGTACTTCTTCGCGAGATCGACGTAGATGTCGAGCGCCTTCTTCGCTTCGGGACTGTTGATCGTGACCGTGAAGTCGCCGGCCTTCTCGTCGCGAAAGATCGCGCCGTTGCAGCCGTGCAGATACGGCATCCAGTCGTACGAGATGTCGGAGGCGCTGCGCGCGCCGCGCTGCACGATGCCGTACACGGCGGGCGGGCTGTTAAGCTTGGCCGCGTTCGCCGCGACGTCGTCCCACGTCTGCGGCACCTTGAGACCCGCCTTTTCGTACAGGTCGGCGCGGTAATACAGCACGCCGATGTTGGCATTGATCGGCACGCCGTAGACCACGCCGGTCTTCGAGCTGTTGCGCTTGTTCTTGGCGTCCCAGTAAGCGGTGTCGTCGAAGTTGATCACCTGCGGATCGAGCTTGAACGACGGATCGATGTCGTTCAGCGCCGTCAGGAAGCCGCCGTGATAGAGCTCGGCGAGCCACGTCGAGTTCATGACGAGCAGGTCGAATTGCCCTTCCTTCGCGCGAACCGATGCACGCTGCTTCTCGGCGCTGCCCGCGAACGGATTGACGTCGAGGTTCACCTTGTTGCCGCTTTCCTTCTCATAGGCGTCGACGGCCTTGGCGAAGCTCGCGAACCACGGCGACTGGTTGATCACCACCGTGATCGGAACGACCTTCGGAATCTTCGTCTGTCCAAGGGCCGGCAGGGCGAGCGCGAGCGCTGCCATGCACGCGATCACCGCCGCGATGCCACGATGTGCCTTCATGATGGTTCTCCTCCTGGTCGGAACGTCAATCGAGCTCGGGACGCGTGCCCGGCGCCGGCGTGAATCCGAGGTCGCCGCGCGACAGCGCCGCCTCGCGCCCGCCGTACCGCGCGAGGAGCTCGGCCTGCCGGCGCTTCGCGCGCGCGTCGACTTCGTCCGGGTCGAACATCGATCGCATGCGTGCCCGGCAGCGCTCGAGCACGTCGCGATAGGCGGGATCGCCCGCGACGTCGACGAGCTCCTCGGGATCGCGCGCGAGGTCGTAGAGCTGCGGGCGGTACGCGACGTAGTGCATGTACTTGTACGGGCCGTCGCGCAGCATGTAGCCGCCTGCCACCGCACTGATCGCATGGTACTCGGCGACGATCGCGCGATCCGGCGTGACGCCGTCGGCGAGCGACTCGAGCGACACCCCCGGATGGCCATCGTCGTCCGGCACGGGTGCCCCGACGCATTCGAAGACGAACGGATACACGTCGACGTGGCTCGCCGGGGTTGCGCACTGCGCGCCCGCCGCGATGCCATCGCCCGACAGGATGAGGGGAACGCCCGACGACTCCTCGTAGAAGGTCGACTTGCCCCACAGGCCGCGCGCGCCGAGGTTGTCGCCGTGATCGCTGGTATAGACCACACGCGTGTCGTCGGCGAGGCCCGCACGCTCGAGCGCTTTCAGCACCTTGCCGATGTTCTCGTCGAGCGCGCTGACGAGGCCGTAGTAGCCGGCAATGGCACGATCGACGTCGCGCTTGTCGCGAAAATGCGGATCGTAATCGACCACGCGAGCGTAGTCCGTCAGGAATGGATGCTCGGGCCGCTCGGCCGGCGCGTACTGCTTGGGCAAAGGCAAATCGCGATGGCTGTAGTGGTAATACCACTCCGGCGGCGCGGTGAGCGGAAAGTGCGGCGCCACGAACGACACGAACAGGACCCACGGCTTGTCGTGGCGGCGCTGCGCCGCCTCGTGCAGCCAGATCTGCGCGCGCGATGCGATGTCGCGGTCGTACACCGTATACGCGGACTCTCCGGGACCCGCGAGGCGCGCCATCTTGTCGCCGCCCTTGCGCGTGGGAATGTCCTCGCGCACGAGCCCTTTCACGTCGCCGATGCCTTCGATGATGTGCATCGGCACGATTTCCTCGGTGAAGCCGTGGTCGTCGCCCGGCGCGCCGCGGAAATGCAGCTTGCCGATCGACACCACCTCGTGTCCGCGCGCGCGCAGCCGATGATGCCAGCTCGGGATCGCGCCATCGTAGCCGTCGGCGTTGTCCCAGTAGCCGATCTGATGCACGTACTTGCCGACCGCGAAGGCGGCGCGCGCCGGCACGCAGATGGGGCACGTCGTGTATGCGGCGGTGAAGCGCGTGCCGCGGCGTGCGAGCGCGTCCATGTTGGGCGTCTCGATGATCGGATGCCCCGCGCAGCCCATGATCTTGGGGTTGTGCTCGTCGGACATCAGGATCAGCAGGTTCTTGGGTGTCACTCGGGAAGCTCCTTCGGTGCTAGGCGTGTTCGATGTCGATCCACGCGCCGTCTTCGCGCGCGGAGCGGAACGCGAGCTCGACGATGCGGACGCTCGCGACCGCCTGCGCGAACGTCACGGCGGGCTGGCGCCGCTCGCGCACGGCGCGCACGAAGTCGCGCGTCGCGTCGCCGGGATGCGAGTCCGCGCACAGGCGCTCGGAATGCCCGCCGCGCTGCGTGAGGCAGGTCATCTCCCAGCCGATCGGCGCAGTGAGCGGACGGCGCAGCTCGATCAGCCCGTCCTCGCCGAAGATGCGCACCTCGTCCCACATGTGCCAGCCTTCCTCGATGCACGTCATCTGGCATTCGAGGTCGCCGAACTGGAGCTCGATGAAGCCGCCATGATCGCTGCGCATGGACGACGACGTGCGCAGCCGGCTGCGCAGGCGCGTCGGCGTGCGTCCGAGGAGCCATGGCACGAGATCGGCCATGTGCGTCGCGCGGCCGGTGTAGGGACCGCCGCCGCCGAGCTCGGGCACGAGGAACCAGCCGCTCCTCTCGTAGCCGAGCTGCACGGTCTGCACGAAGCGCACGGGACCGATGCCGCCCTGGTCCAGGATCTCGCGCGCACGCAGGCAGCCGCGGTCGAAGCGCCGGTTGTAGGCGACGCCGTTGACCACGCCGAGCTCCTGGGCACGCGCGGCGAGGCGCGACGCGTCGGCCGCATGCATGACGAACGGCTTGTCGACGAGCACGTGATGGCCGCGGTCGAGCACGGCGTCGACGTGCGCCGCATGCAGCATGTGCGGCGTGGTCACCAGCACGAGGGTGGTGGAAGCCGGCGCGGGCAAGTCCTCGAGGCGCGACACCAGCGGTGCGTCGTGCACGCGGGCGAGTGCGCGCGTGTCGTCGGTGGGATGGGGATCGAAGATGCCGGCGATAAGCAATCCCGGGTCCTCGACGATGGCCGGCACGTGGTAGCGCCGGGCGAAGGCGCCGCATCCGACCATGAGAATCGCGATGTCGGTCATGCGGCGCTCACGCTGTGCAGGAACTCGATCGCCGCGGCCCATGCCGCGCGCGAGGCCTCGGGATGATGGTCGGCGGGCCGCGTGGGATCGAAGAAGCTGTGGCGCGCGCCGCGGTACACGTCGACGCGGTGGCGCACGCCGCGCGCAGCGAGCATCGCACGCAGCTCCTCGACGTCGGCAAGCGGGATCAGCGCATCCGTTTCGGCGAACTGCCCGAGGTACGGTACCTCGATCAAGTCGGTCACCTCCGCGGGCAGGAAGGGCTTGATCGGCTGTCGCTCGAATCGCAGGCGGCCGTAGAAGTTGATGACGCCCGCGACGTGCTCGCTCACCGCCCCGAGGTAATGCGCGAAGCGTCCGCCCAGGCAGAATCCCCAGGGCACGAGCGCGCCGGGCGCGAACCCGAATTGGCCCTCCGCGGCGGCGCGCGCGACGGCGCGCAGATCGCGGATGCAGCGCGGGTCGTCGAATTCGACGAACGTGCGAACCAGCACGTCCGGCGCGGCGTCCCGCGCGGGAATGTTCGCGCCGCGGAAGAGACACGGCGCGATCGCGCCGAAGCCTTGCTGGGCGAGCTGCCGGCACACGTCCTCGATGTGCGGGGTGACGCTCCAGATCGCGCCGAGCATCAGCACGCTTGCGCGCGGCGGCGTCTTCGGGCGGGCGACGTAGAGGCGCATCGAAGCGCCTTCGAACGCGAAGCGCGTCTCGCTCGTGTGGATGGAGGAATCGTTCATGGCTGGATGAGTTGCATTTGTCCCGTGCGTGCGGCCGCGTAGGCCGCGTCGATCATCTTCGCGGCGCGCACGCCATCGTCTACCGTGACAGGCGGCGGCGTGCCGCGCTCGAGGCAGTCGACGAACGCAAGCGCGTTCTGCTGGTGAAAGTGACCCTGCTTGAAGCGGGGCACGATCGACTCGACCTCCCAGCGCCGCTCCGGCGCGGCGGCGCGAAAGACGCGGACGAAACCCTCGTGCGTGATGTCGCGCGACGCGAGGTCGACGCCCGCGACGAGCACCGTTCCGCGCGTGCCGTAGAGCTCGATGGACGTGTCCGCCGCCGCGAAGGTGAAGCTCGATGCGATCTCCGCGACGAGCCCCGACGCATAGCGGAACACGGCGATGGCGGTATCCTCGACCCGCAGCCCCAGCGTCGCGTCGCTCGTCATGGCGGTGACGCGCTGCGGCAAGCCGAACAGCCATACGAGCAGATCCGCGGCGTGCACGCCTTCGTCGAGCAGCGCGCCGCCGCCGGACTGCCCGGGATCGACGTACCAGCGATCGCGGAAGTCGGGTTGCAAGCCATAGAAGTGGCCGTGACGGATGCGCGCCAGCGTGATGCGCCCAAGCTCGCCCGACGCGACGAGCTCGCGCAGCCGATGCGACACGGGATCGAACCGCTTCGGAAAGCTCTGCATGAAGACGACGCCGGACCGGTGGACCGTCGCGGCGATGCGCTCGGCGTCGGCGAGGTTCGTGCCGAGCGGCTTTTCGCACAGGATGGCGAGTCCGCGCGCGGCGGCGCGGTCGATCAGCGGTGCATGCCGGCTCGTCTCGCTGCACACGCATACGGCGGTGCACGCAGCGAGCAAGGCGTCGAGATCGTCGTGATACGTCGTGGAGAACCGCTGCGCGGCGTCGCGGCCCCGCGCCGCGTCGTCGTCCCATACGCCGGCGAGCACGCCGCGCGCCACGAGCACCTCGCTCCAGAAATTCGCGTGGTAGTGCGCGAAGGACAGTACGCCGACGCGAGGTTTCACGCGGTGCTCCCGACCCGCACGAGCGCGCCCTGTCGGTCGCTCGAGCGCGCGATCGCGTCGACGACGTGCATGCCGCGCAGGGCTTCGTCCGCGGTTGACAGGCGCGGGCCGCGGCCGGTGACGCCATCGAGCCATGCCGCGTGCTGGCGCGCGCCCATCGGCGCCTCGGGGAGCGCAGGCGTGTGCCAGCCGTCGCCGAAGCGCGCGGGCGCGTACACGGCGATCGGCCCGCGCTCGCTGCGCAGCCAGAGCGTTCCCTGCTCGCCGTAGAGCTCCATTCGAAAGCGGTCGCAACCCCGGGCCTCGATCATCGACATCTCGTGCGAGCCCATCGCGCCGCCCGCGAACCCGTAGATCGCCCAGGCGCTGTCGCAGATGCCCACGTCGATCGTCCGGCCGTCGCGCAGTGTTCGTCGCGGAACGAGCGTGGCCGTTCGCGCCGACACGTTGTCGATGGAGCCGACCAGGGTCAGCGCGAGATCGATGCCGTGAACGCCGAGCTGGTCGACGACGCCGTGGCCGACGCGATTGCGATCGAAGAACCAGTCGCTCCAGTCGGGTCCCGGCGTGGCGTTGCGCAGTCGCACGCCGTGCACGCGGCCGATGACGCCATCCCGCAGCCAAGCGCGCGCCTGCTCGACCTCCCCGAAGAAGCGGTGCATGAAGCTCACCTGCAGATCGACGCCGTTGCGCTTCGCCGCGTCGAGGATGCGACGCGCGCCCTCGACGCTGCCCGCCATGGGCTTCTGCAGCAGGATGGCCTTGCGCGCCTCGGCGGCGGCAATGGCGACCGCCTCGTGCGTATCGTCCGGCGTGGCGATCACGACGGCGTCCACATCCTGGCGGTCGAGCGCCTTGCGCCAGTCCGTCACGACGTCCCGTATGCCGAACCGTCTCGCGAGCGCCGATGCGTTGCGGTCGCCGCGACCCGCGATGACCCGCACCGACGCGCCGCCGGACGCCGCGAGGCCGGCGAGGTGATACTCGGCGATGTAGCCCGCGCCGAGCATCGCGACGCCGACGGAGGTGCCTGCCACGGCGATCAGGCCTTGAAGCGGCCCGGGACCTTCACCAGCGCGGGATCCGCGGCCGCCAGCGGTGCGGTGTACGTGTAGTCGAGCGGGTTCTTGGGCGCCTTGAGCCGACCGGACGCCTCGAGGTACGCGGTCATCATCTGCATGTCCTTCACGTACGCGTCGTCGAACGTCGGGTCGAACACGAACTCGTCCCAGATGGCGAGCGCGAGCGTGCGATCCTGCTTGGTCTCGTTGCAGAACAGCGTGACGACCTCGTCGCGGTTCTTCGGATCCGCGACGTAGCGCTGCGCGCGCAGCAGCACTTCGACCATCCTGCGCGTCGCGACCGGGTTGCGCTTCACGAAGTCCTGGCTCGCCACGAAGAGCGACCGCGTGTACGAGATCTTGACCTTCGCGCCCTTGTTGCCGCTGAAGCCGGAGACGTCGCCGGTGTGCACGAGATCGGTGTTGCCGGGCTTCAGGGCGTTGTAGCCCCACGGCTCCCAGCACAGCAGCCCTTGCGTGTTGCCGGAGTTGAGCGACGCGATCTGCTCGGGCGGCGGCATGTTCACCACCTGCAGGCGCTTGTCGTCGAGGCCGTAGTGCTTCGCGAGGTAGTAGAGGTCGGCGCTCGCGGTCGAGCCCTGCAGCAGGCCGATCTTGACCTTGTAGAGATCCTCGGGCGTCCTGACGTTCGCGTCCTTGCGGATCACGAGCTTGTCGGCCGCCGACGCGATGCAGTTGGTCCCGAGCACGACGATGGGAACGCCGGTGTGCGCCATGGAGATCGGCGGCAGATTGCCCGGCGTCCACAGCTGGATCTCGTCGGCGACGAGCGCCTCGCCCGCGAGCGCGCCGCCCGCGAAGGTCTTGGTCGTGACGTCGCCGAATCCCGCGTCGCGGAACCAGCCTTTGCTGATGGCCACCATGTGGGGCGCGAACACCGGATCGAGCCCGAAGCCCAGTGCGAGCTTCGAGGTTTCGGGTTTCGCCTGCGCGACGGCGCGCCCGGTCATCGTGCCGCCCGCTGCCGCCGCGGTCATCCCCGCGAGAAACGTTCTGCGCTTCATCTTTCCTCCGTTGTTGTCAGTGACCCGATCGACGCCCCATCAGGCGTCGCAGCCCCGCACCGAGCGCCGCGTCGCTGGCGAGGCTGACCACGCCGATCAGCAGCACGCCGAATACCGCCACGCCGAGCTCGCCGAGCTGGCGCGATTGCATCACGAGATAACCCATGCCGCGGTCGGCGGCGATCAGCTCCGCGGCGACCAGCGTGCCGAACGACAATCCGAATCCCACGCGCAGGCCCGTCGCGACGTCGGGCATCGCCGCGGGAATCGCGACCTTGAACAGCAGCCGCGCACCGTCGACGTCCATCGTGCGTGCGGCACGCAGCAGCACCGGCGGAATCGACGCCATGCCGCGATACGCATTGGTGAAGATCGGGAAGAAGGCGCCCAGGAAGATCACGAACCACTTCGACGGCTCGCCGAGGCCGAACCAGACGATGGCGATGGGAATCCATGCGAGCGGCGGTATCGGGCGCAGCAGGTCGACGATGGGACGCACGATGCGCCCGAGCCACGCATACCACCCCGACGCGACGCCGAGCGCGATGCCGGCTGCTGCGCCGAGCGTGAATCCGCCGACGATGCGCGACAGGCTGATGCCGATGTGCGCGGCAAGCTCGCCCGCGGTCAGGTAATGCGCAGCGGCCGCGATCGCCTGCGTTGGCGAGGGCAGCACCTGGGCATCGCGCCACACGAATCGCGCCGAGATCTCCCACAGTGCGAGGAACGCGAGCGCGCCGAGCGCGCCGAGGCCGTGGCGGTGCAGGCGCGTCATTGGGAGCGTCCCGCCTCGCGATCCTGCCAGGGCAGCAGCCGCATCTCGAGGCGGCGCAGGCCGACCGCGATGGCGAAGCCGAGCGCGCCGATGACGAACATGCCGACCATCGTGATGTCGGTGCGGTAGAACGTGCGTGCCTCCATGATGAGCGCGCCCAGGCCGTGGATGGTGCCGATCATCTCGGCGCCGACGATGACCATGAAGCCGACGCCGAGCGCCACGCGCGCGCCCGCGAACATGCGCGGCAGGGCGGCGGGGAGCGCGACGCGCGTGAAAAGGCGCAGCCGGTCGGTATCCATCGTGCGTGCGGCGCGGATCAGCACCGGGTCGACGAGCTTCACCGCCGCGATCACGTTCGAGAGCATGACCCAGAAGCAGCCGTAGCCGATGAGGAAGATCTTCGAGGCCTCGCCGGTGCCGAACCAGACGATCGCGAGCGGCAGCAGCGACAGCGTCGCCACGGAGCGGCAGAACGCGATCACCGGCTCGGTGAGGTGGTCGAGCGTGCGGAACCATCCGATCGCGAGGCCGAGCGGAATGGCGATGGCGATGGCGGCGAAATAGCCGAGGAGGATGCGCTCGACCGTGATCCCGAGGTGCGCCCACAGCCTGATGCCCTCGGGGTAGCCCTCTTGTACCAGTTGGTACAACGTTTGTACCAGTTGAGACGGTGGCGGGAACTGCACGCGCCGCAGCCAACCGAGCTCGGAGCCCGCCTGCCACGCGGCGAGGATGACGCCGATCACCACGACCGGATACAGCACGTCGCGCCAGCGTCGCATCATTGCAGCGCGCCCCAGATATCGTCGTAGAGGGCGAGCAGCCGGGCATCGGTGCGCCGGCGCGGGCGCGGCAGGTCGATGCGCCGCTCCAGCACGATGCGACCCGGGCGCGGCGCCAGCACGACGATGCGGTCGGCGAGGACGAGCGCCTCGGAGATGCTGTGCGTCACGAACACGACCGTCTTGCGGCGCGCTGCCCAGACGCGCAGGAGCTCGTTCTGCATCTCGATGCGCGTCAGCTCGTCGAGCGCGCCGAACGGCTCGTCCATGAGCAGGATATGCGGATCCAGGGCGAGCGCGCGCGCGATGGCGACGCGCTGCTGCATGCCGCCCGAGAGCTCGAACGGATACTTCGCCTCCGCGCCGGCGAGCCCCACGAGCGCGAGGAGCTCCTGCGCCAGCGCACGACGCTCGGCCGCCGGCACGCCCCGATTGCGCGCGGCGAACTCGACGTTCTGCTGCGCGGTGAGCCAGGGAAACAACGCGCCCTGCTGGAACACCATGCCCTTGCCGCCGCCGGGCCGCGACACGGCCGCCGCGTCGACGCGCACGCTGCCCGACGACGCGCGCTCCAGCCCCGCGATGATGTTGAGCAGCGTCGTCTTGCCGCAACCACTGCGGCCGAGCAGGACGAGGAACTCGTTCTCGGCCACATCGAGCGTAATGCGGTCGAGCACCGGCGGCAGGCCGAGCGCGTCGGCGTCGAAGCGCTTGGTGACGTCGACCACCTGGATCTTGTGCAACGCGCTCTCGACCGTCTTCACGGCTCGAGCGTCACGAAGATGGGCGTGGACCATGCGAGCGCGCCGTCGGCCTGGCGCACGCGGATCCAGTACGCGTGGGAGCCCGCTTGCGGCGCCTCGTCACGGAACGCGCCGCGCCACGCCATCGAGGGCATCACCTCGGGCAGGCGCCGCAACTCGACGCGGCGTTGCGGCGAGTCCGCCTCGAAGACCGTCGGCGTGGCGCCGAGGTCGCGCAGCGCGGCCCGCACGGTCATCGGCTCGGTGACGAACGTGAGCCGGGCCGATTCGATTGCATCGAGCTCCAGCACCACGCCGTCCCAGTCGCCTGCCGTGATCGAACGCCACGCCACGCGCGAGTCGTCGAGAGCGCGCACGTTCTCATCGGGCGTGTCGAGCGCCCATCCCTGCACGCCGAGCACGCGCGCGCCGTCGACGCGAAGCCCGCCGTCCCAGCACATGCGCGCACGCTGCCAGTTGCCCGGCGCGCTCGCGCCCGACCACGCGACGCGCACGGATCGCGACGGCGAGTACCGATCCGCCATGCGATCCACCGAGGCGACGCGATGATCGTCACGATAGAAGTCGATCGTTTCGATGGGCGCGGTCCCTTCGACGTCGATCTCGAACGCCGGCAGATGCGAGACGCGAACCTCGTCGCCCATGCGCGCGTCGCCGGCGCGAAACTCGAGCAGGATGCGCTCGCCGGTGGTGGCGTAGCAGCGCCGCGACTTCAGCGCGTCCCACAACGCACCGCGCGTGAGCGCCGGCATCTCGACCGCCGTGAGGCCTCCGCGCACGTTGCGCACGCCCATGTGGCCCGGGTGGCTCGCACCGGGACGCCCGTCGACGCTGTCGCTGCCGGCAACGACACCCATGCGATAACCCCGACGCAGCGCGTCGTGCAGGAACCATTCCGAGGTGGCGTGCGTCGAGTGCACTTCGAGAAGGCGGTCGAGCGACGGCTCGTGCCAGCGCAGGTCGGCGGTTCGTCCGCCGACGTGCACGGCGACCAGCGTGTCGCTGGCGCGGTAGTGGTCGTGCAGCTGCGTGACGTGCGGCAGGTCCGCGTCGGCGTCCGACTTGTCCGCCACGAACTCGTGGCTGCAGCGATGCAGCGGCGCTTCGTCGCCCGGGAAATAGAGATTGTGGTCGCCACCGACCGCGCTCGCGCCGGACCATTCCACGCCGAGCAGCGTGACGAAACGCCCATCCTCGCCGTGCCGCTTCGCCGACGCCTGGGTCTCGCGCCATTCGGCATTGGACACCAGGAAGCAGTTGGCCTGATGGCTCGCGAAATCGGTTCCCGCGAAATCACGCGCGTGACGGTAGTAGGCGTCGATGGAGCGCGCGCCGCAACCGATCACCGACTGGGCGTGAAGGTCGCCCCAGTACAGCCGCGGGCCGGCGCCGTCGCCGACCGCGATCGGGTTGCTGGTGGCGCGCAGCGTCCGTGCGCCCTGCGTGTGCGCGTGCAGGCGCTGCACGCCGCGCGCGTGCAGGGTGACCGCAACGCGCGTCCAGCCGCACGACGGCATCACGACCTCGCGCGCCAGCGGCGGCTCGAGAACGATGGGCGCGTCGAGCCGTGCGGGATTGCCCCAGATGTCTTCCGCGCGCACCTGCAGCTCGAACGACTCACCGGCGTTTACGCGCGACGGCGCCGTGAGCACGATCGCGTGCGCCTCTGCACCTTCGATGCGAACCGTCGGCCGCGCGATCTCGACCCAAGCGTCGGCCTCGGGCAGCCGCACGCGCACCAGCAGCGGTGACTCCTCCTCGATGAACGTCTGCACCGTGAAGCCTGGCGATCCCCACGACGGATCGCCGAAGCGCAACGTGCACGCCGTATCCGCACGCATGCCGTGCGGCAGCTCGACGAACAGCACGTGATCGAACGGATGCCACGCGTGCCGCCGCGCGGTCCACCAGCGCACCGGTTCGTCGCCGGCGTCGACGGCGACATAGTCCACGGCGGCGGGGTCGCTCGATTGCGGCGTTCCCCAATCGCTCGGCCAGCGGCGCGCGATGCCGATCTGCGTGCCGGGCGGGAGCGGCGCTCGCGCCTCGAGGATCAACGCAAAGCGCGCGAGCGATCCCGCCGCGAGCACCGGGTCGCCCTCGTAGCGCACGCGAAAACCGGCTGCGCTCACCGCAGCTCCACGCGATAGCGATAGACGTCGCCCCGCAGGACCGCGCGCCGATACTCGACGATGACGCCCGCCGCCGTGTACGTGGTGCGCTCGATCTGGAAGAGCGGCGTGCGCACGCGCACGCCGAGGTGCCGGGCGGCATGCCCGTCGGCAAGGGTCGGCTCGACGTATTCCACCGCGCTCGCGACATGCACCCCGTACGCGTCGCGCAGCACGTCGATCAGGTGATGCTCGGCGAGGTTGTGCCGCGCGAGGCCCGGGCACAGGTTGTGCGGCAGGAAGCTCGTCTGCAGGCTCACGGGCTGCCGGTTGGTGAAACGCACGCGCTCGAGCATCCACAGCGGCACGCCGGGCGCGACGTCCAGCATCGCGGCGACGTCCTTGGCGGCACGAATGCGGCGGCAGAAGAGGACGCGCCCGCCCGGGTCCAGCGCCGGTCCGACCACGTGGAACCGGTTGTACGCGCCGACGACCCCGCTCTCGAGCTTGGGCCGGCTGACGAAGGTTCCCCGGCCGCGATAGCGCTCTAGATAGCCTTCGGAAACCAGGTCGGCGATGGCGCGGCGCAGCGTGCCGCGGCTCACGCCGTAGTGCTCGCACAGCGACTCTTCCGAAGGCAGCGCGAGGCCGGGCGTGAACCGCTCGGAGCGCAGGTGGAGGAAGAGGTCCTCCTTGATCTGGTGGTGCAGCGCAACAGCGGGGCGCGGCGAGAACGTGCCGAGTTGCAGGTTGCCGGCGGCAGGCGCGGACTGCGTGCGGTCGTCGCTCGACATGCGTCCCACTTGTATAGACATTAAAATGTATTGTCAAATGCGACCACACGGCAGCCGCGCGTGCCAGAATGGCACGAACCGCCGGGAGGAACCGATGTCTGCGCTTCACTTGCTCGTACGTCTCGTCGCGCTCGTCGCGCTGACGCTCTCCCCGATCGCGCATGCGCAGCCGTACCCGACGCGCCCCATACGCCTCATCGTTCCCGATGCGCCCGGCGGCTCGCCCGATCAGCTCGCGCGCCTGCTCGCCAAGGCGCTGTCCGAGAGCCTGGGCCAGCAGGTATTCGTCGACAATCGCCCCGGCGCGGCGGGCGTGCTCGCGACGGATACCGCCGCGAAGGCGCCGCCGGACGGCTACACGATCGCGATGACGACCACCGCCATCTACGCCATCCTGCCCAACCTCAAGAAGGACCTGCCGTACGATCCGGTGAAGGACTTCATTCCCGTGTCGCGCATCGCGACTGCATCCAACGTGCTGGTCGTGAACGTGTCGTTGCCCGCGAAGTCCGTGGCCGAGCTGATCCAGTACGCCAAGCAGCGGCCGGGCGAGCTCAATTACGCATCGGCCGGCGTGGGCTCGCCCGCCCACCTGGCGGGCGAGATGCTCAACCTCCTCGCGGGTATCAAGCTGACGCACATTCCATACAAGGGTTCGGCGCCCGCGCTGCTCGACGTGATCGCCGGCAATGCGCAGATCATGATCACCTCGCCCATCGCGGCCGGCGCGCACATGAACAACGGCCGCGTGCGCGCGCTCGCGACGACCGGCACCGAGCGCAATCCCGCGTTGCCGGATCTGCCGACCGTGGCGGAGACCGTTCCCGGCTACGAGATCACGCAGTCGTGGGGAATCGCCGTGCCGGCCGGCACGCCGCCGGCGATCGTCACGCGGCTCGCCGACGAGATCGGCAAGGCGATGCGGCAGCCCGACGTGCGCGATAAGGTGCAGGCAACCGGCGCGGTTCCCGTCGGCGATTCCCCGCAGGCGTTCACCGCCTTCATGGCGAAGGAGCGCCAGCGCCTCGGCGACGTGATCGCCAAGTCGGGCATCGTGCTGAACGACTGAACGCGCGCGCTGCTGCGCGTCGCGAAGGCCTACGCGAGCCCCGCCTTGTAGAGAGCGACGAGCTTGCCCCACGCCCGCTCGGCTTGCGCCTTGTCGTAGATCGGCGTGCCGTTCTCGACCGGCATGTCGGGTACGCACCAGCCGTGCTTCGCGGGATACACCTCGACTTCCGTCGGGACGCGCGCGAACGCCTCCTTCAGCTTCACCTTGGCGTCGGGCTGGCGCGCGTCGTCGTTCGACGCCACGCCGAAGTACATGCGCGCCTTGACCCTGGGCGCGAGCAGATGCGGGCTGTCCGGCTTGTCGGTCACGAGACCGCCGCCGTGGAACGACGCGCCGGCGCCGATGCGGTCGGGCACCGTCGCCGCCGTGATGACGACGAGCCTTCCGCCCATGCAATAGCCCTGCGTGCCGATCTTCTTCGCGCGATCCACTTCGCTGCGGCCGTCGAGGAACGCGACGTAGGCGGCGGCATCCCGCTCCACGACCGCGTTGTCCTTGAGCGAGCCCATGAGGGGTTGCAGCTGTGCCATCTGCGCCTGGTTCGAGAAGTCGAACGTCGCGCCGGTCATGAACTGCGGCGACTTCGACAGGCGGTAATACGGATTGGGCACGAGGACCGCGTAGCCTTCGCCGGCGACGCGTCGCCCGATGTCGCGCATGGCCGGGCGCAATCCGAACGCGTCGGGCCACACGAGGACCGCGGCATGCTTGCCGGTTGCGGGATGGAAGAACGCGGCGTCGCAGGTTCCGTCGGGCGTCCTGATCGTGACGTCCTGCTCGACGATCGACGGCTGCGCCGCGAACGCACGGCCCGCAGCCGCCGTCAGGCCCGCGGCGACGGAAGCCGCCAGGAAATCGCGTCGTGACGCGCCGGGCACGTCGCTGCCGGTCGCTTCGGAATCGTCCTTGCCATCGCTCATCGCCCGCTCTCCGTTGTCACGGCATCAGCAATCCACCGTTCACCTCGACGACCTGACCGGTCACGTAGCCGCTCAGGCGATCGGAGCATAAATAGAGAAACGTCCCGACGCAATCGTCGGGATCGCCGACGCGTCCCATGGGAATCTGCGTCGTGGTGGCCTTCAGCTGCTCCTGCGAGGTGACGCGGTGCTGCATCTCGGTGTCGATCACACCCGGCGACACCACGTTGATGCGGATCTTCTCCTTCGCGAGCTCCTTGGCGAGCGAGCGCGAGAAGGTCGACATGAACGCCTTGGCGCCCGCGTAGACCGCCGAGCCTCCACCGCCGCCCGTGCGCGCGGCAATCGAGCTCACGTTGATGATCGTGCCACCACCGCCCTGCTTGCGGAACTGGCGCACTGCCGCGCGGCACGCCGTGAACGTCGGCCGAATGTTGACCGCGACATGGCGCTCGAAGAGGTCGTCGGGAAAGGCGGCGATGTCGACGCGCGAGATCTGGTCGCCGGCGTTGTGGATCATGACATCGAGACGGCCGAACGCCGCCACCGTCGCGTCGACCAGGCGGTCGAGCGCGTCGTGCTCGGCAATGTCGGCCTGAACGAGGTGCGCGGCGCCGCCGGCGCGCTCGATGTCCGCCGCGACCTGCTCCGCCTCGGCGCGCCCGCTGCGGTAGTGCACGGCCACTTTCGCGCCGCAGGCGCCCAGCCCGCGCGCGACCGCGGCGCCGATGCCGCGGCTCGCACCGGTCACGAGGCATACCTTGCCCGACAGTTCATCGAACGACACGTTCGTCTCCTCCTTCAGGCGCGCAGCAGGAACGGCAGCGCGATATCGTGAAACGCCGCGGGTTGCTCGAGCTGCGGCGTGTGGCCGGCATCCTCGACGATCTCGAGAGCCGCACCGGGAATGCCGTCGCGCAAGACCGCGCCATGCTCCGGCGTGCGCGCACGGTCGTGCCGACCCTGCACGATGAGCGTCGGAACGCCGATGCGCGAGAGCTCGTCCCGCGTATCGCTGTCGGCGTTCGAACGCGCGGCCTCCACCGCCGCGCGATGCGATGCGGAACGCGCGATGGCGCGCAATCGCCGGATCTCGCCTTCGTCGGGTCGGCGGTGGAAGAAGCCGTCGACGATCGGAACGGCGGCCGCGTCGTCCCAGGGCGCCGCTGCCATGGCATCCGCCTTCGCCCGACCGGCTGCCGGGTCGCCCATCACCGCCCCGGTCGCGACGAGGAGCAGACGCTCGACGCGCGCCGGATGCCGCAGCACGAGCTGCTGCGCGACCACGCCGCCCATCGAGCCGCCGACGAGGCGAACGCGATCGATGCGACGCGCGTCGAGCATGCGCACCACGGCGTCGGCGAGGTCGCTCATCGTGTAGGGACCGGGCTCGGAAGCCGACGCGGCGAATCCCGGCAGATCGGGCGCGAGCGCCTGCACGCCGCGCGCGGCGACCCGGTCGAGCGTCGGCGCCCAGTACGCCGACGACTGGCAGAACCCGTGCAGGCACACGACCGGGGGTCGCGTGCCCGCGTGCTCGAGCACGAACATGGCCATTCAGCTCGCCGCCTTCTTGAGCTCCTGCGCCTTCTTCGCCGAAGCGGCGAGCGCGGCCGCGGGCTTCTGCTGCTTCAGCAGCACGCCCTGGATCTGCTGCTGCGTGTAGCGGTCCCACTCGCTGTACCAGGTCGTCGCGATGTTCTCGCGCGCATGTGCATTGCCGACCTGCTGCTGCAGGATGGGCAGCTCGTAGCCCGCCTTCTTCTGCGCTTCCTGGATCTCGGGGTCGTTGTCGAGCGACTTGAACGGGTAGCCGACGCCGTATTTCAGGAACCACGTCTTGGCCGCCGCGTACTGTCCTTCCTTGTTCTTGCCGCCGAGCCAGCGAATGAGGCGCCACGCCGAGTCGCGATCCTTGGCCTGCGAGCTGATGCCGTAGAGGCGCGCCCAGCCCATGGGACCGGCGTTCACGTCCTTGAGTCCCGGGAAGCGCGTCATGCGGACGTCGCCGGCACGCTTGCTGTGCTGCGGATTGTTCGAGCGCGGGAACACGTTGCCGACATTCGAGGCGAACACGCCCTGGCCCGCGAGGAAGGTGTCGCGCGCCTGCGTCTCGTCGAGCTCGAGGCCTTTCGGATCGAGGATCTCCCACGTGTGCATCGCATCCATCATCCATTCGAGGACGCCGAGCGCGGTCTTGTCCTCGTTGGGATACACCGGATCCATCGCGGGATTGAAGAGGTGGCCGCCGGAGGCGAACACCATCGACCAGAATTCCGAGAGGCCGTCGACGTTGGTCTTGTAGCCCTTGAGGATGGGATATTTCGAGATGCCGGCCTTCTTCACCTCGAGCGCCGCGTTCTTGAGCTGGTCGAGCGTGACGGGCGCGTTCTTCACGCCCGCCTTGTCGAGCGCCTTGCGGTCGTACATGTACACGTAGATGTCGCCGTAGTACGGGGTGCCGTACTGCTTGCCCTTGTACATCAGCGCTTCGCGGTCGAACGGGAAGATGTCCTGGTCGAGCGCGTCGAGTCCCGGCAGGCCGTCGATCGGCTGCAGCCAGCCCGCGTCGACCCACGCACCGAGGTTGGTGTCGCGCACGTAGAACGCGTCGGGCTGCGTGTTCGCGTTGAAGAGCGCCACCATCTTCTCCGCGTAGAGCTGGAGGTCGAGCGGCGTGTAGTTCACCTGGATATCCGGGTTCTCGGCCATGAACTGCTTCACGAGCCCCTCGACGACCTGCGGCTCGAACGCCCAGCCCGCGAAGCGCACGGTCTTGTCGGCCGCGAAGCTCGTGGTGGAGAGCATCGATCCGCCGAGCGCCGCGCCGGCGCCGGCGAGCGCGGAAGTCCTGAGGAATCGGCGCCGGGACAGGGCCCGGCTGACATCGTCGTTGCGCGGCATGTTGTCCTCCTTGGGGTTGTGAACGGTCAATCCTTGACCGCTCCGCTGGTGAGGCCTTGAACGATCAGGCGCTGGAACAGGAACGCGAGCGCGAGCGGCGGCACGATCGCCAGCACACCGCTGGTGGCCATGAGCGTGCGCTCGGTGGTGACGTCGGTGGCGAATCCGGCAACCACGACCGGCAGCGTCTTCGATGCCGTCGTGCTCGTCAGGATGACGGCGAACAGGTAGTCGTTCCACGCCGTCATGAACGCGAACATCGCCGCGGCGACGAGTCCCGGCATCGCGGCGGGCAGCAGCACCCGCGTCAGCATCTGGAACCAGCTCGCGCCATCCATGAACGCGGCTTCCTCGAGCGTGCGCGGGATGGTCTGGAAATAGTTCTTGAGGAGCCAGATCGTGAACGGCAGCGTGAACGTCACGTACGTGACGATCAGCGCCGACAGGTGATCGAGCAGGCCGAAGTTCTTGAGCGTGAGGTACAACGGCACGATCAGGGCGATGCCAGGCAGCATGCGCGAGCCGAGATACAGGCCGAGCAGGCCGCCGCGTCCGCGAAACCGGAAGCGCGCGAGGCTGTAGCCCGTCAGGGTGCCGAGCACGAGGTTCATCGCGGCCGTGCCGAGCGCGGCGAGCAGCGAGTTCACCATGCCGGGCAGCGTTTCCTCGGCCGCCCGCGCACCGACGATGGCGCGCGTGCCCGACGGGTGGAAGAACGTCGCGTAGTTCTCGAGCGTGGGATGGTGCGGGATCCACTGCGGCGGAACCGACAGCGCGTCCTGCTCGTGCATGAAGCTCGTGAGCACGAGCCAGCAGAAAGGCGCGACGATGTAGAGCGTCACCGCGATGCCGAGCAGCGTCAGGAGCAGCGTGCGCCGCTCGCGCCATCCGCCGGTGCGCAGCAGCTTCGGCATCATGTCTCGAAATCTCCGCGCCGATAGAGGACACGCACGTACGCGAGCGCGAAGCCGAGCGTGATGAGGCTCACCAGCCATGCGTACGCGTTGCCCTGCCCGAAGTCGAGGCTGTCGAACGTGACGAGGTACGTCTTCCACGTCAGCGTGGTCGTCGCCGTGCCGGGGCCGCCGGCGGTCAGCACGTAGATGATGTCGAACGCGCGGATCGCGGACAGCGTCTGCAGGATCAGCACGACGAGCAGCGTCTGCGCGAGCCAGGGAAGCGTCACGAAGCGGAAGAGCTGCAGGTGCCCGGCGCCGTCGATGCGCGCAGCCTCGTACAGCTCGCCGGGAATCCGCTGCAGCGCGGCGAGCAGCAGGATGACGGCGAGCGGCAACGAGTTCCAGACGTCGGCGAACACGAGCGCGAGCAGCGCGGAGGTGGAATCCGAGAGCCAGCCGCGATACTCGCCGATGAGACCCAGCGAAACGAGCAGGCCGTTGAGCGCGCCGATCTTCGCGTCGTAGATCCATTGCCACATGAGGCCGTTCACCACCGGCGGGATCGCCCACGGCAGCAGCACCAGCGTGCGGACGAGGCCGCGTCCGGGGAACCGCTGGTTGAGGAGGATCGCGATCAGGATGCCCAGCACCGCGACGAATGCGACGACCAGGACGGTGAACTCCACCGTGATCCACAGTGCCGACCAGAATTCGCTCGACTGGAGGATGCTCGCGTAGTTCGACAGGCCGATGAAGTCGAACACGCGCGGGCGCTTCAGGTTGTACTTGTGGAGGCTGATCCACGCCGAGTACGCGATGGGATACGCCGCCAGCACGAAGATCGCGACGAGCGACGGCGTGTTGAGCAGCCACGCGAACGCCGGTCGCTCGTAGCCGATGCCCGGGTTGCGCACGAGGCGCAGCGACGGCGGCCAGAGCGACACGGAGGGGGTCATTGCGAGCGGCCCCGGAGCAGGAAGCGGCCGTTGCGCTCGCCGGTTGCGCCGGCGGGACCGTACGAGACCACGCCACCGACCATGACGCAATCGATGCCCTCGGCGACGCGCGTCGGCTCGGCGTAGGTCGATCGGTCGATCACGCGCTCGGGATCGAGCACGACGAGGTCGGCATGCGCGCCGGGCGTTACGGTGCCCCGACCGTCGAGGCCGAAGCGCCGTGCCGAGAGACCGGTCATGCGATGCACCGCCTCCTCCAGCGGGAAGAGGCCGAGCTCGCGCGAATAGTGGCCGAGCACGCGCGGGAACGTTCCCCACAGGCGCGGGTGCGGATGGCGGTCGTGCGGCAGGCCGTCGGAGCCGATCATCGTGGCCTCGTAGCGCATCACCCGCTGCACGTCGTCCTCCCGCATGTGGAAATAGCTGGCGCCGCCCGGCTGCAGGCGCTCGCACGCTTCCTGCTGCGTGCAATTCCATTCGCGCGCGATGTCGGCGAGCCAGCGACCGGACATTTCGGGGAAGGGCTCCGACCACGTCACCATGATGTCGATCACGCCGTCCGCCATGTCCGCGCGCAGCACCGTCGAGCCTGCGATGTACGGATACACGTCGAGGCCGACGGGCTGGCGCTTGCGCGCCGCATCGATGTGCGCGAGCGTCTCCTGCGAGCGCCCCCAGTTCTCGGGGCCGGCGCACTTGTGGTGCGAGATCACCACCGGCAATCCCGCGTCGCGACCGGCCTTGAACGCTTCGTCGAGCGCGGCGATCACGTGCTTGGTCTCGTCGCGGATGTGCGTCGTGTAGACGCCGCCGGCGTCGGCCGCCACGCGCGCGAGCAGGGTCACCTCCTGCACGTCGGCCGGCGCGTTGGTGGGATAGAAGAGGCCCGAGCTGAACCCGATCGCGCCGGCGTCCATGCACTCGCGCGCGAGCTCCACCATCCGTTGCTGCTGCGCGGCCGTCGCCGGCCGGTAGACGTCGTCCATGGTCGCCACGCGCAGGGTCGAGTGCCCGAACAGCGCCGCGACGTTCACGGCGGGACGGGCCGCCGCGACGGCGTCGGCGTACGCGCGCATGGTCGCGAACACGTGCTTGCCGGCGCCGCCAAGCAGGTTGAGCGGCGGCGGGACGTTCGGATGAACCAGCGGCGCGAGGCTGATGCCGCAATTGCCGATCACGACCGTGGTCACGCCCTGGCTGATCTTGGGCAGCGCCTGCGGCGAGGAGAGCACGTACTGGTCGTCGTGCGTGTGCACGTCGATGAAGCCCGGCGTCACGACGCGGCCGCTCGCGTCGATGACCTCGGCATCCTGCTGCGCGAGATCGGCGCCGATCTCGGCGATGCGTCCGTCCTGCACGCGCACGTCGGCGCGGTAACGCGGCGCGCCGGTGCCGTCGATCACGGCGCCGCCCCGCAACAGAAAATGATGAGCCACGTGCAGTCCCTAGTCGTCGTTGACGGCATCGCGGTCGGTCTCCGACCACGCGCGATGCAGAGCTGGATGAACATCGCTGTCGACGCCGCGCTCGTGCAGCACGGCGCGCACTCGCTTGAGTCGCTCGATCGCCGCCGGGCCGAGCCGCAGGCCCACGCCGACGGTGAGCACCTCGATCAGCATCTGGCCTGCCAGGTACGCCTCGGTGCCCACGCGCATCGCCGCATCCTCGGGCACCTCCATCGTCAACGCCAGATTGCAGCGCTCGGCGAGCGGCGTGCCGGGCTGGGTGATGCCGATGACGGTGGCGCCCTGCTCGCGCGCGAGCTGCACGGCTTCCAGCAGCGTCGGCATGCGGCCGACGTGCGAGATCGCCAGCACCACGTCGCGCGACGACAGCGCCGCGGCCGCCACGAGCTGCAGGTGCGCGTCGAAATACGCATTGGCATTGAGGCCGAGGCGCGCGAAGCGCGATTGCGCGTCGTTGGCGAGGAACGTCGACACCATGCCGACGCTGAAGCATTCCACGCGCCGCGCCGTGCTGAGCTTGCCGATCGCCTGCTCGACCTTCCGCGGATCGAGCTGGCGCTCGAGGCCGGTCAGGACCGCGGCCGCGCCGAAGAGCAGCTTGTGGATGAGGTTCGCCGTGTCGTCCTTCGCGGTGACCGCCCGGTGCAGATACGGCGTTCCCACTGCCAGGCGCTGCGCGAGGTGCAGCTTGAACTCCGAGAGGCCGCCGTAGCCGAGCGAGCGGCAGAACCGCACGACGGTCGGTGCGCTCGCGCGCGCGCGCCGCGCGATCTCCTCGACGGCGGCGCGAACCGCCCACTCGGGGTCCGCGAGCACCGCGTCGGCGACGCGCTGCTGCGCGTCGGGAAGCTCGTGCGCGATCGCGCGCGTGCGGGCGAGCGGATCGGTCGTCGAGCTCGGCAGGACGTGAACTTTGTCGATCGTCATGCCGCAGCTCGCGTGCTTGCCGCCGTGACGCGGGCGACGTGATCGATCACGAGGCGAGCGAACACGTCGGGCGCCTCGACATTCGAAAGGTGCGCGGTCGGCAGCTCGACGTAACCGGCGCCGAACATCTGCTTCGCCATCCACTGGCCGAGTGCCGGCGGCGTCGCGGCGTCGTGCGAGCCGCTCACCACGAGCGTCGTCGAACCGCGGATGCGCGCGATCACGCCGCGCAGGTCGGCGTCGCGGTTGGCGGCGCAGCAGCTCACGTAGCCTTCGGCCGGCGTGCGCTCGAACAGGGCTTTCAGCTCCGCGACGACGGCGGGCGAGCGGTCGATGAATCCGGGCGTGAACCAGCGCGCGATCGCGGCGTCCGAGATCGCGCCCATGCCGTGGCCGCGCACGGTCGCGATGCGCGTGTCCCACATCTGCCGTGCGCCGATCTGCGGCGCGGTGTTCGCGAGGATCAGCGCCGCAATCCGCTGCGGTGCGTGGCTCGCGAGCCACATCCCCGTCATGCCGCCGAGCGAAAGGCCGCAGAAGTGAGCGCGCTCCACGCCGAGATGGTCGAGGAGCGCCAGGACGTCGCGTCCGAGGTCGTCGATGGACGACGGCCCGGCCGGGACGGACGACGCGCCGTGTCCGCGCGTATCGTAGCGCAGCACGCGCATGCGCGCGCCGAGTGTCGCCATCTGCGCGTCCCACATGCCGAGCGCGAGGCCGAGGCCGTGCGACAGCACGAGCAGCGGCGCACCGGCCGCGCCGTCGAGCGCGTAGTGGAGATCGATCCCGTTGACGTGCGCGAGGGCCATCGTCGGCTCAATACATCGCCATGCCGCCGTTGACGTCCACGGTCGAGCCGGTCATGTAGGAGGCGTCCTCCGAAGCCAGGAACGCGACGACCGTTGCAACCTCGCGCGGCAGGCCGGCGCGCTGCATGGGAACGAGCATGCGAATCCATTCGTCGCGCTGCTCGGGCCGGGTGTGACGGTCGTGGAACCCGGTGTCGATGATGCCCGGCGCAACGGTGTTGACCGTCACGTGGTCCTGCGCGAGCTCCTTGGCGAGCGCCTTGGTCATCGCCATCACCGCCGCCTTGGCCGCGTGATAGGGAATGGAGCCCGCGCCGCCGCCGGTGCGCGCGCCGACCGACGAGATGTTCACGATCCGGCCCCATCGCTGCGCGCGCATCGGTGCGATCGCGAGCTGCGAGCAGTAGAAGGCGCTCGACAGGTTGAGGTCGATCGCATCACGCCACGTCTCCTCGCTCGTCTCGGCGGTTGGCACGCGCTTCACCATGTCGCCGGCGTTGTTCACCAGGATGTCGAGCCGTCCGAAGCGCGACAGGTGCGCGTCCACGAGGCGCGTCACCTCGCTCTTGCGTCGTACGTCGGCTTGCACGGTGAGCGCATCGCGTCCGGCGGCTGAGACGCGGGCTGCGACCTCGCGCGCGCCATCCTCGTTGCGGAAATAGTTGATCGTGACGTTCGCGCCTTCGGCGGCGAGCGCTTCCGCGATGGCGGCGCCGATGCCGCTGCTCGCGCCCGTCACGAGCGCGGTCCTGCCGGCCAGTTTCATGAAGCGTCTCCGTGCTCGGCAAGCCAAGCGAGGATGGCGTGGGCGAGCTCGCGCTCCTTGCCGTGGAAATAGTGATTGCCGCCGGCGAGTTGGATCACGTCGACACGGCAGCCGTCGGCGGCCGCGACGAACTCGTCCGCGCGCGGCCCGGCCTCGATCAGCTCGTCGATGGCACCTTGCACGACGAGCACGTCGCCCCGCATGCGCCGCGCATCGCGAAGCACGCCGTCCCAGATGTCGGGACGGTACTTCTTCACCGAGCCGAGCGTCGCCAGCACATTGCAGCGAACGCGCTCGTCGCCCGATTGCGCGACGTAGCTCGCGAGCTTGTTGTTGGCGTAGCCGTGGCCGATCAGGATCGGGACGCGGCCGAACCGATTGGCGAGGTAGTCGATTCCCGCGCGAAGGTCGTGGTGCGACCGCTCGAAATCCTTCGGCTGGTCGAGGTCGTGATCGCGCATGTTGAGCGACAGGCACGGATAGCCATGCTCCACGAACCGCGGCGGCAGCCAGCGCATGGGGCCACGATAGAAATTCCAGGTGAGGCCATGCACCGCGAGGATCGGCCTGCGCCACGTGTCGCGCGCCGTGTCGGGCAGGTACATCGCGCCGTCGAGCTCGACGTCGTCGGCGGTGCGGGTGGTGACGAGCTCGAGCATTCGTTAGCCCTTCACCGCGCCGGACAGCATGCCGCGCATGACGGCGCCGCGAAACATGAAGGCGAGGGCGGCGGGCACGAGCGCCGCGACAAGCCCTTCGGCGTTGAGCAAGCCCCAGTTCGGTTCCGCGATCGGGTTCAGCGCCTGCGCCAGCGCCACCGACAGCGGCCAGGCTCTGGGCGACGACGTGAGCGTGAGTCCCACGATGAAGTCCGACCATACCGAGATGAAGACGAACGCAGCGGCGGCGAACAGGCCGTTGCGGGACAGCGGCAGGACGATGCTCACGAACGCGCGCACCGGCGAGCAGCCGTCGATGGAGGCGGCCTCCTCCAGCTCGCGCGGAAAATCGCGGTAATACGCTTCGAGGATCCAGATCACGAACGGGAGCAGCAGGCCCGAGTACACCAGGACCAACCCCGACAGCGTGTCGAGCAGCCCCATGCGCTGGAGCGCGAAATAGATCGGGATCAGGATCGACACGACCGGGATCATGCGCGTCGCGAGAAGACCGAGGAGAATGGTCTTCTGCCGCTGGCGCTCCACGAAGCGCGACAACGTGTACGCGGAGATCGAGCCGAACGACACGCAGATGAGCGTCGTCGCGAGCGCGATGATGAGGCTGTTCGCAAACGACCGCGGGAAGGCCTTCACCTGCGGGTTCTCGCTGAGCGCGGCGGCATTGGCGCCGGCTGTCTGGAACAGTGTCGCGTAGTGCTCGACCGTGGGTGCGTGCGGAATCCAGTGCGGCGGACGCGAGTACAGCTCGCTCACCGGCGAAAAGCTCGAGATCAGCATCCAGCCGGGCGGCGCGAGCAGGTAGAAGAGGCTGAGCGCGGCGAGCGCCCACAGCGTGGCGCGCTTGCTCGCGGACATTCGCGCGGCGCTTGCGCGCTTGCGCGTGGCGCGGCCCCAGGCGGCGGTCATGCGGCCTTCGGCGCGCCGTGGAGCACGCGCATGTAGAGCCCGGTCAAGGCCAAGGTGAGCAGGGCGAGGAGGCACGCGACCGCAGCCGCCGCGCCGAGGTCGCCGAACTCGAACGCCTTGGTGAACACGAAGTAGCTCAGGACGGACGTGCCTTCGCCGGGCCCGCCGCGTGTGAGCAGGTACACGATGTCGAAGGCGCGCATCGCCCAGACCAGGCAGAACAGCACCGCAACGCCGAGCGGCGCCGCGAGCAGCGGAATCGTCACGAAGCGAAACCGCGCCCACGTTCCGGCGCCGTCGATGCGCGCCGACTCGTAGTACTCGGCCGGGATGCCGCTCAAGCCGGCGTACAGGATGATGACCACGAACGGCACGAGCTTCCACGCATAGGCGACGATTACCGCGTGCATCGCGGAGAACGGCGTCGACAGCCAGGCACGGTAATCGGGGATCGCGCCGATCGTATAGAGCAGGCCATTCAGCGCGCCGTAGGTCGGGCTGTAGATCCACTGCCAGATGAGCGCATTCACGATCTCGGGCACCGCCCACGGCAACACGACGGCGGCGACCAGCCATCCGCTGCCCTGCAGGTCGCTGTGCAGCAGGAGCGCGATGCCGAGGCCGATCAGCACGGCGAGCGCCACCGAGAGCGCGGCGAAGTAGAGCGTGTTCGTGAAGGCCTTCACGACCGATGCGTCCTCGAGCACGAACCGGTAGTTGTCGAGGCCCGCGAAGCCGCCGCCCATGCCGACGCGCACGTCCTGGAAGCTCAGGTAGCCGACATAGAGCAGCGGCAGGATGCTGAACGCGACCACCAGGAAGGCGGCGGGCGCGTTCAGCAATCGCAGCAGCGCATCGGGTCTTCTCACTGCTTCTGGTAGCGCGCCGCGAGCTGCTTGGCCTTATCGGACCACTGCTTCACGCCGTCCTCGGGCTTGACGCGGCCGCCGAGCACGCTTTGCAGCACGCCGTTCGCGTACAGCTCCCATTCCGCATACCAGGGCGCCTGGAAGGGCACGACCTGGTTCATCGCGAGCGCGTTGCGCAGGTTCGCGGCCACTTCCGCGGGATCGGCGCCCCATGACTTGAGCGACGCCGCGACGACGGGGTCCTTCTCGACGCCGTCGTAGCCCCAGGTGAGCGCCCCTTTTTCGACCCACTGCTTCGGCGTCACGTAATCGCCCGATTTGCTGGTGGCGCCGAGGAACTTGATCAGCTGCCACGCCTCTTTCTTGTGCGTGCTGGCGGCGTTGATGCCGTACATGCGTGCGAAGCCGACGGTCGCGTGATTCTCGGGCGTGGGCGCCAGGAACGCGGCACCGGCCACCTTCGACTTTTCCTTGTCGTTCGCCCACTGCGCGCCAGCGAAGAAATTGGCAGTGAGAATGGTGTAGTAGTTGCCCGTCATGAACGCGCGCGCCGATTCGTTGGGATCGAGCTCGATGCCGTTGGGATCGGACAGGCCGTCACGGTACGTCTGCTCCCACCACTTGAGCGACGTGAGCGCCTCGGGCGTCACGTTGAGGTTCGCGTCGAGCAGCTTGCCGCCGCGCGAGGCGACCATCGTATTCATCACCCACATGCCGCCCCAGCCGGTGTGCTTCACCGGCCACGCCATGGGATATTGCGCGAGTCCCGCCGCCTTGATCTTCTTCGCCTGGTCGACCCACTCGGCGTACGTCTTTGGCGGCGCCGCGATACCCGCCGCCGTCATCATCTTCCTGTTGTAGATGATGCCGAAATAGCTCGTGTAGTACGGCAGTCCGTAGAGCTTGCCGTTGTAGGTCATCGACTGCCGTGCAAGCGGGAGCATCTTCGCCTTGAGCTCGGCCGCGCCTTCGTAGCCGTCGAGAGGCTCGAGCCACGAGGACCAGCTGCCCAGCACGTGATCGAAGACGTACAGCGCGTCGAATGGCGTGTTCGCGTTGTGCATCAGCGCGAGCTTGGCGGCGTACTGCGCCGAGGGAATGAACTCGGCGTCGACCTTGATGCCCGGGTTCTCGGCCTCGAACTGCTTCAGGAATTCCTGCACCGTCTCGACCTGGAAGTTCCATGCCATGAACTTGATGGTCGTGTCGGCCGATGCCGTGAACGGCAGCAGGAACCCCGCCGCGACGACGAGCAACGAGCCGCCAAGCCGTCGCGCGAGCGAGCCGCTGCGCGTGCCGAAGCGCTTGAGACGCATGATGATCTCCTCAGAAGAAGGTGCGCAGCGCGTCGACCACGGTGTAGTCGTCGTCGACTTCCATCAGGAGCTGCCACTTGTCGAACGTCGTGCAGGGATGCGAGATGCCGCAGCCGATCAGGTCGCCGACCTCGACGTCGGCTTCGGCTGGGACTCTCAGGTACGCGTGCTGATCGTTGAGCTTGTCGATCCGCCACTCCCCTGCGGTGGGTTGCGGTTGCGCGTGCACGCCTTCGCGGTACCACTTGAGCGGCCGCGGCATCTCGATGTCGTAGGACACGTCCCGCCGCCCCATGGTCAGGATCGCGAGGCCCGGCTCGGGACGCGATTGAACGAGGCTCCAGACCTCGAGCGCAGGCTGCAGGCCTTCACCGGTTCGCCACGGCTCGCCGGAGCGCGCGCGCACCCGCTCGAACAGGCGCTCGTACGTGCCCGAGTCGTGCGTGACGTAGCACCCGCTGCGCAGGAGGGTTCGGACCGGACGCGACAGGCGTTGCGGCAGCTCGCGCGCGACGATGTCGAACACCGCGGAGCCGCCGGCGGAAAGGATCACCTCGCCCGGCGCGAACAGGTTCTCGCGATCGCACGTCGATGCAACGGCGTGGACGGTCTCGACCAGTGTCGCGACGTGATGCTCGTCGCGCTCCGAGTCGCCGGTTATCGCGAGGCCCTCGTAACATTCGACGCCCGCGAGGTGCACGACGCCGCTCGCCGCGATGGCGCGTGCGAGCGTCATCGCCTCGTCGAAAGAGCGTGCACCGGTGCGGCCTCCGGCGTGGCCGATTTCGAGCAGCGCCGCGAGTGGCCGCGCCGGCTCGGATCGTCGCGCGGCATCGACGACGCGCGCGAGCTGCGCCATCGAGTCGACGAGAAAGCAGACCCACAGGTCCGCATGCGCGCGCATCAGCTCGACCAGGCGCGCGACGTCGCCCCGCGCCACGACCTGGTTCGCGATGACGACCCGGCGCACGCCGAGGGCCGCGCAGATGCCGAGCTGATGGACGTTGGCGACGGTCATGCCCCAGGCGCCGTCCTCCAATTGCCGTGCGAAGATCTGCGGGCACATGGTCGTCTTGCCGTGCGGTGCGATCGCCACACCGGTCGCTTGCGTGAATGCGCGCATCCAGGCGGAGTTGTGGCGCATTGCGGTGCGGCGCACGATCGCCAGCGGGTACGGCAAGTCGCCACGCAGCACGTTCCAGCCCTGCTGACCGATGTCGCGCAGGCGCATGGGTGGCGCCGCATGCCGGAAGCCCTTGGCGCGCGCGTCCACCGTTGCGTCCAGGATGGGATCGAGGTTCAGCGACACGAGTCGACAACGACAAGACGTGTAATGAAATTACACGCCCGGAAAGGGTAGTGCCGACGCCGCCGCGCTGTCAAGCCGTCCACGCGCTCCGCGCAATTGTCGCGTCAACGCACTGTGTCGGCACGGATTTTGTTGCGTCGCGCCCTTCGCCACGCCTCTTGGCGCCGCGTGCCCGATGAAATATTCTTACCGCCCGATCATCCGTCGAAGGAACGCTGCCATGGCCGCCCAGCACTACAAGGATCCGTCGCAACCGGCGACGCTGCCGTTCTCGGCCGCGGTGGCCGCCGGCGACCTCGTGTTCGTGTCGGGACAGGTCGCGAAGGGCGACGACGGCAACATCATCCCGGGGGACATCGAGGCGCACACGCGCCAGACGCTGCGCAACGTGGAGCGCGCGCTTGCACTGGCCGGCTGCACGCTGCGCGACGTGGTCAAGGTGACGGTGTGGCTGCAGGATGCCGGCGATTTCGCGCGCTTCAATCGCGTCTACGCGGAATTCTTCCCGGGCGACAAGCCGGCGCGCTCGACGACACAGGCGAAGCTGGTCGTTGATTCGCGCATCGAGATCGAGGCGATCGCGCAGAAGCGCTGACGCTGGCATGATCACGGTTGCGCGCACGCGCTACGGCGCCTGACCGGCGCAACGACGGAGATACGCATATGGCGACGCCACGCAAGGTCATCATCACGTGCGCGGTGACGGGCTCGATCCACACGCCCACGATGTCGCCGTACCTGCCGATCACGCCGCAGGAGATCGCCGACGCCGCGGTCGGCGCAGCCGAGGCGGGTGCCGCCATCGTGCACCTGCACGCGCGCGATCCGGTCGACGGGCGGCCGACGCAGGATCCGAAGTACTTCCGCGAATTCGCGCCCGAGATCCGCCGGCGCTCGAATGTCGTGCTGAACTTCACCACCGGCGGCGCGGCGACGATGAGCGTGGAGGAGCGCCTGCAGCCGGCCCTGCAGCTGAAGCCCGAAGTCGCCTCGCTCAACATGGGCTCCATGAACTTCGGCCTCTTCCCGATGCTCGGTCGATTCCGCGAATGGAAGCACGCGTGGGAGCAACCGTACCTCGCCGAATCGGACGGGCGCATCTTCAAGAACACGTTCAAGGACATCCAGTACATCCTCGAGTCGTGCCGCGCAAACGCGACGCGCTTCGAGATCGAGTGCTACGACATCGGGCATCTGTACACCGCTGCGCACTTCCTCGAGCGCAAGCTGGTCGAGCCGCCGCTCTTCATCCAGTCGGTGTTCGGCATCCTCGGCGGCATCGGGCCGCACCCCGAGGACGTCATGCACATGAAGCGCACGGCGGACCGGCTGTTCGGCAGCGACTACTTCTGGTCGGTGCTCGGTGCCGGGCGCAACCAGATGCCCATCGCGACGATGTCCGCGGTGCTGGGCGGCAACGTGCGCGTCGGGCTCGAGGACTCGCTGTGGGCGGGGCCCGGCACGCTGGCGCGCACGAACGCCGAGCAGGTGAGCCGCATGCGCGGCATCATCGAGTCGCTCTCGCTTGCCGTTGCATCGCCCGACGAGGCGCGCGCCATGCTGAAGCTGAAGGGCGGCGCGGCCGTCGGCTTCTGACCCCACAAGGAGGAGAGGACATGCCGCAAGTGATGGTCATCGCAAGGATCAGGGCGGCGAAGGGCAAGGGCGACGCGCTCGCCGCGCTGCTCGTCGAGCAGGCACACGCGGTGCGCAGCGCCGAGCCCGGATGCATCACGTATCGGCCGCATCGATCGACGACCGATCCGGACCTCTTCATGTTCTACGAGGCGTACCGCGATGACGCGGCGTTCGAGGCGCATCGCAACGCCCCGCACCTCGCCGCCTTCCGGCAGCGCCGTGAGCGCGAGGGCCTCGTGGATGGGCCGGTCGACGTGCAGGTGCTGCACGCGCTCGCGCCGACATGACCGCTGAAGGGCCCCGGGGCGCGCGAAGTACGAGCTGGTCGGCCGGCCAGTACGTGCGGTTCGAGGCCGAGCGGACGCGGCCGGTGCGCGATCTGCTGGCGGCGGTCCCGACCACCGACGTCCGCACGGCGGTCGACGTCGGCTGCGGTCCGGGCAATTCCACCGAGACGCTGATTGCCCGGTATCCGTACGCCGCGGTGAGCGGGCTCGACAGCTCGCGCGACATGCTCGACGCGGCCCGCAAGCGCTTGCCCGGCGTGCGCTTCACGGAAGGCGACGTCGCGGCGTGGCCGGACGAGGGGCCGTTCGACGTCATCCTCGCCAACGCCGTGTTGCAGTGGGTGCCCGATCACGAGCGGGTGTTTCCGCGGTTGATCGCCAAGCTGTCGCCGGGTGGCAGCCTCGCCGTTCAGATGCCGGACAACCTCGATGAGCCTGCGCACGTGCTCATGCGCGAGATCGCTCGCGACGGACCGTGGGCGGACGCGCTGCGCGATGTCGGGGGCTTGCGCGCGAAGCGCAACGATCCGCGATGGTATTTCGAGCTCCTGCACGGCGCGTGCGCGGCCGTCGATGTGTGGCGCACCACGTATCACCACGCACTCGAGGGCGGCGCGAGCGCGGTCGTCGAGTGGTTCAAGGGCAGCGGCCTGCGGCCGTTCCTGGATCCACTGGACGAAGTCCAGCGCGCCGAGTACGTGGCGCGCTACACGCGCGCCATCGAGGCTGCGTACCCCCCACTGCCCGACGGAACGGTGCTGCTGCCGTTCCCGCGATTGTTCGTCGTCGCAACGCGCTGAACCGGCGGTTCAACGGCCAGGACAGGCTTCACCGGCGCGTAGAATACCGTGGTGTCCCACTCGCGCCGGCCGCCATGAAACGTTTCAACACGCGCGCCATCGCCGCGCTCGCGCTGATGCTCGCCTGCATGCCGGCGCGCGCGGCGTACCCGGATCGTCCGCTGCACCTCATCGTGCCCTTCGCGCCCGGTGGCGGCAACGACACGGTGGCGCGCCTCGTGGGCGAGCGTCTCGCGGGCGAGCTCGGGCAAGCGGTAGTCATCGACAACAAGCCCGGTGCCGGTGGCGTCGTCGGTGCCGAAGCCGCGGCACGTGCCGCGCCCGACGGCTACACGTTGTTCCTCGGCGGCGTCGGCAGCCATGCCATCAATCCCAATCTGCACGCGCACCTGCCCTACGACCCGATCAAGGATTTCGCGCCGATCACGCTCATCGCATCGGCTCCGCTGATCCTGGTGGTCCATCCGTCCGTGCCCGCGCACTCGGTGGGCGAGCTGATCGCGCTCGCGAAGGCAGAGCCCGGCAAGCTGAATTACGCGTCGAACGGCAACGGCAGCTCGTCGCACCTCGCGGCGGTGATGTTCGCGTCGATGACCGGCATCGACATGGTGCACGTGCCGTACAAGGGGCTCGCACCGGCCCTCACCGATCTTCTCGGCGGGCAGGTGCAGCTCATGTTCAGCAGCGTCGTCGCGATCGTCCCGCACGTGAAGGACGGCAAGCTGCGTGCGCTCGCGGTGTCGAGCAAGGAGCGCCTGTCGCTCCTGCCCGATCTGCCGACGGTGGCGGAGGCCGGCGTGCCGGGCTATCAGTCGAGCTCGTGGTACGGCATCCTCGCACCGGCGGGAACACCCGCTGACATCGTTGCGAAGCTCAATGCGGCGCTGGTGAAGGTCATCGCGCGGCCCGACGTGCGCGAGGCCCTGGCGAGAGAGGGCGCCGACCCGGTCGGCAATTCTCCCGAGGCGTTCGGAGCCTTCATCAAGGCGGAAAAGGAGCGGCTCGGCGATCTGATCCGGACGGCGAAAGTGCCCATGCAATGAGCGAGGCGCTCGCGTTCCTGTCGGTTGCGGAGGCGGGCCGACGGCTGCGCGCCGGAGAGCTGTCCGCGATCGAGCTCACCGAGGCGCACCTCGCCCGCATTGCCGCGATCGATCCCCAGCTCAACGCGTACATCACCGTGACCGCCGATCTTGCGCGCATGCAAGCGCGCGTGGCGCAGGACGAGATGGCGCGCGGATCGCATCGCGGTCCGCTGCACGGCATCCCGTTCGGACTGAAGGACATGTTCGACACGCGCGGGGTGCGCACCACGGCGCATTCGAAGGTGCTCGCGCACAACGTGCCTGCGCGCGACGCGGTCGTCGTGGGCAAGCTGTACGACGCCGGCGCGGTGCTGCTCGGCAAGCAGGCGTCGCACGAGTTCGCGCACGGCGGTCCGTCGTTCGACCTGCCGTGGCCGCCCGCGCGCAATCCCTGGAACCCGGCGCACTACACGGGCAGCTCGAGCACGGGCTCGGGCGCAGCGGTCGCCGCGGGGCTCTCCGCATTCGCGCTGGGTACCGACACGGGCGGCTCGGTGCGAACGCCCGCGTGGATGTGCGGCGTCGTCGGGTTCAAGCCCACGTTCGGCCTCGTGGGGCGCACGGGCGTCATTCCGTTCTCCGCGAGCTGCGACCACGTCGGGCCGCTTGCACGCAGCGTCGAGGATGTCGCGCTCGTGATGCAGGCCATCGCCGGGCACGACGCCGGCGATCCAGGGAGCGCGCGCATCGCGCCGCCGGATTTCACGCGCGGACTCCGCCACGGCATCGCCGGCATGCGGATCGGCGTGCTGCGCCATCACTGGGAAGAGGACATCCGCGCCAATGCGGAGCTGCGCAAGGCGCTCGACGACGCACTCGACGTGCTGCGCGGCCTCGGCGCTACGCTGGAGGAGGTGCGCGTGCGCTCGCTGCACGAGTACTACGCGGTGCGCGTGCTCCTCACCGAGTCGGAGCTCTTCGCGCGGCACCAGCATCATCTCGCCCGCCATGCAGCCGACTACGGCCACCATTTCCTCGGACGCGCGCTCGCGGCCTGCCTGTTCACGTCGGCGGACTACCTCGCCGCGCAGCGCCAGCGCCGTCGCATCATCGACGAGATGCAGCCGGTCTATCGCCGCTTCGATGCGCTCGTCACGGCCGGAAGCGGTCCTGCGCCGCGCCTCGATGCGCATCGGAGCATCGGCGCGCAGCAGAAGTGGTCGACGCCGAGCATGGGCACGATGTTCAGCGTCACGGGCGCGCCCGCGCTCGCGCTGCCGTGCGGATTCTCGAGCGCGGGTCTGCCGCTCGGCCTGCAGATCGCGGGCCGTCCATTCGAGGACGCCACGGTGCTGCGCATCGGGCACGCCTACGAGCAGGCGACGGGCTGGCACGAGCGCCATCCCGCACTCGAGCCCGATGCCGCGCCGGTGCCGGTCGATACCCGGGAAGACGTCCCTCATGCCGACATCGATCCCGCGCTGCTCGACCACATCCGCATGGCGGTTCGCCATGCCGGGCTCGAGCTCGATTCGACACAGCTCGCGCTCCTTTGCGAGTCCGCGCCGCATGCCCTTGCGATGGCGCGGCGCATCGGGCGCGACCTCGATCTCGCCGCGGAGAGCGCGGCCGTTTTCAAGCTGGAGCCTTCATCCTTGGAGGAGTGATGCCATGACGCGACGCCGTTCGCTTGCATTCGTGTACGCCCTGCTGCTCGCGTGCGCCACGTCGGCGTGGGCGCAGACCTGGCCGGATCATTCGATCCGGCTGATCGTCACGTTCCCCGCGGGCGGCGGCGCGGATTTCGTCGGGCGTGCGATCGCGCCGAAATTGACCGAGGCGCTCGGACAATCCATCGTGGTCGAGAATCGCGCGGGCGCGAATGGCGCCATCGGCGACGAAGCGGTGGCGCGCGCGGCCCCGGACGGCTACACGCTGCTGCTCGGCGCGGCGGGCGCGCTCACCATTGCGCCGCACCTCACCAAGCTGCAGGTCGACACGTTCAAGGACCTCGTGCCCGTGGCGCTGGTCGGCACCAGCCCGTTCGTGCTGTGCGTGAACCCCTCGGTTCCCGCCAAGACCGTCGCTGAGCTCACGGCGCTCGCGAAGGCCAATCCCGGCAAGTACAACTTCGGCTCCTCGGGGACCGGCGGCGCGCCGCATCTCGCCGGCGAGCTCTACAAGAGCATCGCGGGCATCGACATCGTGCACGTTCCGTACAAGGGCCTGGCACCGGCGATCACCGACGCGATCGGCGGGCGCGTGCAGATCCTGTTCGCCGACGTCGGGCTCGTCGCACCGCACGTCAAGGCCGGCACGCTGCGCGCGCTGGCCGTCACCGGAACGCAGCGCTCGCAGGCGCTGCCGGACGTTCCCACGATGATGGAGGCCGGCGTGCCCGGGTACACCGCCGGAACGTGGTACGGCGTGCTGGCGCCGAGCGGAACGCCGGCCGCGATCGTCAAGCGGCTCAATGCCGAGCTCGATCGCGCGCTCGCCTCAGCCGATCTGCGCGCGCAGTTCGCCAACCAGAGCGTCGTCGCGGCGGGCGGCTCGCCGGAGGACTTCGCGAAGCTGATCCGTTCCGACTACGACAAGTGGGGCAAGGTGATCAAGGACGCGAACATCAAGGCGGAGTAACCCTCCGCGAACGGTGCGCGGCGAGTCGGCGCCTCGGCGCCCGCGCGGGCCTTCGAGCGCCGCCAGACGCTCGCGCTTGTTGCCGAGGCCGACCCCCACGCCGCCTTTGGGCGACCCCGGCGCGCTTCACTGGTCCGGAATCGCGCGCGCATAGTGCGCGATGATCTCCGATCCCGTCGCGCGCCACACGCCCTGGTGCGCGCAAATGTAGGCGAGCGCACGATCGATGGCGCCGATCCAGTGCGGCGCGCCCGACACGAAGGGATGGATCGCGATGGCCATCACCCGCGGCACGGCGCCCGCCTCGCCGTACAGGCAGTCGAACTGCGCCTTGACGAGCTTCTCGAAATCCTCGAACGTCGCCTTCTGGTTGTAGAACTGCGTCGTGTCGTTCACCTGCAGCGAATACGGAATCGAGAACAGCGTGCGGCCGCCGACGCTCATGCGAAACGGCAAGTCATCGCAGGTCCAGTCGGCGACGTACTGAATGCCCTCGTCGACGAGATAGTCGAGCGTGTTCCACGTCTCCGCGAGTCCCGCGCCGAGCCAGCCGACGACCTTGCGCCCGCTCGCCTGCTCGATGCGCGCGAGTGTCGCGTGGATCGCCTCGCGCTCATGCTCGGGCTTCAGTTCATTGAGCCGGCGCGCATTGGTCTGGCAGTGACCCATGAACTCCCAGCCGAGCTCGACCGCGCGCGACACGATCTGCGGGTGGTAGTCGCAGATGTCGCTGTTGAGCGCGGCGGTTGCGCGAATGCCGTGACGCGCCAGGACCTCGAAGAAGCGCCACACGCCGACCCGGTTGCCGTAGTCGCGCAGCGCCCAGTTGCGTACGTTCGGGATCTGCGCGTGCGCGACGCGCTCGTTGTTCACCCCGGGCATCGGGTCGTCGAGATGGAAGAACTCGATGTTGGGAATCACCCACAGCGCGAGCTTCGCGTTATTCGGCCATGCGAACGGCTTGCGCTCGCTGATCGGAATGTACGGATACGGACCGTAGATGCCCGGTTGCATGCGTCCTCCAGGACGGTTCAGGAACAGAAATCGGCGACGACGCGCGACCAGCCTTGCGCCGTGCGCGCCGGATCGAGCGCGACGATTGAGGCGAGCACGCCGGGGAGGTGCGGATAAGCGTCGATCGTGAGCCCGTGGATCTTGTCGTCGAACGTGCGCGACGGCAGCGGCCGATCCGGGCTGCCCAGCGCACTCAGGCATTGCGCCTCGAACGACGCGCCGTCGTGCAGGTGCACCCGCACGCGGGCCGGCCGGTCATGCGGGGGCGCGGGCAGGTCGGCGTAGGGCTCGATGTGCACGCGCTCGCGCAGGCGCGCGATGCCGAGGTCGCGCAGCGTGACGCTCGCGAAGGCATCCGCGCCTCCGCTCCCCGTGACGAGCGCCGCCGCGACCGCGTGCGGCAGCGAGAACTTGGCGCCCAGCGTCGTTGCGGGCTGCGGATTGGGAAGCAGTTGCGCGAGCGGGTGCGCCTCGACCACGACGCGGTCGATCGCCTCGTGCGCCCGAATGCGCGGCTGCAGCTCGAGCGCCGCTTCGACTGCCGAATGCAGGTGCTGGCAGCATGCGTAGACCTTGGAGTAGCCGTCGAGGATTGCCCATTGCTCTCCGAGGCCGTGCGACAGCGCGTCCGCATCGACGTGGCTGCCCAGCACGCCGGCGTACGCGTCGTGGAAGCCGCCGGGCGCGCCCGCGATGCCGCACGCTGCCCATTCGACGCTCATCATGCCGGACCACGCGCCGACCGCCGGCCACACGTTGCGCACCAGCGCGCCGCTCACGAGATGGTTGCGTGGTCCGACGTTGATCAGCGTGGCGGCCGCGGTCAGGGCCGCATGCATCGTCCCGGCGTCGACCCCGCTCGCGAGCGACGTCGCGGCAGATGCACCGACCGCCGCGTAGCGCGCGTGCGAATGCAGGTTGAGCACGCGGGGCGAGAATACGCGCGCGATGCGCGTCACCACCTCGTACGAGATCGCCAGGACGGTGAGCATGCGATCGATGGAGAGATCACGTGCCTCGCTCTCGGCCAGGAGCGCGGGCACTACGTAGAGTCCCGCGTGGCACGGCGTGACGCGATAGCCTTCGTCGAGCTCCAGCCAGTCGCCCGCGACGGCATTGGCGACGGCCGCGGACAGGCGATCGGTGCGCGCGCTCGGGCCGCCGCGAAACACCGTCGATTCGGGCCGCCCGGCGCGCGCCAGCACGCGCGCGTGAAACGCACGCACCTCCGGCTCGTCGCGCGCGCCGACGATGGCCGCAAGGACGTCGGCGACGACCCTGGCGGCGCGCTCGAGCACGTGACGCGGCACGGTCGGCGTGCCGGCCGCCCACTGCACGAGCGCATCGACGCCGGCCGCGCACGCGTCGCGCACGTCGCGTCCTGCAGTCTCGTCGCCGCTCATGTCGTCACGATAGCGCGAGTGCGCGCACGTCGGGCATCCGTGCGATGTCCATGAGCTGCCCGAGCAGGCGCTCGGCCGGCTCGAAGCCCGTGGCGCAGCGCCGATACTTCGCGGCGAGCGCGTCATCGTCGAGCGGCATCGACGGGGTGCCGGGGAAGTCATCGCACGCGCGCGTGAGCACGCGGCCATCGCGCAGCGTGATCGTCACCTCGCTGGCCCACCCGCCGCGGCCTTCTCCGATCGGCTCGCAGCGCACGGCGCGGCAGAGCGCGCGCAGCGCGGAGTCCCTGAGGCCGCGCTCGCCGAAAGCCGCCGGATCCATGGGATCGTCGCGCAACGCCACGGCCACGCACCACGGCACGCTGTACTGTGCCGCCATCGTGTCCGAAGGGTTCGTGTCCGCGTGATGGCTCACCACCTTGCCGCTGGCGCGCACCACGACCGCCGCGACCTCGTCGCCGACGAAGCCGTGCTCGCGCCTGAGCGACTCGATGGCCACCAGCGGCGTGTGCGCGGTGACATGGCACGGATAGCGCTTGATGCAAAGCGTCGCGGTCTCGAAGCGCTCGCCGAGTCCCGCGGTCAGCAGGGCGGGATCCGATTCCGCGCAGTACGTCTCGAGGAAGCCGAAACCGCCTTCGAGGATCGTGTCGGGGCCTTCGAAGCCGCGCTCGGCGAGACGTGCCGCGAGCACGCCGGCCTCGGCCGCGCGGCCCAGATGCAGGCGCTTCACCATCGCGCCGTTGCCCGCCTTCGCGAACGCGAGCACGCCGCCGCACAGCGACCCCGCGATGCCGAGCGCGTGCGTCATTCGCGCCGAATCGAGCCCCAGGACATGCGCCGCGGTCACTGCCGCGCCGAACGGGCCGGTAAGGCCCGGCGCATGAAAACCCAGGCGCTCGCTGCTGTGCTTCGACGCCATGCCGATGCGGAACATCACCTCGCAGCCTGCAACGATCGCGGTGAGCAGGCGCTCGCCGCTGCAGTGCGTCTCCTCGCCGAGGGCGAGCGCGGCCGGCACCAGCGCGGCACCCGGGTGCACGCCGGCGCCCGGCTTGCGCAAGCTGTCGAGCTCGAATGCGTGCGCGAAGACGCCATTGGCCAGCGCGGCGAGCGGCGCGGCGACCGTGTGCGCCATGCCGATCATGCGGCTCGTGCCGCCGCCGCCATAGTGCCGCGCATAGTCCGCGACCATCGCGCCCCACGGCAGGCGTCCGCCGAGCAGGCACACGCCCACCGTGTCGATGACGCACTGGCGCGCGCGGGTGCGGTCGAGCGTTGGAATCGCGTCGAAGCGCAAGCCGGCGGCGAATTCTGCGAGCGTGCGGGCAGCGGAGGGCACGACGGATTGTACAACCGCGTGGAATGCCATGGTATGCCATGGCGTGCGCAAGGCCGCGAACGGAGGAAGAACGGGATGAAACGACTCGCGCGTGTGCTGGGCGTGCTGCTGGCGCTGGTGATGTCGCCGGCGCAGGCGGCGTATCCCGACCACCCGATCAAGGTCGTCAATGGCTTCGCGGCGGGCGGCGGCTCCGACATTCTCCTTCGCACGATCATTCCGGCGATCAGCGAGAACCTGGGTCAGCAGATCATCGTCGAGTACCGCACCGGCGCCGGCGGCAATCTCGCGATGGAAGCCGTCGCGAAAGCGGCGCCCGACGGGTACACGCTGTTGATGGGCACGCCCGGCCTTGCCACGAATCCCAGCCTGTACGCCAACCTGCCGTTCGATCCGCAAAAGGCGTTCGCGCCGATCAGTCTCGTCGGGACGGTTCCCAACGTGCTGGTGGTCAATCCGGAGCTGCCCGCCAAATCGGTGAGCGAGCTCGTCGCGCTCGCCAAGCGCACGCCCGGGAAGCTGAATTACGCCTCGCCCGGTGTCGGAACGTCGCTGCATCTCGCGGGGGAGCTCTTCAAGCTCGACACCGGCACGGACATCGTGCACGTCGCGTACAAGGGCGGCTCGCAGGCGCAGACGGATGTGATGGGTGGCCAGGTGCAGATGATGTTCAACGTGCTGCCGTCGGCGCTGCCGCAGATCCAGGCCGGCAAGCTGCGCGCGCTGGCGGTCACCAGCACGACACGCGCGGCGTCGCTTCCCGACGTGCCGACCATGGTCGAGGCCGGCGTGCCGGGGTATAGCGCCATCACATGGAATGGACTGCTCGCGCCCGCGGGCACGCCGCCCGAGGTCATCGCGAGGCTCAACGATGCGATCGTCAAGGCGATGCGATCCCCCGACATGAAAGCGCTGCTCACGAAGATCGGCCAGGACCCTGCATGGAGCACGCCGGAGGAGTTCGCATCGTTCCTGCGAGACGAGACGGCCAAATGGACCAAGGTCATCAAGGCGACGGGGATACAGCCGCAATGAGCAATCCAGACGAAGCCCATCGAGGCGACCGGGATACGGCCGCGACAAGCAACCGGAGCAAGGCCCGGCGCCTGCGCGATCTTCTCGCCCATGCACGGCCCGTCGTCTCGCCGGGCGTGTACGACGGCTACAGCGTCCGCCTCGTGGAAGCGATGGGCTTCTCCACCGCCGCGATCACGGGATCCGGGCTGTCGAACACGCGTCTCGTGCAGCCCGACATCGGCATCATGTCCCTGCTCGAGAACGTGGATGCCTGCCGTGACCTCGCGCGCAGCGTGGCGATTCCGATCACCGCGGATGCCGACACCGGTTACGGCAATGCCGTCACCGTCTATCACACGGCGCAGTATTTCGAGGAGGCCGGGCTCGCGGGCATCAACATCGAGGATCAGGTCAGCCCGAAGCGCTGCGGACACATGCGCGGCAAGGACGTCATCTCGACCGCGGAGATGTGCAAGAAGATCGAGGCCGCCACACGCGCGCGCAAGGACGCGGATTTCGTCATCAACGCGCGCACCGATTCCATCGCGATCGGCGGCATCGAGGAAGCGGTTCGTCGCGTGAAGGCGTACGTCGCGGCCGGCGCGGACATGGTCTATCCCGATGCGATTCGCAGCGAGGACGACATCCGGCGCATCGTCGACGCCGTGCCCGATACGCCGGTGAACGTGAACATGGGCTTCGGCATCCGATCGCGTCCGACCAGCCCGCTCATTGCGCTGCGTCGCCTGAAGGAGCTCGGCGTGGCGCGCGTGAGCTGCCCGCGCATGCTCACCGGCGCGGCCGTTTCCGGCATGCGCAAGGCGCTCGAGGTCATGCGTCAAAGCATCGAGACCGGTGACGCCGCGGATCGGCCCGACCTCGTCGCGGGGATCGAGGAGATCACCGAGCTCATGGGCTACGATCGGATCGCGGAGCTCGAGCAGGCGTTCACGCTCGAGGACGAGCTCGCGCGGCGCTATGGCGACGCCGAGCGCGAGTACGTCGTGCGGTCGAAGCGCGAACCGTGATCCGCCGCGGGAAGACGCGTCCATCCGGCTCGAACGCGGCATGAGCCCCGCGAAGCGCCACGACGGGCGGCACGGATGACCGAAGCACGCGTCCTGTCGGCGACCGGCGTTTGCGGCTCGGGCTTCAGGGAAGCGTCGCTCCTGGCCGGCATCGCGATGCAGCCGCATTTCATCGGCTGCGACGCGGGATCGACCGATCCCGGGCCGTTCTCGCTCGGCACGGGCGGCACGGCGTTTCCCTTGCGCGCGATCAAGCGCGACCTGCGCCTGATGCTGCTCGCGGCGCGGCGTGCACACATTCCGCTGCTGGTCGGTTCCGCGGGCACCGCGGGCGGCGCGCCGCACGTTGCGCTGTTTCGCCGCCTGATCGAGGAGATCGCGCGCGAGGAGAAGCTCGCGTTCCCCATGGCGCTCATTCATGCCGAGCAGGACAAGGCGTATCTCAAGCGCCGCCTGGCCGAGGGACGCATCACCCCGCTGGCGCCCGCGCCCGAGTTCGACCACGCCACGATCGACCGGGCCATCCGCATCGTCGGCATGATGGGCGAGGAGCCGTGGTTGCGCGCGCTCGACGAGGGTGCGGAAGTCATCATCGCGGGACGATCGAGCGATTGCGCGATCTTCGCGGGCATTCCGGCCCGAATGGGCGTCGATCCGGGAATCGCCTGGCACGCCGCGAAGATCCTCGAGTGCGGCGCCGCAGCGGTGGTGGCGCGCCCGTCGCCCGACTGCATGTTCGCCACGCTGCGCGACGATCACTTCGATCTGACGCCGCTCGATCCCGCGTTGCGATGCAGCCCGCTCAGCGTCGCCGCGCACAGCCTCTACGAGAACGGCGATCCCTTCCGCCTCGTGGAATCGAGCGGCGTGCTGGACCTGACGCACGCAACGTACGAAGCGCTCGACGACCGGCGCGTTCGCGTGCACGGCAGCCGTTTCGAGCCCGCATCGCGCTACACGGTGAAGCTCGAGGGCGCCGAGCTCGCCGGCTACCAGACCATCGTGCTCGGCTCCATCCGCGATCCGTACATCATCCGGCAGATCGACTCATGGGTGGCGCGGCTCACCGAGCGCGTGCATGCGCGCGTCGCCGAGGTGCTCGGCGGCGACGCCGAAGCTTCGCGCTACGTATTCAACGTGCGCGTGTACGGCCGCAACGGCACGATGGGCCCGCTCGAGCCAGTCACCGAGATCCGCAGCCATGAGCTGTGCCTGGTCATCGAGGCGACGGCGTCGACGCAGGAGATCGCCACCACCATCGCATCCATGGCACGCCACCAGGCGTTGCATCTTCCGATCCCCGAGTGGCGCGGATTCATCACCGGCATGGCGTGTCCGTACAGCCCCGCGTACATCGAGCGCGGTGCGATCTACCGCTTTTGCGTGAACCACGTCGTCGAGCCGGACGATCCGTACGAGATGTTCCCCATCGAGCACGTGAAGGTCGGCTGAGGGAGCGGTGCATGGCCAAGCTGGGCGAGCTCGCGGGACTCATTCGGAGCAAGAACGCCGGGCCGTTCGAGCTGACGATCGACATCCTGTTCGACGACGCCGGCGCATTCGAGCGCGTGCGAGCGAGCGGCGTGCTGACGCGCGAAGCGGTCGCCGCGATCTACCGGCTGCCGGCGGCGCAGGTGAAGTTCTTCGTCGTGCCGGACGCGCTCGCGTTCAAGGCGTCGATACCGCGGCCGCGCTTCCAGAGCGACGTGCTCGACAGCGACAACCACGGCGGCCAGCAGTACGCACCGCTGATCGACATCGAGATCCCTTGAAGCGGTTTGCTCTTCATCGCATGCCCTGTGCGTAGGTCCTAGCGCGCGCCGTGTCCCGACACCGCGACGCCCGCGTCGGGGGCCAGGCGGCGGTGCAGCAGCGGCGCGACGAGTCCGATTGCGGCAATGGCGATGAACGTCGGCGCGAAGTCCGACGTCACGATCGTCGAATGGCCTTGCACGGTGCTGGCGATCTGGAGGATGTACGCGGCAATCGCGATGCCGAGGCTCTGAGCAAGACGCTGCACCATGCTCGAGATGCTCGCCGCCTGGCTCATGTCGCGGCTCTCGATGTCCGCGAACGTGAGCGCCTGCAGCGCGGTGAATTGCATGGAGCGCAAGCACCCCGAGAACAGCAGGAGCACGATGATCACGAGGTGCGGCGTGGCGCTCGTGAAGAACGCGAACATCGCAACCGTCAACGCGCACAGCGTGCCGTTGATCGTCAGCACCGTGCGAAAGCCCCACTGGCGCAGCACTTTCACCGACACCGTCTTCACGAACATCGCCCCGACCGCCGTGGCGCACGTGATGATGCCCGACTGGAGCGGATCGAGGCCGAAGCCGAGCTGCAGCAGCAGCGGCAGCAGGAACGGCGTCGACTGGATGCCGACGCGAAACAGGCTGCCCACGAGCACGCCGTCGCGGAACGTATGGAGCCGAAAGAGACGCAGGTTGATCACCGGATGCGCCGAGTGCAACGCGTGCCAGCCGTAGGCCAGCAGCGTGACCCCGCCGACCACGATGCACGCCGCGGATGCCGTGCGCGGCATGAGATGCCCGCCCAGCGCCGACAAGCCGAGCATGATCACCGACAGGCCCACGCCGGACATCACGAACCCGCGCAGGTCGAAGGGTGGGTTCGTCTCCTCGCGGAGGTCCGGGATGTGACGCAGCACGAGGTAAAGGCCCAGCACGCTGATCGGCACGTTGATGAGGAAGATCCAGCGCCAGTGCGTGTACACCGTGATGGCGCCGCCGAGCGCCGGGCCGATGACCGGGCCGAGCAGCGCCGGAATGGTGAGGTAGTTGAGCGCCGCGACGTATTCGTGCTTCGGCACCGCCCGCATCAGAACGAGACGGCCGACCGGCACCATCATGGCGCCGCCCATGCCCTGCAGGAAGCGGAACGCCACGAATGCTGTCAGCGAGCTCGCGAAGGCGCAGAGCACCGACCCGATCATGAACGTGACGATGGCTGCGGCGAAGACCCTGCGCGAGCCGTAGCGATCGGCGATCCAGCCGCTGATGGGAATGAAGACGGCGAGGCTCACGAGGTACGACGTGAGCGCGAGCTTGAGTGCGAGCGGCGGCTCGCCGATATCCACCGCGATCGCCGGCAGGGACGTCGAGATCACCGTCGAGTCCATGTTCTCCATGAACAGCGCGCACGCGACGATCAGCGGTATGAGAACGGAGCGACGCACGAGCGTCAGGCCTGGCGGGCGCCGGGCTGCAAGGCGACGTGCGGCCGTGCGACAATGCCCGCATGAAAAAGCCGCACGCCTCCAACGTGCTTCTCGGCGACGTCGCGTACGGGGCGATCCGCGACGCGATCGTCAGCAACGAGTTGAAGCCCGGCGACCGCGTGTCCGAGTACAAGGTTGCCGAGTGGCTGAAGATCAGCCGCACGCCGGCGCGGGAAGGTCTGCGTCGGCTGGAGGCGGAGGGATTTCTTACCGCCATCCCGCGGCGCGGCCTGGTCGTCGCCTCGGTCGACGATGACGCGATCTACGAGCTCTACGCGGCCCGCGAGGTGCTCGAAGGCGGCGTGGCGGCCATGGCCGCGCGCAATGCCACCGACGCCGAGATCGCGGCGCTCGAGCAGATGGTGAGCGTCGAGGCGGCCATGACGGACAGCCCGGAGATGATGTTCGAGCACAACCGGCTGTTCCATCAGTTCATCTATCGCGCGGCGCGCAACCGCTACCTCACCAAGTACCTGCAGTCGATCTACGACACGCTCACGGCGCATCGCAGCATCTCGACGATGCAGATCGCCGAGCGGCGCAAGGCCGTCCTGCTCGAGCATCGAGCCCTGTGCGCCGCCATTGCCCGCCGCGACGAAGTCGCCGCCGAGCGAGCGGCCGTCGAGCACGTGCGTCACGCGCTGCGCGTGCGCATGCAGATCCAGCACGCGAACCTGCTCGGCAAGTCCGCGGCGCCGCGCGTGCGCAACGGGCGGCCGCGCAAGGCGATGGCGCAGACCTGACACTACCGCGGGCTCGCCAGGAGCCGCGCCAGCTCGCCTGCGTCGTCCTGCGTGTCGAGGCCCAGGATCCACTCGGCGATCGCGTCGGCGCGCTTGTGCGACACCGCGTGCGTGGCGAGGTTGACGAACTTGACGACGATGTCCGACTCGCTGGCGAAATCCTTCTCGTTGCCGCGCGCGCGCTCCTGCATGCGCTCCAGCAGGCTCCCGTCGCGGAGGAAAGCCTGCACGCGCACCGTGTGGCGATGCTTGGAGCCCTTCGCGGTGATGTCCGGGTCGTGGCGAACCTCGACCTTGTCCGCGAGCGCCATCCGGGCCGGATCGGCGACCTTATCCTCGGTGAACTGGTCCACGAAGCACTCGCCTTCGAGCAGCAGCGTGGCGACGCAGTAAGGGAGGTTGAGCTGCGCCGACGTGAGCCCTTGCGGGACGTACTTCCAGCCGACGTGATCCATCGTGACCTGCGAGCCGTGCACGACGATCCGATCGACCTCGTCGGGCCGGAAGGCCCGCTCCGCGCGCATCGCGCGGAGCGCGTCGAGCGTGGTGTGGTTGCTGCCGACGCACGAATAGAACTTGAGCGCGATGCCCATCGTCTGCCACACCTCGCCGAAGCCGGCGGTGAGCTCCTCGAGGCGGAAGCGATCCTGTGAGCGTGAGAACGTGGTGCAGAAGCCGCCGTACTCGCTCTCGAGCACGTTGACGATGCCGGTGAAGCCCTGCTCGGCGAAGAGCGCGCCGTACAGGCCGCTTTGCGACGATCGCCCGGCGTGCATGCGCTTCACCATCGCGCCGTACTGAGCGGCCATCAGCCCGGCGGCCTGCGTGCCGGCGATGCCGAGCGCATGCACGGTACGTTCGCTGTCGAGGCGCAGGCCGCGCGCTGCACCCGCGGCGGCGGAGAATACGCCCACGGTTGCGCCGGAATGCCAGCCTTGCGCGATGTGCTCGGGTCCCATGCAGATGCCGACGCGCGGGCCGATCTCATAACCTGCGACCGCGGATGTCAGGAGCTCGCGGCCGCTCATTCCGGGACGCAGCTCGGTCACCGCCATCAACGCCGGCAGCACCACTGCTCCGACGTGCAGAACACCCTGGCGGTGCACGTCGTCGAGCTCGAACCCCTGCACCTGTGTGCCGTTCACGAGCGCCGCATGCGGCGCCGAGAGTCGCGCGTGCGTGCCCCACACGCCGCACGCGCGCGTCGCATCGAGCGACGTCAGCGTGCGCTGGAGGATCCGGGTCCAGTCCAGGTTCGCACCGTAGAGGGCGCAGCCGATGGAATCCAGGATCAGGAGCCTGATGCGCGTGCGCACCTCGGCCGGAATGTCTTCGTAGCGCAGGCCCGACACGAAGCGCGCGATGCCGACGGTGTAGCGGTTGTCCTGCGGGGCGTTCGAGGCGTGCGACATGAGGACCGCGGTCGAAGCAGCGGCGAGGGCGTTAGACGCTCATAGTATACCGTGGTATTCTTAAGCTCGTCAGAGGAGGGAACGGCATGAACAGGCAGCGACGCGATTTCAATCGCATGGCCCTGGCACTCGCGGGAATGGCGTCGGCACCGCGGCTTTTCGCGCAAAGCGATCCGGCTGCGGACTATCCCTCGCATCCCATCCACGTCATCGTGCCCTTTGCGCCGGGCGGCGGCACCGACATCGTCGCGCGCGTCATCGGGCAGAAGCTCGGCGAAGCGTGGAAGCAACCGGTGGTGATCGAGAACAAGGCCGGAGGCAACGGCACGATCGGCGCCGCGTACGTCGCCAAGTCTCCGCCCGACGGCTATACGCTGTCGATGATCACCGCGAGCCATTCGGTGAACGTCACGCTGCAGGGCGCGAAGCATCCCTACGACCTGCTGAAGGACTTCGCGCCCATCAGCCAGGTGACTACGCAGCCGTACTACCTCGTCGTCAATCCCAAGCTGCCGGTGCGCTCCGTGAAGGAGCTCATCGACCTCGCCAGGTCGAAGCCCGGCAAGCTGACCTACGGCTCGTCCGGTGTGGGCGGCACGAGCCACCTCTCGGGCGCGCTCTTCTGCTCGCTCGCGAACATCGACATGACCCACGTGCCCTATCGCGGCGGCGAGCCCGCGATGGCCGACGTGATCAGCGGCCAGATCGACATGCTGTTCAGCACGAGGCTGCAATCGCGGGGCTTTGTCGAGCAGGGTCAGCTGCGTGCGCTCGCCGTGACCACGGCCAAGCGTTCGCCGGCAACACCCGAGTTGCCGACGATGGAGGAAGCCGGCGTGCCGGGCTACGTCGTCGCGGGCTGGTACGGCGTCCTTGCGCCGGCCGGAACGCCGCCGGCGATCGTGAACAAGCTCAATCGCGAGATCGTGCGCATCGTGCACCTGCCAGACGTGGCCGAGAAAATGGCCACCGACGGCTCGGAACCGGTGGGAAGCTCGCCGGCGCAGTTCGCGGCGCACATCAAGTCCGAGGTCGAGAAGTGGCGCGATCTGATCCACAAGACGGGTATCAAGACGGAGTCGTGAGCGCCGCGTCACCCGCCGGGCCGCGCATCCTCTCCAGCAAGCGCGCCAGCGCGGGCATGAGGCCGGATGCGCAGGGCTTCGCCGTCGCGCTCGGCGAGCGCGTCGCCGCCATTCGCTTCGTCGATCTCCCGTCCGAGGCGATACGCTGGGCGAAGATCGGCATACTCGACACCGTCGGCGTGACGCTCGCCGGCAGCCGCGAGGAGGCGCCGCGCATGCTGGCGCGCGCATTGGACATCGCGCCCGGACCCGCGCTCATGTTCGGCGAGGCGCGGCGCGTGCGCGCGCTCGACGCCGCGTACGTCAACGGCACGGCGTCGCACGTGCTCGATTTCGACGACTGCAACAACACGTTCGGCGGCCATCCTTCCGCGCCGGTGCTTTCGGCGCTGTTTCCGCTCGCCGACGCGATCGGCGCCGGCGGCCGCGACTTCCTGGTCGCGTACGTCGCGGGCTTCGAGGCCGAGGCCAAGATCGGGCTGGCGGTGAACTTCCATCACTACACCAAGGGATGGCATCCGACCGCGACGCTCGGCACCTTCGGCGCGGCCGCGGCATGCGCGCGGCTCATGAACCTCGACGCCGACGCCACGAGCGTGGCGCTCGCGCTGGCCGCGTCGTTCGCATCGGGCATCAAGTCCAACTTCGGCACCATGGCCAAGCCGCTGCACGTCGGCCACAGCGCGCGCAACGGGCTCCTCGCGGCGCGCCTCGCGCGCGAAGGCTTCACCGCGAATCCCGACAGCGTTTTCGAGCACGAGCAGGGCTTTCTCGACGTGTTCAACGGGCCCGGCACCTACGACGTGCGGCGTGCGATCGACGCCTGGGCCGCGCCGCTCGACATCGTCAAGCCGGGTATCGCGATCAAGCAGTACCCTTGCTGCGGCAGCACCCACCCGGCGCTCGATGCGATGCTCGACATCGTCCAGCGGCGTCGCATCGATCCGGACGACGTCGCACGCATCGACGCCTGGATCCATGCGCGCCGGCTGCAGCACACCAACCGGCCGCAGCCCACCAGCAACCTCGACGCCAAGTTCAGCCTGCAATACGTGCTGGCGCGCGCGCTGGTCGATCGTCGCATCGGCGTCGCGGACTTCGAGGGGGAGCGGTATCGCGAGGCGCGTGTGCAGGCGCTGCTGCCGCGGGTGCACGTGGCGCCGTACGACACGACGCAGTTCGCGGCCGACAATCATTTCGGCGGCGAGGTGCGCATCACGTTGCGCGACGGCAGCGTCGAGACGGCGCGTGTCGAGCAGGCGCTGGGTCGCACGTCGGCCAACCCGGTGCCGGCGCAGCGGCTGCGCGACAAGTTCGATCAATGCGCGAGCACGGTGCTGCGCGAGGACGCCGTGGCGCCGATCGCCGATGCCATCGCGCACGTCGAGTCGCTCGACGACATGCGGACGCTCACCAACCTGATCATGACCGGATCGGTCGCACGAGGACAGCGCAATTGAAGTCGACAGAACACCGCTACGACGTGGTGGTCGTGGGCAAGGGGAACGCCGCGCTGTGCGCCGCGCTCGCCGCTCGCGACGAGGGCGCCAGCGTCGTCATGCTCGAGGCCGCGTCGGAGGACGAGAGCGGCGGCAACAGCCGGTTCGCCGGCGGGGTAATGCGCTTCGCTTACGCGTCGGTGGACGATCTCAAGCGGGTGACCGACCTTACCGAGCAGGATGTCGCCGGGAGCGATTTCGGCACGAACACCACGGACGAGTTCTTCGACGACCTCTTTCGCCTGACGAGCTTTCGCACCGACCCAACGCTCTCCGAGATGCTGGTGACGCAGAGCCTCGAGACGATGGTGTGGCTGCGCGGCAAGGGCGTGAAGTTCGTGCCGAACTTCGGGCGACAATCGGCGATGGTGAACGGCAAGCGGCGGTTCTTCGGCCGCATGCCGATCGAGGCGTCGGGCGGCGGCGCCGGTCTCGTGCAGGCGCTGGACAACGCGGCGCGCGCGGCGGGCATCAGGGTGTTCTACGCCACACGCGCCAAGCGGCTGATCATGGACGGCGACCGCGTGGCGGGCGTCGCCGCGAGCCAGGGCGGCACGCCGGTGGATTTCATGGCCAAGTCGGTCGTGCTGGCGTGCGGCGGCTTCGAGGCGAATCCCGAGATGCGCACGCGGTACCTCGGACACGGCTGGGAGCTTTGCAAGGTGCGGGGCAGCCGCTTCAACCAGGGCGACGGCCTGCGCATGGCGCTCGACATCGGTGCGGCCTCGTACGGCAACTGGTCGGGCTGCCACGCGACCGGATGGGATCTCAACGCGCCGGAGTTCGGCGACGTCAGCGTCGGCGACCAGTTCCAGAAGCACAGCTACATCTTCGGCATCCTCGTCAACGCGAACGGCAAGCGCTTCGTCGACGAGGGCCTGGACTTCCACTCGTTCACGTACGCGAAGTACGGTGGCGAGGTGCTGAAGCAGCCGGGCCAGTTCGCGTGGCAGGTGTTCGATTCGAAGGTCACCAAGCTGCTGCGGTCGGAATACCGCATCCGCATGATGACCAAGGTGTCGGCGAATTCGCTGGAAGAGCTGGCGGGCAAGCTGGAAGGCGTCGATCCGAAGGCGTTTCTCGAGACGGTGCGCGCGTATAACGCCGCGGTGATGAAGGACGTGCCGTTCGATCACACGGTGAAGGACGGCAAGGGCACCGTCGGCATCGATCCGCCCAAGAGCAACTGGGCGCAGGCGATCGACACGCCGCCGTTCGACGCGTACGCGACCACGTGCGGCATCACGTTCACGTTCGGCGGACTGCGCATCGAGCCCTCGAGCGGGCAGGTGGTCGACGTGACGCTCACGCCGATACCGGGCTTGTTCTGTGCCGGCGAGATGGTCGGCGGGTTGTTCTATTTCAACTACCCGAGCGGCACGGGCCTCGTCTCGGGGGCGCTGTTCGGCCGCGTGGCTGGTGCGGGCGCCGCGGCGGCCGCGGCGCGCGTGAGCGACGCGGCCGAAGCCGCGCACGCCTGACGTCATGGACGCCGATTGCACGAACATCGAGCGGCGGCGCGTGTTGCGCGCGGCCGGTGCAGCCGTTGCAGCGCTGTCGCTGCCCGCGCGCGCGGATACGTTTCCATCGCATCCGGTCAAGCTGATCATCCCGTATCCGCCCGGCGGCGCCGGCGACATCGTGGGACGATTGCTCGGCGTCAAGCTCGGACAGGTGCTCGGTCAGCCGGTGGTGATCGACAATCGCGGCGGCGGCGCGCAGGTCATCGCGACGGAGCTCACCGCGCATGCGCCGCCCGATGGCTACACGATCTTCCTGGCGAGCACGACGCATTCGATCAACCCGGCGCTGCGCAAGCTGCCCTACGACACGCTCAACGACTTCACGCCGATCACGCTCGTCGCGAGCTCGCCACTCGTGTTCGTCGCGCATCCATCGCTTGGCGTGTCGTCGATCCAGGAGCTCGTCGCCAAGGCGAAGAAGGAGCCCGGCAAGATCAACTACGGCTCGTCGGGCCCGGGCACCGGCGGACATCTGTCGGTCGAGCTCTTGAAATCGATGGCAGGCATCGATCTCGTCCACGTTCCGTACAAGGGCGCCGCGCCAGCGCTCACCGACCTCATTGCCGGTCAGGTGCAGCTCGTGTGCACGAGCCCCCTGCCTGCCATGCCGTACGTGAAGTCTGGCCAGCTCCGCGCGCTCGCGCTCACGAGCGTGAAGCGCTCGGCGCTGTGGCCCGATATCCCGACGGTTGCCGAGTCGGGATACCCCGGATACCAATCGACGCTATGGTATGCGTTGCTCGGCCCGGCGCACCTCCCGCCCGCCGTCGCCTCGGCGCTGTACGATGCATCGGTCAAGTCGCTCCACACGCCCGAGCTCAAGGAGCAGTTGCGCGTGCAGGGCGCCGAAGCGATCGGCGATACGCCGCAGGCGCTGCAGGCGTTCCTGCGCGAGGAGATCGATCGCTGGGGCAACGTCATCCGCACGGCGCACATCACGTCCACGGAGTAATGAGCATGATCAAACTCTACGATCCCACGGGCGTCCCGCCCGTCGCAGCGCAGGACGTCGAGCAGACGCTCACGTCCCTGCGCGGCAAGGTGGTCGGCTTCATCGACAACTCGAAGCCGAACTTCAGCTTCCTAACGGACGATCTCGCGGAGCTCCTGCAATCGCGCCACGGCGTCGCGCAGGTGCTGAGGCACCGCAAGCGCGCCGCGTCGGTGCCGGCGGCCGAGGACGTGCTCGACGCGTTCGCGCGCGACTGCGACCTGGTGATCGCGGGGTCCGGCGACTGAGGCTCCTGCACGTCGTGGAGTGTCCACGACAGTGTGGGGATCGCCCGGCGGGGAAAGGCGGCCGTGACGATATGCTCCACCGCCTTCGCCGCGATGGGACGAGCGCAGGCCGCGAAGCTCGGCTTCTCGCGTCTGCCGATCGTGACGATCGCGCATCCGTTCGGGCTTCGCGCGCGCGAAGAGGTGAGGCAGATGGCGGAAGGCTGCGTGGACACGATCGTGAAGCTCGCGGAAGACGGGAAGTGACGGCTTCGACGTCGGCGGCCACGGTGCCGCCTGCCGCCTTGCTCGACGCACCCGACGACCTGGAGGCCATCAACCGGCTGTACCGTGAGCGAGGCTGGAGCGACGGGTTGCCCGTCGTGCCGCCTACCGAAGCGCGGGTCGCGCGCATGCTCGACGCCGTGAAGCGCGGCCGCGCCGACGTCGTGGCGCTGCTCGCGCCGGCGTTCAACGCCGCGACCGTCGAGCGCATCGCGATCAATGCCGTGATGTCCGGATGCGCGCCGCACGTGATGCCGGCGTTGATCGCGGCCGTCGAGGCGATCGCCGACCCGGTGTTCAATCTCCAGGCGATCCAGACGACGACCAATCCGGCCGCGGTCTGGATCGTCGTCAACGGACCCGCCTCGAACACGCTGGGCGTCAACGCGACGTTCAACTGCCTCGGCGAGGGCACGTGGACGAATGCAACGTTGGGGCGCGCCATGCGACTCGTCCTGCGCAACGTCGGCGGCGCGTTACCGGGCGCGCTCGATCGCGCGACGCACGGCCAGCCGGGCAGGTATTCGTTCTGCTGCGCCGAGAACGCGTCGGCCAGCCCGTGGGAACCGCTGCACGTCGAGAGGGGCTTCGCGCCAGGACAGAGCACGGTGACGGTCGTCGGCGCCGAGGGCACGATGAACATGAACTCGCACAGCAAGGACGCCGACGAGGTCGTGCGCGTGTTCGCCGAGACCATCGTGCATCCGCCGAGCAACGAGTACACGCATGGCGGCGAGCCATGGCTGATCGTCGGACCCGAGCACGCGGAGATCCTGCAGCGCGGGGGCTATTCGAAGTCGCGATTCAAGTCGGCGATCTGGGAAGCGACCAAGATGCCGGGACAGCGCATGGCCGCGCGCGACTTCGAGCGCGCCGTGCAATCGCGGCGCGGCGAGCTCGGCGAGATCACGGCCGACACACTGCTGCCCATCGCGCCGTCCGCCGACGGCATCGGCGTCATCGTCGCGGGCGGTCCCGGCACGCATTCGGTGTACGTGCCGTGCTTCGGCAACTCGCGCGCCGTGACGAAGGCCTTTGCATGATCGTCGCGACGGCCGGGCACGTCGATCACGGCAAGACCGCGCTCGTGAAGGCGCTCACCGGCGTGGACACCGACCGGTTGCCGCAGGAGAAGGCGCGCGGCATCTCGATCGATCTCGGCTTCGCGTATGCGACCACACCGGGCGGCGCAACACTCGGGTTCGTGGACGTGCCCGGCCACGAGCGCTTCGTGCGCAACATGGTCGCTGGGGTTTGCGGCATCGACTATGTGCTGCTGCTGGTCGCGGCCGACGATGGCGTGATGCCGCAGACGCGTGAGCATCTGGCGATCGTCGATCTGCTCGCGGTCGCGCAAGGCATCGTGGTCGTTTCCAAGGTCGACTGCGCGAGCCCGGACCGCATCGAGCAGGTTCGCGCGGAAATCACGAGCGCCGTCGCGGGAACGGGGCTCGAGGGCGCCGACATCGTCGAAGTCTCGGCGCTCACCGGGCAGGGAATGGAGGCGCTGCGCCGGCGCCTGGAAGCGGCGGCGGACGCGCATTCACGCGCGTTCGACGCGCGCCGCGGCTTTCGCTATGCGATCGATCGTGCGTTCAGCGTCGCGGGCAGCGGCACGGTGGTGACCGGCACGGTGTTCCACGGCCAGGCCAAGGTCGGCGATCGGCTCAAGGTCTCGCCGTCCGGCATGGAAGTCCGCGTCCGCGGCATCCAGAAAGCCGGCGTCGCGGCGCAAGGCGTGCAGGCCGGCGAGCGCTGTGCGCTCAACCTCGCGGGCGTGGAGCGCAACGATGTCGGCCGCGGTCAGTGGATCGTCGCCGATGATGCAACGACCACGCGGATGGACGTCGAGCTGCGAATGCTCGCGGGTGCCGAGCAGCCGCTGCGACACTGGACCCCGGTGCATCTGCATATCGGTACCGCGGACGTCGGAGCGCGCGTCGCGATCGCGCGCGGACGCAGCATCCCGCCCGGCGAATCGGCCATCGTGCAGATCGCGTGCGATGCGCCCGTGTCGGCGGTCGTGGGCGATCGCTTCATCGTGCGCGATCCATCGGCGACGCAGACGCTCGGCGGCGGGGTCGTGCTCGACCCGCTCGCGCCCGGCCGCCGCGTCGTCCGCGCCGATCGAACCACTCAGCTCGACGCCTATGCGTTGCGAGATCCGGAACGTGCGCTGTCCGCGCTCCTCGCCGCGTCGCCCCCGGGTATCGACCTCGCGCAGTTCGCGCGAGCCTTCAACCTCACGCCCGGCGCGCGCGATCGCCTCGCAGCGGAAGCGAGCGCCGTGGTGATCGCGACGCATCCGCCGCGCGCGCTTCGCGCCGCAGCGGTCGACGCGATCAGGAATGCCGTCATCGTCACGCTGGCCCGCTTTCACGCGGACTCGCCCCAGGCGCCCGGCATCGAGATGGCGGCATTGCGCCGCGAAGCGGCGCCCGCGCTGTCCGCCGAAACGTTCGCGGCGCTGCTGCGCGCGGCGGCGACCGAGCTTCGCCTCGAGATGAGCGGTTCGATCGTGCGTCGCGCCGGTCACGTGGCGACCGCCAATCGCGCGGACGAGGTGCTCTGGCAGCGCCTGAAGCCACGTCTCGTCGAAGCCGGCTTTCGCGGCCGCCTGCTGCGCGATCTCGCCGACGACACGCGGGTGCGCGAGAGTGTGCTCTCCGACTTCCTGCATCGCAAGGCGGCGACGGGTGAGCTGGTTCGCGTCACGCCGCAGCGCTTCTATCCGCGAGAGGTCATGGCCGACTTCGCCGCGGTCGCTACGGCGATGGCTGCCGAAGCGCCCGACGCAACGTTCATCGCGGCGCAGTTTCGCGACCGCACGGGGATCAATCGCACGCTTGCGATCGAGGTTCTCGAGTGCCTGGACCGGCTCGGCATCACGCAGCGCGTGGGCGACGCCCGCAAGATGCGCAAGGATTTCGTTCCCATCCTGGGCGCGTCGAGCGCGCCGCGCGCGCCCATGGCGCGGAGCAACCGCTCGCAGGCGTCGCGCGCCGCGCACTGAGTCGCATGCCCGAACCGTACGATGTCATCGTGATCGGCGCCGGCATCACCGGACTCACCGCTTCCAAGCTGCTCGCGCAGCGCGGCTTTCGCGTCGCGAACCTCGAAGGTGCGCTGTTCGGAGGGCTCGTCACGAACATCAACGCGCTCGAGGGTCCCTTCGAGGGCTCGGGTGCCGACGTCGCTTCCACCCTCATGATGGAAGTCGCCGATCTGGGGTGCGCCACGCTGTCCGAGTCGGCGAGCGGCCTTCTGCACGACGACCACGCCGTGCTCGTCGGAACGGATGCCGGCGAGCATCGCGCGCGCGCCGTCGTCGTCGCGTCCGGCGCGATGCTGAAGCGGCTCGCTGTTCCCGGCGAAGCGGAGCTCGCCTACAAGGGCGTGTCGCAATGCGCCGATTGCGACGGCCCGATGTTCCAGGGACAGGACGTCGTCGTGGTCGGCGGTGGCGATTCGGCGCTCCAGGAGGCCGTCGTGCTGGCCGAATTCTGCTCGCGGGTCCACATCCTGCATCGCGGCGCGCAATTGACCGCGCGCCCCGCGTGGGTCGAGGCTCTGCGTAGACATCGCAACGTCGCCGTCACCGCGCATGCGGAAGTGACGGCGATCGAAGGCGACCACGTCGTCGAGCGGGTCCGCGCGCGCGTCAACGGCATCGACGCAGTGTTTGCGTGCAGCGGCGTGTTCGCCTATGTCGGTCTCGCGCCCGCGACGGCATTCCTGCCGGCGTCGATTGAGCGCGACGCGGACGGCGCGGTGCTCCCCGATGCGTCGCTCGCCACGACGATGCCCGACGTGTACGCCGCCGGCGCGGTGCGTGCCGGCTTCGGCGGTACGCTCGCGCACGCCGTCGAGGACGCCGAGCGCGCGGCGGCCGCCGTTGCGCGACGACTGAGAGGAGGATCGTGATGATCGTGGATTCACCGATGCGCCGGGCCGTGCTGGCGGCGCTTGCGGCGTTGGCGGCAACGCCGCTCGCGCGGGGCCAGGCCGACGCGTTCCCGCAAGGCCAGATGAAGATCGTCGTGCCGTACTCGCCGGGAGGCGGCACCGACATCCTCGGCCGCGCGCTCGCGCAGCAGCTCGGTGAGCTCCTGCATCGCACGGTGATCGTCGACAATCGCACGGGCGCCAACGGCACGATCGGCGCGGCGTACGTAGCGAAATCGCCGCCCGACGGGCTTACCATGCTTATCGTGCCGGCCGGTTATGCGGCCAATCCGGCGATGTACAAATCACTGCCGTACGACGAGTCGAGAGACTTCGCGCCGGTATCGCTGCTGGCGTCCGGGCCGCTCGTGCTGGTGGTGCATCCGTCGCTCGGCGTGCATTCGGTGAAGGAGCTGATTGCGCTCGCGAAGTCGAAGCCCGGCCAGATCAACGTGGGCAACGCCGGCATCGGCTCGCTGCCGCACCTCTCCGCGGAGCTCTTCAATGTCCAGGCGGGCGTCAAGCTCGTGTCGGTTCCGTACAAGGGCGCCGGCCCGGCGCTCGTCGACGTGATGGCCGGACGCGTGCCCGTGTATTTCATGAACATCCTGCAGGCGCTGCCGGTCATCAAGCAGGGACAGTTGATCGCGCTCGGCGTGACCACGCCCCAAGCCTCTCCCATCGCGCCGGACATTCCGCCGATCGCGAGCGAGGTGCCGGGATTCGACATGACGAATTGGTACGGCATGCTGGTGCCGGCGGGCACGAGCGCGGCAACCGTGCACGCGCTGCAGCGCTCGCTCGCGACGGTGCTCACGCAACCCGACATCAAGCAGAAGATGTACAACGAGGGCATGACGGTCGTGGCGAGCACGCCCGAGCAGTTCGCGCAGTTTCTCGGTCGCGAGACCGACAAGTACAACCGCATCATAGAATCGGCGGGCATCAAGAATTCGCTTTAGCCGCCTGTCGCAAGGAGCATCCATGGCCAGCAACGAACCTCGCTACGACGTGCTGTCACCGCTGCCGCGAAAGGCGGTCCAGGCGACGGCGGCCGCGCCGCGCATCCCTGATCTCAACGGCAAGACGGTCGCCGAGCTGTGGGACGTGATCTTCCGCGGCGAGACGATCTATCCGCTCGTGCGCCAGTACATCCAGGCCCGATATCCCGGCGTGCGCTTCGTGGGCTACGAGACGTTCGGCAATTTCCACGGCGCACGCGAGGCCGAGGTCAGCGCACAGATTCCTGAGAAGCTTCGTGCACATGGTGCCGACGCGGCAATTGTCGGCATAGGTGCATGAGGCAGCTGCACGCCCGCCGTGTTGCGGGCCGCAGCGATGGTGGAACGGCTGGGCATTCCGACCGCGTCGATCGTCGGGTCCGGGTTCCTGAAGCAGGCCGAGGTGGTCACGCGCGGCCTCGGTGTTCCGCTCGCCATCGCCGTCTATCCCGGAACGCCGATGGTGGACAGCGAGGAAGTGCTGCGCCGCAAGGTCGAGGAGAGCCTCGCGCCTGGATTGCTGCAAGGCCTGACTGGCGAGGCGCCGGCCGCGCTGCAAACGGCCGCCGAGCCGGCGCCCGGCACGATTGCATTCTCGGGCTCGTTCGACGAGGTGCAGGAGCAGTTCCATCGAAACCTGTGGAGCGACGGACTGCCGATCGTGCCGCCCACGCGCGAGCGCGTGGATGCGTTCCTCGCCTTCACGCCGCGCAAGCGGCACGACGTCCTCGGCATCGTGCCGCAGGAAGGCCGCGAAGCATCGATCCTGTCGATCGCGATCAACGGCGTGATGGCCGGCTGCCGTCCCGAATACATGCCGGTGCTCGTCGCGATCGTCGAAGCGATGGTCGACCCGAAGTTCCGCATCCAGGATTGCGGCTCGACGCCGGGATGGGAGCCGCTCGTCATCGTGAACGGTCCGATCGTCAAGGCGCTCGAGTTCAATTCCGGCCAAGGTGTCATGCGCACGGGCCGACAGGCGAACACCAGCGTGGGGCGCTTCGTGCGGCTGTATCTGCGCAACGTGTGCGGCTATCGCATCCCGCCGGGCGCTGGCGACAAGGGCAGCATCGGCCAGAGCTTTCTCGTCGCGATGGCGGAGGACGAGGACAGTGCGGCCGAGGCCGGCTGGCCGACGTACGCGCAGGACCGCGGCTTCGCGCCGGGCGACAACGTCGTCACGGTGCACAGCGTGGTCTCGATCACCTCGCCGATGTACAGCGCGGGCGATCGTGCCGTGGATCACGTGCAGCAGTGGGCCGAGATCATCGGCGGCAGCTTCACGTATTGGGCGCACACGGGCTTCAAGACCGGCCTGTGGAACCCGCTCATCGTGGCCGGTCCCAGTGTGGCGAAGGTCATCGCGGCCGAGTGGAGCAAGGACGACGTGCGGCGCTACCTGTACGACCGCATGAGGGTCACGGCGGAGCGCATCACGCACTACGCGCGAATGACGAGCACGCCGACGTTCAGCCTCGAGCGGCTGGTCAGGGACGGCATCCTTCCGGCGGAGTACGCAGCATCGGACGACCCGCAGCGCGAGCTGCACATCGTCATCCGCCCCGAGATGATCGAGATCCTGGTCGCCGGCGATCCGGGCCGCAACCAGTCGCGCGCGTACATGGGCAATCACATCCAGGGGCCGCCGACCAGCCGACGCGTCGACTTGCCCTCCGGATGGGACGCGATGCGCCTCGCGCGCCAGACGTAGCCGTTCGCGGGTCGGCGTGATGGACCGCAGCGCGCTGCCGTCCGTCGACCGGCTGCTCAATACCGCGGCGCTGCGGCGTGCGCAGGAGCGTCATGGCCGCGCGCGGGTGACCGACGCGGTGCGCGCGCACCTTGCACGCTTGCGCGCAGATGTCGACGGCGCGGCGCCGAGCGAGCTCGACGTGCTGGCGAGCGCAATCGAGTCGGCGCTCGAGGCGGCCGCCAGGCCATCGCTGCGCAAGGTGATCAACCTCACCGGCACGGTGCTGCACACGAACCTTGGCCGCGCCGTTCTGCCGCAAGCGGCCATCCTCGCACTGACTGCCGCGGCCGCCAGCCCGTGCAACGTCGAGTTCGATCTCGACCGAGGCGAGCGCGGCGAGCGCGATGCGCACGCCGAGGACCTGGTGCGCGCACTGACCGGCGCGCAAGCCGCGCTGGTCGTCAACAACAACGCGGCCGCGGTGCTCCTGATGCTCAACACGATCGCGCAGCGGCGCGAGGTCGTCGTGTCGCGCGGCGAGCTCGTCGAGATCGGCGGCCAGTTCCGCATTCCCGACATCATGGCGCGCGCCGGGTGCCGACTGCGCGAGGTTGGCACGACCAACCGCACCCACGCGCACGACTATCGCGACGCGATCACGGTGCGCACCGGCCTGCTGCTGAAAGTCCACACCAGCAACTACGAGGTGCGCGGCTTCACGAGCAGCGTGAACGTGGAGGATGTCGCGCGCATCGCGCACGCGCACGACCGCACGATGGCGGTCGACCTCGGAAGCGGCACGTTGCTGGACATGCGCGAGTGGGGGCTGCCGTACGAGCCGACGGTGCGCGCGACGCTCGACGCCGGCGCCGATCTCGTCACGTTCAGCGGCGACAAGCTGCTCGGAGGGCCGCAGTGCGGCATCGTCGCGGGGCGCGCCGACCTCGTCGAGCGCATGCGGCGCAATCCGCTGAAGCGCGCATTACGGGTGGACAAGCTCACCCTCGCGGCGCTCGCCGAGGTGCTGAGGCTGCACCTCGATCCCGAGCGTCTGTCGCAGACGTTGCCGACCCTGCGCATGCTCGCGCGCACGCGCGAGCAGATCGCGCCGGTCGCGCGCCGGCTGGCCGATGCGCTCGCCGCACGCCTCGCGCCGCCGTACGTCGTCGACGTCGCCGAATGCCGGAGCCAGATCGGCAGCGGCGCGCTGCCCGTCGACGTGCTGCCGAGCGTCGCGGTTCGGATCGTGAGCACGGCCTCGCGGCGACAACGCGATCGCGACGTCACGCGACTGCACGCGCTGCTGCGCGGGCTCGACGTGCCGATCCTCGGTCGGATCGAAGGTCACGCCCTGCTGCTCGATTGCCGCTGCCTCGAAGACGTCGACGACGCGCTCGCCGCGCTGGAGGGCTTCACGCGCGCGATACCATAACGCTGCAAACGGAAGAGAAACATCCCCGGTGGGGTGCCCGGACTTCAAATCCGGCGGAGGGCGTCCAACGGCGTCCTCGGTGAGTTCGACTCTCACCTCTTCCGCCAAAACGGCGTCCACGCTGGTGCGCCGGTCCGGCAGACTTCATGGCCATCCCAGTCGGGGACCAGGTGGTCGCGCGCACACCGGCGGGCCGAAGGATGGACTGCTCGCTCGGCCGACCGCCGGCCTGGAACGCGTCATTCACGTCGTATCGATAGACGAACGCGACGTTTCCATGGACGGACGCGACTGCCTCGACAGACGATGACGTCGATACCTACCGCCTGACCTGGAGGTGCGCGCCTTCGATGGCTATCACGTCCGAATCCATTGTCACGGTGATCTTCGCGCCGCCACTCATGTCGAGCATGCCATCTTTAGTGGGAAGATCGCATAGTCCTTCACGGTCTCGACGAGAAGGCGAAAGCGCTCCTCGCTTTCTTGCAGTGGCCTGCCGCTTCCGATCTGTGTCAAAACGGGGTCCGTCTTGGATGTCTAGTATTGCCGACAGGGGCCGCTGCCACTGTAGGAGAAACGCTGACTTTGCGACGCGGCGCTGCCGGCACGGTAGGCCCTTGGGTGGATTTCGCGTTTCGCCGGACGGTCATCGTCGAGGCCCGGCTGTCCGCAGCGCCATTCGGGCGGTGCAGGCCTTGGTGCGTTACATCGGGTCGCCGCGACGATCGCGCGAGTCGAAATCCTTTGAAACGGCAGTCAATGGAGGCACGGATGAGGCTACTCGGCGGCATTCTGTTGTCAGCGGTATTCGGCGCGGGCGCGTACGCCGTGCTCGCGCAGACAATCCAACCGCAATATCAATCGAAGAGCCTGCCCTACGACGCGGGCGCGCCGCCCGCTTCCCCGGACGCCCTGCAGACCGAGGAGGGGCGATTGCTTCGCACCCAAAGCGACGTCATCAATACGCTCACGAGGCGAGTCGAGTCGTTGGAGCAGCGCGTCGACGTCCTGGAAAGGCAAATGCACGACGTGGCGCGCCACGCGCGCTGACGCACCGCGGTCACGGCGTTCGTGCCGATTGGTGCATGGCAAGCGCCGACGCTTGCATGGACCCGTGCGCGTAGTACGAAACGCCTACGGTGTATTCGGAGCTGTTCCGACAGACATGTCGCGGAACTTGCGCAATGCTGCGACCTGCCGACCGACCCACGCGAGCAGGAGCAGCCATGAACGAGCAGCCTACCACCAGTGAAACCGAGGACAAGCAAGTGCGCGGCGCGGCCAATGCCGCCGCCGCCCGCGCAACGAACGCGATCGATTCCGCGCGATCGTCGGCGCACGGCGCCGTAGACAACGTCGCGAATCAGGCGAGCGCGGCCGTAGGCTGGACCGCCGCCCGTTTGAGCTCGGCCGCCGAAACGCCGAATCGGTACCTCGATGCAGGTGCCGATTACATCCGGCAGCGGCCGTTCGTCGCCGTGGGCATCGCCCTTGGCGTCGGTTACGTGCTGGGCCGCCTGAAAAGCTGAAACGCTGACAGCCTGAGCTTCGGCTCACCGAATCCGGGGCCTGCTTGGCAAAGACCGCCCCGGATTCGTCGCATGCGCTCGTGCGTGATCGCCGGCGCGCGCGGCTTGCCGGATCCGTCGTCGCACGCCGTTGACCGTCGCCCACCGTAGGGCGGCGCGATCTCACGCTGCTATGCTTCGGCGCGAACATGGCGATGCCGCCACTCGCTCCGATCCGGGTTCCCGCGCGCAACCGCCGATGAGCCTGCGTCTCGCTCGCTTCGAGCAGCAGGCCAAGGCGCGTCACGGGCCGGCCGCCGGACGGCCGCTGCCGGACCTCGTCGAGCGTGACGAATTCCTCGCCACCCTTGCACGCGAGCGTGACGGCGCGGCCGCCGGAAGCGGCCTGACCGTCGTCGTGAGCGGCGAGGCGGGCATTGGCAAGACGAGCCTTGTCGAGCGCTTCGTGAGCGACGTCGGTCACGACCACGTGCTGTGGGGCGCCTGCGAGGCGCTGCTCACGCCGCATCCGCTCGGGCCGCTGCACGATCTCGTGCGCACCTCGGGTCCGCGACTGCGCGGCATGCTCGCCGACGGCGCGGAATCGGCGAGCCTGTTCGGCGCGACCCTCGACGAGCTCGCGGCCGCCCCGGCGCCGGCGATCCTGGTCCTGGAAGACGTCCATTGGGCCGACGCGGCGACGCTCGACCTCGTGCGCTTCCTTGGGCGCCGCATCCATCGCGTGCCCGCGTTGATGATCCTCACGCATCGGGATGACGACGCCTCGCTCGCACGGCTGCGTGCTCTGCTGGGCGACCTGCCGGCGCGCCACGTGCGCCGAATGGCCCTGCCCGCGCTGTCCGCCGCGGGCGTCGAGACGCTGGCGCAGCGCGCGAATCGCTCCATCGCAGGCTTGCATCACGCAACCGGCGGCAATCCATTCTTCGTCACCGAGCTCCTCGCGCACGCGGGCGCGAGCGTGCCGTCGACCGTGCGGGACGCCGTGCTCGGCCGCGCGACGCAGCTGACCTCGGCCGCGCGCGAGGTGCTCGAGCACGCCTCGATCGTCCCGCGCGCCATCGAGCTGTCCCTGCTCGATGCCGTGCTGACGCCGCCGCTCGAGGCGGTGGAGCAGTGCGTGCGCACCGGTCTGCTGCTTGCCGAGGGCGCGACGCTGCGTTTCCGCCATGAGCTCGCGCGCGTCGCGATCGAGGAATCGATCCTCGCGCCGCGCGCGCGGCGGCTTCACGCCCGCATGCTGAAGGCGCTGTCCGACGCCGCGGGCGCACCGATGGCGCGCCTGGTGCACCACGCACACCTCGCCGGCGATGCCGGAGCCGTGCTGCGCCTGGCGCCGCAAGCCGCCCGCGAAGCAGCGCGACGCGGCGCACGCCGCGAGGCCGCCGCGCATTGCCGCGCGGCGCTCGCTTACGCCGATCGCCTCGGCGACGGCGATCACGCCGCGCTCCTCGACGACTACGCGGCGCACTGTTTCGAGATCAACCAGTTCGCCGACGCGATCGCCGCGCGTGAACGCGCCATCGCGCTGTTCGAGCGCGCGGGCGATGCGTCGCGACAGGCCATCGCGCTCGCCGCGCATGCCATGCCCCTCGTGCGGGCGCTGCGCAACGCCGAGGCGGAGGAGGCGAGCCGCCGGGCGCTGGAGCTCGCGAAAGGACTGCCTCCGGGCCCGCACCTGGCCCGGGCGCACGCGACGGAGTCGTACGTGCGGATGCTGAACCGCGACTATGACGATTCGATCGCGCACGGCCGAGCAGCGATCGCGCTTGCCGAGCCGCTGGGGGACACCGAGACCCTTGCCGCGGCGCACAAGACGATGGGGGCGGCGTTGTTGTTCGTCGACTATCCCCGCGGCTGCGATCATCTGCGCACGAGCCTCGAGCTCGCCAAGGCGCTTCCCGACGGCGGCGTCGCGGTGGCGGATGCGTTCGTGATGCTGGGGTCCGGCTCGGGCGAAATGTACGAGTTCGCCAATGCCGATCGTTATCTCGCCGAGGGCCTCGCGTTTGCCGGCGCGCGGGACCTCGACCGCATCACCGGCTACATCCAGGCGTGGCAGGCCCTTTGCGATGTCTACCGCGGACGCTGGGACGCAGCCGGCGAGCGCGCCAACGACGTGCTGGCGCGCGAGGTCGCAGGGTCCACCAATCGCGTCATGGCGCTGTGCGCGCTGGCGCGGCTGCGCACGCGCCGCGGTGACCCGGGCGTGCGCGCGCTGCTGGACGAATCGCTGGCGCTGGCCGCGCAATCGGGCACCATCCAGCGGCTTGCGCCCGTGAGAGCGGCACGTGCCGAGGCAGCGTGGCTCGACGGCGACCCGTCCCTCGTCGTGAACGAGGCGGAAGCGGTGTACGAGCTCGCCGCCCGCAAGCGTCACCGCTGGTTCATCGGCGAGCTCGCATTCTGGCTGTGGAAGGCGGGCGCGATGCGCCGCGCGCCCGAGGGCTGCGCAGAGCCGTACGCGCTCCAGATCGCCGGACGCTGGGCGGAGGCGGCAAGCGCGTGGGCGCGGATCGGATGCCCCTACGAGCAGGCGCGTGCCTTGGCCGACGGCGACGAGGCGGCGCAGCGGGAGGCGCTGGCGGTCCTGGTTCCGCTCGGTGCGCAACCGCTCGCGGACCGCGTCCGGCGGCGTCTTCGCGCGTCGGGCGCGCGGGACATTGCGCGCGGCCCGCGCCCTTCCACCCGCACCAACCCCGCCGGCCTGACGAAGCGCGAGATCGAGGTTCTCACGCTCGTTGCCGAGGGTTGCCAGAACGCGCAGATCGCGGCGCGTCTCTTTCGCTCGGCGCGCACCGTAGACCATCACCTTGAATCCATCCTCGCCAAGCTCGAGGTGGCCTCGCGCGCCGAGGCGGTGGCGGCGGCGCGTCGTCTGGGCATCCTGCCTCGAGAATAGGCAGCGCACCTCACCGATATAGGCATCGGTGCCGTAGCCGTGCCCAGGCGCGGCGCATAACCTTGGCGCCACGATCCCATGTCGGGACCGGCCCTTCAAAGGAGCTCCACATGCCGCGCTATATGGTTCAACGCACGTTCCCGGGTGGTCTTTCGGTTCCCCACACGGGCGAAGGGGCCAGGATGTGCCAGGCGGTCGTCGAGGTGAACGCCGCCGACGGCGTCACCTGGCTGCATTCGTACGTGAGCCCCGATCACACGAAGACTTTTTGCATCTACGATGGTCCATCGCCGGAGGCGATCCGACGGGTCGCGTCGCGCAACCAGCTGCCGGTGGACGCGATCACCGAAGTGTCGGTGCTCGATCCGTACTTCTATCGCGCGTAGGTGCCAGGCGGTTCGCCGCCGCGCGGCACCCCGCGTCCGGCGCCGCCCGCAATTCACGCAGGAGCACTTTCGCCGCTCACCGTCGGTGAGTGAGCGCGTTCGACGCCTTACCAGCGCTGTCCGATCGACGCGGCTGCCGCGCGGGCATGCACGAATGAGAAGCGTCTTTCGCCTGCAATTTCTTTCTTCACCGCGCCGACCACACGCCGCGATGGTGCTGGCAGTCGTCGCGCGTCATCGCTGACAGTGCATCAATCCCGGTGAGCCGTGACGCCCGGCGTCACTTTCACCACGGGTGGCTGTCGGGTCGTCCCGACATCGGGTCCGACGTCGTTTGACGCGCACCGGCGCCGACCGGACGTCGGCGAACGCGGCGGGTATCCGTTTCCTGCCCGGTTCATCAACCTTGCACGTCCTGTAGGTTGCAAGGAGGGGCGCGGCTTCGCGTTTGTCCGATAACGGCCTGCATGCACCGCCGCGCACCCCGCCAGGTCAACGATGCGTGCGGCGTCCTTCCGACGCGGACAGCGTCCACGCGCGCGTTGGCACGCGTTATGCAGCAGTGGCGCCGTGTAGCGAGGCGACACCCCCAAGTACACGCATTCCATGGTGAATGCGTTTATGGAGATGTCGACCGCACGCCGGCGCAACGCTCCTTCAGCGCGCGGTGGCGTTTGTCGCGGTTGGTTGAATTGCGGGGTTCGCTGGCTACACTGAGTTAAATACCAAGAGGCAAGCCGCTTCGTGTGCCGGGAGCGGAAAAGCAAGGCCGATGTCCGGCATCCTGCTGCAACGCCGATTGGGGGTAGGGAAGATGTCCACGCTGCTCGAGCAGTTCCGGTCGAATTATTCGGCCACGCAAGGCGAGGAGATGGAGCTCGACGAGTATCTCGAGCTCTGCAGGAAAGACCCGTCCGCTTACGCAACCGCCGCCGAGCGCATGCTCGAGGCCATTGGCGAGCCCGAGCTCGTCGACACGCGAAACGACCCGCGGCTCGCCCGCATCTTCGGCAATCGCGTGATCCGCCGCTATCCGGCGTTCTCCGAATTCTTCGGCATGGAGGACGCGATCGACCAGATCGTCGCGTTCTTCAAGCATGCCGCGCAAGGGCTGGAAGAGCGCAAGCAGATCCTCTACCTGCTCGGTCCCGTCGGCGGCGGCAAGTCGTCCATCGCCGAGCGCCTGAAGCAGGTGATGGAGAGCAGGCCGATCTACGCGCTCAAGGGCTCTCCGGTCAACGAGACACCGCTCGGCCTGTTCCCGCCGGACCGCTACGGTGCGGTCCTGGAGTCCGAGTACGGCATTCCGCGACGCTACCTGTCCGGCATCCTGTCGCCGTGGGCCGTGAAGCGGCTCCAGGAGTACGACGGCGACATCTCGAGGTTCCGCGTGGTGCGCATCAACCCGTCCGTGCTGCGCCAGGTGGCGATCACCAAGACGGAGCCCGGCGACGAGAACAACCAGGACATCTCGTCGCTCGTCGGCAAGGTCGACATCCGCAAGCTCGAGCACCATTCTCAGAACGATCCGGACGCCTACAGCTATTCCGGCGGCCTGTGTCTCGCCAACCAGGGCTTGCTCGAGTTCGTGGAGATGTTCAAGGCGCCGATCAAGATGCTGCATCCGCTGCTCACCGCGACCCAGGAAGGCAACTTCAAGGGCACGGAGGGCTTCTCGGCGATTCCCTTCAACGGCATCGTGCTGGCGCACTCGAACGAGTCGGAGTGGCACAGCTTCCGCAACAACAAGAACAACGAGGCGTTCCTCGACCGGATCTACATCGTCAAGGTGCCGTACTGCATCCGGGTCTCGGAAGAGGTCAAGATCTACCGCAAGCTGCTCGCCAATTCCTCGCTCGCCAAGGCGCCCTGCGCGCCGGGCACGCTCGAGATGATGGCGCAGTTCTCGGTGCTGACGCGCCTGAAGGAGCCCGAGAACTCGAGCATCTATTCCAAGATGCGCGTCTACGACGGCGAGACGCTGAAGGACGTCGACCCCAAGGCCAAGACCATCCAGGAGTACCGCGACTACGCCGGCCCGGACGAGGGCATGAACGGCCTCTCGACCCGGTTCGCCTACAAGATCCTCTCGGCGGTCTTCAACCACGACCAGACCGAGATCGCCGCGAACCCGGTCCACCTGATGTACGTGCTGGAGCAGCGCCTCGCGCGCGAGGACCTGCCCGACGACATCCGCCGCCGCCACGTCGAGCACATCAAGGGCTACCTGGCGCCGCGTTATGCGGAGTTCATCGGCAAGGAGATCCAGACGGCGTACCTCGAGTCCTACGCCGAGTATGGTCAAAACATCTTCGACCGCTATGTAACTTTTGCCGACTGCTGGATCCAGGAAGAGGATTACCGCGATCCGGAGACCGGGGAGAGCTTCGACCGCGCCGCGCTGAATGCCGCGCTGGAGAAGATCGAGAAGCCGGCGGGCATCGCCAACCCGAAGGACTTCCGCAACGAGATCGTGAACTTCGTGCTGCGGGCCCGCGCCAACAACGGCGGGCGCAACCCCACGTGGAACAGCTACGAGAAGCTGCGCGAGGTGATCGAGAAGAAGATGTTCAGCAACACCGAGGACCTGCTCCCGGTGATCTCGTTCAACGCGAAGGCCTCGGCCGACGAGAAGGAGAAGCATCAGAACTTCGTCGCCCGCATGGTCGCCAAGGGCTACACGGAGAAGCAGGTCCGCCTGCTCGCCGAGTGGTACCTGCGCGTGCACAAGTCGTCCTGACCGTGCGCTGGCGATGAGGGAAAGACTCATGTTCCAGCTCATCGACCGACGCCCCAACAGCCGCGGCAAGAGCGACGTGAACCGCGCGCGGTTCCTGCGGCGGTACAAGTCGCAGATCCAGGGCGCGGTCAAGAAGATGATCGGCGAGCGCAGCCTGACCGACATGGAGCGGGGCGGCGAGGTTCGCGTGCTGCGCAAGGACATCTCGGAGCCGACGTTCGGCTTCGGGCGCGGGGGCGATCGCGAGTTCGTGCTGCCGGGCAACAAGGAGTACGCGGCCGGCGACCGCATCCCGCGGCCCGATGGCGGCGGTCAGGGTGGCGGGCGCGGGAGCGAGGGCGGCGACGGCGACGCGCAGGACGAGTTCGTGTTCTCGCTGTCGCGCGAAGAGTTCATGCAGATCTTCTTCGACGACCTCGAGCTGCCGAATCTCATGCGCACCGAGCTCGGCCAGGCCGAGAAGCACACCAGCGTGCGCGCGGGCTACGCCAAGAGCGGCACGCCGGCCAATCTCGCGGTGATCCGCACCCTGTCGCAGTCGCTCGCCCGCCGTATCGCGCTCGGCGGCGGCCTGCGCCGCGAGATGCAGGACATCGAAGCGCAGTTCAAGACCGCGCTCGCCGTGGGTCACTCCGACGAAGCCGCGCGTCTGTACACCGAGCTCCTGCGACTCGGCAGCCGGCGCAGCCGCCTGCCGTTCCTGGAAGAGCCCGATCTCCGCTATCGCAATCGCGTGCTGCGCCCCGAGCCGATCTCGCGGGCGGCCATGTTCTGCCTCATGGACGTGTCGGCCTCGATGGACGAGGACAAGAAAGACCTCGCCAAGCGCTTCTTCACGCTGCTCTATCTCTTCCTCACTCGCAAGTACGGCGAGGTCGATCTGGTGTTCATCCGTCATACCGACGATGCCGAGGAGGTCGACGAGGACACGTTCTTCCACGACACCCGCACCGGCGGCACCGTGGTCCTCTCCGCCCTGGAGCTCGCCGACGAGATCCGCCGCGCGCGCTACGGCAGTGGCTGGAACGTCTATGCGGCGCAGGCGTCCGACGGCGACGCGTTCGGCGCCGACCCTGCGCGCAGCGCGCGCTTCCTGCGCGACAAGCTGCTGCCGAACACCCGCTATTACACGTACCTCGAGCTGTCGAGCTCCGGCGAGAGCGAGCATTCGTCGTCGCTGTGGTCCGAGTACGGCCGCGTCGCCGAGGCGACGCGCAATTTCGCGATGAAGCGCGCGTCGGACCGCGGCCAGATCTATCCCGTGTTCCGCGAGCTCTTCCGCAAAGAGGCGGTCACGGCATGAGCGCCCTACGGCGAGCGGCGAGGGAGGCTACGCGATGAGCGCGATCTCGCACGGCGCCGACTGGGACTTCGATCTGCTCGAGCGCTATCACGCGGCGATCGCGCGCGTCGCCGGCGAGTTCAATCTCGACACGTACCCGAACCAGATCGAGATCATCACCTCGGAGCAGATGCTCGACGCGTACGCGAGCAGCGGGCTGCCGCTCGGCTATCCGCACTGGTCGTACGGCAAGGAGTTCATCCGCAACGAGCAGGCGTACCGGCGCGGCATGCAGGGCCTCGCGTACGAGATCGTGATCAATTCCGATCCGTGCATCGCGTATCTCATGGAAGAGAACACGATGACGACGCAGGCGCTCGTCATCGCGCACGCGAGCTACGGCCACAACTCGTTCTTCAAGGGCAACGAGCTGTTCCGCCAGTGGACCGACGCCGACGCGATCCTCGACTACCTCGTGTTCGCGCGCCACTACGTGATGGAATGCGAGGAACGCCACGGCGAGGCCGCGGTCGAGGAAGTGATCGACGCCTGCCACGCGCTCATGCCCCACGGTGTCGACCGCTACCGGCGCCCGGCGGCGCCTACGCTGAAGATCGAGACGGCGCGGCTGAAAGCGCGCGAGGAGCACAAGGAGCGCAGCTTCAACGACCTCTGGCGTACCGTCCCCGAGGCGCCCGCAAAGCCCGACGAAGACATCGCGGCGAGCTTTCCCGGCGAGCCGCAGGAGAACATCCTGTACTTCGTGGAGAAGCATTCGCCGAGGCTCGAGCCGTGGCAGCGCGAGCTCGTGCGCATCGTCCGCAAGCTCGCCCAATACTTCTATCCACAGGCGCAGACCAAGGTGATGAACGAGGGCTGGGCCACGTTCTGGCACTACACCATCCTCAATCGCCTGCACGAGCAGGGCCTGGTCGACGACGGCTTCATGCTCGAATTCCTGAAGAGCCACACCAACGTGGTGGCGCAGCCGGCGTTCGATTCCCAGCACTACGGCGGCATCAATCCGTACGCGCTCGGCTTCTCCATGTTCTCGGACCTGAAGCGCATCTGCGAGTCGCCCGACGCGGAGGACCGTGAGTGGTTCCCGCAGTTCGCGGGCACGGACTGGCAGAAGACGCTCGACTTCGCGATGCGCAACTTCAAGGACGAGTCGTTCATCGCGCAATACCTGTCGCCGCGGCTGATGCGCGAGTTCCATCTGTTTGCGATCGCGGACCACGCCGATGAGCCGACGCTCGTCGTCGACAGCATCCACGACGAGCACGGCTACCGCCGGCTGCGCAAGCTGCTCTCGCAGCAGCACGCGCAGGAGACGCGCGTTCCGGACGTGCAGATCGTGCGCTACGACAGGGACGGCGACCGCTCGCTCACCCTCCGGCACATCCGGCGGCGCGGGCGCCCGCTCACCGAGTCGGCCGCGCAGGTCGTCGCGCATCTGCGGCGCCTGTGGGGCTTCTCCGTTCGCCTCGAGACCTGGGAAGAGGACGAGCGGGTCGGCGACGTCATCGAGTGCGCTGCGTAGGCGCGCCGAAGTCTCCGAATCAGAGAACGTCCTACTGACGCACGCGGTCGAACGCGGTATTCATCGCGTTACCTTCAACGGGGAGATCGACCGTGGACGAAACCACCATGAGGAACACCGCTTCTTCCGCCGCGGATACCGCCGGGGCGCTGGCCGACGGCGCGCGCGACGCGCTCAACGGCACCATGAAGCGCGCCCGCCGGGCAGTGGAATCGGCTGGCGACTGGGCCGCCGACGCCGCGAGCGGGATGCAGGATGCCTCGATGCGCGGCTACCGCACGGCCGAGGACGCGATCCGCACGCAGCCCGTGGTCGCCGTCGGGGCGGCGCTGCTGGTCGGCGTTGCCTTGGGCGCGCTGCTCTGGTCGGTGCTGCGCGAGGACTAGGCTCGCACCACCCGCATCATCCGATCCGGTTGGCCCAGCTCATCGCGCCGACCAGCTCGCGGCTGAACGCGTCGGCCGAAAGTCCGTCCGGCAGCGCGCTCTCGTCCATGGGGTCGACCTCGAGCGCCTGGATGCGCACCAGCAGATCGCCGAGCAACCCCTCGCGGGCGAGCAGCGCGCCGCGCGCTTCGTCGGGCAGCGGCAGCGAGGGCAGGATGTCCTCGAACGACACGCCGAACACCGCGGGCATCAGCGACAGGATGCCGACCATGAACGCGAGGTCGGCGCGCTCGCCCGTGCCCGGCCACAATGCGTCGGCGACGCTTTCCATCAGCCGGCCGCGGGTGGCCGCGAGCTGCAGCAACGGATTCGCCGCGCCGGCGGGCGCGCCGTCGGTGTAGAGCAGCAGCTGCACCCAGCGCCGCAGCTGGCGGCGTCCCACCAGGACGATCGCCTGACCGATCGAGTGCACGCGCGCGGCGCGCGTGGTCGCCGCCGAGTTCGCGATGCGAAGCAGGTTGAGCGAGAGACCCGGGTGCTTCTTGAATTCATCGACCACCGCGTGCGTGTCCGCGTCCTGCAACAGGAGATTCAGCAGGCGGAGGAGCGCAATCTGCGGCAGGCCCAGCTTGCGCCCCTCGACGATCACCGGTCGCGCGAAAAAGAATCCCTGGAAATAATCGATGCCCGCGGCGCGGCAACGGTCCGCCTGCGCCCGCGTCTGGACCTTTTCGGCCACGAGACGCGCGGGCAAGCCGCGCAAGCCGGCGACCATGCCGTCGAGCGCCGCCGGCTTGACGCGCGGCAAATCGATCTTGATGAAGTCGGCGAGCGCGAGCACCGCGTCATAGCCATCGCGCGGGCCGCGATAGTCGTCGAGCGCGAGCGCGAACCCGGCAGCCTTGAGATCGCGCAGGCGTTCGACGACCTCGGGCGTCGGCTCGACCGACTCGAGGATCTCGATGACGACCCGGTCGTGCGGAAGCACGTCCAGCGTCTCGGGCATGAGCAGCATGCGCGCGTCGCAGTTGACGAATCCGCGATACGGCCCGAGCGCCTTCTCCACGCCGAGCTCCGCGAAGACATGCCGCAGCACGTGCGTGGTGGCGACGAGGTCGTCCGAGTAGCGCGCGGCGTTGGGGTGGCGCTCGGCACGGAACAAGAGCTCGAATGCATACATGCGCCCGTCGCGGTCGACGATGGGCTGCCGGCCCAGCAGGACCTGCTCCGTACTAAGAGGCACTGATTGCTCTCGTGCGATTGACGGCTTCATCGCGTGGTGTTGTGGCTCGCGGGAGAATGATAACGGCACTGGCGACGTCTCGGGCAGTGCAAGATTCGTGCATTTGCAGCGCCACGCTCCAAATTGGCGGTAGCTGTCGTCAACAGTCTGTCGCACGACTGTGTGTCGGCCGAGTCGCTACGTTCGTCGCTCGCCGACTTGACGCTCTTGCAATTCGCATGGACTATCGGCTGCATTCGCGCACGCCGCATTTTGTTTGCAGCACTGCGGCGTGTCGTAGTGCAAAGTTCATTGGCAAAACTGTCGTAAGGCAGTGACGCAAAGCCTCCGGCCCGTGCAAGCACGGCGGGTAGCGGGGTTGCCGGCGGGCCGAGTGCCCGTCGTGACGCTGGATTGAGCGCGCTGATGCGCTCACGTGCCGGCCACGTCATTGCCTCGAGCAGTCGAGAGGCATTCGATGTGCCAGCGGTACGTCCGGCAGCCTGAATCCCGAATCCGACGACGTCGTCGCAGCGACGGCTTCACGCTGCTCGAAGTGATGCTCGTCGTGGCGATCGTAGGCATCCTTGCCGCCATTGCGCTGCCGGCCTACCTCGAGCAGTTGCGCAAGTCAGCGCGTGCCGAAGCCGAGACGGTGCTCACCGACGCCGCCTCGCGCCAGCACCAATTCCTCGTCGACAAGCGCACCTACGCGGCCTCGCTCGCCGCGCTGAACGTGACCCCGTCGGCAACGCTCTCGCCCAAGTTCAACTTCGTCGTGGCGGCGCTGGATGGACCGCCACCCTCGTTCACCGTGACGGCAACGGCCGTGGGCGACCAGGCGAAGGACAAATGCCCGGTGCTCACCATCGACAGCGCGGGTACCCGCACGCCGACCGATTGCTGGTAAGGCACAGCATGCGCACCGTATGCAAGCGAGCGAACCATGGCTTCACGATGATCGAGATCCTCACCGTGCTGGTGATGCTCGCCATCCTGACGGCGATCGCCATGCCGAGTCTCACCAAGGTCATGATCGGACAACGGCTTCGCGCGGCAGGCACCGATCTCATGTCGTCGCTGCTCATCGCGCGCAGCGAGGCGATCAAGCGCAACGCCGAGGTGCAGATCACGCCGCAGTCGGGCACCGACTGGACCACCGGGTGGCGCGTCAGCGCCGTTGCGACGGCAGAGCAGATCGCCGAGAAGCCTGCTCTCGGGACAGGCGTCAGCGTGTTGCTGGCGCCGGACGCGATCGTGTACGAGCGCAACGGTCGCCTGACTGGCGGTGGGACGCTGGGAATCGAGTTCGACGACAGCGCGCACGACGCGGGTGTCGCATCTCGTTGCCTCAGCATCGATCCGAGCGGCGTGCCCAGACTCGCAACGGGAAGCTGCTCATGAAGCGCCCGGCGCGCGGCTTCACGCTCATCGAGATCCTGATCGCGCTGATCGTCCTGGCGTTCGGGATGCTGGCGCTCGCACGCGTGATCGGACGCTCCGCTCAGGCCGAGCTCGAGGCCTACGAGCGCACCGTCGCGATGACGCTCGCAACCGAGATGGTTGACCGCATCACCAACAACCCGAAGAACGCCGCGCTCTATGTCGCGACCTATGCGCCGAGCGGTCCCGCCGAGGATTGCGCAGCGCTTCCCGATCCGACGGATATCGTCGCTCACGATCGATGCGAGTGGGGCAACCGCCTGCGCGGCATCGACACCCTCACAGGCACCAAAGGCATCGGTGCCCCGATCGCGGCACAAGGCTGCATCATCAATCCGGCGCCGAACCTCTATGTCGTGGCCGTCGCCTGGCAAGGCGTGCTACCGACCGCCGGCGCGGACAGCCCGTGCGGCGCCAACGCCATGGGCGACGAGCGTCTGCGCCGCGTGTACTCCACCGTGTTCCAGATCGCCACGCTGGGGGCCTGAGCGTGCCGACAGCGCTCCACTGTAAAGCCATGAATCGGTCCCCGAAGCGTTTCGAGGCGCATCGCGGCATGACGCTGATCGAGCTGCTCGTCGCGATGACGCTTGCGCTGCTCGTGCTCGGCGTGGTCGCGGTCCTCTTCGGCGGCAGCAGCAGCAACCGCACGGCGCTCGAGCGCTCCGCGCGCCTTGCGGAGAACGCGCATTACGCGATGGAGGTGCTGCGCAGCGACATCGCGCAGGCCGGATACTACGACGCCCTCGCGACCACGGCGGGCGGCTTCGCGTGGCAGACGCCGGATCCGGGTCCGTGCGCTACCGCGCCTAACACGCTGGGCTTCGGCAATCCGCCGCCGACTTCGCCGGCAAAGTCGATCACGAGCGCGCCGGTCCCGATCTACGGCCTGCGCGCGGCGGACGCCACGCCGGCGTGCCTGCCGGATCGCGTCGACGGGACGGCCGTGCTCACCGTGCGCTTCGCGGGACCCGACGCCACGCCGCCCGGCAACGCCAACGACTCACAGTACCTGCAGTTCTCGAAGTGCGATCTCGAGACGCCGAACATCCAGAACCTCGGCGTGCTGTCGAACAACCCAGCGCATTTCGTCCTTCACAACATCGACTGCAACACGGTTGCCGACGTGAAGCGCTACGTGTCGCGCACGTATTACGTGGCGAGCTGCGACCGTTGCGGCGTCGACACCATACCGACGCTGAAGCGTGCGGATCTCTTCGGAAACGCCATCGTGGTCACGCCGGTGGCCGAGGGCGTGGAGAACCTTCAGGTCGAGTACGGCATGGACGCGGACGGCGACGGCACGCCGGACCGGTACCTCGAATATCCCGACGCGGCCATCGCACCGGCATACGGCGCCTGGCAGAACGTCATGGCCGTGCGGCTGTACCTGCTCGTCCGGTCCACCGAGTCCGACGCCCAGTACACCGAGAGCAAGCAGTTCAATCTCGGGCCCGCAGGCTACGTCGCCGGACCCAACGACGGCAATCGCCGCGTGCTGCTGACCTCGGTCGTGCGCCCCATGGGGCCCGCGGGGCAGCGCGAATCGCCATGAGCGGCACACCGCTTCCAGTCCAGCGGGGCGCGGCGCTGTATGTCGTGCTGGTACTGCTCTTCGTAACGGCCTGGTTCGCGCTGTCGGCGTTCCAGATCAGCAGCCAGCAGCTACAAATCGTCGGCAACAGTCAGTCGGAGCACCAGGCCACCGCCGCCGCGCAGCGGGCGATCGACGTCACGATCAGCTCGAACGAGTTCTCCACCAGCCCGGCCGCCGTCGCGAGCGTTCCGGTGACGAGCGATATCGACGGCGACGGCGCCGACGACCTCACGGCGCAACTGACGCCACAGCCCTCGTGCATCCGGGTGCGTCCCATCAAGACCATGGAGCTCGACGTCAACAAGGCCGGGGATCGCGCCTGCCTGCAGTCGAGCGGCTCGAACGGCAACGTGGTCGTGTTGCCCGGCGCGCCGGTGAATGCGGGCGATTCCATGTGCGCGAGCAGCGAGTGGGACGTCGCCGCGGCCGTCAACGACACGCGCACGAACACGTCGATCACGGTGCACCAGGGCGTGTCCGTCCGGGTCGTCGCGTCGGACGCGAAGAACTATTGCAAATGACCGCTGCGCAAAAGGCAACCATGAAGCGCATCACGGCAATAAACGCTTCGCTCGTGACCCTGTGGCTCGCGCTCGCACTCGCGCATCCGGCGGCCGCGGAAGACATCGACATCTACGGTCGTCCGCCGGCACAGAACGATCTGCCGAACGTGCTGATCATCTGGGACAGCTCGGCCAACTGGAGCGCGTCGCTGCCGGTACCGAACTGCTATTTCGTCGACGATGGCGTCACGACGACGAACGGACCGAAGCCCACCAGTCCCAACAAGGAACAGGGCACGAAGTTCGCGATCGAGAAGTGCGCGATCTACAACGTGATCGACGCGCTGCAGCCGCCCGCCAGCGGGCCCGATGTGCCGCGCTTCAACATCGGCCTGATGATGTTCAACGAGTCGAATGCGCCGCAGGGCGGCTATCCGCGCGTCCAGTTCGTGCCGTTGAATCGCGCCGCAGCGGCGGCGTTCAAGACGGTGGTGGGGAACATCACCATCGGCGACGACAAGGCCAACAACGGCCCGTACGCGCAGGCCATGTACGAGGCCTACCTGATGTTCGCGAAGAAAAAGCCGTATCACGGCACGCTGGGCACCAAATGGGATCACATGGCCGTGTTCAACAATCTGTACGTCGGCGCGCCGGGGTCCGGCTGCGGCACCAACAACATCATCTGGGTGAGCAACGGCTCGCCCAATGAGAACAACACGGACGCGAAGGCCCTGCTCAGCGCCGCCGGTGGTGACACCACGCTGATCACCTATCCACCGGGCTACGTCACCAACAGCGACCAGAACGACTGGGCCGATGAGTTCGCGCGCTTCATGCGCAACGCCGACGTCGTCGCGAACAAGGATGGTGTGCAATCGATCATCACGCACGCGGTGGCGGTGGTGGGCAGTTCCAGCGATGGCCTCTATCCGAACTTCATCAACGGCATCGCGACGCAGGGCGGCGGTCAGTACAAGTCGGCATCCGACATTTCCCAGTTGAAGACGTTTCTCCTCAACATCTTCAACAGCATCGAAGCGGCGAACAGCGTATTCGCTTCTGCGAGCCTACCCATCAGCGTGAACGCGCAGGGCACGTACAAGAACCAGGTGTTCGTCGGGATGTTCCGGCCGGACAAGCTGGCGCGGCCGCGCTGGCTTGGCAACCTGAAGGAATACAAGATCATCTACGATCCGATCACCGACTCCCTCGCGCTCGGCGACCGCTTCGGCAATGCGGCGATCAACGCGGTAACGGGCTTCTTCGACCCCTCGGCCACGAGCTATTGGACGACCGACAGCCAGTTCTGGGTCAACGATCTGAAGGGTACGCCACCGAGTGCGAGCGACGAGCCGGACGGCGAGGTGGTCGAGAAGGGCGCGGTCGCGGAAGTGCTGCGCACGGCGTACGCGACCTCGCAGGACAGCCGGCCCGTTTTCACGTGCATCGGTTGCGCGAGCGGCACCACGCTGAGGGCCAGCGCGGCGAATCGGTTCGAGGTCGGCAATAGCGCCATCACGGCCGCGATGCTGAATGCGACGGACGCGACCAAGCCGACCGAGCGGGATGACATCATCAAATGGGTGCGCGGTCTCGACAACAATGGCGACGAGCTGGGGCCGGGTGGCACCACGACGGTACGGCCGAGTATCCATGGCGACGTCCTGCATTCGCGCCCGGCCGTCGTCGACTACGGCAGCCTCATTGGCACGGTCGTGTTCTACGGCGCCAACGACGGCATGCTGCACGCGGTGGGCGGCGAGCAGAGTGGTTCGACGGCCGGCCGGGAGCTCTGGGCATTCATCCCGTCCGAGGTGCTCGGCCGCTTCAAGCGTCTGCGCGACAACTATCCTGAAATCACCTTCCCCGTCACGCCGCCCGGCGCCAACACGCTGCCTCGCGACTACTTCGTCGACGGCGCAATCACCGTCTATCAGAAACTCGACACTCAGGGCGGCAGCGAGCGCGTGGTGATCTTCGTCACCATGCGACGCGGCGGCCGCTTTCTATACGCGTTCGATGTGACCACACCGACGTCGCCAGTCATGCTGTGGCGCAAGTCGAACGCCGACATCTCCGTCCTGGGGCAGACGTGGTCCGACCCGCGCGTCGCTCTCGTCAAAGGCAATACCAACCCCGTTCTGGTGATGGGCGCGGGATACGACGCAGCGGCCGAGGACGCGACTGCGCCGGGCGCAACGGCCATGGGCAACGCCGTAGTCGTGCTCGACGCGTTCACCGGTGCGGTGCTGAAGACGCTCGCAACCGATCGGCCGGTGCCGGCGGCGGTCGGGCTGCTCGATTCCGATTTCGACGGCTACATCGACCGCGCGTACGCCGTGGACCTCGGCGCTAACGTGTACCGCATCGAGTTCGAGAGCGCTTCGGGCGATGGCGGTTCGGGCAACTGGAAGATCGGAAAATTCGCGAGCCTCGGCGATTCAACGAAGTCGCGTAAGTTCTTTTTCGCCCCCGACCTCGTGCAGACACGGCTTTTCACCGCCGTTCTTCTCGGCACGGGCGATCGTGAAAAGCCGCTGGCGCCGATCTACCCGAGCGGCTCGAGGACCAACGACCGGTTCTACACGCTGATGGATTACGTCACCGGCAAAGGCGTTTTGCCGACGAGTGCGATCGTCGATTCACAGCTGGTGATGGCCGGCGAATCGACGGTGCTGACCGGCACGGGCGCAGGCTGCTACCTGCCGCTCGACGCAGCCAAAGGTGAAAAAGTCGTGACGTCGGCCGTATCGACGGGCGGCTACACGTACTTCAGCACCAACACGCCGACCGATTCGTTCTCGACGACGAGCTGCTCGACCAATCTCGGCATTGCGAAGACCTATCGCTTGGCGCTGTTCTGCGGCAAGGTCGAGTCGATCGAATTGGTCGGCGGCGGTCTCCCGCCGAGCCCGGTGACCGGCCTCGTCGAGGTGCAGGTTCCTTCGCAGGATCAGAACCAGGATCCGCAGAGCAAGCAGGTTCCGTTCATCATCGGCGGCTTCAACGCTCAGCTGTCGGGTCTTCAGGCTTCTCGGGTGCCGATCGCGGTGGATCCCACGCGCAAGCGCACGTTCTGGTTCACGAACAAGGGCCACTGATCCGACGCCGATTGCGCCGTAACGCGCTCCTTTGAAGACGCGGGCGAGCACCGCAGGCTCGGCGGCGGGGGAACGCCTTTTTGCTATAATTCGCCTCCGGTGCACGAATGGTGCGCCGCTTTGGTCAAGCGCAGTGGGCCGTTAGCTCAGCTGGTAGAGCAGCGGACTCTTAATCCGTTGGTCGTAGGTTCGATCCCTACACGGCCTACCAACTCATCAACAGGTTGCAGCGTCTTGCGCTGCAACCTGTTTTGTTTCTGTAGACCAAAACGTAGCAAGTCGGTCGGCTGCGCTCCGCAATTGCTCGGGCGCGAAGTGCGCGTAGCGCTTGACCATCGCTTCGGACTTCCACGCGCCCAACTCCTGCAGCTCGCCCACGGTGGTGCCGGCCATCACATGCCACGTTGCCCAAACGTGTCGCAAGTCGTGCCAGCGAAAGTTTTCTATACCGGCGCGCTTGAGCCCGTTCTTCCAGGCCTTGGTGTTGACGCTGCGCAACGGCCGTCCACGGAACGTGAAGACGGCTTCGCGATGCTTGCCGAGCTCCTCCTGTAAGACCGCTATCGCTTCGCCGTTGAGTGGCACCCCGATCGCTTCTCGTCCCTTCGCCTCGTCGGCATGGATCCATGCCGTGCGACGTTCCAAGTCGACTTGCGACCACTTCAGGTGCAATACGTTGGCCTGGCGCAGGCCCGTGGCGAGGGCGAAGCGCATAAGCTGACGTTGATGCGGGGCAAGCGCTTCCAAGAGCCGAATGGCCTCCTCTTTCGTCAACCATCGCACGCGCCGCTTCGCCTCCGGATAGAGACTGATCGCCGGCGCCTTGTCGATCCATTGCCACGGTCCCGCGGCACGCCGCAGCACGGCACGGACGAGCGCGAGGTAGCGATTGGCGGTCGGGCGAGAGCTTTGCAATGCTTTCGCTTCGCCGATGGCCTGGATCTCGTCGCGCGTGATCGTGTGCAGCAAACGACCCTTGAGAAAGGGATCCAGCCACTGGAACTTGGCGCGATCGTCTTGCGCGGTGGCCTTGTGAGCCTTCTCCTCGCACCAGCGCACTACGGCTTGCTGCCAGGTGTAGCTTGGTCGTTCGCCGAGGCGATGGACGCGCCAGAGGTCCGAGCGCAATCGATCGAGCCATTCCTGCGCTTCCTTGCGGTTCGCGGTGCCACTAGAGCGGCATACGCGGCTTCCGTCTGGGAGGCGGATCGCAGCCCACCAGTTGCGGCTATCAGGACGTTTGTAGAGCGACATTGACTCTCCTTGTCGCCTACGGCGTCCGCGCGTCGATAGTGTGCGCGAGCCCAAGCAACCAGGTCAATTTCGAGGAAGCGCCAGGCGCGGCCGATCTTGAAGGCCGGGATCTGACCCGTCGCGGCGAATGCCCGCAAAGTCACGGGATGTATCCGCAGAACCCGCGCGGCCTCAGAGGCAGTAAGAATTGAATCGGACACGTCGATCAACTGTTAGGTGAGGCGAACATCATCGATCGTCAGCCATGACGCTTATGACGCTTGTTCCGGTTTCCGCCGTATCGCGTATGTGTGCGCGTGCGCGCGTATACGCGATAAACCCTGGAAGGCGTCATAAGCGTCATGGCTCGCGCAAGCGCAACCCTCGGAAGCAGCGCCCGACCATGGTCCTTTCCTTGCTAAACCCGATCCCGACCAGATAGCGGGAGAGCAGGGCGTTACTCTCCGGCCTGACACCGTTCTTTTCGCACCACGAGCGGTAACTGCGATGCAGGTCGCTCGAACGCTCGAAGCCGGTCTCGTCGCGCAGGCACTTGTCGGCCAGCCATTGGCCGAAGCTGTCCTCCTCGCCGAGGTACTCCTCGGTCAGAAGCCGCACGGCCTCCGGGGGCGAGGTGCCGAGGCTGAGCCACTGGGCGGTCCCCACGATGGCCCACGCCAGCACCGCTCCCAGCGCTTCCTGTTTCAGCCGCTCGCGTATCCCGACCCCGGGAGAGGCAGCGAACACGGCCCGGAACGGCACCATCTGCATACGCCGGCGGATGGCCTGCGTCACCGCATTCAGCCTCGGCATGTGGTTGCCCACAACAATGGTTTTGTGGGTGCGCCGGAAGGTGAAATTGTCGCCGCGCATGAAGCGGGCGGAGATCGTTGCATCGCCGGTAAGCGACTTCACCCGACTATCGTTCCAGGTGGCCGAGGAGCTCGGCTCATTACACAGGGCGAGACGTACCCCGAGAAACTGCGCGAGCTCGGTCGGATGGCGCTCACCCTTCGCTTCCATCAGGACCTCTGGCGCAAAGACGAGCGCGTAATCGCCGAGGGCGGCCGTGAGCGCTTCGGCCAACGAACTTTTTCCGTTGGAGCCAACCCCGAAGAAGTAGGGCAGGATGTCTTCACTGGTCACCCCCGTGGCGCAATATCCCGCGAGCCGTTGCAGGTAGGCGGAGAGCTCTGCGTCTCCCTGAGTGATGTCGGCCAGGAAGCGCGACCAGAGCTCTGCCCCCTGATCGAACGCCGGCGCGGCAGCCGTGAGACGGGTCATAAGAGCCGCCGGATCGTGGGGACCGAGCACGCCGGTTCGCAAATCCACAATTCCGGCCTGCGTGTTCAGCAACCAGGGATCGGCGTCGAGATCGCTGGGGTCGACGACGATGGACTGGTCATAGCGAGCCAGGCGCTCGACGCCGGCGATGTAGGCCGCGGTAGCGCTCCGGCGCTCGTGTCGGGTGCCGCTGACGGCTTCGCGCACCAATGACCGGATCAGTGCGAAGACGCGCCCTGTGGAGTCGGGAATCCAACGCTTGCCATCCCAGCGGATCCAGCGATGCCACGGCGCGACGTAGCGAAAATCCCGTCCGTAGCGCGCGACGAAGGCGAGCGCCATGGCGTCTTCGGAGCGCGCGGAATCTTCAGTCGAAGGTAGCTCGCGAGGCGGATGTCTGGCGCGTTCCTCGAGGCTGACGACGATGCCTTCGGTGGCCATGGCAGGTCAAACGGACACGTTGTTCGAGACGGCGTGAGCGTTGAGAGCATCAGACTTGGTATCCCGTGGCGCCGCCGCGCTCAGGTAGCGCCTGCAGTCGGCGGCCTTGTAGAAGACTCGTCGTCCACGCAGGACGGGTCGAGGCCACAGCGGATCCGTGCGCTCGAGACGGTATGCGGTAATTCGAGAACGTCCGGTGAGCTGGCAGAAGTAGCTGCGCGAGACCTCGGCCTCGGGATGGTCGAGCGGGTTCATAGGCGACGTCATCGTTGGTTCCTCGCGCTTGATCGTCACAACAGACACTCTGAGTATGCATAACGCGATGCGCTTCGGAAACGTGCTCAGG